>DYND01000015.1:26610-33871 GCA_020721255.1 Chlorobium chlorochromatii
CTCTTTTGAGCCCTGAAGGGGCGACCGGCGGTTAGCGATGGGTGTCAGCCCATCGCCTTGACCATCGTCGGCATCGGCACCCCCAACATAGGGCTTACACCCTATGCTGGTAGATGGTCGCCCCTTCAGGGCTTGAAGATCGTTGTTCGTGTGGTGCTCTTTTGAGCTCTGAAGGGGCGAACGGCGGTTAGCGATGGGTGTCAGCCCATCGCCTTTGAAGGGAGCGATATCGCGAGCGGGGACGGGAGTGAGACATACGACATCATTGTCGCCACCATCTCCACCAACACCATCAGCATAGGGCTTACACCCTATGCTGGGAGATGGTCGCCCCTTCAGGGCTTGAAGATCGTTGTTCGTGTGGCACTCTTTTGAGCCCTGAAGGGGCGACCGGCGGTTAGCGATGGGTGTCAGCTCGTCGCCTTGACCATCCCAAATAACTGTATCAGCTCGGCGATGGTGAGCGCTTCAGCTCGGCGTTGCAGCGTGTCGCTCGCAACCAGTGAAATATCGTAGAGTTCTTTCAGATTATTTGATAACGTTTTACGGCGTTGATGAAAGGCAATGCGGACGAATCGGCGAAAACCATCGGCTTCGGCAAGCGGGTCGGCGCTTTTCGGCGTCATGCGAATAACAGCACTATCCACTTTGGGTTGTGGGCGAAACACTTTTCTGCCAACTTTGAAGAGATACTCAACCTCAAAAAACGCCTGCATCTGCACGGCGAGAATACCATACTCTTTGGTGGATGGTTGTGCCACGAGCCTTTGAGCAACCTCATGCTGCATCATTAAAGTGGCGGAAAGAAAAGAGCGGCGATGATCGAGCAGTTTGAAAAGAATTGGCGATGTGATTGAGTAGGGGATGTTGCCAAGTATTCGCAGCGGTTTTGCTGCAGCAAGCGCTTCAAGATCGGTCTGGAGAAAGTCACCCTCTATCACCGAAACGCCTGGATATTCGGTTCGTATAAACGCTGCAAGCTTCGTATCTTTTTCTACAACGGTGAGATGCGGGCAGCAAACGACAAGCTCTCGCGTTAACGCACCAAAGCCAGGACCAATCTCCAAAACGTTCTCTTCAGCCTTTGCGCATGAAAGAGTTACAATTTTTCGGGTAATATTGCGGTCAATCAAAAAGTTTTGACCTAATTTTTTTTTCACCGCGATTTCAGTATGCTTATATTCAACGTTTATCATAGGGGTCCGGGGATTTAATCGCAAACGCAGCCGGGCGGAACTGCTTTTTCTAATTTAAGTTATTCTGAATAAGTAATGGAAGAAAATAACCTTGGAGATGTGGCTGCGCGATACGTTTCGCGAGGAAACAAGGCTACCCGTACCGGCTTTGGTGAAGCTTTGCTTGAAATGGGCAAGGAGAATAGTTCAGTTGTTGCGCTTTGCGCAGACCTTACAGGTTCACTCAACATGAATCTTTTTCGCGATACTTTTCCTGACCGCTTTATTCAGGCTGGTATTGCTGAAGCAAACATGATTTCAATGGCTGCCGGGTTTGCGACAATGGGCAAAATTCCTGTGGCTACAAGTTTTGCTGTTTTTGCTACCGGACGAGTGTACGATCAAATTCGCCAATCTGTTTGTTATTCTAATCTGAATGTTAAAATTTGCGCTTCGCACGCTGGTTTGACGCTGGGTGAAGATGGAGCCACGCACCAGATTCTTGAGGATATCGGGCTGATGCGGGGCTTACCGAGAATGACCGTTGTCGTCCCCTGTGATTACAGCGAAACCATTCGTGCCACCAAAGCCGTCATAAAGCACGAAGGTCCTGTCTATCTCCGCTTCGGCAGACCGAATATTCCTGATTTTTCACGAGATGATGATGGCTTTGAAATTGGGAAGTCGATTGAGCTGCGCGCTGGTAAAGATGTAACCGTGATCGCCTGCGGCATTATGGTATGGAAAGCGCTTGAAGCCGCTCAAATTCTTGAAAAAGAGGGTGTCAGTGTTCGTGTTATCAACATGCACACGATCAAGCCAATCGATACGCTTGCCATTGTTTGTGCCGCAAACGATACAGGCGCTATCGTGACGGCTGAAGAGCACCAGATCAATAATGGACTGGGTGATGCCGTTGCCCATGTCTGTGCACAAAATATTCCCGTACCAATTGAAATGGTGGGTGTTGAAGATCAGTTCGGTGAGTCAGGAAAAGCTGATGATCTGCTTGAAAAATATAAACTTACAACAGCAGATATTCTTGAAAAAATTTATCTTGCTCTCCGTAGAAAGTGTTGAGCATGTTCGTGGTTTTGCTACAGCAGCACCATTTATCTTATTTATAAACAGGAGACAAATTGATGGGAATGCCGAACTTAAGTGACCTGATGAAACAGGTTCAGCAAGCAAGTTCAAAGATGCAGGATGTGCAGAAGCAGCTTGAACGCATTGTGGCCTATGGTGAATCAGGGGGAGGAATGGTGAAAGCAAGCGTCAGTGGTAAACAGAAGCTGCTCAGCCTGACCATCGATCCTGATATTATGGATGACCTTGAAATGGTACAAGATCTTGTACTTGCTGCAGTGAACAATGCACTCGACGAATCTGCACGAATTGCACAGGATGAGATTGCCAAAGTGACCGGAGGAATGGTTAATCCCGCCGAGATCCTTAAAAATCTGAACTCAGGTCAATAAGGTATTCATGCGTTATACCTCAGCGGCTCTTGATGCCCTTATTGATGAATTTGCCAAACTTCCTGGTGTTGGGCGTAAAACCGCCCAACGCCTGTCGATGTACATTCTGCATGAGCCACGCACAGAAGTTGAAATGCTTGCCAAGGCATTGCTTGAGGTAAAAGATAAAGTTATCCACTGCTCCATCTGCCAGAACATAACAGACATTGGTGTCGATCCCTGTACTATCTGCACGAGTAAATCGCGCGATCGATCGATTATCTGCGTCGTGGAATCGCCGGTTGATATGCTGGCTTTTGAAAAAACCGGTTATTACAAAGGGCTTTACCATGTTCTGCATGGTGTTATTTCACCGCTTGACGGCGTAGGTCCTGATGACCTTAAAGTTCGTGAGTTGCTCACACGTCTTGCAAATTCAGAAGATAATAACGTTAAGGAGATAGTTCTTGCCCTGAACCCTACTATTGAGGGGGAAACAACGGCGTTGTACCTCACAAAACTTATAAAACCACTTGGTTTGACCATAACCAAAATAGCCCGCGGTATTCCTGTAGGGGCTGAGCTTGAATTTATAGATGAAGCAACCCTGTCGCGAGCGATGGAGGGTAGAACGACCGTATAGAGACGTCTTATGCAAATTTCGTTTTAATTATTTCGCAGTAATGAGTTCAGAGAAAAAAACAGTCTTGATTTTTGGTGGTGGACTTGCCGGTTTAACCGCCGCAAAGCGGCTGACCGATAAAGGTTTTCAAGTTAAAGTACTTGAAAAAAGAGAGATATTCGGGGGTAAAGTGTCTTCATGGAAAGATGATGATGGTGACTGGATTGAGTCGGGGACGCACTGTTTTTTTGGTGCGTACAGCGTACTTTACGACCTTATGAAGGAGGTCAAGACCGACCATGCAGTATTATGGAAAGATCATCAGTTAACCTATACCCTTGCCGGTGGTGGGCACTTTACCTTTAACACATGGGATTTACCCAGTCCATTGCATCTGTTGCCTGCTATCGTCAAAAACGGATACTTCACCTTTGGTGAAATGGCTGCATTTGCCAAGTCGCTCATTCCTTTAGCGTTGAAGCGTGATAATTATCCGCCAACGCAAGATCATCTTACCTTTGCGGAATGGGCGGCTGAAAAAAAGTTTGGTCAGCGCCTGATGGATAAGATGTTCCGACCAATGTCGCTCGCCCTCAAGTTTATTCCGCCTGAGGAAATTTCTGCCAAGATTATTCTCGATGTCACGGAGACCTTTTACCGCATTCCTGATGCTTCGCGCATGGGTTTTTTGAAAGGTGCTCCACAGGAGTATCTGCACCAGCCGTTGCTCGATTATTCGTCATCTCGAGGCGCAGAATTCAAAACAAAAGTTGCCGTTGATGAGTTGCTCTTTGATGGGCAGGAGATTAAAGGAGTGCAGCTCCGTAATGGCGAGATTTTAACTGCCGATTACTATCTCTGTGCGCTGCCGATTCACAACCTGAATAAAGTGCTCCCCGACAATCTGAAACAGCACGATCAGTTTTTCAGCAAATTGGAAAAGCTTGAAGCTGTACCGGTTATTTCTGTTCAGATATGGTACGACAAAGAGATTACGCCGGCAGATAACGTCCTCTTTTCTCCCGATGGAGTTATTCCGGTTTATGCCAATCTTGCCCGTACAACGCCTGATTATCGCTCGCTTCGTGGAGAGTCTTTCAGTGGTAAAACCCGCTTTGAGTTCTGTGTGGCTCCGGCAAAAAATTTGATGGCACTCTCGAAAGATGAGATTATCAAACGTGTGGATCAGAGCGTCAGAAGTTGCTATCCCGAAACATCCAAAGGTGCTAACATCCTGAAATCAACACTGGTAAAGATTCCGCATTCCGTTTACGCACCACTGCCTGGAATGGAACATTATCGTCCAACGCAAAAAACACCGGTTCGCAACCTTTTTCTTGCCGGCGGTTTTTCGCAACAGTTGTACTATGACTCAATGGGTGGTGCCGTTATGAGTGCTAATCTTGCAGCGGAAGGCATTATCAACCAGTCAAGAAAAAATTGAAGAAAGAGCCTGAAATTATTATTTTAGGCTCCCTAATGCCCTTGTAGCTCAGTGGATAGAGTAGTAGTTTCCGAAACTAAAGGTCGGCAGTTCGAGTCTGCCCAAGGGCACAAAAGACACTGAAAAAAAAGCGGGGTGTGGCTCAGTTGGTAGAGTGCTGCGTTCGGGACGCAGAGGTCGTGGGTTCGAATCCCGCCACCCCGACTCCAAAGGCAATTACGGCATGTTCCGTGGTTGCCTTTCTTATTACTGTTCAAACAACAGAGATTTTATTAACAACATCGCATATTTCTCCTTAACTTACCTTTGGTAATTATAAAACCATCTGGAGAAATTTATGAGCGACGCAGGGTACAACTACAGGGTAGTACGCGGGTTTGCCTTTTCAGCGTTATTCTGGCTTGTTATCGGACTGATTATCGGGTTATGGATGGCGGTTGAAATGTTCAATCCCGCACTTAACATAACGCCATGGCTCAGCTTCGGGCGACTTCGTGTTGTTCATACCAATGGACTCGGACTTGGGTTCGGGCTGGCTGGTATTTTCGCTACATCCTACTACATGCTGCAACACCTTACCCGAACGCCTCTACTCTTTCCACGTCTTGCACAAGCACATCTCTATATTTTTAATGCAGCTATAGCACTTGGAGCTCTTTCGCTTTTTGCCGGCATGAACACCACACGCGAATATGGCGAGCTGGAGTGGCCTCTTGATATTGTGGTTGTTATTTTCTGGGTAATGTTTGCCATCAACGTTTTTGGAACGCTGATCAAGCGGAATGAAAAACAGATGTATATTTCGCTCTGGTACATTATTGGTATGACCGTAGCAATTGCAATTCTCTACATTGTCAACAATCTTGAAGTTCCTGTTTCGCTTTTTAAATCATACACGATTTACTCAGGCGCAAACGATGCAAATGTTGAATGGTGGTATGGACATAATATTGTGGGATTTATTTTCACTTTTCCCATACTTGCAATGTTTTATTACTACCTGCCAAAATCAACAGGTTTACCTATTTACAGCCATCGGCTCTCCATTATCTCATTCTGGGCACTGAACTTTGCCTATCTCTGGACTGGCGCACATCACCTGATGCTCACTCCCCTGCCGGAGTGGATTCAAACTGTTGCCATGGCGTTCAGCATCTTTTTGATTGCACCATCATGGGGTTCTGTGGTTAATGGTTATTACACCCTTCAGGGGAACTGGGATCAGATTCGTACCAATTATCTGGCAAAGTTTTTTATTGCAGGCATTACTTTTTATGGGCTCCAGACACTGCAAGGACCATTACAGGGGTTACGGACACTCAATGCGTTTTTCCACTATACCGACTGGGTTGTCGGGCATGTGCACATGGGGACAATGGGATGGGTAACAATGGTGATCTCGGCATCTTTTTATTACATGATTCCGCGCATTAACAATACGGAGCTGCACAGCATAAAGCTGGCTAATCTCCATTTCTGGTTGATTCTTATTGGTCAGTTTACATGGACAATCACCATGTGGGTTGCGGGTATTCAGCAAGGTGCCATGTGGAAAGCCACCAACCCTGATGGATCGCTCATGTACAATTTTCTTGACACCGTTACGTCACTCTACCCATATTATCAATTACGATTTGTTGCGGGATTAGTGTACTTCGCCGGCATTCTTGTTTTTGTATGGAACCTCATCATGACGGTACGGCAGCAGCCGGAAAAAGCCGGATCATAAGCGTTAACTAACAATCAGGAGCTGCATTATGGGAATTACCTCAAAACCAACTGTCTTTGCACTGCTTGCTGCAGCGGTTGTGTTACTTGGCACAACAGTGACTGTTTTTATACCTCTTTTTATGCCGTCAACACAACCAATCAGTCCATACATCAAGCCTTATACGGCTATTGAGCAGGAAGGACGGGATATTTACATGCGTGAAGGTTGCAATAACTGCCACACACAGACAGTACGACCATTGAGAACGGAAGTATTACGCTATGGAGAATACTCTAAACCGGAAGAGTTCGCTTACGATAGACCTTTCCTCTGGGGCTCACGCCGCACGGGACCGGATTTGAACAGAGTGGGTGGAAAATATCCTGATTCATGGCATTACAAGCATACAGCAAGCCCGCAAAGCATGTTTGAAAAATCAAATATGCCGCCCTACGCTTGGCTTGCGAAAAATCCGTTGGATACAAGCATTTCATTCAAAAAGACATCCACGCTTGGCTATGGTTACTCCGAAAGCGATGTTCAGCAACAGATTTCGGAATATCGTGCAACCGTTACGGACGAGAACTACTCATCAAAAGAGAGTCGTGACCAAGTAACACCGCCGGAGCTGCGCAAAGAGTTGACCGAGATGGACGCACTGATTGCATACTTGCAAAAACTTGGGCGCGATGTCAAGAACATGGAGGCAAAAAAATGACCTCTTCCGGCTTAGCCTATGTGCTGTTCACCATGCTTCTCGCCATGATTTCAGGCGGAATCATTTTCTACTACTACAACCCAAAACGAAAGGAGAGGGTTGAAGCACCGAAATATAAAATGCTTGATGACGAT
>DYND01000016.1 GCA_020721255.1 Chlorobium chlorochromatii
CCCAATCTGTATTCTCCGAAGCGGATTCTGAAAAAGTCACCCTTTTTCTTTTCTCCTTTTAACTTCATAATGTTATGAGAACTTTCGGAAATCGAATGACTGGTATGAAGTTCTTCAAGAAAAAGTTTTACCTGACTCTTTTGTGGTTCACTGACTTTCTGAATATCTTTTAAAAATGTTTTTCTGAGGCTAATTTTCATAATTGCTTAATCAGTTCTCTTACATCCTCGTATTCCACAGTTTCTTCATTCTGAACTTCTTCCATAGCTTTCAGCAATCCATCATCAAGAAGAAGTTCCTCAATTTTCTGATATATCTGATAATCAAGAATGACACTTTTTATCTTTCCTGACTCGTCGGTGATATATGATTTCGCAATATTCATTTTACATTATCCTTACGTAAGAAATTCGGCTATCCGCGTAACAAGTCACTGGCATTGCAAAAATAGTTAATATTTTAGTTTTCCCTATTGTTACAGAAACTACCCGCAACCTCAGTTAAAGTTTTATGCTTGTTATTTCCCGTGATCAGTCTCAACAAGGATTAGGCATGGTTTCAACCGGCACCATATCTTCAATGAGAGTTTCTGGTTCAATATCTTGATCGTGCGGCCAGGAAACAGCGCCAAAAAGAATACCTACCTCATTGAAATAATGCTCATTCTTAAGTTCTCGGAAGACACAGCGATCAAGGTAAGGCTTCATATCAAAGACACCCTGACGATCATCTTCAATTTCAACATAAATGCGATAATCAGATAACGGTTTGACGACTTTTGCATCCCAATACATACAAGACCTCACAGTGGTGTAATTTTATATGGTTCTTCTCCATTAATCGCTAACTCCCAGTCAGCCATCAATTCATCACGATGTAATTCAATCTCTATGGGTCATATTCGCCGCCTCTTGAGGCGTAACGTATGATAGAATTCTATTCAAAATACCCCGCTGCTTGCGGCGGGGTTCTTTATTCCATGCTTGTACCAAGCGCAACTTGCCGGAGGTCTGGTGGATTGGAATGTTATGCCTCGAACTCGGCATCGCTATTCTAACGTATAAAGGACGATTGAATGTCTTTTTGCAATTGAGTGCGAAAAGACTTGCCCCAAAGAAAGCGATCTTTGTCTCGAAGGCTTGAATGATCAGGTACGGCAGTTCTCACCGCGTTGACATAAGCCGAATATCGTTCCCAGAGTGTGGTGAAGTTGGTCTTGTATTGGGCATCCTTGAAATTTCCAAGAACATCACAAACACGAATATCATAGACAGTGAAGTCTTTTGGATAGAGGACGGATAGGATTGCAGAAGCCATTGGCAAACGAAAACCCCAAGTTTCTATCAGGACTGATAGTCGTGCTTTCTGGTCTTCAGCCTTGGATATTGCACTTAGCAGGTTGCGGACAGCAGATTCCAAATTGGTTTGGCCATTGCCATGGGACAGGAGGCGGTCAGCCACTTTAGACTTGGCCCGATTGGCCTTCCATATGACGATGCAGAAGAAGTCAAATGCCGAAAGCGTCTTTTCTTGTGCGTAGCGGGTTGAGACATCCCTAAAAAGGTAGCCTTCCAAATCGTAATACTGCAAAAAATTTAAATCTGTCACTGTCTACTCCCAAGATGGCATAACGTAGAGCTAACCGGTGGTCAAAACACGCAGCGTTTTGACCGTCCGTGTTGAGCGCCATGTTATGCATTAGTTATTAACTGAAACGACATACACAGAAACACCAAGAATGTCGGCAAGATTTTGTAGCGATATTGGCAGTTTTCGCTCGGTAACTAATACCGCACGTGCTGTAGGTGGAGACAGTACTGCCTTTTGTTCTGATCGAAGTAGTGCCTGATATTTTATTGCCTGAAATATACCACGATTTAAATCGGCCTCATTTGAAATAACTGACTTGACTTCAACGCCAAGAAAACCATTCTTGGTTGCAAAAACAATATCTGCTTTGTCCCCTGATGCAAACAAATACTCCATTTGACCTTTCTCTGTGCTTGTTGAAAGGCCCACGACGGCAGGGTTGTCCGCTACAAACTGCTTTAATGCTTTATGTTCTTTGCTCTCACCCTCAGATGACCACCCACCTCTGCCAGGCCGTTTTATCTCGTCAGGTGCATCATCTTCATCGTTTATACCAGTACGGACAGGGCGAATACCGCACTTTTTCAGAACATCATCCCAGCGTTGATAAGCGAATATATCTTGGTGAATTTCTTCGATGACCGCTCGTTTTTCATCCTCGGTCATTTTGTCAACGTTCTTTTCTGGCTCGTAGTATCGCTGCAGATAATAATTGATGCCACTGCCCGGAAGTCCATTCTGAGCATTAACCACCAGCGCATTGAGAGGTGGAATAGCCTCGCACCATTCTTCTTCTATCTCAATTAACGCACTACCGATGGCACCTGCTGGGTATCCGTACAGAACAGCCATGACATGGTGTCCAAGCCCTCTATTCACAATTTCCTGATCCAATTTCCCATAAGTGATCGTTCTGCCGTTCTTTGCGCACCAGATAAGTAGTGGCAATGCAGCTCGTGCAGTGACTCTTGTCCAAGTATTACCTTGTAGGGTTTTTGGTAAAGGCATGTTTCTCTCCTTTAGGCATAACAATAATTAAACGGATCCGCCTAATTCGCGGATTTTTGATTTATAACCCACATAAAACACCTGCAAAAATGTATTGAAATAGTCTATAAAATCAATGACATTAGTTCGTTACCATCGATCGCTCAACTTATGCAGAAGTCTTATACGGATCCGCATAAACACACCTATCCTCTATCCTGAAGATAGAGCAATTCAAAAGCAAAGTCCCTTACCCATATCTCTTTTTCGCCATTTGCTTAACACCCGTTAAGAGAATAATAGCAAGAAAAAACAGCGCTCCCCATAGTAATGACATGCCAGCACCGATAAGCGCCGCAACAACACTTACCGAGAGAGCAAGCCAAACGATTGTAGCAACCCAAAGCACTATAATTGGTAGTAAAACAGCCAAACGCATGGGCTTGATAAAAGAGGGGATGGTGGCGAGGGTTATCGCCACCACAACAGTTATCCAAAATGAGATGTCAGTAAGAAAGGCCATTGGAACAGTTCCTTCTTGAACGGTGATTATACAGGTACCGTGAGCGCTCCCGTCGGGCAACTTACGGTCATCACTTGAAGATCAACGTTCCCATGATGTTCTTCAATCATGCGCACACAAATCCCACAATCAACACACTTTTCTCGTTCCATGCTGATGTCAGCATTTTCAGCCATGTAAAAGCCGGGATGATCATGCTTTTGCGATACGGAAGCGGATAAGTAACGGGAAGCAAGCTCTCGCAGGCGGCAATCGTTAATGGCATTGCATTTACATTGCAGGCAGCGTTCTGCTTCCGCACGCGCCAGCTCTTCAGTATAACCGGTTACCACTTCACTAAAGCTTGTGATTCGTTCGGCAGGTGGCAGCTCAGGTATGGCAACGCGTGGCGCAGCTTGTTTCCGCTGATAAAATGCTTGCGGCGCTTCATCTCTTGCACCATAAGAGGAGTTAAAGAGAGCTTTTGCAGCAACAACATTGTTGCCATTCAAGAAAAGATTGATGGAATGCGCTGCCCGTTTTCCCTGCTCCACGGCACGAATTGCCGTATCGGTACCGGTGACGCAGTCGCCACCCGCAAAAAGCCACGGCGTGGTGCCCGATTGCAGCGTATCAGGATCCACAACCAGCTCGCCATAGTTGCCAGTAGCAACGCCCGCAGCATGAGCGACCGTGCTGTCAATCTGTTGCCCGATTGCCGAGATAATGGTGTCGACCGTTATGGTGAACTCAGAGCCTGCAACCGGAACTGGTTTCCTTCGTCCAGAGGCATCAAGCTCACCCGGCTGCATGGTGATAGCTGTAATGTTGAGCGCGTTGTTGACTCGTTGAATGGCAACGGGTGCTGCCCACTCAATAAGGGTAATGCCTTCAGCTAACGCTTCATGAATTTCCAGAACATTTGCAGGCATCTCTCCACGCGAACGACGATAGAGAATTGTAACGTTTGAAGCGCCCAGCCGAATGGCAGTGCGTGCGGCATCAATTGCAGTGTTGCCGCCACCAGTCACAATCACCCGATTGCCTATATAAGACTGCTCACCCGATGCCGCTTTACGCAAAAACTCAATGCCACTCACCACGTTCGTTTCATGTTCACCCTCAATATTCATCGTTGCGGCCTTTTGTGCTCCAGCAGCAATAAAGAGAGCATCATAGTCACGTTTCACCGATTCGAGCGTGACATCGTTACCAAACGTAGTATTATATTGGAACGTCAAGCCCATAGCAACCAGTGTTGCAATGTCGCTCTCAATCACGGATTCTGGAAGTCTGAAGCGGGGGATTCCGTAACGCATCATTCCACCCGCCTGCGCACTTGCTTCAAAAATCGTTACCTCATGCCCATTGCGAAGCAGAAACCACGCTGCCGTAAGTCCGGCTGGTCCTGAGCCAACAATCGCCACTTTTTTACCTGTTTTCGGAGCACATTCTGGAGTATAGCGATCTGCTTGTTCAGCATCTTTATCAGCAGCATAACGCTTGAGTGCGCAGATTGAGACTGGTTGATCAACGCCATGCCGTCTGCATTCATCTTCGCAAGGCGCGGGGCAAATTCTCCCAAGAATACCGGCAAGCGGAATAGTCTGCTTGATAATTTCTATTGCACGAGCATCGTCATGGCTGGCAATTGCAGCAACAAAATCGGGAATATCGCACCCGGTCGGACAGGTAATTTCGCATGGTCCAAGGCAGTCACCGCTATGCTCCTGAATTATTCGCTCAAGGCTCTGGCGACGCATTAAGGAGAGTGTGTCATTCTCGGTTTCGATAACCATCCCCTCCGATACTGGCGTTTCACAGGCGGGTACAAAACGGTTTTTTCCCTTAATCTCAACAATGCACATCCAGCACGCTCCAGTCTCTTCAAGCGATTTATTGAAACAGAGTGTTGGAATAACAATACCGGCAGCAGTTGCAGCTTCAAGAATTGAGGTTCCTGGGGCAGCCGTTACATCCTGCTGGTTAATGGTCAGTAAAATGGAATTCATTGGCATAACAAAAAAACGTTACGATTCGCTGGATTGTGAAGAGTCTGGAAGAGCAAAATGCTGTTCAAGATAAAGGGCGACTTTTTCAAGATGCCACATCGGCGTGGAGGTGGCACCACAAACGCCAACATTCTCAATGGATTTCCCGTCGCTGCCATTCAGCCAATCTTCATCAAGGTCTTCAATATCTTCGATAAAAAAACTGCGGGGATTTGCAGCCTTACAAATATGGTAAAGCACCTGCCCGTTCGAGCTCTTTTTTCCTGCCACAAAAATAATAACATCGTTAGCAAGGGCAAAGTCGTGCAGCTTCTGGTTACGGCTTGATACCTGTCGGCAAATGGTGTCTTTAAAAACATAGTTCGGCATAGGGCGAACGCTGGTCATGGCAGCGGTGATATCAATATCGCGAATTGCCATCCATCGGGCAGTTTCAGTACCAAGCGCCTGCGCAACATAAGTTTCCAGATTTGCTTTCAGCTCATAAAAACCCGGCACATCCATGGTTGTCTGTGAAATGAGCGCCGTTTTTTGGGCAGGATCAAAGCCCTCAAGCTCAGCAGCATCGCTAAGGTCAGGATGTTTAATGATAATGGCGCTGTTCTTGCACTGACCATTAATGCCAATCACTTCAGGATGTACTCGTTTGCCGTAAATGATAATCCGATACCCTAACTCAAACAGCAATCTAGTGGTGCGTTGCAAGCGGGCAACAACGGGGCAAGTGGTGTCGGTAACCGTTACATTATTTTCATGGGCAATACGGTAGGTTTCGGGAGGCTCACCATGCGCACGAATCAGAACATGCGTATTCTGTAACTGTTTGAATCCATTGTCATCCACTGTTACAAGACCCATGGCTTCAAGTCGATGCACCTCAACTTCGTTATGAACAACATCGCCAAACGAATATAAGCCGCCCAACTCCTGAAGCTTTTCTTCCGCAACATTAATGGTGCACTGCACTCCAATGCAGAACCCTGATGACATTCTATCGAGATGTACTTTCATGCTGTTGTTATTACTGTTGCTTTTTTGTCATTGTGGAACAAAGTGCCATGTCATCTTTAATTCCATTATTTTCTGCTTCAATTTCACGCAATGTTCGCTCTAATTCTCGCCGCAGCTCTTCTCTGTCAGGTAAGTAAAGCTGATATTTTTGCACAAAGAGTTGACTATTCATTTGATAGGTAGCATACTCTACAAGCAACTCATCTTTTTGACGAGTAAGAATAATACCAATGGGAGGATTATCACCTTCGGTATTTTCTTCGGCAGCGAAGTAGCCAAGATAAAGATTCATTTGTCCAATATCGTGATGCTCAACTTCATTGATTTTTAAATCAATCAAAACAAAGCAACGTAAAATGCGGTGATAGAAAACCAAGTCAACCCGATAATTGCTATTATTGATGGGAAGACGATATTGTCGTCCAACAAAGGTAAAGCCTTTGCCAAGTTCTAATAAAAAAGGTTGCAGTTGATCGCATAAACGTGTTTCAAGATCGTTTTCAGAAACAGTACACGATTCTGGTATTTTTAGAAACTCAAAAACAAAAGGATCGCGAACAATATCGGAAGGTTGGGCTATAATTTGCCCTTGTGCTGCAAGTTGTAGAATAGCCGCCTTATCTTTTCCTGCGGCTAAACGCAAAAAGAGCGATGATTTTTTCTGGCGCTGAAGTTCAGGAACTGACCATTTTTCGCGAATGGCTTGTTGTTCATAAAAACTACGTTCGAGAAGGTCATCAAGTTTTAACAACTCAACCCAATGCGACCAGCTCAAAATGTGCGAAGCCTTCGCACATTTTGGATAGGCAAGATAAAACTGCCTGAAACGAGAAATATTGCTGCGGCTAAATCCTTTACCATGACGCAACGTCAAATCACGAGATAAGCTTTCAAGTAAGGCTTTGCCATACTCTGCGCGTCTGTTTCCGCCTTGCTCAAACTCTACAATGTAGTAACCAATGTGCCAGTAGGTTTCAGTGATAACGGAGTTAACTGCTTGAACGGCTTTGCACTGCCCCGACGTATAAACTTCGGAAATACGTACAAGGAGATGCTGGTAATCAGCACTATGTGATAGTTCTATACTCATCGTTTTCCTCCTGTTACACTTCAACCAAATCAACATCAGGCTGTTCAGAGCCCATGAAAAGCTGGTAGAGTTTACTGAATTTCTGCGGGAGATCGCTGACCAGAAGATGCGGAACTGATGTTGTATGAGAACGATTGAGCATACCCGATTCCGATAACAGCTCGCTGGTTCTCAGTGCTACAGCTTCTGCCGAATCAATAATCCGAATATCACTGCCAATTGTTTCACCAATGACTTGACGAAGAATCGGATAATGCGTACAACCTAAAACAAGGGTGTCAATATTCGCTTTGCGGAAGTCGGCAAGATAGTGCTCGGCAATAAGTTTTGTGGCAGGATGATTGATAAAACCCTCTTCTGCCAATGGTACAAAAAGTGGGCACGCTTGGGAAACTACTGCAATATCGGGATTAAGTGTATTGATGGCATAAGCGTAAGCGTTAGAGCATACCGTTGCCTGTGTGCCAATAACGCCGATATGGTTGTTTTTGGTCATTTGAACAGCAAGGCTCGCGCCAGATTTTAGCACGCCAATCACAGGAATATTGCCGCACGATTTTTCCACCACATCCAGAGCGAGGGCAGAAACGGTATTGCAGGCAACTATAATCATTTTTGGCTGATGGCGCATTAGAATAGCGGTATCATCAGCCGCATACTTGCGAATGGTAATCTGCGACTTCGGTCCATAAGGCACTCTTGCTGTATCGCCAAAATAGATCAGCCGCTCAAAAGGGAGCGCAGCCTGAATTGCTTTAACAACAGTAAGTCCGCCAATACCGGAATCAAAAATACCAATAGGGCTCTCGGTGTTCATACATTAAAGCGGAAAACAATCACATCACCATCTTTAACAATGTACTCTTTTCCCTCTGAGCGAAGTTTACCGGCCACTTTAACCTTCTGTTCTGAACCAAGCTCAATCAGGTCGCGATAGTGCATAACTTCAGCTCGAATAAAGCCTTTTTCAAAATCAGAGTGAATTGCGCCAGCCGCTTCTGGTGCAGCAGCACCTTTGCGAATTGTCCAGGCGTGAACCTCTTTTTCACCAGCCGTAAAGTACGTTTGCAGCCCCAGCAGGTCATAAGCACTTGTAATAAGTCGGTCAAGCCCTGAGCTGTGCAACCCAAGGCTCTCAAGAAATTCTGGACGCTCCTCTTCGGGAAGCTCAGCAATTTCAGCCTCAGTTTTTGCGCTGATAATAATCATTTTGGCACCATGCTCGGCAGCGATTTCAGCAACTTTCTGTGTGTGCATATTGCCGTCAGGGAGGTCGTTTTCCGCCACATTGGCAGCAAACAGAATTGGCTTCGATGAGAGCAGAAAAAACTGGCGAGCAATTTCCCGCTCTTCCGGGGTTTCGAGAATCTTGCGAACCGGCGTTCCATCACTGAGTGCACTTATAATTTTCTCAGCCACATCAACCTGATGCTGCAGCTCCTTCTCTTTTCTGACATTTTTCCTCAACCGATCCATCCGTCGCTCCATGCTGTCGAGGTCAGCAAGCATCAATTCAGTCTCAATGGTAGCAATATCATCAGCAGGGTCAATATGCCCGGCAACGTGAATAATATTGTCATCATCAAAACAGCGCACAACGTGCACAATGGCATCCACTTCGCGAATGTGCGAAAGGAACTGGTTACCAAGCCCCTCGCCCTTGCTTGCACCTTTAACTAATCCGGCAATATCAACAATTTCAATGGTCGTGGGCACCAATGTAGGTGTTTTTACCACATCAGCAATCTTTTGCATACGGTCATCGGGAACAAATACGGTGCCAACGTTTGGCTCTATAGTACAAAATGGATAGTTGGCCGCTTCTGCCTGTTTTGCCGTAATGGCATTGAAAAGCGTTGATTTTCCGACGTTTGGAAGGCCGACAATGCCGCAGCGAAGTGACATAAATAAAGGGGTTATTACATGAATAGCTTATTAAAATAATGGTTTTAACATGTAACCAATATGTTTGGAAAAAGCAAATAATTTTTATAAAATCAAGAACGAATTTGCACTTCATTTCAGAACACCGAAAATCAGGATTAAGCGTATCATTATTGCCATTGACGGACCGGCGGCATCCGGAAAAAGCACCACAGCACGGAGAGTAGCGCAGCGCCTTGCTTATACGTATATCGATACTGGTGCCATGTATCGGTCAGTCACTCTTAAAGCTCTTCTTGCAGGGACGCTTGATGATATACGGCGTTCACCGCAAACTATTTCTGTGTTGCTTCAGCATCTCTCTATTCATTTTGATGGTGACTCTGTTTTTCTTGATGGTCAGGATGTAACTGCTTCCATCAGAGATAATTGTGTCAGTCGTGAAGTCAGTTTTATCAGTTCGCTCAAGCCAGTGCGTGATAAACTGATGCAGATGCAGCAGGCACTTGGTCAGCAAGGTTCGGTTGTTATGGATGGTCGCGATATCGGAACCGTTGTTTTTCCTGATGCTGAACTTAAAATCTTTCTTGTGGCTGATGCTCGCGAAAGGGCTAAACGCCGATATGCCGAGCTGATTGCAAAGTCTCCGAAAGGCAGTGCCTTACCAGACATTGAGCAGCTTGAAAAGGAAATAAAGCAGCGTGATCGTGATGATGAAGAGCGCGAACATGCTCCATTAAGGAAACATCCCGACGCTTATGAAATTGATACGTCGCAGTTAACCATTGAGCAGCAAGTTGAGAAGGTTTACTCACTTGCACAGCTGATAAGCGGGGTGTAATAGATTATTGATTTTACATATTGTTCTTTTTTAATGTTTTTTATTAACCACAAAACCGCAGGCCGATATCTCTCGCGGCAGGCAGGCTAACTACAAGAGAGGAAGGAAAAAATTTAATGGCAGAAGCATTTACACAAGCGACCGAAAAAAAGGTCAAAGAGAGACCAGCAAGAAAAAAACTCAAATTTTTTGCGCAGTACGAGCCCGCCGAACTTGCAGTGATGGAGAAGCTTTATTCAAGCACGCTCAATGAAATTACTGAAGATGAAATAATCAAAGGTCGCATTGTCTCAATATCCAACAAAGATGTTACCATCGATGTCGGCTTCAAGTCTGAGGGTATTGTCTCGTTGCTTGAATTCCGGGCAGAAGATGAAGTACAGGTAGGCGACGATGTTGAAGTCTATCTTGAAAACATTGAAGACAAGATGGGTCAGCTCATTCTCTCAAAGAAGAAAGCTGATGTTCTGAGAATCTGGGATAGAATCTATGATTCAATCGAGAACGACACCATCATCAATGGAAAAATTATCAATCGTGTTAAGGGTGGTATGACCGTATCGCTTTCTGGCGTTGAGGCATTCCTTCCTGGTTCGCAGATTGATGTTAAACCAGTTCGTGATTTCGACGCTCTTGTTGGTCAGACCATGGACTTCAGGGTTGTCAAAATCAATCCGGTTACCCAAAATATTGTTGTCAGTCATAAAGTTATCCTCGAAGAGGCTTATGCCGCCCGTCGTGAAGAGATGCTTGCCAACATCAAGGTTGGTATGGTGCTCGAAGGTACAGTCAAGAACATCACCGACTTCGGTATCTTTGTCGATCTTGGCGGTCTTGACGGCCTTGTACACATCACTGATATCACCTGGGGCAGAATCAACCATCCTTCAGAGGTTGTTGATCTTGACCAGCCGATCAAGGTAGTTGTCGTTGGTTTCGACGAAAACACCAAGAGAGTTTCGCTTGGCATGAAGCAGCTCGAATCCCACCCATGGGAAAATATCGAGATCAAGTATCCTGTCAGCTCAAAAGCTCCGGGTCGCGTTGTCTCCATTACCGATTACGGTGCATTTATTGAAATCGAAAAAGGCATCGAAGGTCTTGTTCACATTTCCGAGATGAGCTGGACACAGCATATCAAGCATCCAGGTCAGTTTGTCACGCTTGGTCAGGAGGTTGAGTGTGTGATCCTGAATATTGACAAGGATCATACCAAGCTATCTCTCTCCATGAAGCGTGTTAATGAAGATCCATGGATTGCGCTCTCTGAAAAATATATTGAGCACTCATTGCACAATGGTACAGTCAGCAATATCACCGATTTTGGTGTTTTTGTTGAGCTTGAGCCTGGTGTTGATGGTCTGGTACACATCTCCGATCTGTCGTGGACCAAGAAAATCCGCCATCCAAGCGAACTGGTCAAAAAGAATCAGGAACTTGAAGTCAAGGTGCTGAAGTTTGATGTTCATGCCCGCCGTATTGCACTTGGTCACAAGCAGATCAATCCGGATCCATGGGATGAGTTTGAGCAGAAGTATGCCGTAGGTGCAGAGACTCCTGGCGAGGTTTCACAGCTCATTGAAAAGGGTGTTATTGTGATTCTGCCGGGCGATGTTGATGGTTTTGTGCCGGTATCTCACTTGCTTCAGGGCGGAGTGAAAGATATCAACTCGTCTTTCAAAATGGGTGATGAGCTTCCTCTTCGCGTCATTGAGTTTGATAAAGAGAACAAGCGTATCATTCTTTCAGCTCTTGAATATTTCAAGGACAAGAACAAGGAAGAGATTGAAGCTTACCTTGCAGCTCATCCTAATGAGAAAAAAGAGATTGAAGCCGCAACTGCTGAGCTTGAACCTCCAGTCAAGTCTTCGGATAAAAAAAGCAGCGAACAGAGCGCCTGAGCGTCTGTTTGATTCTTGTACACAAAAGCCTTTCCTGTTTTCAGGGAAGGCTTTTGTCGTTATAAGCTCTCTCAATTTCCACCCTTGTCGTGTGTAATTTTTTCTTGCGCAAGTGATGAAAATGTCTTATAATGGATAAAATTAGTCCTATTTATTGCATTATCTCATAACTTTAATTAAAAAAGGAAAATACCATGAGTGTTCTTGTTGGGCGTAAGGCTCCGGATTTTGATGTTCCAGCCGTCGTGAACGGTTGCCAGTTTGTTGACTCCTGTAAACTTTCTGATTTCAGAGGGAAGTATGTTGTCCTCTTTTTCTATCCGCTTGACTTTACCTTTGTCTGCCCTACGGAGCTCCATGCTTTTCAGGAGAAGCTGGAAGAGTTCCGCGCCAAAAATGTAGAGGTTCTTGGTTGTTCAGTAGATTCAAAATTCTCGCACTTTGCATGGCTTCGCACTCCAAGAAGTCAGGGCGGTATAGAAGGTGTTACTTACACGTTGTTGTCGGATATCAACAAAACAGTTTCAGACGATTATGATATGCTGCTCGAAGGTGCAGGAATTGCACTCCGTGGGTTGTTCCTGATTGATAAAGAGGGCATGGTGCAGCATCAGGTGGTTAACAATCTTTCGCTTGGTCGTAATGTTGATGAAGTGCTTCGTCTTGTTGATGCGCTTCAGTTCACCGAAGAGTTTGGTGAAGTCTGCCCAGCCAACTGGAATAAGGGTGACAAAACGATGAAGCCCAATGATGATGGGTTGAAGGAGTTCTTCAAAGAGACCTAATTTTGTTTTCTTGCAATGGTGTTGGTATTTGTCATTGAACACGATTTAATGGATTTACATGATCGTAGGGACACGCCATGGCGTGTCCCTACATCGTTGCAAATATCAATCGCATCTTCCGCTCAATACGCTTTGGCGAAAACAACTTTCCGTGCAGCAGGTTTTCCTGAATAGATGCAGTTTCCCGGCTCATCAATGCGGTATTGAGCTATATAGTCAGCCTCTTCGGGAAGTACCCTGATGGTCGCTTTAGTTGCTTCCTTGATTTTTGCTTCCGTTTCTGCTGTTCCATCCCAATGGGCAATCACGAACCCTTTCTCAACCGCTATTTTAAATTCATCAAAACTCTTTACTTCACAGGTGTTGTCGTTGCGGAATTGCAGCGCTTTGTTGTACATGCTCTGTTGCATGGCTGCGAGAATATCGCTGATACGGGTGGCGAGTGAATCGTCAAGGGAAACCTCAGTTTTCTCAAAAGTATCGCGGCGTGCAGCAATGCAGATGCTGTTCTGAATATCTCTCGGGCCGATTTCGATGCGGATTGGAATACCCTGCAACTCATATTCGGCAAATTTCCAGCCGGGTGAGTTCTGTTCGCTGCTGTCCACAAAAGCAGAAATGCCGCTCTTGTGGAGTGTTTCGGCAATTTCCTGAGCTTTAGCAATCACGGCAGCTTTGTCACCCTTCAGAATCGGAATGATGACTACTTGGCGTGTGGCAAGTTTTGGTGGCAGCACCAGTCCGCGGTCATCCGAATGCGCCATAATGAGCGCACCAATCAGTCTTGTTGAAACACCCCAGCTTGTTGCCCATACATAATCAAGCGTGCTCTCCTTCGTCTGGAACTGGCAATCGAACGCTTTAGCAAAATTCTGCCCGAGATTATGCGAAGTGCCAGCCTGCAGCGCTTTGGTATCCTGCATCATCGCCTCAATGCAGTAGGTTTCCACAGCACCGGCAAACTTTTCGCTATCACTCTTTTTGCCCATGATTACCGGCATTGCCATGTACTCTTCAGCAAAAGTTTTGTACACTTTAATCATGCGGAGTACCTCTTCCTGCGACTCTTCAGGAGTAGCGTGGGCGGTATGCCCTTCCTGCCAGAGAAACTCCGTTGTTCTTAAAAAGAGACGGGTTCTCATTTCCCAGCGTACCACATTTGCCCACTGATTAATCAAAAGAGGAAGGTCGCGGTATGACTGAATCCACTTTTTGTACGATGACCAGATAATCGTCTCAGAGGTTGGGCGAACATAAAGCTTTTCGGTGAGTTCCTGCCCGCCACCGTGGGTAACAACAGCGCATTCCGGCGCAAAACCCTCAATATGTTCAGCCTCTTTTGCAATAAAACTTTCGGGAATAAAGAGAGGAAAATAAGCGTTGACATGACCAGTCTCTTTAAACATGCGATCAAGAGCCGCTTGCATTTTTTCCCAAATGGCATAGCCGTTAGGGCGAATAACCATGCACCCCTTTACATCGGCGTAATCAGCCAGTTTTGCAGAGCGTATAAGGTCAATGTACCATTGCGAGTAGTCTTCGCTGCGTGATGTTATTTTATCTGCCACGGTGGTCGTCTATTTAATGGATGGAGTTGTTTGCTGAACATACAAAAAAGCATCTTTATCGATGCAAAAAAAGCGGTGCAGGGTATTGATACCATAATTAAATTTATTACCTTTTAAACGTAATGTTTTGTGTTGCGAACAACCCTAAATAGCAGTGTACTATGGCTGAAGAAACAAAAGGTGCGGGTCAAGGTGGAGTGAAAGGAGATTTTTCAACAATACTTGTTGGTGTAGGTTCACTTATCGACAGTGCCATGGAGCCTGTCAGTAAGGCTCTTGTTATGGCGCTTGATTCTCTTACCATGGTTGCAAAACAGGTACTTGAAGGTGTTAATTCATCACTCGGTGGAAAAAAATAGTCAATTCCGTTTTCCTTCGGTGCATTAGCTCAGATCTATACGTAAACGAACCAAACTATCTGTTAGCTATTTTTTGCTGCGCATCAAGAGTTCAATGGCACCAGCCTTGAACTCTTGACTCTACCTTCAGCAGTTTCCTTTCTTTTTTTCTCTGTCCATAAAATTCCATGCTTTTTCACCCTTTTGAAATAGCCCTCTGCGGTTATTCCGGTTCCGGTAAAACAACGCTGATAGCAGGAGTGGTACGTCAACTCTCAGAAAAATATAAAGTTGGCTACTACAAACATGGCTGTCATCAATTTGAGAGTGATAAAGAAGGAAAAGATTCTTGGGTTGTCCGTCAGGCAGGTGCGGCGACGGTGATGATTTCCGATCCTGAAAAAAAAGCAATTATCACCAACGACTCTACTCCTTCACCCGGTATGGCGCGTTATGCTTTTGCTGATCACGATCTGCTTTTGGTCGAAGGGTTGAAAGAGTTGCCTTTGCCAAAGTTACTGCTTGTGGACGGTGAACGCAAGATACTTGATCTGCTTAGTAACGGGCGTGTCAGCAATGTTGCAGCTCTTGTTGTGCCTGACACTCCAGCTTTTTATGCTGATTATAATCTTCCTGTCCTGGCGCGGAACAGCATCAGCGATGTTACTGAATTTATAGAAACGTTGCTCTTTGAACGTGCCGCCCAAATGCCTTTGTGTGGTCTGGTTCTTGCTGGTGGGCAGAGTTCACGCATGGGAAGCGATAAGGCGCTGCTTCATTATCATGATGATAATCAGCTTCTCCATACAGCAAAACTTTTGCAGCAGCAGTGCACGGAGGTGTTTATTTCGTGTCGTGAAGATCAGGCAGAGCGTTATCGCCATTTCGGGGTTCCTCTTGTAACCGATGCTTATTTTGGTATTGGACCTTTTGGCGGATTGCTCTCCGCCCAGCAACATCGCCCCAATGCAGCATGGATAGTTGTTGCCTGCGATCTTCCATTTCTCGATCCTGCACATCTCTCACAACTCTGCAGCCAACGCAATCCATTTCGATTTGCTACAGCCTTTCGTGATACAGCTTCACTCCGATTCGAACCACTTTGTGCCTGTTACGAACCAAAATCACGTCGGCAATTGATGCTGCAGCATCTGGATGGGAATAATTCACTTTACGCGTTTCTTCAAGAATCACGTATTCAGGCTATTCCTCTCTCTGAAACTGGTGTGCTGCAAAGTATTAACGACCCTGATGGTTATCGTGCATTTACTCGCCAAAAGTACCAGTAATCGAGTTAAGAGCAAGCTTGGTGGTGAGTTTGAACCCTTCACCATACATGGTGCCGATTTGTTCACCCAGAGATCGTGCACGCGCTTCTAAGCTGGTGAGAAATTCAGGGCGATTAATCATTGTTTGTGCCTCTCCGGCTCTACCCTCTTTATAAAACTGTGTTGCAAAAGCCATTACTCCTTTTCGTGATGCTTCAAACGTTTTGGAGATATCAACAATAATATCAGGTTCAAGATATTTGAACTGAATGTAGTAAAGTAGATGTTTTGGGCGATGAGGTTCCTGTGCTTTTCCGTCCACAGTGGTGTCAAGTTGCTGCAATCCAGCGTAGTAGCAAGCATCGGTTACAAGCCGTGATGCTTTAATGTGGTCGGGATGGCGTTCGTCGGGCGGGTTCGCAAAGACCACAGTTGGCTTGTATTGCCTGATGACTTTGATGATTTCTGCAATATTCTCTTCAGTGTTGAAGAGTTTGGAGTCACCAAGATCAAGTGTCGTGCGGCTGCGGTAGCCCATAATTTGTGCTGCAGTTTCGGCTTCAACCTTGCGCGTTTCGGGGGTGCCGAGCGTGCCCATTTCACCTCTGGTAAGGTCGCAAACAGCAACACTTTTACCTTCGTCAATAATCTTCAGGAGCGTTGCTCCGCATGAGAGTTCAACATCATCGGGATGTGCGCCAAACGCAAGCGCATAAACAGTTTCTGGTGATTGTGCCACGTGTCCTTTTGTTTATCTATTATATTGCAGTTTTATCATAGTTCATTGTCAACACGTCAATTTCGACCGATGCTCAAAGTAAAGATAGTTCGCCTTAACAAGCAAGCGATAGTGCCCGTTTATGCTACAGCTCATGCTGCAGGAATGGATATTTCCGCTTGCCTCAATGCACCAGTTACCCTGCAACCATTTTCAACAGCATTAATCCCCTCAGGCTTTGCTCTTGAATTACCCGAAGGCTATGAGGCTCAGCTTCGTCCAAGAAGCGGACTTGCCTTACGTTCAATGATATCACTGCCAAACTCGCCTGCTACGATTGATGCCGATTATCGTGGTGAAGTGAAGGTGATTCTTGTCAACTATGGAAAAGAGCCCTTTACGGTTTCGCATGGCGACAGAATTGCCCAGATGGTGGTGGCAAAAGTTGAGCAAGTACAGTTTGATGAGGTTGCAGAGCTTGGTACAACGGTTCGTGGAGAAGGGGGATTTGGCCACACAGGAACCGGTGTGCAACAATAACAACAGGGGAGTGAATCAGGCAGATATGTGTCATACTGAGCGAAGCGTGATTGTGGTTTTATGCTTCGCTCAACGTGACGTATTTGAGCATGCGGTTGTTTTACATTCTCTTTTGTGAAGAAGGCTGAACAACTATGTTTTTAGCAGTCTGCTGTGCTGAAGTATTGAAAGCCACTTTCTGTACTACTGGTTGAGCTGGAGCAACTACCACCTCTTTTGCAGCAATTTCCTGAACGGGAGCTGCGGCAATTTCTTTCGGGGTAAAGCGAATTTCGGTGACATCTTTCTTCGTACGATTGCCCATCATGTTTGGCATACCAGGTATTCCCGGCATGAATGAGTTGTTCATGAGCTGCCCTAATCCTGCGCTTACGTTATTGAACAGATTCTGCACCTGATTAGTGCTTCCTGCGGCATTCAGATTTTCAAGCAAGTTCGTCCATAATTTGCCAAGTTCCTGAAACGAGTTCTGACCTGAATTCAGCGTTGTGGTTACGCTGTTGAGAATCTCCTGAACAGGCTGTGAATTAATCGTTGAGTTAACGCCTTCAATCAGTTGTCCAGTTGCAGAACTTACTGAGTTAATCACTCCCTGAATAGATTCAGGATTGATTGTTGCTGTAACGTTTGTAATGATTTGTCCGGTAACGGTATTGACCGAATTCAGAACTCCTTGAACTGGTTCAGAGTTTATGGTGGAGTTTACACTCTCAAGAATCTGTTCAGTTGCTGAACTTACCGAGCTGATAGCTTCCTGCACTGATATAATAGTTGAGTCAATCAATGCTCCCATGTTGCCGATAAGATGTGCCATGTCGCCATTTCCAACGCCGGCTCCTGTATTGTTTGAGACAGGCGAAACTGCTCCTGCTGCTTTGTTTAGCTCTTCTGCTGCCATAAGTATGATAAGTTAATGATAAAGAATCGAATAAATTTTTTTGAATATAAGAACTTATTTCTTAAGTCGTTCACCTCTTCATTCTATTTTGGACAGCACTCTCTTTTTGCTCTTTTCAGACAATATTTTCTCGGTAAAAACGGATCATTTCCTCCTGTGGAAAACCCAATGCGTTCATCAGATGCAGTGCACCAAACATTGCCTGAAGCTGGATAATGCCATTGGCATGGTACTTCCGGGCTGATGTAGTAACATCTTTGTCGAGAATGTGGAATTGCGAACATTGCTCAATTCTTGCAATAATATCGTAATCTTCCATAAGAAGAAGTTGCTCGTTGAATCCTCCAATCGCCTGAAAAAGCTCTTTTGTGATAAAGAGTGATTGATCGCCTCCACGGCAGATCATCAGCGGAAACTGTGTACACCATCCAAAAAAGCTCATCAGAGGATGGTTGTCATCAAAGCGCATTCTGAAGCATCCGGCCTGTTTTCCTGTAGCCACTGACAAACGAATATCTTCGATAAATGTTGCCGGTGGCACGGTATCGGCATGCAGAAAGTAGAGTATAGCACCTTTGGCCAAACGGGCGCCATTGTTCATTTGTTGTGATCGTCCTTTTGCGCTGTTACCGATGATAACCGGAAAGCGTGAGAGAATGCAGGGGGTGGTATCGGTACTCGAGTCACTGACAATAATCTCCACTTCCGGAGTGTTTTCTGTCAGGCGAAGCAGTTGCTCTATTGTTTCTGCAATAATGCTCTCTTCATTGCAGGTCGGTATAATAATGCTTATGGTTTGCATGTCCATAATGCACTTTTTTTAAGGTCATCATACGTGTCGATATCCGACAGTTCTTGCAGCAGTTGATACCGGATATGTAATTTCTGCATCATTGCTACGCTCTCTTCAAGCACCGATGAAGTGCTCCATTGCCGATTCAAAAATATTTCAGGCACAGGCCGCCGCATTCCAATGAGGTAAAACCCACCATCAGTGGCTGGGCCAATCACGGCATCCGAGTCCTCAAGCAGAGTAAATGCCTCTTCAATAATCTCCGTAGTGAGTTCATAGCAGTCTGTTCCAATCAGCACAATACGGTTGAAACTCTTGGCACATCCATTCTCGATAGTGTGCAACATTCTCTCTCCAAAATCATTGCCTTGCTGTAATGCAGTGTTGAACGTGCTGGTAAGAAAAATATTGTTCGTGGAGGTGGGAATAAAGCTCGAGTAATAAACAATCCGTTCGGCTTGAACGTGTGCCGTAATTCGTGCGGTATGGCATCGGAGAGTTTCATAAACTTCCAAAGCCTTTTCATTGCCGATAGAGCGAGCCAGGCGGGTTTTGACCATTCCAGCTTCTGGATTTTTGGTCAAAATAATGAGCAACCGCCTGCTTTTATTCATAGCAGGCAACCTTGGCAGCTTGAGCCGGCTCCGGCAGTGCATCCAAAACAGTGCTGACCAAGAGTAATCCGGCGTTTGCGGAGTGTCTCGGCGTTGAATTCACGGATGTGCTGTGGAGCATCACTGGTCACCGGTAAATGGAGCATCTGGTTGAAATCACAGTCGTGTAATGTTCCATTCCAGCCGACAGAAATGGTGTTTCTACACATCAGGTTGTTGACGGCATTATGGTTAAAGTTGCCCGAAAGAAGTGCCATATAGTCGCAATACTGGTCATGAGCTACCAGATCGTTCAGAAAACGACTTACCGGCATGTTGGTGATAGTGTAAAGATGGCTGAACACTATGCCGTATGTTTCAAGCAAATGCTTTCGGTATGCTTGCTCCAGATGTTGTTGAGCTTCTGGTAAAAATGCACCACCCGGATTATAAACAAGGTTGAGGTTGAGATTTTCCTCAGCCTTGCCATACCCGATGTTGTTGAGCAGTTGCAGTGCTGCAATGGAGCGCTCGAATACGCCAGTACCGCGTATGGAATCCACTGTTGCTTTGGTCGTGCAGGGTAGTGAAGCAATAATGGTGACTCGTTGATCCTTAAGAAACTCGGGAATATCGCTGTATTTATTCTCGCCTGTGAGCAATGTAAGATTTGAGCGAACAAGAATTTCAGCATCTGGTTTTGTTGCTCTGAGGTTTGCAATAAACCATCGGAATTCGGGGTTCATTTCAGGAGCGCCACCGGTAATGTCGATAGTTTTTATTGAGCTGTTACGAAGCGCATCAATGCAGAACTCCATCGTCTCGCGTGTCATCACCTCCCGACGTTCCGGTCCGGCATCAACATGGCAGTGGCGGCAGCGCAGGTTACAAATATATCCTGTGTTGATCTGCAGAATATCAATATTGGTTGGGTAAAGCGGATATTCTCCAGTTTCAGCGAGTTTGCTATTGAAGGGAGGAATGCCACAAGTATTTTTTTCAAGAAATATTACTTGTTCTTCTGGCGAGCTCTGTGGCGAAATTCGTTGTTCATTGTTGGGCATAGCACAAGTAATTTTCAGCTTCCAAAACGGTTGAGCAGTTTTTCAGCAACAAGTTTTCCGCTCAGTGCAGCGCCCTCCATTGAAGCCAGATAATGCTGATCGGTGTAATCGCCAGCAAGGAAAAAGTTTTTGATCGGGCTGATCTGGTCAGGGCGGAACTGATCCACATCCGGTACAGCTTTGTACACCGACTGAGGGATTTTGACAATGGTGGATTTCAGTAATTTTGCGTCGCGAGCTTTGGGGAAGCGGTTATGAACTTCTTTTACCAGAAGATCGGTAATAACATCGTTCGGCATATCGAGCAGTTGATGTGCCGGCGCAAGAACTAAGCTGAGTACGCTGCCGCCATTGGCACTCCCCGTTCCGTTCTGGAAGTCCTCCGGGCAAGTGAGCGACACATCAGCAAAGGTTGCAAACAGTGTTCCTTGCGAAAACATCAGATTATCAACGTCCGTAATTTTTCGGTCGAACCAGAGCTGGCAGTTTGCTACAGGGCTGCCAACAAATTGATGCAGATTGCGGAAATACTTGTGCGTTAACCATTGCACTGGCACAATTTTCTTGACATTGTGCACCGGTAGAGCGGAAATGTAGGCATCAGCAACAATTTTGTGACCATCTTTCAGTACGGCCTCTTTGATGGTGTTGTCGCTGTTCAGTTCGAATCGGTTCAATTTTGCATCCACAAAAATGCGCCCACCCTTGCTTTGAATATATTGGCGCATTGGCTCAATCATAGAATCGCCAGGGTTTTTACGGAAAAAGGCGAACTTGGTGGCAGTGTAGTTTGTACCAAAATAGTTGAAAATTGTAATCATCGGCCGTGCGCTGATGATGTTTGGCTCAATAAAATTCATGGCCAGTGCAATGGCACGCCACAGTTTCTGCAGTGAGTGTTCCGATGCTCCTTTTCTGTGATGCCATTCGGAATAGGTCATACTATCCTGACTGCGGAAGTAGGCTTCATTACCGGTAAGCGCTGGATATAAGCCTTTTATAAGCGAAATTTTATCCCAGAGTGTCAGAAAATCAGTTTGCAGGCAGCCAACAACTTCACCCCACGGACTTGGAAGATTAGCTTTTTTGAACACTGATTGCTTTCCATTCTCTTCGGCATAAATCAGAGAGTGTTCTTTCCATTGATAGTTATCTCCAGCACCGACTCGTTTCAGATAGCTCTGAAGCTGTTCGTAACCACCGAAAACAATGTGCAACCCCGATTCAATGGAGTCACCATCACTATCTTTCCATACAGAAACCTTACCGCCAAGAACTTTGCGTTTTTCATAAATCTCTACGGTGTGACCTTTATCGACAAGCTCAATGGCTGCGGCTAAGCCAGCTACTCCAGCGCCAAAAATTGCTATTTTCATCTCTGCTTATAAAAATCTGTACTCATTTCATAAATGGTAAGCAGCGTCTCTTATTACTTTCATTATCAGCTTGTGCGTATGGCGCAGTGGTGTTGATTATGATGTTTTCTACCAATGAATTTGCTGCTATAGTCAAGGAAAAACGGAAGATATTGAAATTTTTCCGATTTGGAAGCGACTCTCTGTTCAGAAGCCTTTTCTCCATGGCATACTTTATTGAATTATGGGGATGTTCTGCAGGAATTATAATTATTAGCAATGGTACGATGATTTTTTTTTGATAATTTAAGTTTCTGGTGCATAGTAACAGAAAACTGACGTCACTTATTGCGATGTTCACTTCGTTACTCTTCCTAAATTTGTTAAGGTTTTCTCCAAAAATGTCGCTTCTTTTTAAAGAGGCAATTGGTTTTTTCTTACTTTTTTGTAATTTCTTTCAACGTTGAAATCAAAAAATCATTATGTCTGGTCACCTTGATTTGATCGACCTTAAAATTATTGAGTCACTTGGCGAAAACGGCAGAGTTCGACTGAGTGAGCTTGCCGAAGTGGTAGGTCTTTCAATTCCATCGGTGAGTGAACGGCTTGATAAGTTGCAGAAAAATGGCATTATCAAGGGTTTCAGCATGGAGGTTGATGAGCGTCAGCTTGGTTTCGACATACACGCATTTGTACGAGTCATTGTGGATTCATCACGTCACTATAAGTCATTTATGGAGCATGTGATGAAAGAAGAGGAGATTATGGAGTGCTATTCAGTGACTGGCGAGGGATCTCATATTTTGAAGGTGATGACGCATAACACCTCGTCACTTGAGCAATTTCTTGCAAGAATACAGAGTTGGCCAGGCGTACTTGGTACGAATACGAGTTTTGTGCTTTCTCAATTAAAGAAAAATAAAAAGATTTCTGCGGAAATTGTTCGTAAAAATCTTCAGGATCGTCAAGTACTTGTTACGTTTGATGAGAAGAAGTCAAAAAAATAAGGCAGGTTTTCATTGTTCGTTGAGTATAAAAAGATGTTGTCTTATACGCAAATAATTAACAATAGGAGGGTTTTTTGAAAAGCGATAGTAAGATTCCGGTATCGACCTATTTTGGTGCGATGACCTTTGATCACAAAGCTATGCGTGCAAAACTGCCGAAAGAGGAGTTTACCGCACTGCAGGATACCATCAAAGCTGGGAAAAAAATAACTGCTGAAATTGCTGGTGTTGTAGCTCATGGTATGAAAGAGTGGGCAATGGAAAATGGGGCTACCCACTATACGCATTGGTTTCAGCCAATGACTGGCTCAACCGCTGAAAAGCATGATGCGTTTTTATCAATTGACCGTGATGGTACACCAATTGAGCGTTTTTCCGGTGAGCAGCTTATTCAGGGTGAGCCTGATGCATCAAGCTTCCCATCCGGCGGAATGCGCACAACGTTTGAAGCGCGTGGTTATACCGCGTGGGATCCTTCAAGTCCGGCATTTTTGATGCGAGGTGGCAAAGATTTAACGCTTTGCATTCCAACCGTTTTTATCTCTTATCACGGTGAAGCGCTTGATGCTAAAACGCCACTGCTTCGCTCAATGGAAGCGGTCAGCAAGTCTTCTATCAGATTACTTGAAGTACTTGGTGTGAGCGGTGTCAAACGAGTTAAAACCGTTGCCGGTATTGAACAGGAATATTTCCTCGTCGATAAAAAATTCTACTCTGAGCGCCCCGATCTTGTCATGTGCGGTCGCACTCTTCTTGGTGCTCTTCCTCCAAAAGGTCAGCAGCTTGAAGATCACTATTTCGGCTCTATTCCTGACCGTGTGCTTGAATTCATGCAGGATGTTGAGCATGAACTTTATCTGCTTGGTATTCCGGCCAAGACGCGTCATAACGAGGTTGCACCGCATCAATTTGAGATTGCCCCAATTTTTGAAGAGGCCAATATTGCGGTTGACCATAACCTGCTGGTCATGGAGGTTATGCGTAAAATTGCAGATAAAAAGGGATTTGCCCTGTTGTTGGCTGAAAAACCTTTTGCCGGTATCAACGGTTCAGGTAAGCATAACAACTGGTCGATTGGTACTGATACCGGTATCAATCTTCTTGATCCGGGTGATACTCCTGAAAAGAATGTTCATTTCCTTGTTTTTCTCGTTGCTGTTTTGAACGGTGTGTACAAGAGGGCTGACGTTCTCAGAATGTCTATATCGAGTATGGGTAACGATCACCGTCTTGGTGCCAACGAGGCTCCTCCGGCTGTTGTTACCGTTTTTCTTGGCGAGTTGCTTGAGAGGGTGCTCGACGCCATCGAGAGTGGCAAGGTTGACCTGAAAACTGAAAAGCAGGTGCTCAATCTTGGTCTTTCACAGGTTCCTGTGGTAAACAAGGATTACACCGATCGTAATCGTACCTCTCCGTTTGCCTTTACAGGTAACAAGTTTGAGTTCAGGGCTGTTGGCTCTTCTCAGGCAGCTTCAGTGCCGAATATGGTGCTGAATACGCTTATGGCAGAGGCTGTTGATGAAATTTCTGATGCCATTCTTGCTAAAATGGAGGCAGGCAAAGAGAGAGATTTGGCAATTCTTGAGACTCTTCGCGAGCAGATTACCGCAACGAAACCAATTCGCTATCAGGGCGATAACTATGCTGAAGCTTTGCAGCAGGCAGCCAAGGAGAGAGGGCTTCCAAATTTGAAGAACACTCCGCAAGCGCTCAGAACTCTGCTCAGAAAAGATGTTCAAGAGATGTACACCAAATATGGTGTTTTAACTGAACAGGAAATTGAAGCGCGGTTGCATATTCGCCTCGAACGCTATATCAAGGGTATTGATATCGAAGCACGCACGTTGCAACTTATGCTGAAGACCTTTGTTATTCCTGATGTTTCAGAATATCAGGGAAGTATAGGCAGCTCATTTAATAATCTGCTTGCTGCGGCTGAGGCAATCGGACTATCCGAAAAGGCGCTCAAGAGTCAGGCTGATCATCTTAAAATGCTGGCTGAAAATCTCTCTACATTGATTGATATGTCGGCTGAGCTTGATGAGGCTATCGAAAAAATAGAGACTCTTGACACTGAGTTTGACAAAGCCGATTATTGTGCCGACACACTGCTTCCGTTCATGTTGGAAATACGAGTTGTTGCCGACAGGCTTGAGCAGGTTGTTGATCGCAGTCGCTGGCAGCTTCCGACTTATTCGGAAATGTTGTTTGAGCACTGAACTGTTTCGATGCTTGGAAAAGAGAAGGCTCGCGTATGCGGGCCTTTTTTTTGCGAAAAATTATGTTGCAAAGGTTGCCTGAAGCTTTATTTTTACTCTACCTTACAGTTTTTTCTGAACAATAATCCCGAACAATATGCCAGAGGTTTTTCACTATCCAATGACCCATTCTGCCTTATGGCTCGATTACTATTACCTTGCAACATGGAGTTTAAGTATGCTCTTTTTAGCGCTGGTATGGGCGTTGTTTTATCGGTATGGAAAATTTTCTTATGGGGTTGACCTTGGCTGCTTTTGGAAAACAACGCTTCTTGTGTTAATGACTACGGTGTCGCTGGGTGGCCCAATGTATTACAACACAAAGTTTGTTGGCGAGCATGGTCAGGATGGCGATTCTGTAAGAATTACGGATGACAAGTTGCTCTACATTGACCGCAAAGGGAATGAAAAACAGTTTGCTCTTGCTGATATTACTTCAATATCGCAGGAGTCTGTTACCTATAATCCACCCCCTAAAATTTTTATCGTAGCCGGAAAATCGACCGTCAAAGACTCTTTGTTTGTAACCACCAATTTGGTTGAGTATAAACGTTTTCTTGCTGATTTATCGAAGAGAACTGGTGTTGAGGCTAAGCTACGGTGATGGGTTGGCTTTTTAACGTTTTGAATGTTATGCTTTTCGATCAGAAATTCCAGAATACATCATTTTGGTTACAGTTGGAGTGCGGGAAATTAACAGCGTAATTGGTTAAGCCATAAATGCTCAATGTGAAAAGTCTGAATCCTTTCAATTGCATAACTATTTTTCAATAATTGATCTTTTTGCTGGTCCAGGTGGGCTTGGAGAAGGTTTTTCTGCTTTTTCAACCTACGGAAATGACCATCCATTCCATATTAATCTTTCGATTGAAAAAGATTATTATGCACATAGAACACTTCAACTTCGGAGTTTTTATCGTAATTTTCTTGCAGGGCAGGTGCCTGATGATTACTATAAGTATTTAAGTGGTAAAATTGACTTTATATCGCTGTCAAAAAAATTTCCTTTACAGGTGGGCTATGCTATGGATGAAGCTTGGCATGCTGAACTGGGGAAAGTTGACCAAAAGATTGTTGATGATCGGATCAGGAAGGCTCTTCGTGGGAATAAAAAATGGGTATTAATAGGAGGCCCTCCCTGTCAGGCGTATTCTCTTGTCGGCAGGTCACGTAATGGAGGAACAAACCCTGATGATCAACGGTTATATCTGTATCGGGAGTATTTAAGGATTATTGCGAAGCATTCGCCACCTGTTTTTATTATGGAGAATGTCAAAGGGTTACTCTCTTCAAGAATCAATGATGAATTAATTTTTGACAAGATTCTTTCCGATCTTCGCCGACCAAACGCAGCAATAGACAATTCATTAAAAGCGAGTTCTTTCTCTCCGGTTGACAATGAATACAATCTTTTTTCACTGGTTAAAAAATCTTCTGGGACGAATGGTGTGTGGGCAGAATTCTCTCCAAGAGATTTTGTTATTAAAGCAGAAGAATATGGAATTCCTCAGGCCCGTCACAGGGTGATTATACTTGGTATTCGAAGAGATTTATCTCCATCAGGTGCTGATGTTTTGATGCCTTCAAGCCCAGTAAAAGCAGGGAGCGCATTAGCTGGACTTCCGAGAGTTCGTAGTGGGTTATCCAAAACAATGGATAGTGCTGATGCGTGGATACAAGCAGTAAAAAAAATTATTTTAAGTCAAGCGGTAATTCATTATACGGATGTTTTTGGGGATCAAGTTTCACAAAAGATACAAGATATTGCATGTAACCTGATTGCGCCTGAAACAGACCGTGGATCTGATTTTGTTTCTTCTCGAACGGAATTACTTGATTACTGCAGTGACTGGTACAATGATGAGCGTCTCAATGGGATATGTAATCACAGTACTCGGGGGCATATAGTAGAGGATCTTCACCGATATCTTTTTGCATCTTGTTATGCTCAAGTTCATGGTCATTCACCAACACTGCAATCGTTTCCGGTGGATTTGCTTCCTCATCATCGTAACGTTGCCAAGGCTGTTATGGGAGGCTATTTTGAAGACCGATTCCGTGTTCAAGTCGAAACAAGACCTGCAACGACAATTACCAGTCATATTGCCAAGGATGGACATTATTACATACACCCTGATCCTACCCAATGCAGGAGTTTGACTGTTCGAGAGGCAGCGAGGTTACAGACCTTTCCTGATAACTATTTTTTTGAAGGACCTCGTACAGAGCAGTATAAACAGGTTGGCAACGCAGTTCCACCGTTACTTGCTCGACAAATTGCAAAGGTTGTTTATGATGTTCTTCAAGCTGGATAAATATCCAAGTAGTTATGGACAGACTGACTCCAAGTCATAGAAGCTGGAATATGTCGAGGATTAAAAGCCGAGACACAAGTCCAGAGTTGAAGGTACGTTCATTGTTGCATGGATTAGGATACAGATTCCGGTTGCACCGTAAAGACTTGCCGGGAACACCAGACATTATTTTGCCAAAATACCGGACGGTAATTTTTGTGCATGGCTGTTTCTGGCATCGCCACCCTGAATGTAAGTACGCATATTCACCAAAAAGTAATGTTGAGTTCTGGGAAAAAAAGTTCAAAGCAAATGTGGGGAGAGATCAGACTAACGTCAGTATGCTTCAAGAACTCGGATGGAAAATAATTGTTATCTGGGAATGTCAAACTCGAGACTTGGAACACTTGAAGTATTCTTTAAAGGCATCTCTTTCAAATGCTTGTTATTAATAGTCAATGTTGATAGCATCGGGATTATTCATTTTTTCATATGAATTTATCGTAACAGTATGATTGACTATTCAAAACTTGAACATACATCTGCTGAGCCTGAAGCATGTTCCATGATTGAGACATTTCGCTCTATCGGTTATTCAATAGAAACAGCTATTGCTGATATTATTGACAATTCGATTACTGCTAAGGCTAATAATATCTGGATTGATTACGAATGGAATGGCACAGATACTGTTCTTTCAATCATGGATGATGGTAGCGGCATGACTGATAGTGAAATAATACAGGCAATGCGACCAGGATGTACTGGTCCGTTTAGGTTAAGAACAGAAGATGATCTTGGGCGGTTTGGCCTCGGGCTGAAAACAGCCTCCTTTTCCCAATGCAGGAAATTCTGTGTTATCTCAAAAAAAATTGATAATGCAGCTACTTTCTGGAGTTGGGATCTTGATTATGTAAACACTGTAGAAACGTGGCAGTTGCTCAGGTACAGGCCTGATTCCAATTTTATTGATAAAAAGTATAATGAATTGCGAAGCGGATCAGTGGTACTGTGGTGGGATATTGATCGCCTTATCAGAAGCACACAAGCTGACAGTTCAACATCAAAAGCGGATTTTCTTTCAACAATGGATACTGTAAAAAAACACCTTGCTATGGTTTTTCACAGATACATTGAAGACGGATTGAGTATTTTTCTCAGGGATAGAAAAATTGAACCTTGGGATCCCTTTATGGTAACTTATAAGGGTCTTCAACCCCGTCCCGAAGCGCAGCTTGAAAACGGCAGAATCAAAATAAAAGGGTTTGTTCTTCCACACCGTTCCAAACTTACGCAAGAAGAGTACACATACGGCAAAGGTCCAAAAGACAGTTGGAGCGCACAACAAGGATTCTATGTGTATAGAAATCGACGATTACTTGTTGCGGGTGATTGGCTTAATTTCTTCAAACGCGAAGTGCATTATGATTTGTGCAGGATCAGGATCGATCTTCCAAACAGCACTGACAACGAATGGCAGATTGATATAAAAAAATCGATTGCACGACCTCCTGCCGACCTTCGTGCACAGATTATTTCCATTGCCAGAGATGTTAGAGAACAGGCTGTTGAAGTATACCGACATAGAGGTAAAGTTATTCAGCGAAAACTTTCAAGAGAAGAATATTGCCCCTTCTGGGAGGAAAAAACGCGACATGGAAAAAGGTTTTACAAGCTGAGTCGTGAGCATCCGATACTCAGGAATTTACTCGAGAATGCAGGGTCTCTGAAAAGTCAGCTTGAAAATGCGCTGCAGTTTATAGAGGAAACTGTACCCGTTCCTTTAATCACTTTGCATGAAAGCGAAAACGAACGACCCCATGGGAAGCCTTTTGAAGGGAAGGATCATGATGCCGTTCTTATGGTTATGAAATCAATGTACGAAGGTCTTACTGCTGACGGGATATCTTCTGAATTCGCAAAAGCAAGAATTGTTAATATTGAGCCATTTAATTTATTCAGTGAATATTTAGAGCAATTATGAACAAAACCTTACTTGATCGTGCAATCACGACATTACGCTCTATGCTTCCTCAGGATTTAACTATAACAGCAGCACAGATTGAGGATAAGGTAAGTCAAATTCTCTGTATGCGTGACTATGCAGAATGCAACAAATACGAACTTATCCGAGAAATAGAAAGCCTTTACAGAGTTAAGGTAGATGATTTTCGGATTATTGAAAAAAAAGAAAGGAAATTGCCATGGTTATATTCAAAAAAATCAGAGATAAACTGGAATTTCTGGAAGAGATATCGAGCTTATCTGCAGGAAGAAAAAAAGTTTGCTCCTGATACAATTTTAAAATCTGATCTGCTGACGGACAGAATACTTGACAGTCTTTTTGATCCTTCACTTAATGCGCAGATTGATAAAAGAGGGTTGGTGGTAGGGCAAGTCCAATCCGGAAAAACATCAAATTATACCGGTCTGATCTGCAAGGCTATTGATGCAGGCTACAAACTGATCATCGTGCTGGCAGGTACACACAATGATCTTCGGAGTCAGACTCAACTTCGTCTTGATGAAGGAGTTCTCGGTTTTGACACACAGCATACCAGGGCTTTCAATCAGGATGAATTTAAAATCGGTGTAGGGAAATTTCCTTTTAAAGCAGTAACTGTGGCGCATTCATTGACGTCAAGTGCAAGTAAAGGGGACTTTTCAAAAGGGGCAGCAGACGCATGTGGCTTTAACTTTGATACACGTGAACCTGTTATAGCTGTTGTTAAAAAGAATTCTCACATACTAAAAAGGCTTGAAGGATGGCTCAAATCAAAGGCACTGAGTGAAGAAGGAGATATGATAAGCAGTAAATCCTTACTTCTGATTGATGATGAAGCTGATAATGCTTCAATAAATACAAAAAGAGCGGGAAGTGATTCACCTACTGCAATAAACGGCAGGATAAGAGGCATTCTTGGTTTGTTTCGCAAATCAGCTTATGTCGGCTATACAGCTACCCCATTCGCTAACATTTTCATTCCATTGGATGAGGATAATCTTTTTCCTCGTGATTTTATAGTCAATGTTCCACCACCATCAAATTATATAGGCCCTGAGAAGGTTTTCGGATTCAATTTTCAGGAAAATTATGATATCCAGAACGATGTCCTTCCAATAGTCAATCGAATCCAAGACTATGTTTCTTTTGTACCAGACAAGCATAAAAAAGGTGACACCTTGCCTTCTTTTATGCCTGAATCTCTAAAAAAAGCAATTCGTTGTTTTATACTGACCTGCACCATCAGAAGACTTAGAGGACAGGTAGAAGTACATAATTCAATGTTGATACATGTAACGAGGTTTCAAAGATGGCAAGATCGCATAACTGACTTGGTACAGCAAGAGGTATACCGTTATAAGATTGGCATTGATCAGCGCGATGAAGATGTGCTTGATGAGTTCAGATGTACTTTTGAGTTTGATGACGAGCAATACAGATCTTATCGGACAGTATCAGAGTTTATCCTTAATTCGCCACTCCAAGAAATAGATATCCATATTCGAAGCCATTCATGGGAAGATGTGCTCCCGCAACTTTATCATGCGGTTTCACGAATAAAAGTAAAGGCGATACACGGCACATCAGGTGATGCGCTGGAATATTTTGATCACAAAAAAGGGCTTTCTGTTATTGCCATAGGTGGGGATAAACTTTCCAGAGGTCTTACACTTGAAGGGCTTTCTGTAAGTTATTACCTGCGTTCATCAAAAATGTACGATACCTTGATGCAGATGGGACGGTGGTTTGGTTATCGACCAGGCTACATTGATCTTTGCAGACTTTTCACAAGCCATGAACTCAACGAATGGTTCTGTCACATTACTCATGCCTCTGAAGAACTTCGGGAAGAATTTGATTACATGGCAGACAAAGTCAATTTGACACCTGAAGATTATGCTCTTAAGGTCAGAACACATCCAGGAGTACTTCAAATATCTGCAACCAACAAACTGAGAATGGCAGTAACTGTTCAAGTCAGTTGGTCAGGGCGCCTTGTTGAGTCTTATGAGTTAAAAAATGAAATTAAGACCATAACCAACAACCTTGAATGCACTCGGCACTTCATTGCGTCGTTATCTAAAAGAATTGATAAGAAAAATGGCTATCTGTGGTTTGATGTGCCTGTTCAGCAAATTACAGAGTATTTAAGCTGCTTTCAGACTCCTGAAAATTTAAAAGCATATGCTTCCCAGAACTTAGTCAGATTTATACATGCCCAAATTCCCAATGATGAACTTACTAAATGGCGAGTAGCATTGATATCAAAAAAAATGACAGATACTTCGATAGATTTTCAAAGTAATGGCGAAACACTGCATATTGGCTGTGTCTTAAGGAGACTAGATGAGAATAACTCAAATGATAGTACCTATTTTCTTAGAAAATCTCATCTTATCAGCCCTGATGATGAATTTATTGATCTTATGGATTCGGAACGCATTAAAGCAATAGAGTTGACCCGTAAGCAGAGAGCAATAAAAAAGAAGACAGGTGAGCCATCGTATCCTAACGGAGAAATCGTAAGAAATGAGGTTAGAGACCCGAAAAAACCTCTTTTGCTAATATATCTGCTTGATCCTGCAGGAGCATATTCTGAAAATACACTACTGCCAGTAGGATTAATTCCGTTTGTTGGTTATGCTATCAGTTTTCCGGGTAGCAGTCGCTCCAACAATATTTCTTATATGGTTCATGAACAATTGCTTGATCAGTTCACGAACCAAGATGACGATGACGAATTCGATAACATTGATGAAGTTACTGATGATGAAGATTGATGCGATTTTTGAACAGCTTTAAAATGATTATTCGTTGCAGGAGATGAAAAAAAATGCTGACTTATAAATCAATAAAAGCTATTTAGTAAACTGATTAAAAGCTGATTCTATGCCTGAAAATAAAGAGCTTGATGCGTTTCGAATTGATCTTTTTGAGAACGTCAAATCGGAATTACTATCTAATGAAGAAGGTGCGAATCCCGAACAACTATTTACAAAATATGTTCTTACGTTACTTGCTGATGCGGGAGAAACTGAAAACTACAGAGTCTGCTATGATGAAAAAATCAACAAGCGAGGCAGTGTTGAACATAAAATTAATGCTTATGCGCTATATGAAAACTATGAAACGCTTGATCTTTTTGTGACAATCTATAATACAGAAAGTACAATACAAGTCATTGCCAAGAATGATGCAGAAAAAGCCTTTGTAAGATTAGAAAGATTTTTTAAAAACTCCATTTCTAATGATTATGTGAATGCACTGGAAGAGAGTGCTGAGATATTTGATCTTGCGAATACTTTGGGAAAGGTGCCGGAAGTTAAAGAATACCTGACAAGAGTGAACCTTTTTCTTATAACCAATTCAGAGGTAAAAACCGCTCTTAAAAACACAGGGAAAATAGAGGGTTATTCTGTTTTTTATCGGTTAATAGATATTAACTACCTGTTCAACCTGTCCGATAAAAACAGAATACCTATTGAAATAGAGTTTGATGCAAATGGCATTTCAGTTCCATGTATTGAAAACAGTAATCTTAATAATGATTATCAGTCTTATTTGGCCATACTCCCAGGTAGTGTGCTTTGTAAGATATATGAGCAATATGGTCCAAGACTTCTTGAACAGAATGTGCGTTCATTTTTACAGTTTACTGGAAAAATCAATAAAGGGATAAGGAAAACAATTCTTGAAGAGCCACATATGTTTCTTGCTTTTAATAATGGTATTGCAGCGACTGCTGAAGAGATCAAAATAACGAATTTACCTGATAATAATGGAAAAGGTATTGGATATGTAAAAGATTTGCAGATAGTAAATGGAGGGCAGACCACAGCCTCGATATATCATACATGGAAAAAAAATAATGCTGATATGTCACGAGTTTTCGTACCGCTTAAACTTACGATTATCCGAAATAAAGCAAAATTTGCTGATACAGTAGGAAGGATAGCTGAATATGCTAATACTCAAAATAAGGTTTCCGCAGCCGATCTGAGTTCAAACAGGGAAAACCATGTTTCCCTTGAAAAACTATCGCGTACACTTTGGGCTCCACCTAAAGCAGGGGAATCTCAACAAACGAGATGGTTTTATGAACGTTCTCGAGGGCAGTATAAAAATGAAAGAATAAGACTTGGAGTCACATCGTCAAGGCGGGCTGTTTTTGATAAGCAGAACCCAAAATCTCAGATGTTTACCAAAGAAGAGCTTGCCAAATATATAAATTCTTACAAAGAAAAAAATATTGGCAGAAAAGCCATTGTTGGTCCGCACATTGTTACAAGAGGAAGCCAAAAAAATTATGCTCAATTTTTAAGTTACAATTTTGATTCCAAAATCGATAACATATACTTCGAAGATGCTATTGCACTTGCTATTCTTTTTAAAACTGCAGAAAAGGTTTATGGTGTCAGCCCAAATGCAATAGGCGATATGAGATATATAACTCTACCCACTACTGTCCGGTTATAACTTCAATAAATTAAATAGGTTACAAGATACTATAGT
>DYND01000003.1 GCA_020721255.1 Chlorobium chlorochromatii
TATGATGTTACAAATCTGACCTGACGAGGTGGTACACTTTACTCCGGTGTGCTCAATATTGGGGTTTTTGTTTCAGCAATCAACTGCTTATACACACGACCGGATACAGTGGATCATAGGGTTGTTTATAAACGTCCAGCACCATTTCCATGTGTGCTACAAAATTGCCATCACTGAGTGGCGGAATCACCCAGCCGTCTTGCTTCCAGGGTTTAAGGACGTTTTTTTTAAAACCCTCACGGACGGTCTCATAGGAAATATTGTCGACATAGTGCAGTTCAACAGCTTTATCAGCAAGTAATCTAAGGGTCCAACGTTGACGTCCTTCCGGTGCTGCTGAACAACTCAATGCTATCAAATGTGCTTCCAGATCACCATCAGCTTTTCGATGATACACGCATGTTGATGGTTTCCCCGTGAGTGCCACGTCAAAGCCTTCTTCTACAAATCGCTTTTTTACCCGGTCTATCGTTTTCATACTGACATTCAATACCCTGGAAATGGTTTCGTTGATCGACCGCTCTCTCTGGTATTTGCCTTCATCACAAGCCAGTAAAATCAAGGCATTCAGCATGGTTTGAGCAGCATGCTTCCCTTTGCTGCTAACTGCATCCAGTTTCTGCCATTCTTCTTAGGTCAGGGTAACCTTGTATTTCTTCATAGTCAATTCTCTTTAGGTTGATTATGAAGAATAAGTTACTACTTTTTATACGGCTTTTAAATTGTTATATGACAGTAGGTTGTAGCCAATGAAAGAAGCTGCTTATATCATCAAACGGCACTGGTCAGGCATTTTGCGGTGGTTCACATCCAGAATCAACAACGGCATTTTGGAGGGAATCAATAGCCTCGTTCAAGCAGCCAAAGCCCGTGCTCGCGGATATCGCACAAGCAAGAATCTCATCAGCATGATCTATCTGATTGCCGGAAAGCTTAAATTTAGCTTACCCACTTAAAACAGCGAGGAGGCAAATAATTTATTACAACCATATTCATCAAAAGCATTAGCACACCGGACACCTTTACAAATCAAAGAAAGAGGACTTGTCATTCATCATAAAATATTGTTTTTTTGATATATAATTCTCATTCTAATAAAAACATAATACCATGAAGCAACAGAATGAAGAGCGAGCAATATTGAAAATGTTATGTCACGAACAGGCTCTAAAGATCACTGATCCCATGATTGAACAACTGGTGGATTATCGTGATTATCTTGAGCAATGGAACAAAAAAATAAATTTGATCAGTCGAAAAGAAGATGCACCTGTCCTCATAAAACATATTTTTCACTCACTATTAATAACACTCTACCACAAATTCTTCAATGGTGAACAAATACTTGATCTTGGAACAGGCGGGGGATTACCAGGCATACCATTAGCAATCATAAATCCTGACACAAATTTTGTTCTAGTTGACGCGACAAGGAAAAAAATTACTGCCTGTCAAGCAATGATTGATGGGCTTAAGTTGAAAAATGTTGTAGCAATACACATGAGAGTTGAAGAAATAAAAGAAATAAAGTTTGATACTATTGTATCTCGACAAGTAGCACCGCTTGATAAACTTTGTGCGTGGGCAGGTTCCCTGCTGCAAACAAAAGGATCTCTTATTTGCCTTAAGGGGGGAAATTTAGAAGAGGAAATTAAACGATCAATTTTGGGACGTAAATCTCACAACAACTTTCCACTACAAGTTGATTTATACCCCATTGATGGGATTAATCAATTTTTCACAGAAAAACAAATAGTCATTGCTAAAAGATAAATTTCATCTTTCAAGCAATGACTATCAAATAAAATAGAGAACACTCATTTATAAAATTACTCTGCTATAGATTCAGTAATTTTTTTTGACCCTTTAACACGTTTAGCGCGATCTTGTTTACCAGATGCTTGACTTGTCAATGGTGCTTCCGTATAATCCACGAGTTCAATTACTGCCATTTTAGCTGCATCACCATAACGAGGGGCAAGTTTTATAACACGCGTGTACCCACCATTCCGAAGACCGACTTTTCCAACAATTTCTTCAAAAAGCATTCGAATTGCTTGCTTATCTCTGATACTTTTAAAGATTTCACGTTGAGCATGAACAGTACCTTTACGAGCTTTGGTGATGATTTTTTCTACAACGCGACGAGTCTCTTTCGCTTTAGCTTCAGTAGTCTCAATCCGCTTATGGATCAGCAACTGAGTGGAAAGATTACTAAGAGTTGCTTTTCTATGAGCTGCGGTTCTTCCAAGTTTTCTTACCGGCTTAACTTTACGCATAACTGATTCCTAATCTCAAAAATTCAAAAAAACATTAAATACAATTTAACTTACTTAATCTGATATCTGGTTATATCCATACCAAACTTCAAATCAAACTTCTCAAGTTGCTCTTTTAGCTCTGTCAATGATTTCTTACCAAAATTCTTATAATTAAGCAGTTCATCTTCTTTGTGAGATACTAACTCACCAATTGTATCAATTTCTGCAAGTCTAAGACAATTATGAGAACGAACTGAAAGATCAAGATCTTCGATTTTAGTTCCTAAAAGACGACGCATAATTTCAAACTCATCATCCTGCTGCTTAAACTCTTCTTCGGTGAATTCATCTTCAGTGGGAGAAAAATTAGCAAAGAAAGCAACATGCTCTGTAATAATCTTCCCAGCTAAACTAATCGCATCATCAGGAGTAACAGATCCATCAGTATCAACGTCCAAAATCATTTTTTCATAATCTGTACGTTGACCAACACGAGTATTCTCAACAATAAACTTAACGTTTCGTATAGGAGTATAAATTGCATCAACAGCAATATAACCGATAGGCATACCTTCCGGCTTGTTCTCTTCGGCTGGCATATAACCACGACCACGACCAACATAAAGATCAATTTTTAATGTCACACCAGCATTAACAGTTGCAACATAAAGATCCTTATTAAGAACCTCAAACTCACCTTCCTGAGCAATAATATCTCCAGCAGTAAATACTTTTGGACCAATCAGCGATAGCGATGTTTTACAGTTTCTTTTACAGGTTGATTTAAAACGAACTTTCTTAAGATTTAAGATAATCTCGGGAACATCTTCACGAACCCCATCTATAGCTGCAAATTCGTGATAAACATCTTCTATTTTAATACCCGTAATAGCCGTTCCGGGAAGTGAAGCCAGCAGAACCCTTCTCATCATATTTCCAAGGGTTACTCCGTAACCACGCTCAAGTGGCTGCGCAATAAACCTGCCAAAACGATCGGTATGCGATGCTTCGTCCACCTCTATTTTTGCAGGCATCTGCATTTGGTATATCATAATATATTTATACCTTAAAATTCATTAAAATCACTTCGAGTATAACTCAACAACCAACTGCTCATTATATGGCTCTTGTATCTCTATTCTTTCAGGAACCGCCAGAAAAACAGCTTTTTGATTTGCCTTATCAACCTGTATCCATGATGGTATACGAGACTCGGGTGTTTTACTGAGAGAGTCATTGACTGCTCCCATATTTTTGCTCCTCTGACGAAACTCAACACGATCACCAGGCGACAAAAGGTAAGATGGGATATCAACCTTTTTACCGTTTATCAAAAGATGACCATGAGCTACTAATTGACGTGCACCAGACCTTGATGGAGAAAAACCAGCACGAAATACTATATTATCAAACCGTCTTTCAAGCAATTTAACAAGGTTGTCACCAGTCACACCTCTCTGCGCTACAGCTTTCTTATAATAGTTACTGAATTGTTTCTCAAGAATACCATAAAGGTATTTCATTTTTTGCTTCTCTCTGAGCTGCAAAGCATATTCTGAAACTTTCCCTTTTCTACCTTGACCATGCTGACCTGGGGGAAAAGGACGACGTTCAAGATATTTTTCAGCTTTTGGTGCAAGAGCTATACCTAACCTTCGAGATACTTTTGTTATTGACCCTCTGAATCGTGCCATATCAATTAATTCATTGAAATTCTATAAATAGTATAAAATCACACCCTTCTGCGCTTTGGTGGCCTGCAGCCATTATGCGGCAAAGGAGTAATATCCTTAATTGTTCTCACATCCAAACCTGCACCTTGCAATGCACGTATTGCAGCATCACGACCAGCACCAGGGCCTTTAATAAAAACATTAACATATCTCATACCAAGATCGTATGCTTCCTTCGCAGCAGCTTCCGACGTCACCTGAGAGGCATAAGGCGTATTCTTTTTAGAGCCTTTAAAACCATTCTTACCCGCACTGGACCAAGAAACAGTATTACCTTGAACATCAGTAATCGTTACCATGATATTGTTAAATGATGCCTTAATGTGAACAGCACCTTCTGGGGTAACTTTTACTTTCTTTTTTTTCCTACTTATTGTAGCCATGAACGTACACCCTTATAGTAATCAAAGATTATTATCTGATAATAATTACTTCTTGACAGCTTTTTTCTTACCTGCAACTGTCTTACGCTTACCTTTTCTTGTTCTTGCATTGGTACGAGTTCTTTGCCCGCGAACAGGAAGAGACCGACGGTGACGTAGGCCTCGAAAACATCCTATATCCATCAAACGCTTAATAGCCGTTTGCTGCTCACCACGAGCTTGACCTTCTACCTTGTATTCTTCGGCAATAATCTCTCTAATAGCATGCGCTTCTTCATCATTCAGCTCCGCAATCTTCCTCTCTGGTACTATACCAGCTTTTTGCAAGATATTTTTTGCTGATGCTCTTCCAATACCATAAACATGCGTCAACGCAATAACAGCATGCTTGTTCAACGGCAAATTTACCCCAGCTATCCTCATATTTTCTTTATAGTTCTAATGTTTTTCTGAAGATCAACCTTGACGTTGCTTATGGCTAGGATTTACTTTGCAAATCACATATCGTTTGCCTTTGCGCTTAACAATGCGACAATGCTCACAACGCTTTTTGATAGAAGAATATATTTTCATAATAAACCCAACATACAATAATTAAGCCAACTCAACCAAAAATTGAAAAGATTTTTAATGTAAGAAATAAAGTTCAGAAAACAAATAACGCATTACTCCATTTATTGAGTTATTTGTATCGATACGTTATACGACCCTTTGAAATATCATAAGGTGAAATCTGTACTTTTACCTTATCTCCCGGAAGAATACGAATATAATGCATCCTTATTTTACCAGAAACATGTGCAAGTACTTCAAGACTATTTTCAAGTTTTACTTTGAATAACGCATTAGGTAGTGCTTCCAGAATAACACCTTCAATTTCAATCGATTCTTCTTTAGCCAAATTAACAACTCCTTTATTTCAAATAAAATATTACAGAATCAAGATGAGGGAGATTTTAAAAAGGATTTCGTCAAGATCTCAGCCTTATCTGATCTTACAACAATAGTATGCTCAAAATGAGCTGAAGGCTTACCGTCTTCAGTAACCGCAACCCATCCCCCTCTTCTACTCACTGCTTTTCTAGATCGTCCAAGTGCAATCATAGGCTCAATAGCAAGAGTCATACCTTCACGCAACTTGACTCCAGTATTTTTTCGTCCATAATTCGGTACTGCCGGATCCTCGTGTAACTCACTTCCAATACCATGCCCCACCATATTCTCAATAACACTGAATCCAAAAGATCTCGCATAATCTTCAATAGCTGACGAAATATCATGAAGTCGATTGCCAGCAACAGCCATACTAATTCCTCTCTTAAGAGACTCATAGGTAACATCAACAAGTTGCTGGACTTTGTCATCAATCACACCAACAACAAAAGTACGTGCAGCATCTCCATGATAACCACCTTTATAAACCCCACAATCCACAGAAACAATATCCCCTTCCTTAATAATCCTTTTTAAACTAGGAACTCCATGCACAACCTCCTCATTAAGAGAAACACATAATGTGGCAGGATACGGTGTTACATCAGGGTCACTTTTAGGAACATAATGCAGAAAACTTGGGTATGCATCGTTATCACGTATAAACTCTTCAGCCATGCTATCAAGTTGCTTCGTCGTCATACCAGGCTTAAGTTCTACTTCAAGTAAATCCAAAACTTTGGCTACTAAAGCACCAGACTCTCTCATTAAATCAATTTCCCGTTCACTCTTAATAGTAATCATAAATAAATAAATACTATCGAGTCTGGCGACCTCTTGTTTTACCTGACTTCATAAAGCCATCATAATGACGCATAAGTAAATGGCTTTCGACTTGCTGTAATGTATCCAACCCTACACCGACGATAATCAAAAGACTTGTTCCCCCAAAAAATTGAGCAAAACCAGGAGTGACATTACCAAACTTGGTAAGAAAAGTCGGAAGTATAGATATAATCGCCAATGATATTGCGCCAGGAAGAGTTATACGTGTCAAAATATTATCAATAAACTCTGCTGTACTTTTTCCAGGACGAACACCGGGAATAAAACCACCTTGACGTCGCATAGCATCAGCCACCTCTTTTGGATTAAAAGCTATAGCTGTATAAAAGTAGGTAAAAAAAACAATCATCATGCCAAACATAAGAGCATACCACCATGAATCATAAGCAAAAATGGAAGCTAATTCTTGCATAACTTCGTTCTCCGGAAAAAAAGAAAGAAACGTACCAGGAAGAAACATTATCGATTGTGCAAAAATAATTGGCATAACACCCGCGGTATTAATTTTCATCGGAATATACTGGGTACTGCCTCCGTAAACTTTTCTACCAACAACCCGTTTCGCGTACTGCACTGGAATACGACGTGTACCTACTGTTAAAACAACGACAAAAGCGACAATCACTACCATCATCGCCAAAAGAATAATCTCAATAACCCAATTCTTACTACCTAAAGATACTGATTGAAACTCAGCTAAAAGCGCTTGCGGAAAACGAGCAAGAATACCGATCATAATAATAAGTGATATCCCATTACCAATACCCCGCTCTGTTATCTTTTCACCTAACCACATAACAAATATAGTAGCTGAAGTAAGGAATATAATTGCCGTAAAAGTAAAAAAAACTCCTGGTTCAGGAACAATAACTTTACCAAATGATGCCGGACTGGCAAGATTAACACTTACACCCCAAGACTGAAGGAGTGCTATAAGAACAGTGCCAAATCTGGTTAGTTGATTGATTTTTTGCCTGCCATCCTCTCCTTCCTTTTGTAATTTTTGAACATAAGGGGTTACCGAACCTAATAACTGTACAATAATAGACGCAGATATATAGGGCATAATACCCAGAGAAAAAATCGAGGCTCTTGCAAAAGCACCTCCAACAAATAAATCAAACAATCCAAAAAGATCATTTGAATGTGACTGTGATGCGCCCGCTAATGCCGACGCATCAACGCCAGGAATAGTAATATGTGATCCTAAACGATAAATAAACAAGAGAAGAAGTGTATAAAGAATCCGCTGACGCAGTTCAGGGATTTTATTGATGTTCCTTATACTATCATTAAGCTTCATAGCGTCCTTTTAAGCGATTCAGGGCTTTGTGGATGTTTTTGCTCTCTTGACCAATTTTTCTTTTGGCTGCACAAGAGCCTCTTCATAAGGAAGATCCCTGACTTTTGAAGCTTCTTCTAACGTACGATATGCCTTTATTATTTTTCCACCTGCAGCAACAATTTTTTCTTCAGCGCTTTTACTGAATGCATGCGCTGTAATAGTAATTGCGGTACTTAAATCACCGTTCCCAAGAACCTTAAAATAATCAGCATTACTTGCATGAAGAAGTGCTTTTAAATCAAGAACACTGATTTCCTTTTCAAGAACACCCTCTTGAATCCATTGTTCAATCTGTGAAATATTAACGGCATTTACCGTCTTTTTATCAAGAGGAGTAAATCCGAACTTAGGCAATCGGCGATAAACTGGAACCTGACCACCTTCAATAATTGGTCTTTTATACCCACTTCTTGACTGCTGCCCTTTATTACCTTTACCCGCAGTCGTTCCGTTACCAGAACCTTGACCACGACCCACACGCTTTTTATTTTTAACTGCGCCTTTTGCTGGACGAAGTGAACTTAAATCCATGATTTCAATTCCCGACTTGCTATTAAAAAAACCTTAAACTTTTTCAACTTTCACCAAATGCTGAACAACACGTATTTGACCTATCGTACAAGCATTATCCTGTCTTTCTACACTATAGTTCGGCCTACCTAGACCTAAAGCCTGAATCGTAGCCTTTTGTTTTTTTGTACAACCAATAACACTACGTAACTGTGTGATTTTTAATATTTTTTCACTCATCTCAAATATCTTTTAACTTTCAAAAACCTCAGTCAAACTCTTTGAACGTCTCTCTCCAACATTATAAGCATCAGAAATACTCTGAAGACCTTTTATTGCAGCTTTAACCACATTATGAGGATTAGAAGAACCAAGAGATTTCGTAAGAATATCATGAATTCCAGCCATTTCAAGTACCGCACGAACTGCACCTCCTGCAATAAGTCCTGTACCCGGTGTAGCTGGTTTCATCATTACTTTGGCTGAGCCATACTTTACTACAATCTGATGGGGTATTGTACCTTTCACAATTGGCACCTTGATAACATTCTTTTTACCGTCCTCAATACCTTTTGCTATAGCATCCTGAACTTCATTTGCTTTACCAAGACCATAGCCTACATGACCCTCTTTATCACCAACAACAACAATAGCATTAAATCCAAACCGCTTACCACCTTTCACAACCTTTGCAGTGCGATTAATATGAACAAGCTTTTCCTTCAGATTTAACTCTCCTGGTCTTATATTTTTAGCGGATGTTTTCGACATTAGATTCTTTTTGAAACGTTTTTAAAAGATCAATCCTGCTTCTCTCGCCCCATCAGCTAAAGCTTTGACTCTACCATGGTAACGAAATCCGTTTCTGTCAAATACCACAGTGGTAATCCCTACTGCAATCGCTTTCTGAGCAAGCTGAGTACCAATACATCGTGAACGATCAGCTTTCGATCCCTTAAGATCTTTATTCTCTTTTGACATGGTTGAAACAGCTAAAATAGTCTTACCGCTAGCATCATCAATTAATTGAGCATACATCTGTGAAAGACTTCTATAGACACAAAGGCGTGGTTTAGACTGAAACCCATAAACACTATCTCTGCTTCTATCTTTAATTTTTTGCCTTCTAAAGGCTTTATCGATTTGACTCATTATGTTGAAAAGTTGTAATAATGTTATTCTTGGTAATAAGATGATTGATTACTTTTTATTTACCAGCAGCTTTACCCTCTTTACGACGAATAACCTCACCTTCATATTTAATACCCTTACCGCGATAAGGTTCAGGTTTCCTGAATGAACGAATCTTAGCGGCAACTTGTCCAACCAGCGCCTTGTCAATTCCACTGATAAGAATAGTGACCTGATCTGGAACATCAAGCTTTACCTCATCAGGAGCCTTAAAATAAATCATATGAGAATAACCAAGAGTCAAAGCAAGAAGATCATTTTTAAGTTCTGCACGATATCCAACACCTGCAATCTCAAGCTTACGCGTAAAACCCTTTGTGACACCTTCAACCATATTATTTAAAAGCATACGATAGAGACCGTGCTGAGCTTTTGCTTTTTTACTATCATCAACACGAAGAACACTGATAACACCATTTTCTTCTGAAATTGTCACCTGATCAGTAATTTTCTGCTCAAGCGTGCCTTTCGGACCAGATACTCTTATCGTTGAATCACTTATCTCTATCTTCGCCTGATTGCTCAGGGTTATTGGCATTTTTCCTATTCTTGACATAGTATTTTTAATGCTCTCTTACTTATGATTAATAGATACGGAACAATATTTCACCACCGACACCCTGTGCTCTAGCTTCTTTATCAGTGATAATTCCTTTCGAAGATGAAAGAATATATAAACCAAGACCACCAAGATACTTTTTAATATCTTTACCATCATAAACCCTGCGACCTGGTTTACTAACTCGAGTAATCTCTTTAATCGCAGGATCACCTTGTGTGGTGTATTTAAGATCTACTCTTATAAAAGGAAACTTCTCTGTAGTAATTACTGTAAAATTTTTGATATAACCTTTCTCAACTAGCAATTGAGAAATGTTTTCTCTTAGCTTTGAATAAGGAATATCCGTAGTCTTATTTTTTGCTCTACCCGCATTTCTTATACGGGTAATATAATCTGCAATAGAGTCTGTTACAGGCATAGCGAACGTTGATTACTTTCAAATTTTATTAGTACGAACAAGAGAACTTACCAGCTTGCTTTTTTAACCCCAGGCAATTTACCTTCAAGAGCTAATTTACGAAACATCTGCCTACATAAACCATATTTTGCATAAATACTACGTCCTCTCCCTGTAAGAACACAACGATTACGAACTCTCGTAGCAGAACTATCTCTTGGTAGTTTACGTAAACCTTGATAATCACCTGCTTTTACAAGCTCGGAACGAAGAGCAGCATATTTTTCAACAAGCTTAATTCGTTTTTCGTTTCTTGCTATAACACTTTTCTTAGCCATCTGTTATGTTTGAATTATTTAATTATTTTTCTTCTTAAATGGCATTCCAAGTTCGGAAAGTAACACATAGGCCTCTTGGTCAGTCTGGGCAGATGTTACAAAACTTATATCCATACCAGAAATCCTTGGAACCTTATCGATATCAATTTCCGGAAATATAATTTGTTCACGGACACCAGTGGTGTAATTACCGCGTCCATCAAAACTCGTATCATTCAGCCCACGAAAATCACGTATTCTTGGAACAGCAAGACTTACAAAACGATCGAAAAACTCATACATAGCTTTACGACGAAGAGTTACCCTGCAACCTATAGCTTGACCTTCTCGTAATTTAAAGTTCGATATCGCTTTTTTTGACTTACGAACTTGGGGTTTTTGACCCGTAATCTGAGCAAGTTCTTGAAGAGCGACTTCAAGCAATTTGGGCTCAGCAGCGGCAGCCCCAACACCAATATTTATAGATATCTTTTGTAAGCATGGTACCATCATGACATTCTTGTATTGAAAACGCTCCATTAATGCTGGAGTAACCTTTTCCTTATAGAATGTTTCTAATCTTGCCACTGAGGAATTTGCTTGTGTCATCTCTTTTTTATGCTCTATCTTGTTCTTTAGTCAGTTCATCAGAATGGTCTTTGTCATTCCGACATTTTATAAATACAACTTAATTTTTCTTTACATTAGAAGAATGAATTGGAAACTCACGCTCTATAATAGATCCTTGTGTTTGACCTTGAGCTGGACGAGTATGGCGCTTTCTTATATTTACACCTTCGACGATAATACGACTTTTTACAGGAAATACTTTTAAAACTTTACCCTCTTTTCCTTTATCGTTACCACTGATAACAACGACAGAATCGTTTTTTTTAACGTGTAACTTTACCTTTTTAATTCCTGTTTTCATTTTTCACTATTATAATAGTAGTTCATAAAACCATGAGCGGGAGACGAGACTCGAACTCGCGACCAACAGCTTGGAAGGCTGTGACTCTACCAACTGAGTTACTCCCGCCTAAGACACCTTACAGAACCTCAGGCGCTAATGAAACAATCTTCATAAACTTTCTATCACGTAACTCTCGAGCAACAGGCCCAAAAATACGCGTTCCTCTTGGTTCTCCTTGTGCGTTCAAGAGCACTACTGCGTTTTCGTCAAAACGAATGTACGATCCATCTTTACGACGCGACTCTTTTACACAGCGAACAACCACAGCACGACAAACATCTTTTTTCTTAACAATACCACCAGGCACCGCAGCTTTGACCGATACAATAATCTGATCACCCAATGACGCATAACGCCTTCCTGTGCCACCAAATACATGAATACAGCGTACCTTTTTAGCACCACTGTTATCAGCGACAACCAGATTTGTTTCTTTTTGGATCATCCTGTTTTAAACTTTAATAAATGTAAAAAAATCTTTCGCCTTACTTGGCCTTTTCAAGAATTTCAACTAAGCGACAACTTTTCCTTTTGCTCAGCGGGCGACACTCAACAACTTTAACAACATCACCAACTCCGGCCTCGTTCCTTTCATCATGTGCCATAAGCCGCGTCGTTTTTTTAAAATATTTTTTATATACAGGATGTTGAACACTCCGCTCAACAGCAACTATGCAGGCTTTATCCATCTTATCGCTTACAACTTTGCCTGACCAACTTTTTTTTCTTCCTCGTACTGGAGCACTTTGTTCCATAGATAGACCACCTATTTTATTTTTCACTATGTGAGTAAACACTTCAACTGTTTAATACGAGACAAGTATTTATAAAACACTTTTCTGTTCTGATATTGCTAACTGATTAAGCCTATGCTTCATACGAGCAATATCACGACGAGAATTACGAAACACCATTGGATTTTGTGGCTGCTCAATAACTCTATAAAAATTAATATCAGCAAGCCTCTCCTCAAGAACTTTAAGTCGGTCAATGAGTTCTTGTTTGCTTAAAGCTGCCATTTCATACTTTTTCATAATAAATAAACCTTTTCTCGAATTAATTGCATTTTAATCTTCGTAATCAGGACGAACAATAAATTTTGTTTTAATCGGAAGCTTTTTTGCGGCAAGCCTAAACGCTTCAGTAGCAATTTCTTTCGAAACTCCATCTGCTTCAAACATAATTCGTCCAGGTTTTACAACTGCAACCCAAAATTCTGGTGAACCTTTACCAGAACCCATTCTCGTTTCTGCAGGCTTCTGCGTTACTGGTTTATCTGGAAAAATTCTGATCCAGATCTTTCCATCTCTTTTCATAAATCTGGTCATAGCAACACGCGCAGCCTCTATCTGACGACTTGTAATCCATGCTGGTTCAATAGCTTTCAAACCAAAAGAACCAAATGAGACCGTCGTACCACGACCAGAATTGCCCTTCATTCGACCTCTTTGTGTTTTTCTATATTTAACTCTTTTGGGCATTAACATACAGGCAACTCCATTCTTTTTCTAATTGTATGGTACTTGATATTATGATCTTTTTGTACGAGTACGGCGTTTTGAGCGTGAATCACGATTGTCACGACCTCTTGCCCCGTTATCGTTTCTCCTATCCTTCATTTTTTTCATCTCTTCCTCTTCAATAGCATCAATGCGCTGAACAAGAACTTCTCCCTTATAAACCCATACCTTTATACCAATTGTACCCGCTATTGTATGAGCAGTTACACTGGCATAATCAACATTAGCTCGAATAGTATGAAGTGGTATTTTTCCCTCTTTATATTGCTCTGATCGCGCAATTTCCGCACCACCAAGACGACCCCCGCATTTGATTCTAACCCCTTCAGCACCAGAACGCATAGCTTGCTGAATTGCCTGCTTCATTGCTCTTCTAAAAGAAACTCGATTCTCTAACTGATAAGCAATGTTATCCCCTATAAGTTGAGCCTCAATTTCTGGTTTTACAACTTCAACAACATCAATTTTAACTTCCTTACCAGTGATTCTGCTTAACTCCTGAGAAAGGTTGTTAATTTCTTCACCTTTTCTACCCACGACAGCACCTGGACGAGCAGCATAGATATTAATTTTAACATGCTTTGTCGTTCTTTCTATAATAATACGTGCAATTCCAGCTCTCTCTTTTTTCAGCCTTGCAAGTACGTATGTACGAATTACATGATCTTGCTTGATTTTTTCTGAAATAACAGGACTATCATCATACCAACGTGAAGCCCAATCTCTGATAATTCCAAGCCGAAATCCAGTAGGATTAACTTTCTGACCCAATGCTCTCTCCTTGATTTATTTAGTTACTGGATTTTTAACTTTATCAATAACAATGGTAAGATGATTTGATCTCTTGCGAATCCTGTAGGCACGTCCCATAGGCGCAGGAAGTGTACGTCTTAACGTCATACCCTCATTAACAAAAACAGCTTTAACAAAGAGATCCTGATCACCGACACGATCGTCTGGATTCTGCTGTGAATAATTAGAGACTGCTGATTTAAGCGTCATCATAACATTTCGAGAAGCAGCTTTGGTTGAGTTAAGCAGAATAGCTTTAGCTATATCAACTTTTTTCCCTCTAACCAATCCTGCTACAAGACGCATTTTCCTTGGTGAAGTCGGCGTATTTCGTAAAATTGCTGTAGCTTCCATGATATCCTTACTCGTTCGCGTTATTCAATTTATTTTTTTCTTGGTGCAGATCCACCTTTCTCCGCTTTTCCACCGCCGGCATGACCTCTAAATGATCTTGTTGGCGCAAACTCACCAAACTTATGACCAACCATGTTATCTCCAACATAGACAGGTACATGGTTTTTTCCATTATGAACAGCTACCGTATGACCTACAAAATCAGGAGAAATCATTGAACTTCTTGACCAAGTCTTTATAACTTTTTTTTCTCCCTTGCTATTCATATCAAGGACCCGCTTTTCCAGTTTTATATCAATGAACGGTCCCTTTTTAAGCGATCTTGGCATAATATCTCTGGTTGTTATAATTATTTGGCGTTTCTGCCACGTACTATCAATTTTTGTGATGCTTTCTTTTTATTCCTGGTTTTTTGACCTTTAGCAAGTTGACCCCATGGAGACATAGGATGTTTGCGTCCACCACCAGATTTTGACTTACCTTCACCACCACCCATAGGATGATCAACGGGGTTCATTGCCATACCTCTTGTTTGAGGGCGAATACCTAACCACCGAGTTCTTCCTGCTTTTCCTAAAACGACGTTTTCATGATCACTATTACCAACCACACCAATAGTGGCTCGGCATTCAACTCTAAGTTTCCGAATTTCACCGGAAGGTAGCTTGAGTGTTACATAATCTCCTTCACGCGCAGCCAGAACAGCAAAACCACCAGCAGACCTTACTATCTGACCACCCTTACCAGCCTTCATCTCAATATTATGAATATCAGTACCAAGTGGGATATTTTTCATAGGCATGGTATTACCCACTTTTATTTCAACCTTATCGCCACTTTCAACCTTATCGCCTACAGTCAAACCTTTAGGGGCGAGAATATAACGTTTTTCTCCATCATTGTAATGCAATAAAGCAATTCTTGATGACCGATTTGGATCATATTCAATAGCTGCAACTACCGCAGGAACACCATCTTTATTGCGCTTGAAATCAATAATTCTGTAATGTCTTTTATGACCTCCCCCTCTATGTCTCGATGTTTTTCTACCAGCACTGTTTCTGCCACCAGATTTACTTAAAGACACAAGTAAGCCTTTTTCAGGCTTGCTTTTCGTAATTTCATCGAATGCAGGGTATGACATAAACCTTGACCCTGGCGTAACCGGCGCTAATTTCCTTATAGCCATTTGAATGTATAATCTATCCTTTTTATAATTTCTATCCTTCGCTCTGTTTGACAGTACCTGAGTAATAATCTATAGAGTGACCTTTTTCAAGAGTAATAATTGCTTTTTTCCAATCACTCTTTTTACCATAAATCCTGCCCTTTCTAGTATTTTGTGCACGAGATTTACCAAGGCAATTTACAGTCCTCACAGACTTTACATCTACACCAAATTTTTTCTGAACAGCCTGCTTAATATCAGTTTTATCAGCATCAGCCTTAACTACAAAAACATACTGTCCTTTTTTCTCTGTTAATCCAGTACTTTTTTCTGTTAACAAAGGGCGCAGCAACGGGTTTATCATTTTAAGAACTCCTTTTTCTGTAACACTGAAAATTACCCTAATGTATCTTCTATTTTTTTCAATGCCGCCTTTTGAACAAGCACTGTATGACTATGAAGAATATCATAAGTCGATGCTTTTTCCGCACTCATAATATTCAAGACTTTGATATTTCTACCTGACCTTGTAATAACCATATCATGCCCAGAGGTTAACATTAGTGTTTTTTTCTGAGCCAGACCGAGATTTTTTAAGATCTCAGCAACAGGTTTTGTCTTAATCATCTCAAATTTAAAATCCTCAACAACAATAATATTACCTGCTTGCGCTTTAGAACTTAATGCAGAGCGTCTCGCAAGAAGCTTCACTTTCTTATTTACTTTTTGATCATAAGAATGAGGAACTGGTCCAAAAATAGTACCACCACCAACATGTAACGGTGAACGAGTAGATCCTTGGCGTGCATTACCTGTCCCTTTTTGGCGAAATGGTTTTTTTCCTCCACCACTCACTTCTCCACGGGTTTTTGCTTTATGTGTTCCTTGTCTTCTGTTAGCGAGAATCGATTTAACGTCGAGATACATCGCATGTTCAGATATTTCTGCGCCGAATATATCGTCACTAAGCGTTACCACTTCTCCAGTTTCAATACCGGCAGTATTTAATACTTTAACTTCCATAGCTTCGCGTATTCAGCATTTACTTTTTTGTAGAAACGATCTTAACATAAGCATTCTTTGGCCCCGGAACAGACCCTTTGATAACAATAAGATTAGATTCTGGCATAATTTTAAAGATTTCCAGATTTCTTACTGTGACATTATCAGATCCCATACGCCCCGCCATTCTGGTTCCTTTAAACACTCTCGAGGGATCAGATGATCCACCCACTGACCCAGGTGCTCTCTGCCTATCGGACTGACCATGTGTTCTTTGAGCGCCTCTAAAATTATGACGCTTCATAACACCAGCAAATCCTTTACCTTTTGAAACACCAAGAACATTTACTTTCTCACCTTCCTTAAACAACTCAACACTTACAAGACTACCAAGCTCCATAGGCTGACCGATCTCAGAAAAATTGAATTCAGCAAGCTTATACCCTGGCGTAACACCAGCCTTTTTATAGTGTCCTTGCAAGGGCTTATTGACCTTATTCTCTTTTCTCTCACCAATACCAAGTTGGTAAGCATCGTAACCCTCTTTATCTGAACGTTTAACCTGTGTTACAAAGCAAGAACCTGCATCAATAATAGTGCAGGAGACTGCCTCGCGTTTCTCATTGAATAAACGGGTCATGCCGATTTTTTTCCCAAGAATCGCACCCATATAAGATTACCTTTTCTAATTCTTTAAGACTTAATTTCAACATCAACACCACTTGGAAGCTCAAGCTTCATCAACATATCAATGGTTCTGGATGTCGGATTTATTATTTCAATCAACCTTTTATGTGAGGAAAAAGAAAACTGCTCACGCGACTTTTTATCAACATGTGGAGACCGGTTAACGGTATAAACATGTGATTTCGTTGGCAGCGGTATTGGACCAAAGATAATAGCATCTGTTTGTTTAACTACATCAATAATCCTTAAAGCCCATTTATCAACCAGGCTATGGTCATAAGATTTGAGCTTGATTCTTATCTTTTGCTGTACAGCCACTTGTCAACCCTGTTTCGTGTTATCATAAAAAAAGGAGCGAGATTTTGAACTCGCCCCCGTAGACGCCATACAATTTCTTACTCGATAATATTGGTAACAGAACCTGCACCAACAGTACGACCACCTTCGCGAATAGCAAAACGAAGACCTTCATCCATTGCAATAGGAGCAAGCAACTCAACCTCAACAGCAAGGTTGTCACCTGGCATAACCATTTCAACACCTTCTGGAAGTGTTACAGAACCCGTAACATCGGTAGTACGGAAATAAAACTGTGGACGATATCCATTAAAAAATGGCGTGTGACGACCACCCTCTTCTTTTTTAAGAATATAAACCTCAGCTTTAAATTTGGTATGTGGTTTAATGGTACCAGGCTTAGCAATAACCATACCACGCTCAAGCTCAGTTTTATCAACACCTCTAAGAAGAAGACCAGCATTATCACCAGCCTGTCCCTCTTCAAGAAGTTTTTGGAACATTTCAATACCAGTCACAACAGATTTACGCGTTGGTTTCAAGCCGACAATTTCAACCTCTTCGTTGATTTTGATGCGACCTCTTTCAATTCTACCAGTTCCAACCGTTCCACGACCTGAAATAGAAAATACATCTTCAACAGGCATCAAGAATGGTTTATCTACATCGCGTACTGGATCAGGAATAAATGAGTCCACTGCTTCCATAAGCTCAAGAATAGCTTTTTCGCCTTCGGCATCACCTTCAAGGGCTTTCAGTGCAGAACCTTTAATAATCGGAATATCATCACCAGGGAAGTTGTACTGAGTTAAAAGTTCTCTCAACTCAAGCTCAACCAACTCAATTAATTCAGGATCAGCAATATCAACCTTATTCAAAAAAACAACAAGTGAAGGAACGTTCACCTGACGGGCAAGCAGAATATGCTCGCGAGTCTGAGGCATAGGACCATCTGTACCAGCAACAACGAGAATAGCACCATCCATCTGAGCGGCACCAGTAATCATGTTTTTAATATAGTCAGCATGACCTGGGCAATCAATATGTGCATAATGACGCTTTTGCGTCTGATACTCTACATGTGCAGTAGAGATTGTAATACCACGTTCTCTCTCTTCTGGAGCCTTATCAATGCTACCAAAATCACGCTGTGTCGCAAGTCCCTGCTTTGAAAGCACAGAAGTAATTGCTGCTGTTAACGTTGTCTTACCATGGTCAACATGGCCAATAGTTCCTATATTGACATGGGGTTTATCCCTTTTGTACGACTCTTTTGCCATAACTTCTCTCCGTGTCGGTTATCTGTTATTATTTGTAAGTAAAACTAATAGCGCAATGATACTATCTATTCAGAATCTTTGCTTACTCTCTTTTCCTGTAAGGCCTCTGCAATATTACGAGGAACCTCACGATAGCAATCAAACTCCATCGAATAATTTGCACGTCCCTGACTCATCGAACGAAGATCTGTTGAGTAGCCAAACATAGCTGAAAGCGGTACTTTTGCATTAACAAACTGAGCACCGGCTCTCTGACCCATACCTTCAATATGACCACGACGGCTTGAAAGATCTCCCATAACATCACCCAGATACTCTTCTGGAGTCACAACTTCAACCTTCATAATAGGTTCTAGCAAAACAGGATCTGCTTTTCTTGCAGCTCCTTTAAAACCAATGGAACCAGCAATTTTAAAGGCCATTTCTGAAGAATCGACCTCGTGATATTTACCATCATAAAGCGTAACTTTAACATCCTGCATTGGGAAACCAGCTACAACACCACCTTTCATTGCTTCCTGGATACCCGCATTAACAGCAGGAATATATTCCCTAGGAATAACCCCGCCCTTAACAGCATCAACAAACTCATATCCTTTCCCCTCTTCAAGAGGCTCAACCTTAATATTGACCAATCCAAACTGACCTTTACCACCGGATTGACGAACAAACTTACCTTCAAAATCAACAGATTTTCTTATTGTTTCACGATAAGCAACCTGCGGCTTACCAACATTAGCCTCTACTTTAAATTCGCGCTTAAGTCGATCAACAAGAATCTCAAGATGAAGTTCACCCATCCCAGCAATTAACGTCTGACCAGTTTCATCATCAGTCTTAACTTTAAAAGTAGGATCCTCTTCTGCAAGTTTTGCAAGCGACATACCAAGACGATCTGAATCACTTTTAGTCTTAGGCTCAATTGCAATTTCAATAACCGGCTCAGGGAAAATCATTTTCTCAAGAACCACTGGACTATTCTCATCACAAAGTGTATCACCAGTACGCACATCCTTTAAGCCCACAGCAGCAGCTATATCGCCACAATAAACACTATCGATATCCTCCCGCTTATTTGAGTGCATCTGCAAAACACGCCCTATACGCTCTTTCTTACCACTTATAGTATTGAGCACATAGCTGCCAGCTTTCAGAACACCAGAATAAACTCTGAAAAACGTTAATTTTCCAACAAAAGGATCCGTAGCAATTTTAAAGGCAAGAGCAGCAAATGGTTCTTCATCTTTTGGCTGACGAACAACTGGTTCATCAGTACGAGGATGATGACCTTCAACCGAACCCACATCAACAGGCGATGCCAGATACTCAACAACAGCATCAAGCATAAACTGCACACCCTTATTTTTAAACGAAGAACCACAAAGAACAGGAATAATAGTCACTCTCAATGTCGCCTGACGCAACACATTACGAACCTCTTCCTCTGTAATCTCTTCACCATTCAAGTATTTCTCAAGCAAAGTATCATCATGCTCAGAAACTGCCTCAAGCATATTAATACGCCAAGTACGAGCTTCATTTTGCAAATCATGTGGAATATCTACCTCTTCATAGGTACTACCATCTTCTTTATCATAAATAATACCTTTCATGCGGATAAGATCAACAAAACCCGCAAAAATCTCACCTTCACCAATAGGAATTTGCAGTGGGACAGGATTTGCACCTAATCTCTCTCTAATCGCTTTTACTGTTTCAAAAAAGTTAGCACCAGTCCTATCCATTTTATTGATATAGGCAATTCTTGGCACACCATACTTATTTGCCTGACGCCAAACTGTTTCTGACTGCGGCTCAACCCCACCAACCGCACAAAAAAGTGCAACTGCACCATCAAGAACACGCAACGAACGCTCTACCTCAACGGTAAAGTCAACGTGACCTGGAGTATCAATAATATTAATCCTATGATATACTCCCTTGTAATTACCAAATTTCGGAGTCCAAAAACAGGTTGTAGCTGCAGAAGTAATCGTTATACCACGCTCTTTCTCCTGCTCCATCCAGTCCATAGTGGCACCACCATCATGAACCTCACCCATACGATGAAGACGACCAGTGTAATAAAGAATCCTCTCTGTTGTTGTCGTCTTACCAGCATCAATATGAGCCATGATGCCTATATTGCGCACTTTATCTAAATCAACCAGCCTTGCCATAACAATACTTTAGACCTTTTTATTGTACTCTCTTTAGTAAACCATCAGAATCTGAAATGAGCAAACGCTTTGTTAGCATCTGCCATCCTGTGAACTTCATCACGCTTTTTTACAGAAGCACCCTGCTCATTAGCAGCATCCATCAATTCAGCAGCAAGCTTCTCAGCCATAGACTTTCCACCGCGTCGAGCAGCATACAACTTAAGCCAGCGAAAAGCAAGAGCACCACGACGAGACGCCTTAACTTCCATAGGAATCTGATATGTCGCGCCTCCAACCCTCTTACTGCGAACCTCAACAACAGGCGCAATGTTTGACATGGCCTTACGATACACTTCGAGAGGATCCTCAGTATTCATTTTTTCAGCAATGATAGAAAAAGCATCATAAACTATTTTTGTCGCCACTGCTTTTTTACCATCAAGCATTACCGCATTAATAAATCGAGCAACGCTTTCGTCATTATAACGAAGATCAACACCTATTCTCTTATAGCCAGCTTTTTTAGACATACTGTTTTACGAATTTATGATTCGACTGATTTATCTCTTCCCTTTACCCTTCACAGGAGCTGCAACACCAGCTTTCGGCTGCTTCGCACCATACTTTGAACGACTCTGCTTACGATCAGCAACACCTGACGTATCAAGCGAGCCACGCACAATGTGATAGCGAACACCAGGAAGATCCTTCACTCTTCCACCACGAATCAAAACAATTGAATGCTCCTGAAGATTATGACCTTCACCTGGAATATATGCTGTAACCTCAATCTTATTCGATAACCTTACACGCGCAACTTTCCGCAACGCTGAGTTAGGTTTTTTAGGTGTGGTTGTATAAACACGCGTACAAACCCCACGCTTCTGCGGGCACTTTTCAAGCGCCGGTGACGCCGTTTTTGACACCTTTACACTTCTTCCGAGCCTGATAAGCTGCTGAATCGTCGGCATACTGAAACTCTCTTTCTTTTTAAAACCCTCTGATTACTAAAAACTCGAATACAAAAAATTCATAAGGACTGTCAATGTAAGCGAATTACAGAAAAAAACAAACACGGAAATGTTTATTTCTTCTCAATCCATCATAATTTTATTTCTTGATTTGTACACAGGGTTTGAGTACAAAAAAAAGACAGTGAAGAGAAGAATATAATCTCTTCACTGTCTAACTCAACAACCTGCCTGATCTCTTTCACTTCAACCAATCGTCATCGTGTAAGCACTCTATCATCATCACATCATCAATCGGACCTGTTGTTGACGGTGTATGGTTACTACGCAACCACCCATCATTATTTAAGACGTGCTTTTCTAAAAAAGCTTGCGCTGCAAAATGATTTTAGCGGTAAACGATTATTCATGTCGTAATGCTTCAACTGGTTTCAGCTCTGCTGCTTTTCTTGCAGGCCATAGTCCAAAAAATACACCCGTCAAGACCGAAAAGGTCGTGGCAAGCACAACCGCAACCAGTGACGTTTTAACTGCCCATCCTGCAAATAATGACAGGATAAGAGAAATACCTATGCCAGTCAATACACCAATAAAGCCCCCGCTGATCGTCATTCCAACCGACTCTACAAGAAATTGCAGCATAATATCACTTTTGCGTGCACCAATAGCTTTCCGCAGTCCAATTTCACGGGTTCGCTCCGTAACAGACACAAGCATGATATTCATAATGCCAATGCCCCCAACCAAGAGCGATATTGCAGCAATAGATCCCAACAGCAAGCTCATCGTTTGCGTGGTACTACTGAGCATCTTCTGAATTTCAGTCATATCTCGAATATTGAAGGAATCATCGCCACGTTTCAGTTTATGCTTCTGCCTGATCAGCTTAGAAATAGCCTCTTTTGCTTCACTCATCTGCGAGGCTTCACGAACTTCAACAAAAATGCCACTCAGATAATCGCGCCCGAGAAGACGATACATCGCCGTAGTCACTGGAATAATCACCACATCATCTTCATCCTGTGGTCCTGAAAAACCTTTAGCAGGCGCAACACCAATCACATTAAAATTGATACGGTTTATCTTGATAGTTTTGCCGATGGGATTACTGTTTCCAAAAAGCTCTTTAACAACCGTAACACCAATAATAGCTGATTTTTCTCGTCGCTGAATCTCTTCACTGGCAAACCATCGCCCTATTGAAGGAAGAACAGCTCGCATAGTACCATAGTCGTAGCTCACACCCAGCACCGATGAATTCCAGTTATTGTTTCCATAAACAATTTGTCCACTACCGTTAACAACACCAGCAGCATTTTTGACTAATGGGCGAAGCTTTGCAAGAGCATCAACATCTGCAAAAGTAAGACGTGTAACAGCTCCTGCGCCCTGTGCTGCACCTCGAATTTTTGCTGATCCTCCACGGATGGAGAGCATATTTGAGCCCATTGATTTCAGTTGCTCCTGCATTGCAGCTTTTGCGCCTTCACCAAGCGCCATCATGGCAATTACAGAAGCAACACCAACAAGAATACCAAGCATAGAGAGGAGTGACCGCATTTTATTCGCCAGAATAGACTGAAAAGCCTGTGCCATAAACCCAGCAAAACGGCCATCACGCCACACAGATGCTGGGGAAAATAACTGCGGCTCCATAGTGATCGTTGAATCCTGAACCAGCAGTGTGCGAACATCAATCTTTCGCTCATCAGTCACAATCACTCCGTCACACATAGTAAGCACCCGATCAGCATAAGCAGCAATATCGGGTTCATGGGTCACCATAATGATGGTTTTCCCTTCATCATGCAACCCTTTGAGAATCTTCATGATCTCTCTTGAATTTTTGGTATCCAGGTTACCTGTCGGCTCATCGGCAAAAATGATCATGGGGTCTCGAATGAGCGCTCGCGCAATTGCTACACGCTGCTGCTCACCACCAGAAAGCTGGCTGGGAGTATGATCCATACGCTTGTCAAGCCCAACTTGGGCAAGACGCTTCATCGCCTCTTGACGAAAATCTCCCTTTAATCCGCTGTAAATATGTGGCAGGCGCACATTATCAACAATGCTCATGCGCTTCAGGAGGTGAAACTGCTGAAACACAAAGCCCGCCAAATGGTTCCGCAATCCAGCCTGCTCATCCTCCGAAAGTATGTTGACATCCTTGCCAAGTATGCGATACTCGCCCTTATCAGGATTGTCAAGCAATCCAAGAATGTGCAGGAGCGATGATTTGCCCGACCCTGATGAACCCATAATGGCAATAAACTCACCCTGCTCAACAGTGAGCGAAACTCCACGCAATGCCTGCACCGTGCTTTCACCAATACGGTATGTCCGATGAACATCAACAAGTTCAAGCATTGGCTTCATGGTTTCATCCGGCTACGCTGTGGCACAAAGGGATTAGCACCACCATTTTTCTTCGGAAGCACAAAGGTGGTATCGGGAAGTAACACCACATCACTATCCCGCAACCCTTGGAGAATTTCGACATGCTGCTCATCCTGCAAACCCGTTTTCACCGCACTATATCGAACGCTCTGCTCCGCATCTCTACTCTTCAACAACACCACCATTTTGCCATCCCGATTCTGCAATGCCGCAATCGGCAGAAGCAGCGTCTGGCGTTTTTCAGCAGCAACGATACTGATATTGGCACTCATACCGGAGCGAAACACATCAGGAATACGCTCAGGAATAACATCGACATTATAAATATTCACGTTATTCTGCAGATGCGACTCAAAATAGATATGCTCAACCACTCCGTTCACCCGAATTTCGGGGTAAGCATCCAACCCGATAACAGCTTTCTGCCCCACTTTTACCCTGCCGATATCAGTTTCGTCAACGTAAGCTTTAACAATCAAGTGGTCAGAGAGCACAAAGAGTGAATCACTGGCCATCACTGCCTGACCAGGATCAATACTGCGCACAATGATTTGTCCGTCCAGAGGTGCAATGATGGCAGTCTCCTTGTAAACCGTTTTCCAGTAACTCTCCTCGCTCTTTCCCTGCAACCTTGCGGCATCAAGGAGTGCGGCCCGCTCGGTTGAGCTGAGTAGGGCAAGAACCTCTCCCTTCTTCACATGCTGCCCTTCAGCAACCAGAATCTCCTCAACCCTTCCCCCGATTGAAGATTGAATTTTAAGGCGATTCTTTGGCTCCACCACACCGGTTGTTGCCACAATTGAACTTATAGTGCCCCGTTCTGCACGAATTTCCAGATAACGTTGCTCATTGTTACTCTCTCCTCTGAACATGAAAAAAAACAGCAAGCCTGCAACAGCAACAGCAGCCACACTTCCCCACAACCACCTACTTTTCTTGAGCATCAAGCCCTCCTCCTTTTGACTGAATCCATTGAGCCTCGGCAATCAACATAGCTGCTCCAGCATTAAGAAACTCCTTTTTTGCACTCACAAGATTATCTTCAATCATCACCCAATCATTAAAAGAGATAAGCCCATTAGAATATTGCGCAGTAGCAATTGTGGCCCGTTCAACGGCAGCATCAAGAAATTTCTCGCGCACAACAATCTGTTGACGAGTATCTTGAAGATTTTTCCAACGCTCTTCAAGCTCACGAACAAGCTGAAGATAAGAACTCTTCTCCCGGGCTTTCTGCTCATTAAGCGCCGCCTTTGCTTTAGCAACTTTCGCGTTTCCACTGCCACCTTCATAAATCGGCATAGTAAGCGTAACGCCAGCACTCCAATTGAGTGGATCAACAGTAAAGCGATCGAGAGAATTTCCACCAACAGATGAGGAAAGTGATAGCTGAGGAGAAAACGCTGATTGCGCAACATCCACATTGTACTGTGCCGCCTTGGTTTGGGTACTGAGTTGCTGAACAAGCGGATGCCGCTTCGTCAGAAACGTCATATCTGGCTTACGAGGAAGGAGATTGTTGAGAGTGAATTTCCCCTGCACGTTCAATGGCTGACGACTATCACGACCGAGCACCAGAGCAAGAGCTGTTTGTGCAAACTGAAGAGCTCTCTCCGCTTGAGCCACATCAAACTGCGCTTGAGCCACATCAGCCTCCGCCTGACGCAACGACCCAATATTTTCTCGCCCTCCTTGATAACGAAGGTTTATTAATCGCGCATTCTTCCGGCGACGTTCCGCAATCTCTGCCGTCAGCCCAACGAGATGTTGCGCTTTGAGTAAATCCGTAAAAGCAGAACGCAAAGCAAACCGAAGATTGGCAGATACATATTGATAATTATACTGAGCCGCCTTAATCATCTCTTTATTACTATCAATTTGACGCATCGTTTTGCGTCCATCATAAAGCAGTTGCTGTGCCGACAATGCCGTCGAAAAAAGCGATGAAGATGCACTGCCCGAAATTCCGCGTTCCTGCACATTAGCCGCAAAACTCAACTGCGGACGACCGGCACCAACAGCAACCAGCTTATCCGCCTCCGCCTGCTGCAAAAGCGCAAGAGCCGAAGAGAGATCGGGATGCGCCACCTTCGTCTCCTTCACGCACTGCTCCCACGTCAACCGCTCCACTCCAAAAAGCGATGACGTGGCAACAAAGAAAAACAGCGCCACAATAACCAACCATCGTAATTTCATAATCACCCTACACTTTGCATTACAAACTTTATCTTTTTTGACGATTACCAACCGAAAACCTTGCAGAAAAAAACATTTATAATTTTATCACCACAGTAACCACACTCAAGTCTCTCAAAATCATGAATACGAATAGCTTATCGAAATGGCAAAACAATGACAATACAGATACACGCTTTGCAACATCAACATCAAGAAACGTGCAGCTTTGTTGAAATATTGTATTTTGAGCGATTATTACCATTCAATTAAACTATAGCTGATTCTTTTCACTACTTTTTTTCTCATGTTTGAAGCTCGTAACCTCTCCCTCAGTGTTGGCACAAAACAACTCCTCTCCGACACATCATTCCGTATTGGCGACAAAGATCGCGTCGCTCTTGTTGGTCTTAATGGAACCGGTAAAACAACGCTCTTACGCCTTATCAGCGGCACATCAAAAGACACCGGACTTATCACCGACGGGCAATTCCTCAAATCAGCAGAAACCACTATCGGTTACCTGCCCCAGGAAATTTCGTTTGATGACGATCTTGAAAAAACCGCATTGCAATACGCCCTTCAAGCAAACGTCCGGTTGTTCGAGCTCTCGGAAAAAATAACCAAAATGGAGCACGAACTTGCTCTCCCCGATCAGGATTATGAGAGTGAAGCATATCACCAGTTGATTGAGCGATTCTCTGATGCCATGCACGAATTTGAGCATCTTGGCGGCTACACCATGCAGTCTGATGCAGAAAAAGTGCTGGCCGGACTTGGATTCAGCGAAATAGATTTTCATAAAAAGGTGAAAGCTTTCTCCGGCGGCTGGCAAATGCGCCTGCACATCACCAAGCTGCTGCTGCAGAATCCAACTCTCCTGCTGCTCGACGAACCGACCAACCACCTCGATATCGACTCACTCCGCTGGCTCGAAAACTATCTCCTCAACTACGAGCACAGCTACATTATTGTCTCGCACGATCGCTTTTTCCTCGACAAGCTTACCACCAAAACGCTCGAAATCGCCTTTGAACGTATCCACGAATACAAGGGGAACTACTCTTACTACGAAAAAGAGAAGGCTGAACGCTATGAACTGTTGATGGGTAAGTATGAGAATGATCTCAAAAAAATGGAGGAGCTGAAAGCTTTTGTTGACCGCTTCCGCTACAAAGCAACCAAAGCACGTCAAGCACAAAGCCGCCTGCGGCAGATGGAGAAAATGGAAAAAAATCTCCAGTCACCAGAAGAGGATCTCTCCAGAATCTCCTTCAAGTTTCCAAAAGCGAGCCCATCAGGGCGTGAAGTCATGCGTCTTGAGGAGATCAAAAAAGCATATCTCTTGCCAGACGGTGCCACCAAACAGGTGTTGAATGGCATTAATCTTGAGGTAATGCGTGGCGACAGAATTGCTATTGTCGGCTCGAATGGCGCAGGTAAATCGACCTTCTGCAAAATTCTTGCCGGAGAAATTGACTTTGAAGGCAAGCTCTCCATGGGGCACAATGTCACCATGAACTATTTTGCACAGCACCAGACCGAGTACCTCGCACAAGAGAAAAGCATTTATATGGAAATGATGGATTCCGCGCCATCATCAGAAGCGCAGAAAAAAGTGCGCGACATCCTTGGCTGCTTCCTCTTCAGTGGCGACACCGTCAACAAAAAAATCAGAGTGTTGTCCGGCGGAGAAAAATCGCGCGTAGCTCTTGCCAAAATTCTTCTGCAGGCCTCTAACCTCCTGATTATGGATGAACCAACCAACCATCTCGACATGCGGTCAAAAGAGATGCTGATTGATTCCCTTGAATATTATGATGGCACGCTGCTGATTGTCAGCCACGACCGCTACTTCCTCGATAGTCTGGTCAACAAAGTGGTGGAAATAAAAAATGGGATGCTGCAACTCCATCTTGGCACATACGCCGAGTACCTCGAAAAAGCGGAAAAAGCCATTGAAGCTGAACGCCAGCAGGAGATTGCTGCCAGGCAGAAAAATCATAATACACCATCAAAAACAACTGAAAAAGAGCAAGAACAGGCAAAGCAAAATGCTGCATCCAGAAAAAATAAAAGGCGCATTGATGAAATTGAACAAAAAATCAATCGTCTTGAACGACAGAAAGAGGCAATGGAAACCTTGATGGCAACGGAAGATTTCTACAAAAAAAGCCAGGAAGAGACTGCCAAAACGCTCGATAGCTACCATGCGTTATGCAATGAACTGAATGTGCTCTTCACAGAGTGGGAAAAAGGAGCTTGAGTTATAGTGAATTCGAGGAAAAGGCAAGAAATGCAAATCATTCAGTAGAGAAAGCCGAAAAGCCACAGTGGAATTTTGTTCTGAAATCCGGTCTCAATATCATCCGCAACAACAAAGCTCTTTTCAACTCCACTAATCTGTGCAAAACCCTTTCCTTTTCCACCTATTTCAAAAATATATTGTGCCTTGACAATAAAATCGCCTTTGCTCGACAGCTCAATGGTGTTTTCAACAAGGCCGGGATGAAGTGCGCTGGCATTGCGCAATTGATTGACAAAAAAGAGTGCGCGTAAAGCGCCAGTATTAACCTTATCGGCAATCGCATACATCAGATTGCTGTTCTCAAGATAAATCTTGTCGGGCTTCGTCAACACCTCATAGCCTCTCCCCTGACTGCGCACCAGATTCAGCAACCGTGCATCCTGCAGATTCTCCAGATATTCGTAAAGCCGTGGCCGTGATATATCGGTAGCTTCTGCTAATTTTGAAATGTTTGGAGTAAACGGAACACTTATTGCCAACAAGTAAAGCAGTTTTTTTAGCTTTGAAAGCTGCCGCGCTTCAATGCGATTCACCAGAGGGAGATCAACTTCAAGAATGTGGTTGATAACCTCCCGAAGTCGAAAAAGATAGGTGCCCGGACTCTCCATAAAAAATGGATAGTAGCCGATCTGCTGGTAATCGCGAAAGAGCCGACGAACCGTTATTTCACGGCACAACGTTTCGGCAATCTGGCAATGCCCTGCAAGAATATCTTCCAGTGAATATGCGTTGTACGCTTTGTTTTCGGTGAAATTGAGATACTCCCGAAAAGAGAGACCATGGAGATTGAAAATGATAGCACGTCGGCTTAAATCAGCTTTTTGTTTTGATATCTGCAAAAGGCTGGAGCCTGAAAAGACAACTTTCAACTTGGGAAAAGAGTCGTAGATAGCCTTGATGTCAACCGCCCAATCAGGGTATTTGTGAATTTCGTCCACCAGAAGCAATTCACCGCCAAACTGATGAAACTCCCGCGCAAACTCGAAAAGGTTATGCGCCTGAAAATAAGGACTATCAACAGAAATATAGAGCGCTTGATCAGAATCGCCATACCGCTCACGCACATGCTGCAACATCAACGTTGTTTTTCCAGTGCCTCGCGCTCCAAGAATCCCGATACAGCGCTCATTCCAGTCAATACTGCTATAGAGGTAGCGCTTCACAGCGCTTACTGATGCAATCAGCCGATGCTGTTCTCTGAAAAAGTTTTCCATTGACAACTATCCCGCACTTTTTGTAAAACAGATTTTACAAATATACAAAATAAATGCAAAAAGCGACAACTACTGTTACAACAGCAAACAAGCAAAAATCTGTATAATGGATGTATTCAAGGAGATTCTGAATCAGACTGTACAGCGGTAAATCATGGTACAATGTCATACCACAAAATTATTTTTGACAGGGGGCAAGCCCCCTGTACCCCCTAATGGTTAAAGGGATAAATAGTTAAAAAGCCCGCACAGCCCGAACACACAACCTGCTGTCCTTGTTGCCGTCGTAGATCTGGAGGCCATTGCTGAAGTACTGGAGCCACGCGCCGAGTGCGCTGTACTCCGTAGAACTCCAGTAGGTGTATCCGGAAAAACCGCCAACAGCACTTTTATGCTTGTAAAGCTCATTTAGTTCCCATTTGCCGGGTAAATACCAGTCAGAAAAGCCACCATCGACAAAACGCTCACCAGCATCTTTTGCTCCCTGCCAATCATATTCACCCGGTAAATCTCTTGTTGCTGCTACCAATCCGTGCTGACGGGACTCATCTACATAAAACACAATACCGCCCTGATAACGCTGACCAATAGATACCGCAGAGGAAACTGCTGAAACCGTCACCATACTCAAACTGGTGAACAAGAACATTATCCATAGTCGCGCAAAGCGAGCGTTTGCATGAAGTTGCATGATGATTGCTGTTTGGTGTTGAAGATTTGTGAAAACAGTTGCAATGTACAAAATTTGCCGTTTTGTCTGCACCATCAACCTATTATCGTTATCTTTAGAAACTGAAGCCTCTTTTCACTACCCGATCTCGGTTATGCGCATCTACTTCGATTTCGACAGGCACCGGACATCGTACAGGCAAGAAACTCTGGCTGGCATCACTACTTTTTTCACCCTCGCCTACATTATTATAGTTAATCCAGCCATTCTTGCCGCTGCTGGAATTCCTAAAGGCGCCTCCATGACGGCGACAATCCTCACCTCTATTTTCGGAACGCTGCTGATGGGTGTTTACGCCAAGCGGCCTTTTGCAGTAGCCCCATATATGGGCGAAAATGCCTTTGTTGCCTACACCGTGGTGCAGACACTCGGTTACTCGTGGCAAACAGCTATGGCGGCAATCTTTATCAGTGGAATCCTCTTCACCTTGATCACCATCGGCGGATTGCGTCAATGGCTGGCAGAGGCAATTCCTTCGTCGCTCAAACACAGCTTTTCGGTGGGAATTGGCCTCTTCCTTGCGTTTATCGGACTGAACGATATGGGCATCGTAGCGCTTGGGGTTCCCGGCGCTCCGGTACAATTGGCTAATATTGCAAAACTACCGGTGCTGCTAAGCCTTGGCTGTCTGCTCCTTACAGCCATTCTCCTCATCAGAAAGATAACAGGCGCCCTGCTCATCGGCATGACCGTCACCACCGCGGTATTTCTCATAACAGGCCTTGTTCCCATGCCAACGGCAGTGTTCAGCCTGCCGCCCTCCATTGAGCCGATCTTCATGAAAATTGATATGCAGGGCGCGTTGACCTGGGGATTTGTGGGGGTAATTATCAGTGTTCTGGTTATGGATTTTGTCGATACCATGGGCACTCTGTTCGGATTGTCCTCAAGAGCAAATCTACTTGATGAGGATGATAATCTGCCGGATATTCAAAAACCGATGCTGGTCGATGCACTGTCAACCATCGCTGCATCGCTGTTCGGCACAACCACTGCGGGTGTCTTTATCGAATCAGCCGCCGGTATCGAACAGGGTGGCAAAACAGGTTTTACCGCGCTTGTCGTGGCAGCACTTTTTGCGCTCGCTCTCTTTTTCTCACCAATACTCACTATTGTTCCACCCTTTGCTTATGGCCCTGTTCTACTTCTTGTGGGCATGTTCATGATGCAGTCTGTCACGAAATTCAACTTCAATGATTACAGCGAACTGCTACCGGCATTTCTGACGATTGTGTTGATGATTTTCACCTTTAATATCGGTGTCGGCATCACCGCCGGATTCATCGCCTACGTTCTTTTGAAACTTTTCATCGGAAAAATACATGAGGTACGCAGCGGAATGTGGATTCTTGCCCTGCTTTCGCTTACCTTCTATCTCTTCTACCCTTACCACTAAACTGGACAGAACAATGCTCAACGCAAAACTGCGAATAGCCCAGATAGATTGCACACTTGCCAATTTTGACGAGAATCTTGCCCGGCACTGCACCCTTGCGGAAGAGGCTATCCGCGACGGTGCGGATGCCATCGCCTTCCCTGAACTCTCGCTGACCGGATATAATGTACAGGATGCCGCACAGGATATTGCCATGCACATTGAAGATGCGCGGTTCAATCCTCTGCGTGAACTGAGCCGGAAAATCTGCATAATCTGCGGCGGCATCGAGCTGAGCAACGATTACGGCGTCTATAACTCGGCATTTATGTTTGAGGAGGGAACCGGTCGTAGCATTCATCGCAAAATTTATCTTCCGACTTACGGCATGTTTGAAGAGCTGCGTTACTTTTCCGCCGGTCAGCAAATCAAGGCAGTCATCTCAAAACGGCTCGGTAAAATCGGCGTAGCGATCTGTGAAGATTTCTGGCACGTCTCGGTGCCTTACCTGCTTGCCCATCAGGGCGCCAAACTACTCTTTGTGCTGATGTCGAGCCCCCTGCGAATGTCGCCAGGCACCGGCAATCCAGCAATTGTAACGCAATGGCAAACCATTGCATCAACCTACTCATTTCTCTTCAGCAGCTATGTCGCCTGCGTCAACCGAGTGGGAAATGAGGACAGCTTTACCTACTGGGGAAATTCTTCAGTAACCGGCCCTGAGGGCAACGTCATCTGCGCCGCTCCCCTTTTTGAGCCATATATGATGGATGCTGTGCTTGATGTTACTGAAGTTAAACGTGCACGTCTGCATTCATCTCATTTTCTGGATGAGGATCTGCGATTGATTGGTGCTGAGTTAAATGAGATTATTACGCTGGGACGTGCCTGAACAGGATTCCGCTAATACCCAAAACTCTTTAACAAATTGTTTTTTTTGCGCCAATCAGGTCTAACTTTAATAAAAAGTTCTAAAAAAACAGGGCGCCCAAGCATCGCTTCAATATCTTTTCTTGCTGTTTGACCAAGCTTTTTCAGAGCAGCGCCTTTGCTGCCTATTAAAATCTGCTTTTGAGTATCACGCTCAACAATCACAGAACAACGGATAAGATCTTTACGTGTAGGATCATCCTCATACTGCTCCTTAAACTCATCAATAACCACCTCCGTCGAATAAGGAACCTCACGCCCGTACTGAAGAAATATCTTTTCGCGAATAATTTCACTCACAAAAAATCGCTCCGGTGCCGTACTGAGCGTATCCTCCGGATAAAGTGGTTCATGCATGGGCAAAAATGGCTGAAGAGCATCCACAAGCTGCATCATATTTTTAGCTTTTAATGCTGACACTGAGAGCACCTTCGCAGGCATCCATCGCTTTTGCACAAAAGCCTCAACGTGCTGATGTCGCTCCGCACTCACCAAATCACATTTATTCAGCACCACAATAATCGGCTTACCAGTCGATTGCAACCAACTGGTAAACAGCTCATCGGCAAACTCCACATCAATACCATCCGGTGTAACAGCATAGGGCAACAACGCAATAACCACATCAGCATCCTTTAAAGTATCTCGGACAATACCAAGCATAGATTCGTGCAGTTTCTGCTGGGGCTTCATAATACCCGGAGTATCAAGAAAAATAATCTGACACGTATCGTTATGGTAAATACCAGTGATTTTTTTTCGAGTTGTTTGTGGTTTCGGAGTAACAATGGAAAGCTTAAAATCAAGCAGCTCATTCAACAAGGTTGACTTTCCTGCATTTGGTGGTCCAATAATAATGGCAAATCCACAAGAAAAAAGAGAGTCGGTCATAAAAATTATAGGAAAGGTTCAAGCTCTTTCAAGAATACAATACTAAATTACACTCTTGCATGATAGCCAAAAAAGATGACTCATAAACAGAAATGAATAAACAACCGGCAATTGATACATGGCTTCTCAGTTCTGTCATGGGGCTTATTATACTGGGATTAATGGCAATTTACAGTGCCACCAATGGCAGTGGTGACACATCCCTCTTTTACAGGCAATTCGCTTGGGCGATTTTTGGCGTATTCGCACTGATGTTTGTCTATTATAATGATATTCATGTTATCCGCGATAACGCCTATATATTTTATGCTATAGGCGTTATTCTCCTTATAGCTGTATTAATTTTTGGACGAAAAATTGCTGGTCAAACAAGCTGGATGAAAATTGGCTTTTTTAGTTTTCAACCATCTGAAATAGCAAAAATGTCCATTATTCTTGCAATGGCACGATACTTATCCGATGATAATACGGATATTCAATCGATACCACATCTTTTTACTGCGCTTGCCATAGCATTAGTTCCAATGATGCTTATCATGCTGCAACCCGATATGGGAACAATGCTTACTATTGTGCCATTAATTACAACAATGCTGATTATGGCAGGCTTCGATATCTACATTTTAATGTTGATGGGCTTCCCAATTCTTTTAATGATTTCAGGCTTTTTCAATATATATCTGATCTTCATACTCGCCATTATTCTGGCATTAGCACTCTTCATCAAACAACAGAAATTGCAGCTTCATCAGTTATTTGTTATCGGCCCGGGTGTAGCCGCAGGATTATTTATGAATCGTTTTGCACACGAAATATTGAAACCCCACCAGATCAAACGAATTCAAACCTTTATTGATCCTATGTCTGACCCACAAGGTGCAGGCTATAATGCACTGCAAGCTAAAATAGCAATAAGTTCCGGAGGTTTCTGGGGAAAAGGATTTCTTGAAGGTACTCAAACACAATTACGTTTTATTCCTGCTCAATGGACTGATTTTATTTTTTGCGTTATTGCTGAAGAGCTTGGTTTTATAGGCGCCGCTCTTCTCATAGCTCTCTTTATGACCGTTATTCTCCGCTTGATTGGAACTATTTTTGCTATTACCAACAAGTTTGTCCAACTCACACTTGGCGGCTTTGTGTCTCTGATGTTTGTGCATGTCATCATTAATATCGGGATGACACTTGGTCTTATTCCTGTTATTGGTGTTCCGTTGCCGTTAGTCTCTTATGGGGGGTCATCGCTGGTAGGAAATATGATGATGATTGGGCTTGCCTTGAATTTCTTCCGTAATAAAAGAAATCTTGGATATCACAGCAGTGTTATTGTTACTCGAAAAAAAAGCGCACTGTAGTGCGCTTTTTTACTGTACTGTTGTACGTATCAATATTGCCGAATACGGTAAACAAAACGTTTTCCCTCTTGACCAACTGGAACGCGTTCAATTTCATTATCATCAAGACCATATTTATTAAACCAGAGACTTACCGATGTCCCTTTTGTCTCTAATGCTTCAGCTATCTCACGAGGTTTAAAGCTTCTTTCAGAATTTGAACGAAGTAAATCTTTGATGGCCACACCAAGCTGACCACGACTGAATTTCTGAACGCTCGATGATTCTTGAGCCACCGAAGCAACACCGTCAAGTTTGGGAAGATTCGCTTCAAGCTTTTTTATAACTGACGCAAGTTCATCTTCCAAGGGTTTGAGTCTTTCAAAATACTCAGATTTTATATGATTTAGTTCAGCCTGAAGTCTTTTTTTCTCTTCAACCATCGATTGAAAAACATCAAACTTTGCAATAAAACGATCATATTTATCCGGCGATTCAACCTCTTGTCTTATAAAACTCATAATTTTTCCTTTATTGTGTTTAAAAAATAATAAAAAGATGTTTCTTGAAGTCCATGAAAATATATAACAATATTATCTTCTCTACAAAAGGATATTATGTAATCATGTTTTGCACTATGGCAAAAGAGTGATAACTATTACAAGCAATGCACTCAAATTATCAAGAAACAACATCACGTCCAGCAAAACGTGTTGCTGCTATCACACTTGGCTGTAAACTCAACTACGCAGAAACATCTGCTATACTTGATCAGTTATGGCATGAAGGATGGAAACTATCAACCATTGAAGCGGGCGCTGATCTTATTATTATTCATACTTGCGCAGTCACAAAACAGGCTGAAAAGAAGTGCCGGCAAAAAATACGATCACTGATTAAAAAATATCCAGAAACCCATATTGCCGTTATTGGCTGTTATGCTCAACTACAAAAACCGGAACTGTTTGACATACATGGCATCGACTGCATACTGGGGAGTGCTGATAAATTTGAGCTGTCGTGGTATAACGCATTAGGAGAAAAAAAAATATCCGATACGCTTGTTCACATTACTCCAGCTCATACGCTTACAACAATATATCCAGGATATTCATTACCTGCTTCGAGTGGCAATGAAAGAACTCGTGCATTTTTAAAAATACAGGATGGATGTGATTACGGTTGTTCGTACTGCACAATTCCGTTGTTACGAGGCGCATCTCGATCGCTGCCGGTTGCAACAATTCTTGAACGTGCAACACTCCTTGCGGCATCCGGCTATCGAGAAATTGTGCTGACCGGCGTTAATACCGGCGACTATAAAGCGGATGGCAAAACACTGTGCGACCTTTTACGTGAACTTGAACATGTTGCAATTAACCGAATCCGAATCAGCTCCCTGGAGCCCGATATTGTTACAGATGAACTCGTTGGTCTGATAGCAACGTCGAGCAACATTGTTCCCCATTTACATCTTCCATTGCAAAGCGGTTCTAATTCCATCCTGAAAGCTATGCAACGCCGTTACAGCACGGCAATGTATCGGGAAAGGGTACAAAAAACGATGACGCACCTTCCAGAATGCACCATCGGAACCGACATTATGGTTGGCTATCCGGGCGAAACAGAAGAGGATTTTCTTCAGATGTATCGCTTTATTGAAGAACTGCCTCTCGCATATCTGCATATTTTCAGTTACTCACTTCGGCCAGGCACAGCGCTTGCAGAGCAAATTAAGCGTGGTGAACGTAAACTTATTACACTAGATGAAATCGCCCGTCGTTATCGATTACTCACAGAGCTTGGGCATAGAAAAGAGATAAAACATAAAACTCTGGCTCTTGGTAAAACATCGCTGGTACTTTTTGAGCAAACAAAAGAGACACCTCATGGAGATGCTCAATGCAGTGGCTATACACGAAATTATCTCAACGTCATTGTTGAGAGTGATAACCAAACAATGGTAAAAGCATTGAAAGGGAATGAAGTACTTGTCCACATTGACTCGCTGGACGATGATTTGAATTTAAGAGGGAGAGTACTATCTTCATAGTTTATGCAATAAGGTCGCATTGTTCGCTTCTTAAACCAAACCAAGACGTATCCATGCCAATTAAATCACGTATCCGCGCGATTCCTGACTACCCTAAAAAAGGAATTCTTTTCCGCGATATTACCACACTCATTAAAGATCCCGTAGGATTCCGACTCACTATCGACAGCCTGACTCAGCACTATCTTCAAGAAGGTATGGATTTTGATGTTATTGTCGGTATTGAGGCAAGAGGTTTTATTATCGGTGGAGCATTAGCTTACACTCTCGGTAAAGGATTTGTGCCTGTAAGAAAGCCAGGTAAACTACCTGCTGACGTCATTTCGCAGGAATATGCGCTTGAGTATGGTACCGACAAAATTGAGATTCATGTGGATGCACTTGAAGCGGGTCAAAAAGTGCTGCTTGTGGACGATCTGCTTGCCACTGGCGGTACCGCACTTGCTGCAGCAGCGCTTGTTGAAAAGGTTGGAGGAATTGTCTCTGAAATGGCATTTATCGTGAACCTGCCCGATATTGGTGGCGAGAGAAAAATTCTTGAAAAAGGCTATAACGTTTATTCATTGACAGAGTTTGAAGGCGAATAAGCATTCGCATCTGCACTCTGAAAAACCAGTATGAAACGGCAGCAAAAACTGCCGTTTCGCTGTTGTACAGGCGGGTTACATTCTGATAATAGCGTGTATATCCTTAGCGCTGAGTGACTCCCGCTCAATCAATGCACCAGCAAGCTGATGTAAAGATTCACGCTTTTCCGTGAGAATTTTTCTGGCATTCTCCATACATCCCATAATAATGGTTCGCACCTCCACATCAATCTGGAGAGCAGTCTCTTCACTGTATTCACGAATATGAGAATAATCCTTACCAAGAAAAACCTCTTTATGACTGTCGCCATAATTGATTGGTCCTAGCTTTTCGCTCATCCCCCATTGGCGAACCATCCGACGTGCAATATCAGTCGCTTTTTCAATATCATTCGCCGCGCCTGTACTCACCTCATTAAACGTCAACTCCTCAGCAACTCTACCACCGAGCGCGTAAGTAATCATGGCAAGCAAATATTCACGATTATGCGTATAACGATCTTCAAGTGGCAGATAAGCCGTAAGACCCAAACTTCTACCACGCGGAATAATTGTCACTTTATGGATAGGATCCGAACCGCTTGTAAACATTGAAACAAGCACATGCCCCGCTTCATGATAGGCAGTCAGTTTTTTCTGCTCATCAGAAATCACCATACTTTTTCGCTCCGTCCCCATCAAAATCTTATCACGAGCCTGCTCAAAATTGTCCGCATTAAGAACATCCTGATTACTACGTGAGGCTAAAAGTGCCGCTTCATTGACCAGATTTGCCAAGTCTGCACCAGAAAATCCAGGAGAGCTTTTTGCAACAACCGTAATATCAACGCTCTCATCAAGCGGAGTATTGCGTGTGTGAATTTTCAGAATAGCTTCACGCCCGCGAATATCAGGTTTATCAATCGTAATCTGGCGGTCAAAACGACCCGGACGCAAAAGCGCACTATCGAGCACATCTGGTCGGTTAGTCGCCGCAATAAGGATAACATTTTCGTTCGTCGTAAAACCGTCCATCTCAACAAGAAGTTGATTCAGTGTCTGCTCACGCTCATCATGCCCACCACCCAAACCGGCTCCACGGCTGCGCCCGACTGCATCAATTTCATCTATAAAAACAATACATGGTGAATTTTTCTTTGCCTGTTCAAACAAGTCCCGCACTCTTGCAGCCCCAACACCAACAAACATCTCAACAAAATCCGCACCCGACATCGAAAAAAACGGCACCTTTGCCTCACCTGCTATCGCTTTGGCAAGTAACGTTTTACCCGTACCCGGAGGGCCAAGCAGCAACACCCCTTTTGGTATTTTACCACCTATCTTCTGAAATTTTTCAGGATTCGTCAAAAACTCTACAGTCTCCTGCAGCTCCTCAATCGCCTCGTCAACGCCAGCCACATCTTTAAACGTCACCTTAACATCAAATTCACTTATAAGCTTGGCACGACTTTTACCAAAACTGAACATATTTTTTGCCTGAGCACCCGCTTGCCCATTCATCCGTCGCATCACAAAAAAATAGATAAAGCCGAAAATGATCCATGGGCCAAAGAGCATCAAAAATGTTGTGAGACCGCTGGTACCCTGCTCAACCTTAATTTTGATTCCTTTATCAGCTAAAATATCAATCTGTTCCAACGGAAATGAGGGCAACCGAACAGCAAACCGATTCGTCTGCATGGCTGTACCATTAGCCAGAGGAAGTTGCATCGACTCCCGAAGCTGCACTGTCAACATAGTCGATTTATCCTCAAACGTCTTGACTGTTACAGCAGTAACAAGAGATCGAGACAGCACTGATTTGTATTCGCTATAGGTGATTTCAGGTCCGTCATTACCAGCAAAAAAACGTTGAAACACGAAAAGCGATAATAAACCCAGCATTAAAATCAGAATAATTCGAGGAAACTTTCCCTGCGGACTATCCCCTGAGCCTTGAAACCAACCGGCATTTTGATCTTCATCACCAACCGGCTTAAATTTATTGCGTGAACTTGCCTTGCCTGATCGCTTCTGTTGATTTTCAGCCATAACTGTAAAAATGTGATAAAAATAAAAAATATTGTCTTCTCCGTGAGGAGTAATTAAAAACAAAATAAAAGGTATAACGATAAGCAAAAACAAAAAGTCTCTCAATGATTTTTTCATCAAAAGAGAAGCAAAGACGCTGAATCCTGAAAATCAAAAGTTTCGGGTTAAATTCTTGTATCTTGTGGCTAAATGCAATGAGTTTTTCTTAAATTCAGCGCACTCGCATTGAATTACTTTACTCTCAACAATTAACAGCACAACGCTCATTATGGTTGGTCAAAGGGTTAGAACAAGGTTTGCACCATCTCCTACAGGATATCTGCATGTAGGAGGATTGAGAACAGCTCTCTACAATTACCTGTATGCAAAAAAAATGAAAGGCGACTTCATTATCAGAATTGAAGACACCGATCAAAGCAGAAAGGTTGAGGACGCACAAAAAAATCTTATCAAAACTCTTGAGTGGGCAGGAATTATTGCCGATGAAAGTCCTGAGCATGGTGGAAATTTCGGTCCTTACGTTCAATCTGAAAGGCTTGATATTTATGCACAATATTGCAAGCAGCTCCTGAACAATCAGCACGCCTACTACTGTTTTGCAACACATGATGAACTTGAGGAAAATCGCCAACTGCAAATTAAACAAGGGCTTCAGCCAAAATATAACCGTAAATGGCTCCCCGAAGAGATGGGCGGTAACATGCCTGCAAGCATCATTAAGCAAAAACTTGAATCGGGAGCGCCTTACGTCATCCGCATGAAAGTGCCAGATTATGTCTCCATCTGGTTTGAAGATATTATTAGAGGCCCTATTGAATTTGACTCCTCCACCGTTGATGATCAGGTCTTGATGAAATCCGACGGTTTTCCAACTTACCATTTCGCCAGTGTCATCGACGACCACTTAATGGAATTCACTCACATTATTCGCGGTGAAGAGTGGCTCTCCTCAATGCCTAAGCATTTATTACTTTATGAATTTTTCGGATGGGAAGCACCAAAAGTTGCTCATCTTCCTTTGTTACTCAATCCTGACCGCTCAAAACTCAGCAAACGGCAAGGTGATGTTGCTGTTGAGGATTATATCCGAAAAGGATACAGTGCTGAAGCAATTATCAATTTTGTCGCAATGCTCGGCTGGAATGAAGGAGAGGGAAGCGAACAAGAGGTATATGGAATGAAAGAACTAACCGAAAAATTCTCCTTGGAACGGGTGGGCAAAGCGGGCGCGGTCTTCAATATTGAAAAACTCAACTGGCTCGAAAAACAGTATATCAAAAACAGACCCACAGAACAGTTAATTGCCGCTATCAAACCAATTCTTTCGGCAGAACTGAAGCAGAAAACATCGCTGATGCCTCTTGAAATAATTACCAGTGAGGTCTATCTCGAAAAAGTTATTGAATTAATGCGTGAACGTGTAGGTCTGGAGCATGAGTTTGTAACCTTTTCTACCTACTTCTATTTCGAACCGGAATCCTATGACGAAGAGGCTATTAAAAAAAGGTGGACAGTCGATACCAATACTCTCTTGCTCGAGTTTGTAACAATTCTCGAATCACTCGAAGAGTTCAGTGCCGACAATATTGAAACGCAACTCAAAGGATTTGTTGAACCGAAAGGACTGAAAGCTGCTGTGCTGATTCACCCCCTGAGAATTCTCTCCTCTGGAGTAAGCTTTGGACCGAGCTTGTATCACATGCTGGAAGTTTTGGGCAAAGAAACAGTACTGCGACGCATCCGTACCGGCATAAAAAAACTTGCATATCCAGTATAATGCTTACAAAAATCACCATACGGAGTTATAAATCATTTACACTGCATGGTGATTTTTCTTTTGTTATATAATAGTTTTATTCCTATATTTTGCTCGCTTTTGAAGGACAGATAGCTCAGTTGGTAGAGCAAAGGACTGAAAATCCTTGTGTCGTGGGTTCGATTCCCTCTCTGTCCACAATCATGTATAAAAATATCCTCTCTTTTTTCTTCTCTCTCTCTTACACTTTCAGTAAAGGCAATTTCTGGCATAATTTATATGCAACACTCCTGAAAGTCGTCCGTGAACGTCACCATCACTTGGTATGAATATCACCACACAGCTTGATCAAGAAATCTGGCATAATTTGAAGCAGCCGGGAGCTTACGAATGGTGGTATTTTGACGCTGAAGATAAAGCAACAGGCATCTCTTTTGTGCTTATCTGGTTTTCTGGTTTTCCATTTTCACCTTACTATACATCTCATTACGAATCATGGAAAAGAAACAAATCAGCTCCACCTCTACCGGAAGATTACTCTGGCTTCAGTTTTCAACTTTATGAGCACAGTTCTGAAATTTTGAATTTTATTCGTGAAGGGAATCGAGAATTATTTAAAAGCAATTGCTCGGATATTGGCGTCAGATTTGAAAATAATCGTTTTACTTACGACACGCTGAAAGACGAATATGCGCTTGATATTGACTTTTTATTCCCTGCTCGCAAGAAAAAAGTAACCGCAGCATTACGTTTTAAGCCAAGTCAACACATCCGATATGAAAAAAAAGATACTAATAATAATGCAGGCAATGTAACGCAACACCAATGGTTGCTCCGCATTCCAAAAGCAGAGGTTACCGGCACCATAAAAATTGTTGGCTCAAAAACTGTTCGCACTATTCCTGTAAACGCTACAGGATATCACGACCATAATCTTGGCACAGTGCCAATGCAGGAATATATAGCACGCTGGTATTGGGGGCGAGCGTTTTCTGAGCGCTTTAATCTTATTTATTATGTTATCTTTTTTAAAAACAATACCTATAAGCCATTAACGCTTATTATGTTGCAGGATAATGCCGACGAGAACGTTATCGTCTATGACTCGCTGCATATTAAAGAAAATCAGTTTAAGCGTGGTCTTTTTGCACCGCGGCACAGTATGAATCTTACCTTGGCTCATAATGATTTTCAACTGCACATCTCTCATAGACAAGTACTGGATGCGGGTCCTTTTTATCTCCGATTCACCTCTACTATTTCTTTGGAAAGAGAAAGCAAACAAGAAGAAAAGCTAACAGGTATTTCCGAATTTCTCAACCCACTACGACTCCAATCAAAAACAATGCTCTTCTTTATCAAAAGTCGTATTTGGAGAGATGGCGAACAATCAATCATGTATAGTGCTTATAATAACTTTAAACGCGCTTTGGATTGGAATAATCGTTGAAAAAATTATAAATTCACTCACCGTTTTTAAAGCCTTAGCTCAAAATTAGCTGTCGAGTATAAAAAACGGACACAGGTTATGCATTGTTTTTAGGCACAATCATTTATCTTTCATAAGAACATATTTAAAAAGGAGATAGCTTGTAATGGCACAACAAGGTAATTTCAAGAGTCCGGCGAGGATGGCCGCACTTGAAGATGGTGCACCTCTCTCTTCAGCCGGTGCTGTTTCCGGCGGGAAAGCGCGTGAACAGGGATTAGGTGGAGTGAATTTTGAGCGTCGCAGTTTTCTCGGTAAAGTCGTTGCTGGTGTCGGTGCTGCTGTAGCTGTTACAACACTCTATCCTGTCGTTAAATTTATTATCCCTCCAGCTAAAGAGTTCAGCAACGACAATGAAAAAATTGTTGGAAAAGCTTCAGAAGTTCCAGAAAAAACTGGCAAAATTTTCCAGTTCAACAAAGATAAAGTAATCGTTATCAATGATAACGGAACGTTGACTGCATGCAGCGCAGTATGCACTCACCTCGGATGTCTTGTCCACTGGGAACCAAAAGATAACGTAATTTTCTGCCCCTGCCACGGTGCGAAGTACAAACAAACTGGAGAAATTATCTCAGGCCCACAACCTTTACCTTTAGCTCAATTTAAAGCAAGAGTTGAGGGAGAAGATCTTATCATTGCTAAATCTTAACCTTTAATACTCGAAACCCAAGGGAGTCAGAAAATATGGCTGAAAACAATCAAAACGCTGTGGCAGGTAAAGCGGCTGCCAAGCCGAAACCCGCTGCTCCTGGTGCTGCCAAGCCGGTCGCCCCAAGCACAGCAAAACCAGCAGCAAAAGCAGTTGCATCTAATGATGGCGGTGTTTATAAACCACCGGTAGATCGTCCAGCAACAAATCCGTACAAAGATTCTCGAAGCAGCTCAATCGGAGCATGGTTTAATGAACGATTTTACGTAATGCTGCCAATTATTGAATATTTAAAGAAAAAAGAAGTTCCACAGCATCGTCTTTCAATGTGGTACTATTTTGGTGGTCTCACACTCTTTTTCTTTATGATTCAGGTTATCACCGGTCTGCTTCTTCTACAATATTACAAACCAACTGAGGCTGAAGCATTTGCATCATTTGTCTTCATTCAGCAACAGATTCCTTATGGATGGCTCATTCGCCAGATTCATGCTTGGTCAGCAAACCTGATGATTCTGATGATTTTCATCCACATGTTCAGCACTTTCTTTATGAAGTCGTATCGGAAACCACGTGAACTTATGTGGATCAGCGGCTTTGTACTCATGCTGATCAGTCTTGGATTTGGGTTCACTGGGTATCTCCTTCCATGGAACGAGTTGGCATTTTTTGCAACACAGGTAGGTACAGAAGTTCCAAAAGTTGCTCCTGGTGGAGCGCTGATGGTTGAAATTCTTCGTGGTGGTGAAGAGGTAAGCGGAGAAACACTAACCCGCATGTTCTCTCTCCACGTTGTTCTTCTTCCTGGCGTTATTATGCTTGCACTTGCAGCACACTTAATGCTTGTACAGGTTCTTGGTACTTCAGCACCTATTGGCTACAAAGAGTCTGGCATGATTAAGGGCTATGAGAAATTCTTCCCAACATTCCTTGCTAAAGATGCAATCGGCTGGATTATTGGCTTTGGCTTGCTTGTCTATCTTGCAGTTGTTTTCCCATGGGAAATTGGTGTCAAGGCTGATGCTCTTGCTCCTGCACCACTTGGAATTAAACCGGAGTGGTACTTCTGGGCACAGTTCCAGATGCTCAAAGATTTTAAATTTGAGGGCGGAGAACTTCTTGCTATCGTTCTTTTAACCACCGGTGGTATTCTCTGGGCGCTTGTTCCATTCCTTGATTTTAAAGCTTCAAGAGAGGAAAAAAGTCCAATCTTTACCATTCTTGGTCTTGTCGTTATGGCCTTCTTGCTGATTAACACCTATCGTGTGTTCGCAGAGTATGGCTGGTAAATAACCATTCCTATATGTTAACTCAAAAGCCCGGTACTCCCGGGCTTTTGGCATTGTATAGCCTACTGCTGCATTGAAAAGCGAGGCGGCGTCAAGCTCATGCGATAAGACCCAGAGCAATGCTTCATTGCAGCCACAGCATCAGACTCATGCTCAAACAAGCCAAACACAGCCGAACCACTGCCTGAAAGCGAAGCAAACAATGCACCTGCGTTGAGAAGAAAAGTTTTAACGTCACGCACATTTTGGAAATGATCAAACACTGCTGATTCAAAATCATTTTCAAAGAGTGAACAAACCTCTTTTTTCCCAAAATGGCAGAACTCCTCTGCCGCATGTTTCAAATCAGGAACTGTACGATCAAAACGAGTATAAAAATTTTTATAAGCCCAAACGGTCGAAATGTTCTCTTCCGGAAAAACCGTAACAATAAAGTAGGGAATCGTGAGACCAAGATCTTCAAGTTCATCGCCAATTCCTTGAGCATAGGCAAGCCCTGTCATCTCAAGAAAATAGGGAACATCTGCACCAAGCTTAACAGCTACCGAATGTAAATCCGCCGATGAAGCATTGATATCCCAAAGACTGTTCAGTACCCTCAAAACCGTTGCTGCATCACTACTTCCTCCACCAAGACCAGCTCCAAAAGGAACCTCCTTATACAGTGTCATAGCAACTCCTTTATCAATACCAGCAAACTGCTGCAGTGCTTTTGCTGCTTTGATGCAGAGATTGTTATCGTCAAGAGGCAACGCAACGTTGGAACAACTCATCGAAATTTGCGGTGATTCAGCAAACTGAAGTGTATCGTACCAGTTGATTGGGGCAAAAAGAGTCTCAAGTGTATGGTAACCATCGGAACGTTTGCCTGTAATCAAAAGCCCGAGATTAATTTTTGCAAAAGCTTTAATTGAGAGAGGATGCATAGAATGCAATTGATTTTATATGAAAAAATTCGACATATTCAACAAGCTTAACGTATTACGAAAATAGCGAACCAGAATAAATTGCTGAACCATGTTTTTCCTCACGCTTTCTGATAAAACGAAATCTATTCTTCGTAAAAGCCCGGCAACATTGTGCGTGGCGCTTTCGATTGCGCTCTTTTTCCCGCCTGTTGTCCACTCAACCGGTGAACCCTCTTATGCTGAGGAGATACGCCGATGTGTTATTGAAGATAAGGTTTATTTGTTACAAAATATCAGGCAAAAAGTGAGCCTTCCTGCTGAAAAGCTTGTGATTGATGCTCTTCTTTCTGAAGATGGACCACAAGCTATTACACTTTATCAAAAGCAGTTAACTAATTATCCTGATCCTGTTCTTGATCAAATCAGCAACTCACGCATTGCTGCTTATAGTGTTGCAAAAACAACGACTATACCTTTACCACCAGTGACCATACCAAACACAGCACCAAAAGTTTACACGAAACAAACCAAGCCAATAACAACACCTGAAGTGGCGAAGCCAATTGTTCCTACTCCTCAAAAAGAGGCGATTGCAAAAAAAGTTGAGGCACAACCTATAGTGGTAATAAAGCAAGAACCAGCCGTTGTCGTTAACAAACCTTTTACCTTGCAGTGTGGTAGTTTCAAAACCAAAGAGAATGCAGAAGCGCTTGCAAAAAAAATATCTCTCACTTCACCGGCGAAGGTGATTCAAGCCGGAGAGCTCTATAAAGTACGCCTGAAAGCCACCTATAGCTCAAAAGAGGAGGCTGAAAGAGCTGCAAAAAAGCTGCCATTTGAAGCCATTGCTTTACAAGTTTTATAACAAGACCATGCGTTGCATCAACGGAACTCACTAATGAAACGAGATATTACGTTGATTGGGCAATCCGCCCTTATTACCCAACTCAAACAGTTTGCACTGCAAGTCGCGGCAACTGATATCACTGTTCTGATAATCGGAGAAACAGGATCAGGCAAGGAGGTGCTGGCACGTTTTATTCACGCAAACAGCTTGCGAGCCAATAAAAATTTTGTACCCGTCAATTGTGGTGCCATTCCGGTTGGCATTCTTGAATCAGAACTCTTCGGCCATGAAAAAGGGGCTTTTACCGGCGCAGTACAAAGTAGAAAAGGATACTTTGAAAGTGCCGACAGAGGCACAATTTTTCTCGATGAAATCGGTGAAATGCCCTTAGAAACGCAAGTTAAGTTTCTAAGAGTTATTGAAACCGGAGAATTTCAGCGGGTTGGATCATCGAAAACTATCTACTCCGATGCACGAATTATTGCTGCCACAAATAAAAATATGTATAAGGCTGTCGCAGAAAAAAACTTTCGGGAAGACCTCTTTTACCGGTTACGCAGCGTAGAACTCCAAATCCCGCCATTACGTGAACGAGCACGCGACATTTTGCTGTTGACCGAAACATTTGTACACGAATTTGCCACCAAACATAACATAGTGTTTGAGGGCTTCAGCCCTGAAGCTGCTGAAATGCTGATGCGCTACACATGGCCTGGCAATGTTCGAGAACTCCGCAATCTTATAGAATCCCTCCTTGTGATTGAAAAAGGCATTTACATCACACCCGACATTCTTGAAAAACATCTGGTACAGCGCAACAGGTATAAAAGCCTGGTACACGATCCCGCTAAATCAGAAAAAAACGAACTTCAAGTCATGTTCAGCAACATTATTCAGCTTCGGCAAGAGGTAAGTGAAATTCGACAACTCCTTCAACTTCTTTTACAAAACAAGCCCATGGGGCCGCTCTTATTGCCACATGCAACAGTAACCCCTCCTCCACAGAATTATCCGGCATTAATGCCGCCACAACCGCAAGAGGAGCCTGCAAAACAATATTCATTAGATGAAATAGAAAAAAAATCGATTGCTGAGGCACTCGAACGCTGTAACGGAAACAAAAGAAAAACCGCTCTTGCACTCGGTATTACCGAACGCACACTCCATCGAAAAATTAAGTCGTACGGATTATAGCCTCAGTAACATATCAGGAAAAGTTCAGACGAACAAACATCACCATGCACTCCCTTTTCTCCTGATAAAAGCTATAATCAAGCACAGTGCTGAAACACCAACAGCACTTTTGGGCAAAACATCAGGATAGCGAGTATAAAATGCCAGCTTGCTCTCAAGCGGTACATCGGCAGTGAGCGTCTGCTGCTGCCACCACGGAATTTCAGCAAGAGTTCGCCCGAACCTATCAAACACAACCGTCACACCGGTATTCGCACAACGAGCCATAGCCCGACGATTTTCAATACAGCGCAACCGACCAATCGCCAGATGCTGATACGGTCCATACGAGGTAGAATACCAACCATCATTAGTGATAAGTGTCAACATCCGCGCACCTTTACGCACAAAATCCGCTACAAGCGATGGAAAAATTGACTCGTAGCAGATAATATTGGCAAAAGCAATCTCACCTTTATCTTTTCGTAACGAAAGCTTCATCAAGGTCGTCTCATCACCTTTTTCCCATCCTCTAATACCCGACAACGCAAACGATGCTTCACCAAGCCAAGGGAAATAATCAATATAAGGCACCCGTTCACCAAAAGGCACAAGATGAATTTTGTGATACAACTGTGGTGCGCCACCTTGTGCATCGAGCAATATCGATCCATTATAAAGAGAGTAGAGCTGTTTTTCTCCTTTCGCTGTATCAATACAACCACTCAAAACCGCGGTCTGCCATTGCTCTATTGATGACCTGAGCTGATTCAGCTCTACAACATAGAGTGGATCAAGAATAGAAAAGAGAATTGCTGTTTCAGGCCATATAATAAGATCAGGCTTATGAACACGAATCACATCGCTGCTCATGCTACTATAATGTTCCATCGCTGCATTAATATCATACGGTTCATGCGGATCAATATTGGGTTGAACAAGCGACACCCGCAGATAATGAGCATTGAGAGAAGCATTCTTTTCAGCAGAAAAGATACTCAACGCATACAGTAGTGGAGCAATGACCATGAAAATCATACAAACAAGAGAGCGACACCTCTCTTGTTTGTTGCTTGTCAGCGCAATGAGAAAAAGCACATTAAACCAGAGCAACCAGAAGCTGATACCCCAAACGCCAGTAATATCAGCATATTGAATCATACTGTTGAGGTTTGCCTGCGAATTGCCCAGCGTAAGCCATCCAAATGAAAGCTCTTGCTGCATATAAAGCCATTCCCACGCCACCCAGAGAAAAGGGAGCGCAAAAAGCGCAAAACGATAGCCTGCCATTTTTTTTACTACATAAAAAAACATCATCGGAATCGTCATAAAACAGGCCTGCATCACCACGGTCAGCACCCCACCCGAGAGCGTTGCCAAACTCACCCACCAAAGGCTAATCACACAAAAAAGCAGCATGGTAAGATAAACGCGGCGCAACAGCTCGCCGAATTGTTCAACATAACGCAGAGAGAGCAAAAGCGGCACAAGCGCTATCCACGCAAGCAGTTCAAGGCGAATAAAAGGATAAGATGGAAATGATAGACCAAGCAATACGCCACTCGCCATTGGAGCCAGAAAACGAGAGCTGCTGAGATGGTTGATAGTCTGAGATAATGGAGCCATAAAGCAATCAAAAAATATAGGCAGGAAAATAAATGCGCAAAAAAGTTGTCGGACGAGGAAATCGCTGAAAGTAAACGATATTTCAGGCACGCTGTTTACCACTCCAAATATATTTTACTTTTCTTATTGATTTTTATTCTTTAAATTTGTTCCAATCTGTTACTTAACAGGAAGGCTATTTGATAGATTTTTTCCTGAAAATATCCAATTTCAACGCCATTAGAAAAAGGAGAACTCATTATGGCTCTTTTCGGCACTAAAGACACCACAACCGCGCATTCCGACTACGAAATCGTACTCGAAGGTGGTTCAAGCTCGTGGGGCAAAGTAAAATGCAGAGCTAAGGTTAACGTACCTCCTGCCCTGCCACTGTTACCCGCTGACTGTAACATCAAGATCAATGTAAAACCTCTTGATCCTGCAAAAGGTTTTGTAAGGTTTTCGGCTGTTATTGAGTCAATTGTTGACAGCACAAAAAGCAAATTGGTTGTCGAAGCCGATATTGCCAATGAAACCAAAGAGAGAAGAATTTGTGTCGGTGAAGGCTCAGTTACTGTAGGCGACTTCTCTCACCTTTTCTCTTTTGAAGGCTCCGTTGTCAACATCTTCTACTACCGCTCAGACGCAGTAAAAAGAAACGTCCCTAATCCAATCTACATGCAGGGGCGTCAGTTCCACGACATTATCATGAAAGTGCCGCTTGACAATCCTGATGTTATCGACACTTGGGAAAACACCCTCCGCGCAATGCAGTCAACTGGCGCATTCAATGACTGGATTCGTGAATTGTGGTTTATCGGTCCAGCCTTTACCGCACTGAACGAAGGTGGTCAGAGAATTTCAAAAATTGAAGTCAACAGCATTGGTACCCAGAGTGGCGAAAAAGGGCCTGTCGGTGTTACCAGATGGCGCTTCTCACATGGCGGTTCAGGTATTGTTGACTCCATCGCACGCTGGGCAGAGCTCTTCCCTGCCGACAAGCTGAACAAACCAGCATCCGTTGAAGCTGCGTTCCGTTCCGATTCACAAGGTATCGAAGTTAAAGTTGATGGCGAATTCCCTGGCGTCTCAGTTGATGCAGGTGGTGGACTTCGCAGAATTCTGAACCACCCACTCATTCCGCTGGTACACCACGGCATGGTTGGAAAGTTCAACGACTTTACCGTCGATTCACAGTTGAAGATTGTTCTTCCAAAAGGCTATAAAGTGCGTTATGCTGCACCTCAGTTCCGTTCACAGAACCTTGAAGAGTATCGCTGGAGCGGTGGCGCTTATGGCCGCTGGGTTGAGCATGTCTGCAAGGGCGGTACAGGACAGTTTGAAGTGCTCTACGCTCAGTAAGTAACAGATTGATTCCAACAAAAAAACCGGTGAAAAACCGGTTTTTTTGTTTTCGCTTTACCCCAGCAACTGAAGAATATCCTCAATCTCCACTTTTATCTCCTTCAACAACAACGAGCGCCGTTCATCCACAGCACTGTGACGATTTTTCTCGTTGCCAATCTGTTTCTGCAACTTGAGAATCTCCGTTGTTTTATGATCATCTTCATTATTGCGAGGATTGCCTTTCACAATTTCACTCGCCTTGGCCAACTTATAGCCCTTCTCATACACCAGATTTTTGATATTCAATACCATAGCAATATCGCGATTCGTGTACCGCCTGTTCCCGCGCGTATCTCTTGCAGGAGAGAGTTCAGTAAAAAAACCCTCCCAGTACCGTAACAAATATTCCGGCACACCAGAGATTTTCGTCACCTCGCTGATCGAGTAATAGCTTTTTGTTGAATCAAATGCCATAAGCACAGAACTGATATGAAATTTTCTTTTCTCTATTCTTATTATACATTAAGGTGGTCACTTCAAAAACTTATAACGGATGAAAAATCTTCTCAGCCTCAAACCTTATCTGCTAAGGTATAAAAAAAATCTCTGGTCAGGATTTCTCTTCATCATTCTCACCAATATCTTTGCGGTTATCGCGCCGAAGTATATCGGGCTCGCTATCGACACCATGAATCGGAAGTTTGAGCTGTTAGACGTGCTCCGCGACACTGGTTTCTATTTTCTCTTCTCCTTGCTGAGCGGCTACTTTCTCTTTCTTGTCCGCCAGAACATTATTGTCGCCTCACGGCACATTGAATTTGACCTGAAAAACGACTATTACAAGCATCTACAAACTCTCCCAAGACGGTTTTACAATACCACCAGTACTGGCGAGCTTATTTCGAGAGGTACCAACGACCTGAATGCCATAAGAGAATTCCTCGGACCGGGCATTATGTACTCACTTAACACTTTTTTTCGCCTCGTCTTTGCGCTTGTTGCAATGATTGCCATCTCTCCAAAGCTCACGCTTTTCGCCCTGCTGCCCGCCCCAATTCTGAGCTATTCAGTTTATAGAATCGGGAGCTCAATGCAAAAACGGTCAAAAAGCATTCAAGAGAGCTACGCAGCGATAACCAATCTGGTACAGGAAAACCTCTCCGGTATCAGAGTTGTGAAAAGCTACACTCGCGAATCCTTTGAAATTCAGCGGTTTGCAACACTCAACAAAGATTACTATCGCAAAAATCTCTCGCTTGGCAAACTCCAAGCACTTTTTTTTGCGTTTCTCACCTCCATGACGGCCTTCTCACTGCTCCCTGTTGTATGGGTCGGTGGCATCAATGTAATTGAAGGCAAAATGACTGTCGGAGGCATTGCAGAATTTATCGTTTATGTCTCCATGCTGAGCTGGCCAATTATCTCCATTGGATGGGTTACGAGCATTATCCAGCGTGCAGCATCTGCTCAGGTGCGATTGAACGAAATTTTCAGCATCAAACCCGATATCACCGAAAAGGAGAAGGATTTGAGCGAAGATAAAAACTTCGCGGGCACACTATCCTTCCACAATGTCCGGTTTCACTACCCTGGCCATGAGAAAAATCCCATCCTGAACAACATCACCCTCAACATAGCCGCTGGATCGAAAGTGGCAATAGTCGGTGCAACGGGCGCTGGTAAAACGACGCTGGTCAACCTCATACCGCGACTTTACGAACCTGTTGAAGGTGCTATTTTACTCGATGGACGCGACATTCGCAGCTTGCCGATTGAGACTTTACGCGAGCAGATCGGGTTCGTGCCACAAGTCAATTTTCTTTTTTCTGATACAATTGCACACAACATCACTTGGGGCAGTCGCGATAATGATGCTGACGCGGTGATTGAGGCAAGCAAAATAGCGATGTTGCATGATGATGTAGTGGATTTCCCCGACGGCTTTGAGACCATGCTTGGCGAAAAGGGTATCAACCTCTCTGGCGGGCAGAAGCAGCGGGCTTGCATTGCACGCGCCATTGCGTGGAAACCTAAACTCTTGGTACTGGACGACGCTCTTTCAGCCGTTGATACCGATACTGAAGCGCGTATTTTTGAGGCTCTGCTAAAAAAATTGCCCGACACCACCATTCTGCTGATCAGCCATCGCATCTCAACTGTAAAAAATTGTGACAAGATTGTTGTGCTGAAAGATGGCGCCATTGTTGAGAGCGGTACCCACGAAGAGCTACTCGCCGAGCAACATCTGTATGCGGAACTCTACAATCAGCAGTTGCTGGAAGAGGAGATACTCTCTCTTTCATAGCAACTCACCTGACTCGCAAACCACCGTCACCTTTTGCGCGTTGGCAATTGCCTTCTCTTTCACAGCATTGACATCGCTTCCCAACTCATCGTACGCAAGTGCAACAGCCATTCGCCGGTAAGGGCGAGTCACGGGTTTGCCGAAAATGCGAATGTCAGTGCGAGCCTCCTTGAGGGCCTCATCCACCCCGATGTATTGAGGATTTATCCCCGCTTTATCGGCCAGAATAACCGCACTGGCACCAACCTGCATCAGGGTGATTTCGGGAATCGGCAGACCCAGCACCGCGCGTGCATGAAGCTCAAACTCCGAGAAGTTTTGTGTTCCTGCCAGCGTCACCATACCAGTATCGTGCGGACGCGGAGAGAGTTCCGAAAAATAGACGCCATCATTGGCAAGAAAAAATTCCACACCCCAGATACCTGCGCCAGTCAGCAAACGGGTCACTTTTTCAGCAATCTCCTGAGCTTCCTGTAACTGCGCTTCACTGATAAGGCAGGGCTGCCAGCTCTCCTGATAATCGCCCCGCTCCTGACGGTGGCCAATGGGAGGGCAAAAGAGCGTTGTGCCGTTTTTTTGAGTCACGGTAAGCAGCGTAATCTCTATATGGAAGTTGACAAACGACTCCACAATCACCTCCGCACTGTCGCCACGTTTGCCGCTCTGCGAATAACTCCAGGCCTTCTCAATATCCGCCTCACTTTTCACTGTTGACTGCCCTTTACCGGAAGAACTCATCAGCGGCTTGACCACGCAGGGAGTGCCCACCTCCGCCACAGCAGTCTGTAACTCTTCAAGAGAAGCGGCATAACGATAGTTTGCCGTGCGAAGGCCAAGCTCTTTTGATGCGAGATCACGAATGGCTTTGCGATTCATGGTAAAGTTGGCCGCACGCGCCGAAGGCACTACCTGAATCCCCTGCTCTTCATAATCGTAAAAACGCTCGGTGCGAATGGCTTCGATTTCAGGTACAATCAGATCAGGCTGATGTTTAGCGACAATGGCATCAAGCGCCTTGCCATCAAGCATATCAATCACTTCACGCTCATCAGCCACCTGCTGCGCTGGCGCATTGTTGTAGCTGTCCACGGCTATCACAGAGTGACCAAGCCGTTTCACTGCAATGACGAACTCCTTGCCCAGTTCCCCGCTGCCGAGCAGCATAATTTTTTTTGGTCTCACGATTGTAAATTTTCTTTCGACAAGATAAAAAATCAGTAACAATGCGTTCTACTTTTGAAAAACTTCTTCGATGAGAATACCCTCTACACGCCCCTCGCGGAGCACGTTGAGACGTTTCACTACTTCCACTGCCCAGAGTTCATCAATTTTTGTGACCTGGCTCATCAAGGCTTCGCAACAATCTATCAATAATCTGAAGCCTCTCTACTGCGTTGAGGGTCATCGCCAAGTCAAGGATCTCCTGAATTCTCATAAACCATCTCCTCACCTATAAAAAAACTCAGTAATTTCGCAACGTTCCATAGTGGTAAAATTTAACCATTTCTGACACATTACTTATGAAAAATCGTTAGATTGGTGTATAAAATTTTCTCTTTTCACGATTTGCACAAAAAGAATCAATGACAACAGCAGAGAAAATATACCGAACGATGGAAGAACTTCCAGAGCCAATACTTCATGAAGTGCTGGATTTTGCTGAATTCCTAAAGCAGAAAAAATCAACCGGCACGTCCAAATCAGGAAATCTTGCCAAACGTATTTAAGAGCACTTTAAAGGCTTGAATGCTGAAGATATTATTATTCCATCACGTCAATTCTCCCGCACTCTTCCGCAAGTTGAGGATTGATGATAGCCGCTTTTTTGTTTGATACCAATGTCCTGACGGAGTTGATGCGTACTCAGCCAGAGAGTGCGGTGATAACGTGGTTCGACAGACATGTTGATGCCCTGTGTTATACCTCTTCAATCACAAAAGCAGAAATATTTTTGGGTATCGCGCTACTTCCAAAGAGTACGCGCCGAACTCGACTGGAAAATGCAGCACAAACAGTGCCTGAAGAGCCGCATTCTTGCTGTATTTATTTTGGTATGGTAGTGAGAATAACAGTTATCCGAAAAACAGCTATATTCACAACTCTTTTATTTTAAATAGCGAGTTACAGATTAATAAATCCATGAAACACATTATATCCGTACTGGTTGAAAACAAATTTGGCTCCCTTAATCGGGTTGCCGCCATGTTTAGTGCTCGCGGCTTTAACCTCGAAAGCATCTCTATTGGGGAGACTGAAGACACGGAAATCTCACGCATGACCATTGTTACAAGAGGTGAAGATCAGATCATCAGTCAGGTACTCAAACAGCTCAATCGTCTTGTGGATACCATCAAAGTAACAGACCTGACTCGCCAGCCACATGTCGAGCGGGAATTGCTGTTAATGACGCTCAAACTCAGCAAAACGCAACAGCATGAGATTTTTGAATTGATCACGGTTTTTAAAGGAAAAGTCGTGGATATAAAACAAAAATCCATTACTATTGAAATCATCGGAACGCCGGACAAGATTAACACAACTATCGATATCTTCAGACCCTACGGCATTAAAGAAATTGCCCGTTCAGGTGCGGTAGCAATTCATAGAGGCGAATAAGAGCAGAAATCACGACATACACATCAATCAAAACAATTGAACACGATGAACGTTTATTATGACAAAGATGCTGACCTCAGCTATCTGCAGGGCAAAAATATTGCCATTCTCGGTTACGGCAGCCAAGGTCATGCACACGCTTTGAATCTCAAGGAGAGTGGCTTGAATGTTTGCGTTGGCCTTCGCCCCGAAAGCGCATCATGCGCCAAAGCTCGCGAAGCAGGCTTACAAGTTACCACCGTTGCTGAAGCAACGAAATGGGCTGATATTGTAATGGTACTGCTACCCGACCAGAATCAGAAAGCGATTTACGACGCTGAAATTGCTCCAAACCTTGTAGCAGGCAACACGCTTGCTTTTGGCCACGGTTTCAATATTCACTACAACCAGATTGTTCCGGCAGAGACGATTAACGTTATCATGATTGCGCCGAAAAGCCCGGGTCACCTTGTACGTCGCACCTATACAGAGGGCAACGGTGTTCCATGTTTGATTGCCGTACATCAGGATGCCACCGGCGAAGCAAAGCAGCAAGCGCTTGCTTGGGCAAAAGCACTTGGCGGCACCAAAGCCGGCGTTATTGAAACCAACTTCAAAAATGAAACGGAAACCGATCTCTTTGGTGAGCAGGCCGTTCTTTGCGGAGGCTCTGCCGAACTGATCAAAGCTGGTTTTGAAACCCTTGTTGAGGCCGGATACCCTGAAGAGCTTGCCTACTTCGAATGTATGCACGAGCTGAAACTGATTGTGGATCTTTATTATGAAGGTGGTTTGTCGAGAATGAACTACTCAGTGAGCGATACGGCTGAATATGGCGGTATGACACGTGGCCCACGCCTTATCACCCCAGCGGTAAAAGCTGAGATGAAAAAGATTCTTGAAGAGGTACAGGATGGGCGCTTTGCCAAAGAGTTTATTGACGAATGCAACGGTGGCTACAAAAACCTGAGCAAACTGAGAGAAGACAACAGCGGTCACGCCATTGAAAAAGTTGGTGCAAAATTGCGCAACATGATGAGCTGGCTGATTAAAAAATAACCCGGATAACGAGCAGAGATGTATAAAATAGTATCTATACCGGGTGATGGCATTGGGCCCGAGGTTGTTGCTGGAGCTGTTGCCGTGATGCAGCAGCTCTCAAAAAAACATGGTTTTGAAATTCAGATTGAGGAGCACCCGTTTGGTGGCGCTTCGTATGACTTGCATGGTGAAATGCTCACCGACGCAACGCTTGAAGCTTGCAGAAATTGCGATGCTGTGTTGCTTGGCGCTGTTGGTGGCCCAAAATGGGAAAATTTGCCGCACGAGCACAAGCCGGAAGCTGCCCTGCTCAAAATCCGCAAAGAGCTTGGTCTGTTTGCCAACCTCCGTCCGGCAAAAGTGTATGACGCGCTGATTGACGCCTCGTCACTCAAGGCGGATGTGGTTCGTGGCACCGATTTTGTTGTCTTCCGCGAACTCACCGGTGGCATCTATTTTGGCCAGCCACGCGGTTTCGATGCAACAAAAGGCTGGAATACCATGGTGTACGAAGGCTATGAGGTTGAGCGCATTGCCCGTCTTGCTTTTGAAGCTGCCCGTAAACGCAAAGGCAGAGTAATGTCAATCGACAAAGCAAACGTTCTTGAAGTATCGCAGTTCTGGCGTAACGTCGTGCTTGAAGTACACAAAGATTTTGCCGATGTGGAATTAAGCCACATGTATGTTGATAATGCCGCAATGCAGATTGTGCGTAACCCGAGGCAGTTCGACGTTATCGTTACCGGTAACCTCTTTGGCGATATTCTGAGCGATATTGCCGGCATGATTACTGGCAGCCTTGGCATGCTTCCATCAGCAAGCATCGGCACAAAACACGCACTCTACGAGCCAATTCACGGAAGTGCGCCCGATATTGCCATGCAGAACAAAGCAAACCCGATTGCCACTATCGCATCGGTCGCCATGATGTTTGAACACAGCTTTGGACGTCCTGACATTGCAAAAGAAATTCAACAAGCAATCGAGGCAACACTTGCAGCCGGACTACGGACAGCCGATATCGCCAATCCTGGTGATGCCACAGTGTCCACAACAGCAATGACCGAGGCAATTGTTAAGAACCTCAGCGCCTGAATGAAATAACTCCATTACTCTACCTATGGCACAGACGATAACTCAGAAAATTCTTGCAAAAGCCGCCAACCGGAAATTCGTGGATGCCGGTGAAAGCGTGTGGCTGAATGTTGACATTCTCCTCACCCACGATGTCTGCGGTCCACCAACATTCGATATTTTTAAGGAGGAGTTCGGCCCCGACGCAAAAGTGTGGGATCCCGAAAAAGTTGTTGTGCTACCCGATCACTACATCTTCACCGCCAACGAGCACGCTCATCGCAACATCGACCTTCTGCGACAATTTGCAAAAGAGCAGGGACTCAAGCACTATTATGATGTTGGTACTGAACGATATAAAGGTGTCTGCCACGTAGCGCTTGCCGAAGAGGGATTCAACCTGCCCGGTACTGTGCTTTTCGGAACCGACTCGCACACCTGCACATCGGGCGCGTTTGGCATGTTCGGTACAGGAATCGGCAACACCGACGCCGCCTTTATTCTCGGCACAGGCAAACTCTGGGAAAAAGTTCCAGAATCCATAAAGTTCATTTTCGATGGAGAAATGCCCGCCTATCTGACGGCAAAAGATCTTATTCTTCAGATTCTCGGCGATATCACCACAGACGGCGCAACCTACATGGCGATGGAATTTGATGGTGAGGCAATTTTCTCACTTCCTATGGAGGAGAGAATGACGCTGACCAACATGGCTATCGAAGCCGGTGGCATGAACGGTATTATTGCCGCTGACAAAATTGCAGAAGAGTACGTTAAAGCAAGAAGCAACAAACCTTACGAGCTGTTCCAGAGTGACGCTGACGCACAGTATTACAGCACCTATCGCTACAATGTGCGCGACCTTGAGCCAGTAGTCGCGCAACCGCACAGCCCCGACAATCGCGCCACAGTAAGAAGCGTTGCAGGCACTAAAATCACCAAATCATACATTGGCTCCTGCACAGGCGGCAAGCTGACTGATTTTATGATGGCAGCTAAAATCCTGAAAGGGCAGCAGGTCACAGTAACAACAAACATTGTTCCCGCTACAGTTCAAGTTGCCCGCAGCCTTGAAACGGAACAGTACGAAGGAGTAAGCCTGAAAAAGATTTTTGAAGACGCAGGATGCAGTGTAGCCCTCCCCTCATGCGCGGCATGTCTTGGCGGGCCAGCCGATACCGTAGGACGCTCGGTGGATAAAGACGTTGTCGTATCAACCACCAATCGCAATTTTCCGGGACGAATGGGCAGCAAACACGCAGGCGTTTACCTCGCCTCACCGCTCACTGCAGCAGCATCAGCAATTACAGGCAAACTCACTGATCCGAGAGATTTTCTCTGATCGCTCTTGAAAGGATGAATTAAGAAGAATCAATAACAATGGAAACTATCATTCAGGGCAAAGCATACGTTTTAGGCAAGAATATTGATACCGACCAGATCATTCCGGCTGAACACCTTGTTTACAGCCTTTCTGATCCTGATGAGGTGGTTCTGTATGGCAAATATGCGCTCTCGGGCGTACCTCCAGCCCAAGGAGGATTGCCTGAAGGCAACATTCCTTTTATCAACGGTGACGAGGTGCATTCAGCCTTCACCATCATTATAGCAGGTCCAAACTTCGGTTGTGGTTCATCGCGCGAACATGCACCATTTGCCTTAAAAATCGCTGGAGTAAAAGCCATTATCGCCGAATCATACGCAAGAATATTTTATCGCAACTGTGTTGATGGTGGGTTCGCTGTTCCTTATGAATCCGCCGAACACCTCAATCAGGTTATCAATACGGGTGATGAGCTGAGAATCGATGTGGCAGCAAATACTATCGAAAACCTGAGCAGCAACGTGACGTACAAGCTCAATCCGCTTGGCAGTGTCTTCAATATTATCGAAGCCGGCGGAATTTTTGCTTATGCCAGGCAGGAAAACTTAATGGCTCAAAGCTGATTTATGACTTCAAGTACTAACCTTATTGAACTTTACGACACCACTCTGCGTGATGGCACGCAGGGTGAACACATAAACCTCTCAGTACAAGACAAACTGCTGATTGCCCAAAAGCTTGATGAGTTTGGCATGAACTACATTGAAGGGGGATGGCCAAGCAGCAACCCTAAAGACGAAGAGTTTTTTCTTAAAGCACGGCAGCTTCGTTTTAACCATGCAAAACTTTGTGCTTTTGGCTCAACTGCACGGTCTGTTTCCACAGTTTCGAGCGATCCCAATTTGCTCGGTCTGCTGCACTCCGAAACTCCGGTTATTACCATCTTTGGAAAAACATGGAAAGCTCACTCTGTCAAAAGTCTTGGAATTTCTGATGAAGAGAATGCTGAACTGATTTTCCGTTCTGTTGAGTTCCTCAAGCAAGCGGGACGCGAAGTCTTTTTTGATGCGGAACATTTTTTTGACGGTTACAAAGATAATCGTGAATTCGCAATAAAAATGCTGCTTGCTGCTGTACAGGGAGGCGCAACACGCCTTGTGCTTTGCGACACCAATGGTGGTTCCCTGCCGCATGAAGTTTCGGATATCGTTACAAACGTCCTCACCGCCACAGGCGTACCGGTAGGCATACATTGCCACAACGACAGCGATTTAGCAGTCGCAAATTCTTTAACTGCAATTATAGCCGGAGCAACTCACCTTCAAGGCACCATAAACGGTATTGGTGAACGATGCGGCAACGCAAATCTCATCAGCATTATTCCGAATATCATACTCAAGCTGCAGCGCTCATGTACGTTTGTAGAGCAGTTGACGCAACTCACCTCGCTCTCAAAGTTCGTCTATGAAATTCTGAATATGCCGTCAAACACCAGAGCACCCTTTGTCGGAAAATCAGCATTTGCTCACAAAGGCGGCATACATGTAAGCGCCGTCATGAAAGAGAGTTCCCTCTACGAGCATATCGATCCAAAACTCGTTGGGAATCATCAACGTGTTCTGGTTTCAGAACTTGCAGGCCAAAGTAATATCCGCTATAAGGCACAGGAACTGGGTATTACACTCCCTGAAAAAAGTGATGTATTCAAAAATATTGTTCACCATATCAAGGAACTTGAACACGAAGGCTACCAATTTGATGGTGCAGAAGCCTCATTTGCTCTACTGTTACACAAAGAGTTAGGCAACTTCACGCCGTTCTTTGAGGTCTTGGAAACAAAAGTACATATCGAATCAAGCAAAGAAGCCCGTAATGTCGATCAGGCGGTACTCAAAGTAATGGTTGGTGGTGAAATTGAACATATTGCCGCTGATGGGGACGGACCTGTCAACGCACTCGATAAAGCGCTTCGTAAAGCACTCCTGCACTTTTATCCCGAAATAAAGAGCATCAAGCTTATTGACTACAAAGTGCGTGTTTTAGAGGAGAAAAGAGGTACCAGCGCAAAAGTTCGAGTACTCATTGAATCCAGCAATGGACACGACACATGGGGAACCGTTGGAGTTTCAACCAACATTATTGAAGCAAGTCTCCATGCGCTTCAGGACAGTATGAACTACCACCTCTTTACGCTGAAGAGTTCACCGCAGGCTGGATAAGTAGCAGAACCCGCAAAACCAAAAAGCACCGCATTGATTAATAATCAAAAGGAACAATCAATACGGCGCTTTTTATAATGTGGCAGAGTAGGCAGCTATTTGATATTGTTGCTCTCCATATACTGCATAATTCTTGCAGCATGGTCGCGATCTTCCTGATTCAATTGCTTGAAAATATTCGATGAATAGGAGTTTGTCGGGCTATCGAGAAACTGCTGAAAATGCGACTCACCGGCAGCCATCTCAAGCTCATACGCTATTTTAAATGCTTCAGCGCGCGATGGTGGAGTGGTGGTATAAATATCAATAAGCTTCGCAATTCTCTCATTGGTTCCCACAAGCGCTTGTAAATCTTTCGCTAACAGATTGTCGGGAAAAAACTCTTTTTGCTGAGGTTTTTTCTTCTCTTGCTGAAACAATGACGCATGCCCTTGCTCCTCCATCGACAAATCCCACCAGAAATCTTCATCTTCAGAGAAGCAATCGTTAAAGAGCAGATAAAGTTTGGCAAGGTTCAATTCCAGTTGGATTGACTCGTCAAGGTGTTGCTGAAGTTCTTCTGACATAAGTATTCTTTTTTAGGATCTACAGTTCTGGTTTCGACGACTGTTTTACTTCAATTGTTGTTACGATATGCAGCATACTCCTGAAGACTTTTCACGCCAAACTCCTGATGGCGAATACAATCTATTGCCTGCACCGATGCCTCTGCCGCCTCGATAGTGGTAACAAACGGCACATTGTTCAGCACTGATGCCGCGCCAATTGCCTCTTCATCGTGTAGCGCTTTTTCACCACGCGGTGTATTGATGACAAAGTTGATTTTGCCATGCTTGATAATGTCGAAAATGTTGGGTCTTCCTTCCTCACCAACCTTGTACACTTTTTTGCATTCAATGCCATTCTCGGTTAAGAACTGATGCGTTCCGGCCGTGGCCACCAAATCAAAATCCATGCGGAAAAGTGCCTTCGCAATGTCAAGAATGCGCTGGTTTTTATCCTGGTCATTAACGCTGATAAAGATGGTTCCTGAGAGTGGAAGCTGCATATTTGCGGCTTGATAGGCTTTGGCGAATGCTTCAGGAAATTCTTCAGCAAGACTCATAGCCTCACCGGTCGAACGCATTTCAGGACCGAGATAAACACCCGATTTCACAAACTTCGAGAAGGGAAAAACAGGCTCTTTAATCGCCAAGTGCTTCATGCCAAGCTCATCGCAATCTTTCAGGTTGTACTCTTTGCGCAAGTCGCTGAGCTTTTCGCCAAGCATAACTCGTGTCGCTATTTTAACCACAGGAATTGCCGTTGCTTTCCCGACAAATGGTACGGTTCTGCTGGCTCGCGGATTCACCTCAATCACAAACACACTATCACTCTGCACAGCGTACTGAATGTTCATCAAACCCACTACTTTCAAATTTTCAGCAAGCGTTCGGGTATATGCCTTCATGGTAGCAATCGCCTGCTTGCTGATATTGTAGTAAGGCAGAATGGATGTAGAATCGCCGCTATGAATACCAGCCGCCTCAACGTGCTGCATAATGCCACTGATAACGCAATCGGTGCGGTCGGCAATCGCATCAATATCAAATTCAACAGCCGTCTCAAGAAAGCGGTCAATCAACAGTGGATATTTTTCAGTAATAAAGAGCGCTTGATCGATGTACTCTTTCAGTGAATCATCACTATAAACAATCTTCATGGCACGTCCGCCAAGCACATAACTTGGGCGCACCAATGCGGGATAACCAATGCGCTTTGTAATCTCTTTTGCCTCTTCAAAGCTGATGGCTGTGCCATATTCAGGATGAGGAATATTGAGCTTTTCAAGCAACGCCCCAAATTTTTTGCGATCCTCTGCCAAATCAATGCCTTCCGACGATGTTCCAAGAATGGTAACGCCAGCCTCATGCAACTTGGTTGAGAGTTTCAGCGGTGTCTGTCCACCAAAGCTGACAATAACCCCAAGCGGCTTTTCGTGCTCGATAATGCGAATAGTATCTTCAAAAGTGAGCGGCTCAAAGTAAAGCTTGTCGGCAATATCGTAGTCAGTAGAAACTGTTTCAGGGTTACAGTTCACCATAACGGTTTCATAGCCGGCTTCCCTTAAAGCGAACACCGCCTGCACACAGCAATAGTCAAACTCAATGCCTTGGCCTATGCGGTTTGGTCCGCCACCAAGAATAATCACCTTTTTGCGATCAGAAGAGATCGACTCATTCTCCTCTTCGTATGTTGAGTAATGGTAAGGCGTTTTAGCATCAAACTCCGCCGCGCAGGTATCGACGGTTTTGAAGACAGACTCAATAGCGTAATGTTTTCTCAGTGCGCGAATAACAGGCTCAGTCGTCATAAAAATATTGGCAAGCTGAAAATCGGAGAAGCCGTTCTGTTTGGCTTGTAACACTCGATCAGCAGGGAATTTCCGGGCAAGGGCAAGAACCTCCTGCGTCAGGTCGGAAGCTTGAATGGTCATGCAATCTCGATAGAATTTTAGAAAGAGGCTTCGGGTAACACTCCTATAACGTTAATAACCGTAACGAACACTTTTCATTACCGAACAATCGGTTATTATTATACAAAAATGCCCATGCTTCTCAAAGCTGGCGTTTCGTTGTATTCATGCGGCTTCTTTTTTTTGCATTTTCAAAAATGGATAAGGATTTTTTTACATTGACAAACACAACGAACATTTCAGTCAATACGTTGAGATGCGCTTAAACAAGTTGCAAAAGCTGGAGTTGATACTCTTTATAACACTGAACTCACAACTAAAAACACTCGGTCTATACGCCAAACCAATTCACTCTTGTTCATGTATCATGTTCTCGTTCACCTTACTACCTGGTACGCCAAAAAAGCGTAATCAACATCTATGAATAAAAAGATTTTTGACTCTATCGACGACGCTCTTGAAGATATCCGACAAGGGAAACTCGTTATTGTTATTGACGATGAAGATCGCGAAGATGAAGGCGATTTTATTGGCGCTGCAGATCGGGTGACAACAGAGATGATTAATTTTATAACGCGTGAAGCACGAGGTCTGTTGTGCGTTGCCGTCACCATGGCGCGGGCAAAAGAGCTGGAGCTTGACCCAATGGTACAGCGGAATACCTCACAGCACGAAACCAATTTTACCGTTTCAGTTGATGCAATCGCCGAGGGAGTTACCACAGGAATCTCCGTTTACGACCGCACAATGACCATCAAAATGCTCGGCAATCCATCATCAAACGCAGATGATTTTTCACGCCCTGGTCATATTTTCCCACTTCGCGCAATGGATGGTGGCGTTCTTCGGCGTGTAGGTCACACCGAAGCGGCTGTCGATCTTGCCCGACTTGCTGGTTGCAGCCCGGCTGGATTACTCTGCGAAATACTCAATGATGATGGAAGTATGGCAAGACTTCCCGAACTCATCAAACTAAAGGCAAAATTTGGCCTGAAACTTATCACCATTAAAGAGCTTGTCGCTTACCAGATGCAGCGCAACAAACTGGTACAACGTGCCGTTGAAGCTCGATTACCAACCGAATATGGTGAATTTCAACTCATTGCTTATGAATCATTTACCGACCATCATAACCATATTGCCTTTGTAAAAGGTGATGTTTCCACAGCAGATCCAGTGCTTGTGCGCGTGCATTCACAGTGTGCCACGGGCGATACATTTGGCTCGCTGCGTTGCGATTGCGGTCACCAGCTTACCTCGGCTCTCACCATGATCGAAAAAGAGGGGCGCGGAGTTCTGGTCTATCTCATGCAGGAGGGACGTGGCATTGGTTTAATCAACAAGCTTAAAGCCTATAATCTGCAGGATCAAGGTTTTGACACCGTGGAAGCAAACGAACAGCTTGGCTTCAAAGCTGATCTGCGCGATTATGGCATCGGCGCCCAGATTCTCAAAGACTTGGGAGTAAGCAAAATGAAATTGATGACCAATAATCCCAAAAAAGTGGTTGGACTTGAAGGGTATGGACTTGAAATTGTTGAACGGATTCCCATTGAAATTGCTCCCAATGCAATAAATCAAAACTATCTGGATACAAAACGCGACAAACTGGGGCACATGATTGGCTGTTCGTGCAGCTCAGTAAGTCGTTCTTTTGAATAAATTTATTATCAACGACTAAACTTCCGTCAGGAAAAAGGCTAAAAAAAGATGGATACTGATATTCTTCAAAAGCAGGATAACGAAATTTTTCAGGCAATTGCCTGCGAAACGAAGCGCCAGACTGAAACACTTGAGCTTATTGCGTCAGAAAATTTTACCAGCCGTGCGGTCATGCAGGCGTGCGGATCGGTAATGACCAACAAATATGCAGAAGGCTATCCCGGCAAACGCTATTACGGTGGTTGTGAGTGCGTCGATATTGCGGAGAACCTTGCACGCGATCGTGCGAAAAAGCTCTTTAACTGTGACTACGTCAACGTGCAACCGCACTCCGGCTCAAGCGCCAATATGGCAGTACTCTTTTCGGTACTGAAACCCGGTGACAAAATTATGGGGCTCGACCTTTCGCATGGCGGGCATTTGACTCATGGTAGTGCAGTCAATTTCTCCGGACAGATGTTTGATGCACACTCTTACGGTGTTGACCGCGAAACCGGTTGTATCGACATGAATAAAGTTGAGGAGCTTGCCTTACAAGTTCGCCCTAAACTGATTATTTGCGGAGCCAGCGCCTATTCCCAAGGTTTCGACTTCAAAGCGTTCCGCGAAATTGCCGACAAGGTTGACGCATTGCTGATGGCCGATATTGCCCATCCCGCCGGACTGATTGCCGCCGGTTTCCTTCGCGATCCCATGCCTCACTGTCATTTTGTCACCACCACAACCCACAAGACGTTACGCGGTCCTCGCGGCGGCATGATTATGATGGGTGCCGATTTTGAGAATCCAATAGGAATTACCATTAAAACCAAAACCGGCAGTCGCGTCAAAATGATGTCGGAGGTGATGGATGCCGAGGTGATGCCGGGCATTCAGGGTGGTCCGCTGATGCACATTATTGCAGGTAAAGCAGTAGCGTTTGGAGAAGCCCTGCAACCATCGTTTAAGGAGTATGCTGCTCAGGTCATCAAAAATGCAGCAGTTATGGCTGAACGCTTTGTTGAGCTTGACTACAACATTGTCAGCGGTGGAACAAAAAACCATCTTATGTTGCTTGATCTGCGCAACAAAAACGTTACCGGTAAAGTTGCCGAAAATCTTCTGCACGAGGCTGGTATTACCGTCAACAAGAACATGGTGCCGTTTGACGACAAGTCACCATTCGTCACCAGCGGTATTCGCATCGGCACGCCGGCAATGACCACACGCGGCATGAAAGAAGCTGAGAGCAAAACAATTGTGGAGCTTATCGATAGGGTAATCTCTTCAGCCGAAAAGCCGGATATCAGCACTATCTGCCAAACTGTCCGCGAAGAGATCAAAACGCTTTGCCTGAATAACCCACTTGAAGGCTACAGTATGTAATTCTTTTTAGCCTTCCTTGCCTGCAAAAGGTTTGGAAGGCTAACTTTTTTCCAGAATCACCGTAATCATTTTTTTCAGCTCTTGAGACGTTTGCCTGATTTTTTTATCAAGCACAATCTTCTCCTTCGACAACTCAATTTCTCTCTCGCTGTCGTTTTCAACTCGAATTTTCTCGATCAACACGTTTTTCTGATGCACCAGCGGCTCAAGAATCAAATTTTTGAACGCATCAAGGAACATTGCCAGGCAGCGCTTTGCGTTATCGGCGTGAACATCGGATTGTTCGAGCCATTTGTTGCTGATTGGTGGATCAATTAATAAGCCCGACGCCAGGTCACGAGCATCAGGGTTACTGAATGCACTGATTTCACTGGTAATATCGATGCGCTCATCGGGATAATCGGCAATATCGTGGTAACGACGAATCAGATGGGCAAAAATCTCCTGAGCCTCCTTATGTCGCAGCTCCAGCATCGCCTCATGCGACGCGGCGAATTCGAGCACCGCGTTGCCATAGCTTGCACTTTCAAGCAATGCTTTCAAAAAGGTTTTTTCAAGCACGGTGAGCTTTGGTTCGGGCTTGCGTGGCACCGATATCTCATGACGCTGTTCAAATGATGCCCGCTTTTTTTCTGTCGCATCCTCCTCTTTTCCAAGTAGCTCCTGAAGCGCCGAAAGAGTGAGATCAAGTTTTTTCGACAGCTCCTGCAAATAGAGTTCCCGCCGGATTCGGTCAGGAATCAGCGCAATGGTGTGCGCCATCGCTCGTATAGCTCTCGATTTTCCATCAGGTTGTGCAAAATCTCCCGATTCCATAAAAAACCTGATTTGGAAATCCTGAAACGGAAGCATGTTTTGTTCAGCAAACTGCAGAAATGTCTCCCGTCCTTCACGACGAACAAAACTGTCAGGATCGTCACCCTCAGGCAAAATAACAACATAAGGCGTCACATTTTCCGAAAGCAAGAGATCGATTCCGCTCATCATTGATTTCTGACCAGCTCTGTCAGCATCGTACATAAACAGCACTCGTTTAGTATAGTGGTGCAGCACTTTTGCCTGATAGCGTGTCAACGATGTGCCACACGAAGCTACAGCATTGGTCATACCCGCCTGATGCAGCGCGAGAACATCCATGTACCCTTCCACAAGAATCGCACGTTCCTGCCGACGAATCTCATTCTTCGCCACATGAAGTCCGTAGAGTAGCTTCGATTTCTCAAAAATGGTGCTCTCTGATGAATTGAGATATTTTGGTGCTTGAGGATCGTTCTGCAAAATACGTCCACCGAAACCAACAACTTGACCTCCAACAGAAAAAATGGGGAAAATCACGCGATGCCGAAAGGTATCGTAGCAAGAGCTACCCTGCTTGTTATGAGCAATGAGCCCCAGCTCCACCAGACGCTCTTGGTCAATGCCTGCCCGTTTTGCTGCGGTAAAGAGCGTATCCCACGCATCGGGTGCATAGCCAAGCCCGAAGTTGTTGATGGTTTGATCAGAGAGTCCACGTTCAGTGAAGAGATAGGTACGTCCAGCCTTGCCCGCTTCGCGCCCCAAAGTATCGTGATAGAATTTAGCCGTCCAGCGGAGCAACTCTGTCTGGCTTTGCTCCTCCAGTGAAGTACGCCGCTCTTTATTTTCAGTAAAGCGACTGATATCAATATTCGCCCGTTTAGCAACCAGCTTCAGTGCATCAATAAACGGCACCTTCTCCATCTCCATCACAAAAGAGAAGACATTACCACCTTTTCCACTCGAAAAACATTTATAAAGTTGCTTATCAGGCGAAACAACAAACGAAGGAGTCTTCTCTACCGTAAAAGGAGAAAGCGCTTTGTAGTTGCGCCCTGAGGGCTGAAGCGTCACATAATCAGCAATAATATCAACAATATCGGCAGCTTGCCGCACTTCATCAATCACTGCTTGTGGAATCATCACTTTTTTTCAGATCACCAAAATGTTCACAAAAAATGTATCATTTTCAGCGTGTGCCAGAACAACAGACACTCTCTCCATTAAAAAAACATCGCTGATATTTACTACATTCACGCTCAACGGTGTTGCGTTTTTTTTCAATGTCAACAAGAGAGAGTATAGCAAATTACAGAGTTCATTTTTATAACACAGCGTTTCTCTTTACTCTTCAGGATACATTAAAATCATGACGATTCTATGAAACAGGGATATTTTACAGTATTACTACTTCTCATCACTTACACAGTCTCTCTCGGTTTTTACGTCTGGATGGGCACAACGGCGCCAGAGTCCATCTTTCATGCCGCATGGAAAGGCGGACCGATAGTCTCGGTGCTGCTGGCGCTGATACTCATGTTGATAGCCTATACGGTTGAACGAATTATTGCGTTAAACAAGGCCGCAGGCAAAGGAAATATTCCGGAATTTGTCCGAAGCCTCAAGCTGAATATTGACAATGGCGACATCGATAAGGCAATTGTACAATGTGACGATCATCAAAGCTCCCTTGCCGCCGTGCTTCGCGCTGTGCTTGATCGTTACAAAAAACTCTCCGAATATAATGTCACCGATCGTGAGAAAAAGGTGAGTGAAATGGAAAAAGCAGTAGAGGAGGCAACCGTCATGGAAATGCCACTGCTGGAAAATAATTTAGTCGCTATTTCCACCATCGCCTCAATCTCAACAATGGTCGGACTTCTGGGAACAACTGTTGGCATGATTCGTGCGTTTACCGCAATGGCAACACAGGGCGCACCTGATGCTGTACAGCTCTCACAAGGCATCTCTGAAGCGCTCTTCAATACCGCAATCGGTATTTTAGGCGGTATTATGGGCATTATCGCCTATAACGTTTTTACCAGCAGAGTTGACCGCTTCACGTATATGATTGATGAAGCAGCTTTCTACATTATACAGACTCTCGGAACCGGGAAACCTGATCGCTGATGTCGAGAATCAAGCCTAAACGGGTCGGGATACGGATTGATATGACGCCAATGGTGGATGTGGCGTTTCTCCTGCTCACTTTTTTCATGCTCACCACCAAGTTTCGTCCGCCGGAAACGGTGAAGATTGATTTGCCCTCATCGCATTCACAGCTCAAACTACCGGAATCGGATGTTTTGACGGTGACGGTGAGTGGCAACAATACCTTTATGATGGGCGTTTCATCGCAACAGTCACGGGAAAAAATTTTCAATAGCGTTATAAAGCAAAAACTGCAGGCAGCAGGATTACCTTCGGCGACAATTGCCGACTCACTGAAGCACTTTAAAGTAGCCGAAAACTTTCGGGTTGAACTGGCCGAACTCGATAAATTTGTTGTTGCTGCCCGCTTTGCTCATCCAAAACTTCGCCCCGTTATCCGTGCCGATGCCAATGCAGACTTCGCAGCAGTAAACAAGGTGATCAAAGTTTACAAAAAAGCAAATCTGCTTACCTTCAACCTTGTGACCGTGCTCGAAAAGGAGGGACGCTGATGGGTCTTGTTGACGCTCCAAACGGTCGGCGACTTTCAAGAAAGGGTAGAAAACGTCCGCAACGACTTGGCTTTCATCTCGATATGACGCCAATGGTGGATGTGGCGTTTCTGTTACTTACTTTTTTCATGCTGACAACCACGTTTTCAAAATTCAATACCATGGAAATCAATACACCACCTGAAAAGAGTGAAGTAAGGGTGGCGGAAAACAACGTCCTGACATTGCGAATAGCTGATGATTCCATGGCCTATTGCTCACTGGGCAGTACGGCACCACAACCATTTCCCCTTTACGATTCCCGCGATAGTCGGCAATTAGCGTTGAGCAGTGAGCTGCGTCAACGTTTACAACAGCAGATAGCTGCAAACAAAAAAACAGTGCTTGTCATAAAAATCAGTGAAAATGCCAAGTATCGACATCTTGTAGCCATTCTTGACGAGCTGAACCTCATGAAAATTGAACGATTCAGTCTGGAGGATTATACCCGGCAAGATGCTCTTGAAATTCAACGAACATCAAAACCGAAAATAACCGAGCAATAAGCCGTGCGCAAAAAAGCCACATTATCGACTTTGGACAACGAGTTTCTTGATACCGACCGTTTACGCCAAGTGCCTTACGGCAATCTTGTCCTGCGTCGTCAGGCACACTATTTTCTTGCTCAAGGCGTTGTTGTCGGGCTGTTTCTGCTTGCGCTCTTCTGGTTGGTTGCCGCTAACTGGCAACAGCTTACCCGATGGACAGGCTTGTTTAACAATGATGATGCTCCTATTCTCTCCTATGAAATGGTCACACAGGTAACGCTGCTTCCTCCGCCAGCGCCCCTCAATCAGCGGCCAACCACTTCATCACCACCAAACGCCGTGCAACATTCATTATCGCCAACAATCGCACCGCCGACTCCAAATATTGGTATTATCAAACCGGTCAGCCAGACTGAAGTTCCTTCAGAGCAGAGCGTTGCCACACAGAGCGAACAACGACAAGCAACGCAAACGCCTGTGCTTGAACGCTCCGCCGGCACCACAGGAGGTGGAGGTGGCGCTGCCATGGGCAGCGATAATGTTCCAATGGTTGTGGCTTACGATACCATGCCGAGCTTTCGTGAACAGAAAAAACCTCTCTATCCCGAACGAGCGAGATCGGCTGGCATAACGGGAAAAGTGTTTGTTGCTGTACTGATTGGGGAGGATGGACGCCCAATCAACGCCAAAGTGACAAAACGGGTTCCTGCCGATTGCGACCTGTTTGATGCAGTGGCCATCAAATCAGTGATGGGATCAAAATATTATCCAGGGATATTGAACGGTAAACCAATCAAAGTGTGGTTCACCGTTCCTATCCGTTTTCAGCTCGATTAAGCAGGTTGCTTTTTATGCGACTTTGGTCGGTAGAGAATGGCAAAAACTATCCAGAGATAGGAGCCAATAAGCAGAACAGGACTGATATAGAGCGCAAAAATACCATCAACCTCTCTCTCCAGGTACATCCCGAGATAAGTGCCGGCAATTACCAATGCTCCGAAAGCAAGCATCATATAATTGATTGCTTTGAGCGGCATAACTGGTAGTTGCTCAGAAGCTTTTTTCTGTGGCTGTTGCTGCTGCTGTTGCGTTTTCTTCGGTAAAGATTTCATCAAGTGTTGTAAGACAATGTTGAGCCTCTTCCATGCTGAGAGTCAGCGGAGGAAGAAGCCGAATAACGTTAACGCTGGTTGCGTTAATAAGCACATGCTTTTCCAGCGCTTTGGTGACGTAATATTTAGCCTCTTTATCAACCGTAACGCCAATCATCAAACCATATTGGCGAATCTCAAGAATTTGCGGATGTTTTGCTGCCATCTTGTTCAATGCGTCGCTCATAAAAGCGCCGACAGTTGCCGCATTCTCCATCAACTTATCAGTGTAGATAGCATCAATCATGGCAATACCCGCCGCGCACGCCACCGGATTACCTCCAAACGTGGTTCCATGATTGCCATAGCTCAGTACATCCTCAACTTTGCTGTTCCCGATAACGGCCGACAAAGGCAAACCGCCACCAAGCGGTTTAGCAAGGCAAACCATATCAGGATCCGCATCGGCGTGCATATAGCTGAAGAATTTGCCGGTTCGTCCGCAACCAGCCTGAATATCATCGGCAACAATTAGAAAATTGTATTGTTCACGCAGTTCTTTCAATCGATCAATAAATTCCTGAGATATCCGATGAATACCACCTTCACCCTGCACCACTTCAACAAAAATGGCAGCAGTTTTTTCGGAAACTTTTGCTTCAAGATCGGCAATATCATTGAACGCAATCATGCCGGTTTCCGGCAGCAAAGGTTCAAATCCATCGACATATTTTGCCTTCGCCGTCAGCGACATGGCGCCATACGTTCTACCATGAAAGCAGTTGCTCAGCGACAAAACCTCTTTTTTCTCAGGATCGCCAAACTGGCCAGCCCATTTTCTTGCCATTTTGATAGCCGCTTCAATCGCCTCCGTACCGCTATTAGCAAAAAAGACCTTCGACATTCCCGAAAGTTCAAGCAGCTTTGCAGCAAGCTCAAACTGCGGTTGCATCATAAACAGGTTCGATGCATGAATCAGTTTTGCAGTCTGCTCGCTTATAGCATCTATAAGGCGTTTGTCGCCATAGCCGAGCGCATTAACGCCAATGCCTGCAATCATATCGAGATAACGGGTGCCGTCATCACTGACGAGCCATACGCCTTCGCCATGTGTTATGGCAAGCGGCAGCCGTGCGTAATTATGAAAAAAGAGACTTTTTTCGGTCTCAAGAGTAATCGGTAATGATGTCATGCTCTCTCTATTCTTAAAATTCTCAAGGAAAAATTCTTCAGCACAAGCTAACTGTATTGCGTTGAAACGCTTTATCAAACGGAGTATTGAACCCGCCACAATAACTTATTGCGGCTTAATCTACGGAAAAAATAAATTACTGGAGAAAGGGAAACGCTGTGTTGATGGTGCCGGATTCCTCACCGTCAACAAATCGCTTATGTTGCGATGGTTTTGCGGCGGTTTGGTTGTTATTGGTGTATAACGGGATTATCTTGGGTGGTTGCCAGCAAGTATTTTTATGCTATTATAAGACAATAAAAGATGCCGCCGAAACCGCGGGGAAAAAAATGAACAAGTCAAAACGGCGGATAATGCTTGAGACAGAAGCGAAACTGAGAGTTCAGGAAGATATTTTGCAAAGTGTTGCTGCAGAAAGAATTATCGCAGTTATTCAGCATGAACCATTCGACTACACCTCGTGGCAAAGAGCATTATGGGATGATAAAAGCATTGAAGAAATAAGTCGCATGGCAGCGGAACAACCATATCCGCGTTGATGTGAGAAATTATTTACGGCTTTATGCAAAAGTTAGATTCATATTAGCAAGCGATAAATAAGACTTGAGAAAAATATGGTAAGCAATCTAAAGGTATTAAACATCCCTCAAGACATATTGGATTCGGCACGCCTGACAATAAATGAGTTGAGAACCGAGATAGCTGTCAGCTTGTATGCTCAGCGCCGCCTTTCAATCGGAAAGGCACATGAGCTGGCCGATATGTCATTGTGGGAATTCCGTCAACTTCTGGCATTCCGACGCATTTCACCTGATTATGATGTCTCTGACCTGGATGATGATATAGTAACACTTCAGGAATTATGAAGACTATGAAGGTGACTTTTGGAACATTATGAATCCAGAATTGGTTGGTGGTGACAAGTACAGGTTTGAGTGAATGGCATGGAATTTTTTGAGAGAAAATATCGTCGGCTATTTTGTTATGTTTTACATTAATATTTAAAACGATAAAGCATCTGTGCCTCAATTATTATCAAAAACGGAAATTATTCCAAAGAGGTTAGAAGAAATGGTAATGCACAAAGTTTCTTCTACTGTTAACAGTAGAGATAACTTAGCTGCTTATCGGGATCAGTTTATTTGTGGAGACGCATTAAAGGTGATGCGTCAGATGCCAAGTTCCAGTTTAGATCTTGTCGTTACCTCTCCACCATATAATCTGAAAAATTCCACCGGTAATGGGATGAAAGACGGCCGAGGTGGCAAATGGGCTAATGCCGCTCTTGTTAATGGTTACTCTGATCATGACGACAATATGCCTCATGATGAATACGCCCAATGGCAGCGTGATTGTTTAGCTGAAATGTTTCGTCTGATTAAGGATGATGGCGCCATTTTTTACAACCATAAATGGCGTGTACAAGCGGGTTTGTTGCAAGATCGTCAAGATATTGTTGCTGGTTTTCCTGTACGTCAAATCATTATCTGGCGCAGAAAAGGAGGATTTAATTTCAATAAAGGTTATTTCTTACCTACTTATGAAGTAATCTATATGATTTGTAAAAAGAATTTCGTTTTGGCGAAGGGCGCTAATGCTTATGGTGATATTTGGGAATTTACTCAGGAAATGAAAAACGAGCATCCTGCTCCATTTCCTGTTGCTCTTATTGAGCGTATTATTTCAAGTACGGATGCACAGATTATTCTTGACCCGTTTATGGGAAGCGGAACAACAGCTATTGCAGCGAAACAACTCAATCGTTTTTTTATTGGTATTGAGTTGTCATCGGAATACGTTGATCTGTCAAAAAAGCGTTTGGAAAGAGCCCTTAACACACTTCGATTATTTTGATGAAAAAAATCTATACAAAAGTCTCATTGATTGCGGCTTTGCGCGAGATCAGGAATATGGGATGGATTGAAAACCGTCGCCATGGAAATGATGGTGGTATTGGCAATACAATAGAGGATTTACTTGGCATAGAAGAAAATAATTTACCCATTCCGAATGCTGCTGAATGGGAGTTAAAATGTCAACGATCAAACACATCAGCTCTTACAACATTGATGCACATGGAGCCCTCCCCTCGCACTTTGTCTTTGGTGTCATCGTTATTGCTGCCAAAATATGGGTGGGCGCATCAGCAAGCTGGCAGAAAATATTCTGAAGACGAAATGAGCTTTCGATCGACCATTAATGCGCTATCAAGAACCGACAGAGGCTTTGGAATTAAGGTAAATCATGAAGAGAGACGTGTTGAAGTTTCTTTTGAATCTGAAGCAATTGACCCGCGGCACAAGGAATGGATAGACACAGTTAATAACCGAATTGGTTTACAAGAGTTAAATCCACAGCCTTACTGGGGATTCGATGATCTGTTTCATAAAGCAGCAACCAAACTTGGTAACTGCTTTTATATCAAAGCCGATGTAAAAAAAATTGATGGCAAAGAGCATTACTCATATCGTGAAATTTTTATGTTAAAAGGCTTATCACAAAGCAAGTTTATTACGGCAATCGAAGCAGGCAATCTGTTAGTAGATTTTGATGCACGTAGCGGACACAATCACGGCACAAAAATAAGATTACGGCAAAACTGTATGCCCGAAATCTACGAAACAGCAGAGAAACTGTGATATGCCGTTGAGCAAATTTCAGAATAGTGATATTGTAATTGTATTTTTTCAATAGCAATCCCTCTAATCAACTTCCCCACCCCAACCGATCAAAACCTCAGCCGAAACGTCGTCCCTCGATCCAGTTCACTTGCAACGCTCACTTTAATATGCTGCAAATCGGCAAGCTTTTTCACGATTGAAAGCCCAAGCCCCAACCCGCCCGTGCTTGAGGTGCGGGATTCATCAACGCGGTAAAAGCGGTCGAAAATCGCGTGCAATTTTTCTTCGGGAATGCCAATACCTTCATCGCTTATGCTGCATGTTACGGTATCGCCCGACTGTTCAACAGCAATAGTAATTGATGAACCTGACAGCGAATACTTCACCGCGTTCGACAAAATATTCTCCACCATCATCTCTACCATACCTGCATCGGCGGCAACCGTTACGTTATCTGCACAGGTCACCGTCATGGCAATGCCTTTAGCTTGTGCTGAAGAACGGACTCGCTCAACAACGTTGTTGATATGTTGCGATAGTCTAAGGGTTTCAATGTGTGGCTGCATAGTGCTGCTCTCATGTCGGGCAAGCAGAAGCAGTTGCTCAAGCATACGTCCCATACGGTTCAGCTCATGCAGGCAGAGGTGAATTTTAGCTTCGTAATGTTCCCGTTCGCGTGGTTTGCGTACCAGCACTTCAAGCGTGCCCTTCACCACGGCAAGCGGAGTTTTCAGCTCATGCGAAGCATCGGCAGTAAAATTCTTTTCACGCTGAAACGCATCCTGCATTCTCCCAAAAAGTGCGTTGATAGTTGCCACAAGGCGATAAAGTTCATCACGATGATTCGGTAACGGAATACGCTGATCGAGCTTTGTTTGCGACATCTGTTCGGCTGTTGCAATAACCTTTTCAATCGGGCGGATGCTTCTGCCGGCAATGGAGCGCGTCAGCACAAAAAGCGTGAGAATAATCAGAGGAAAGGCGACAAGAAAAATATCCTGCAAATCGCGCAGCACAATGATGGCGTTTTTCATAGGAACAGCAACAAGCAGGTAGCCGGTCACCGCGCCACTGGTGTTGAATAGTGGCACCTGAACTTGACGGACGGTTGAGTTCCCTACACGGCTATTAAAAAAGGATATGCCACTCCGATGCCGTTCAGTCTGCAGCATGTTCTGATTCAGATTTGCTGATTTTATCATCATTGCGCCTGAGCTGTTCGCAAGCTGTACAAACTCGGGATCAACATCTCTCTTTTTTTTCTTCCAATGATAACTCCGTTCATCCTTGAGATGGTGATGCTGTTTCCTCTCTTTATGGCTATCATCATCGTTGATTTCATGCTCAAGAAAGAGGGCAAATTCTGTGATGTCATGGCCTGTTCTGCTGGGAAACGGTAACATTTCAGCAACTTCATGCTGAAGCTCTTCATCAACATGGCGATAAACAACCCGATCAACGGTAAAGTAAATTGCCGTAAAGACAAGCAGAATCAGAACCGCAGTAGCAGTAGTGTAGTACAGCGCTATTCGATTGCGCAAGCTCATGTTCCACCAGCGCGCATCCGAGCGCCGCTCTTGCGGAAAAGTGGTGTGCGGCTCATTGTTCATGGGGATGCAGGTTCACGAACAATATAGCCAACGCCTCGGATAGTGTGGATAAGCTGTTCACAACCAGCCGCTTCAAGTTTACGGCGCAGAAAAGTGATATACACATCAATCACTGATGTATCGGAATCAAAATGAATATCCCACACATGTTCAATAATGCGGCTTCGTGTGCAGACACGCTCTTTGTTGCGCACCAGATATTCCAGCAGAGCAAACTCTTTCGGGGTAAGGGTGAGCTCCTCTTCGCCAGAAAACACCTGATGTGTTGCAGGATTAATCGTAAGCATTCCAGCGCGGAGCATATCATCAGTGCTGTTTTTGCTACGGAGCTGCACTCGGATGCGCGCTAACAACTCTTCAAACTCGAATGGCTTTTTCATATAATCGTTCGCGCCGGCATCAAGCCCGAAGACCACATCGTCAACCGTATCTTTTGCAGTCAAAAAAAGAATCGGCACAAGGCTGCCGGCTTTACGAAGCTGCCGGCACACCTCAATACCGCTCAATGCAGGAATCATCCAGTCAACAATCAGCAAATCATACTCATTGGTAAGAGCAAAATCAAGACCACGTTTGCCATCATACGCAAGATCAACGGCAAAGTACTCCTCTTCAAGTCCCTCTTTCAGGAAACCGGCGATTCCCGGCTCATCTTCAATAATGAGTATTCTCATCTGCTGACGTTCAAAGAGTTAATCGTGATCTTCATCATTTTTTTCAGATGTTTTTGAAAGAGCAAGAATATCAGCAAGTACCTCTTTTGGATTTTTTCCATTGCTTCGTGCAATCTGCTCAACAGTAGCCGCAGGATTGTTCACAATAATTCCCTTACGACTCAGCTCATCAGCAAGTGCCTGCGGCGTGGTTTTCACTACCAGCGCAACAGTTTCAAGCGATGAATCGCCAAGTGCATACGCTGCCATTTTTGCAGGATTCTCTTTGCCCTCTTCTTCACCAAAGATAGGCAATACCGATACAAGAACGGTTACAACTCCTGCACCCATAAGAAGCAATGCTGATTTTTTTGAAAGATAACCGGTAAACTGTTTCCAGTTTGCAACCAGATGCAGAACAACGGCACAGACAAAAAGCCAGCTCAACCATTTGTGGATGGGTTCAACCAACCCGATTTCGATATCAAAAAAAATCAAAACTCCAGTTACTGCAGAAATTGTAAATGCCCCGACAGCAAGAGGCGTTGCCCAGTTTTTCATTGACGCGTTCATACTCTTTTTTTTGATATTGTAATAGAATAGATGCTTAAACTGTTATCAATGTAGCGATGCGATTCTTAAAGCATTCCAGGATGAAGCTTAAATTTTGCTTAAAATTGTGACACTTATCATTCACCTCATTGACCACAATTAACCATGTACTTTGACCATCACACATTGCTGATTGGGGAAGGCGAAAAAGTCAATCTCGCAAAACGACCAACCATGATTGATCCGCTCTACCGCTCAAAAGAGGAGTACAAGGAAATGCTGGCTGAAAATGTGCAGCGGTTAAGTGCACTGCAACAGGTGCATTATGCCGATAATCGCTATGCGCTGCTCTTGATTTTTCAGGCAATGGATGCGGCAGGCAAGGATAGTATAATCAAACATGTGATGTCGGGGGTTAATCCGCAAGGGTGCCAGGTTTTCAGCTTCAAGCACCCTTCAGCCGAAGAGCTTGACCACGATTTTCTCTGGCGATCGAACAAGTCTCTGCCTGAACGTGGTAACATTGGTATTTTCAACCGCTCATACTATGAAGAGGTGCTGATTGTGCGCGTGCATCCACACATTCTTGCCATGCAGGGAGTACCCGATGCAATGATAAACAATGAAAAAGTTTGGGAGCACCGTTATCACTCCATCGTTAACATGGAGCAGCATCTTTATCATAATGGCACTCGGATTGTAAAGTTTTTTCTCCATCTCTCACAAGAGGAGCAACGCAAACGTTTTCTGGATCGTATTGATACTCCTGAAAAAAACTGGAAGTTCAGCGCTACCGATGTTGAAGAACGGCAATATTGGAAGCAGTACATGCACGCTTATGAAGCATGTTTCAGCGCAACCAGCACCCATTATGCGCCATGGTATGTGGTGCCTGCTGATGATAAAAAGAGTGCGCGATTGCTGGTATCGAACATTATTGTGCAAACGCTTGATTCGCTCAAGTTATCCTATCCTGAAACAACACCGCAGCGCCTGAAGGAGCTTGCGGATATTCGCAGACGATTGATGCGAGAAGGTGAGTAAATGAGGTGCTTGGCTTGACTTCATTTGGCAGAGCTGCTTTCTTACGTATCTTGCTGCACAACCTTCTCAACCAGCGATACAATCATGATAGCCGAACACCTCCTTTTTCAGTCCGATGGTGGATTTATCCGCATTCCGATCTGGGGGCACATTCCGCTGAGCCGACCGCTGAAAAAAATACTTTCGCACCCATCGTTTTTGCGCCTCAAGGGAATTCGACAACTTTCGTTTTCGCAGCAGGTCTATCCAGGCGCAACACACACACGCTTTGAGCACTCAATTGGCGTTTATCATTTGATGAAGCTGATTTTGCAGCGCATGTTGACCAACCCGCTGGCGCAAAGCCTTCAGCATGAGCATTTTACATTTGACGAACACACTTGTCGCCTGCTTCTTTCAGCCGCTCTTTTACACGATATCGGGCATTTTCCCCACGCCCATATTATTGAGGAGCAGATTCCTCAATACGAAAATATGCCGGTTTTTTCGCACCACGAAGCGCTATGCCGTCATTTTCTCTATGAACAACACGCCGGTGTTCCAACGATTGCAGAAATTTTGAACAATGAGTGGCAGGTGTCGCCGGAATCGGTGATTGAGCTGATCAGCGGTAAAACACGTTTCAGCAAACTCATCAGCGGCACGCTTGATCCTGACAAGATGGATTATCTCATGCGTGATGCACACCATTGCAATATTCCCTACGGGAGCATTGATATTGAGCGATTGATTGAGTCGTTCGTCCCCGATCCTGAGCGTGAGCGCTTTGCCATTACTGAAAAAGGCATTGCTCCGCTTGAGAGCCTTATGTTTGCAAAATATATGATGATGCGCAATGTTTACTGGCATCATACAAGCCGAGCGCTCTCAGCAATGCTTCGCCGTCTGTTGCAGGATATTGCCAGTGCCGGAATGCTTTCGCCAGCCGCATTGCAGGAACTCTTTTACGGTAATGCGGATGACAGGGTTCTGCATGAGCTGAAGCATGTAATGCCGGAAATTGATCATCCATTATGCGCTTTGCTTGATGATATTCTAATGCGGCGTGTCTATAAGCGGGCTATAACTGTGCAACCCTATCTGCACAATTCAGCACAGGAGGATGATCGATGGTTCATCTATAACAGCAACAGCGCCATGCGCCGTGCAATGGAAGTGGAGATTTGTGAGCTGCTCAACAAACGCTACCATCTTGGGCTGCATGGCCATGAGGTACTGATTGATCCGCCCTCAAAAAAGGATATTTTCGATTATGATGATTTGCGGGAGCTGCGCGTCTATCCAACCCGATCGGAGCACATTCATTATTCGCTGCATTGCAATTCGGAGTACATCCGCTTTGATGATTTGCATGAATCGGTTTTTCAGTCAGACTTTATTCTTGCGTTTGAACGCTACACAAAAAAATTCCGACTCATTTGCCGCGCTGATCTGGTTGAACGCATCGTGGAATCTCGCGAAGAGATTATGCGCCTGCTGGCGAATGATTATGATCTGTTTCGATAGATGGAAAATTGCCTGAATAAGTAATGTATTTACTGTTGCTTTTTATGTCTTGAACGTGATTCTCTTCTTGAAAAAGTAGCACCTTGCAACCGTAAATCTTTATATTGAATCATAACCTAAACCGCATTGCACTATGGAATCGCAAGATAAATTTTACAAAGGGCTTTTTTGGGGTGCCGCATTAGGCGCAGCCGCCGGAACAATAATGGGGCTCCTTTTTGCGCCGCATAAGGGGCGCGAAACGCAGCAGATTATCTCCGGAAAAGTGAAAAGTATGCTCGATAAAGCGACTGAGCTTTACGAAAACAGCGAAAACGAAGGCGTGTATAATAACGACGCAAAAACGCGTTCACAGGAGATTATTGATACCGCGCGTGATGAAGCGAAAAAAATTCTTGACGAAGCAAACTCCATTATTCGTGATATCAAGGGTTATCCAAAAACCAAAGAGAACTGAGCCATGTTGACCTCTCTATACGGAAATATGCCACGCAGTGGTGTAGCCCAATACGCAGTGTTATTTTTGCACGCATTCCCGCTTTCAGCATGGATGTGGAGTCCTCAAATTGAGGCACTCGGCATTTCGGGATATCACGTTATTGCGCCCAACGCCTATGGTATTGAAGGATCACCCGAGAAACACGGTTGGACGTTTACCGATTATGCTCACGATGTTGCCGCACTGCTTGAGTCTATGCAGGTTGAAAAAGTAACAGTGGTTGGATTATCGATGGGTGGATATCAGGCGTTTGAGTTCTATCGGCTCTATCCAGAAAAGGTCGTGTCTCTGGTCTTGTGCGATACTCGATCTGAAGCTGATTCACCTGCCGCCAAAGCGGCGCGAGAAGACTTTATTCGTTCTGTGGAGGCTAATGGTGCAGATGAAGCGGTGCGTCGAATGGTACCAAATTATTTTTCGCCAAATGCCTATACCGAAAAGCCTTGGCTGGTTAAAAAGACGACTGAAATGATTATGAAACAATCGCCAGTCGTTATCAACGATGCCATGCGGGCAATTATGATGCGTACCGATGCCACGCCCAATTTAGCCTCTATCGAAGTTCCGGTACTTGTCATAAATGGTGAGGAGGATACTATGACCACAAAAGAGACTGCAGCCGGTATTCAGGCAAACATTCCTGGTTCAAAGCTTGTGGTACTGTCAGAAGCCGGGCATATTTCAAATATGGAACAGATGTTTGCCTTTAATCGTGCTTTATTTGAACATGTCGCGGAGGTCAGACTCTCCTGACCTCCTCACTGTTCTTTCATTATGACACTTCGAGAGAGTCCAGCACATCAAAAAAGTTCGGGAACGACACGCCAACCACATCAATATCGGTAATGTTCATCGCACAACCTGTGGCTTTGCTTGCTATGGCAAAACTCATAGCAATGCGGTGATCGTCGAAACTCTCAACAACAACGCTGCCTGACGGTATTGCCTTGCGCTCCTTCACCACAAAACCATCGAGATATTGCTCACACGTAAATCCAAGCCGTTCCAGATTAATCACCAGTGCGTCAATACGGTCGCTCTCTTTGGTACGTAGCTCTGCAGCATTATGCAGCTCAAACTCGCCGGTAGCAAAGGCTGAAAGCACCGCAAGCATTGGTATTTCATCGATAATAAAGGCAACGATTTGCGGGTCACTGATACGCAGTGGCTCAAGACCAGCAAGGTTGTCCACCACAATATCGCCAATAATTTCTCCACCAATAACTCGTTGATTTTCAACCCAGATGCCTGCTCTCGCCTCAGCAAGAATGTCAAGAAAGGCTGAGCGTGTGGGGTTGAGGCAGACGTCGCGGATGATAATTTCGGACTCGAGGGCAAGCAAACCAAGCGCAACAATAAAACAGGCAGCAGAGGGATCCGCCGGAATGAAAAATGGCTTTGCAGGAATTGCTTTTCTGCCTTGAATGGTAATAATGCGTTCGCCTTTGCGCTCAATAGTATCGAGCCCAAGCATCACCTCAGTATGGTCGCGGGAACGTACTGATTCAATAATGCGGGTTTCCCCATCGGCGTGCAGCGCTGCAAGCGCCACGAGCGATTTTACTTGCGCTGAGGGCACCGGCAAGCGATACTCTATTGGCATCAGCTCTTTTGTACCATGAATGTGCATTGGCGCCGTACCGTTGTCAGTGAGCTCAATTGTAGCGCCCATCAACCGTAACGGGTCAGCAACCCGCTTCATCGGGCGCTTCAACAGCGAATTATCGCCAATAAGGGTACTGGCAAATGGCTGCGCGGCAAGCACACCGGCGAACATGCGCATAGTGCTGCCGGAATTATTGCACATCAATGGCGCGGCAGGTGGCTTAAAGCTCCATAACCCTTTCGATTCAATAACCACACGCCGGATTTTACGGCCATAAGTTCCGTCAATTTCATCCTGATGCAACGCTATGCCAGCATCTTTCAACACACCAAGGGTGGACTGATTATCAAATCCACCGGAAAAATTTGTTATTTCGGTGGTGCCTTCTGCCAATGCACCAATAAGCGCCGCCCTATGTGATATTGATTTATCGGGCGGTAACGAGGTTACTTCACCTTTAAAAACTCTCATGAGTCAAAATTGGATGTGGTCGTGAGAAAAAAAAAGGCAACTCCCCATAAGGAGCTGCCTTGTATGCACATTTGATCGGTTACCCAATCATGAATTGCGCTCTTCGTTTGCTCTCTGGGCTCTGCGTTTACACCTTGAGCGTTTTAAACGGCCATCAATTGATGGTTTTACGAAGTATGCTTTAGCACGAAATTCCTTTAAAATACCAGCACGCTCATACTTTTTCTTAAAGCGTTTCAGCATTTTATCGATTGATTCATTATCATTTACCTGCACACTAACCAATGTTCATTCACCCCCTTAATAAAGATCGGACAATCTTCAGACGTTAACGTCTTAGTTTAAGTTTGATAAGATCAGCAACGCTCTCCGTACTGTTATTTGCAGCGTTATTGACTTGTACATTTTCAAGAAGCTGCTTTCTGCCGCTTTTACAAAACTCTACAATAATAATAAATGCTCCACTGCCTGTAGCCTGTTTTTCTCGAACAACACCAACTTCCCCCAGTGCCTGGTGATAGAGTGCATCACCTTTTGCATAAATACCGTGCGGCGAATAGACCTGGCACTCTTCAGGATTCAGCTCATCAGGATTTACTTCTCGATCAATCTGAATTTGCCACTCTTTCAGTAAATGTACCTGATTACACTCTAAGCAACGAACCCAATACTGATTTTCAGCCGCAGGCGGAAGATCGTTTTTGCTGTTTTTCGACACCGATTCAGGCGCAGAACTCAAAATATCATCACACTTTGGCTTGTCACTTGGTATCCATTCACCGACAAAGACCTTTTCAGTAACTTTGCCGCATCCTTCACAAAAGCAAGCTTTAATCTTGCCCTCCAAAATGAACTGCCTTTTTCTGGACTCTACTTTCATACAACTAATGCTGGTTATTAGTGCTGTTCTTCCAGCTTTACGGCGCAATGGAGTGTATAGCGCCTGAGAAAAAGAGGAATAGTTAAGGAGTGCTTAGATAAGTAAATCCTTATAAAAAAACAACCAAATAATCAGCACTACCTACTTGTGCGTCAAAGCATCAATAAGATCTGATTTAGTAAGTAATTGCAACCTTCCGTCAGACAATGTTACCAGCACGCCTGATGCATTTTGCTGCAATTTTGCCGAGAGTTCCGAAATTGTGGCATCCAGCGAACAGAGCGGAAATGGCTTTTCCATAAACCCGACAACTTTTGAGGTCATGGCATCATCATTTTCAATAAGAATTGAGAGGATTTTATTTTCGCTGATGCTGCCAATTGGCGCATTGTAGGAAACAATTGGCATTTGCGAAACATCGTTCTGCTTCATCATCTCAAATACTTCAGCTAACGTATGTTCAGGATGAGCAAAAATCAGGTCGCGACGCGCCTTGAGCTGCAGAATATCTTCAGCGGTAATCTGCTCGATGGTTGATTTTGTTTTTCGGTAAAAACCGTGTTTCCGCATCCATTCATCGCGGTACATTTTGCTCAAGTAATAACCACCGAAATCGTTCATCACCGCCACAACGGTATCGTTTTCATTGTAGCTTTTTGCCGCTTGAAGTGCTGCTGACATAACGGCACCCGATGCTCCACCCGCAAAAACAGCCTCCATGCGTAACAACTCTCTGGCACAGTTGAAGGCATCATAATCGCTCACCTGCACCACATCATCAAGCAAAGAACTATCCCAGAACGCAGAAGGCTGCATCGACCCAATCTCTTCAAGCTCTGAAAATATAGTAGCACCAGCTTTACCACTCTTCAACAATCCTGCATAAATGGAGCCTTGCGATTCCACACCGATAACGCGAATGGCTGGATTTTTTGCTTTAAGAAAACGACTGATACCAAACACCGTTGCACCGGACGACATGGCCACAAAAACGTGTGTGACCTTGCCCCCCGTCTGGCGATAAATTTCGCTTCCCGTAGCATCGCAATGAACCTGTACGCTTACCAGATTCTGATGCAGATTGGTAAAAAAAGCGTTCGGCATACTTTTTACCAGACTTTCAGCAACATTCATGCAACTGCGCTGCTCGTCGGGCAGTGTGTCGGATGGGGTAAGAACCAGTTCGGCGCCAATTGCCCGAAGCATATCCTGCTTTTCGCGCGATATTTTATCGGGTGCCACAAGCAATACTTTGTAGCCACGGCTGACACAAGCCATCGCAAGCGCAATACCGCTATTGCCAAAAGTCCAATCCACAAGCGTCATGCCCGGGTGAATCAAATGCCGCTCTTCCGCATCTTTAACAATAGCACAAGCCACACGATAGTAATGGGAACATGCGGGATTCATGTATTCGAGTTTTGCCATCATCGCCGGTTTGATGTGGCGAGTCATCTGTTTAACAAGAATCAGCGGCGTTTCGGTTGCAAGTTCAAAAATATCGTTATTTGGCATGGTGATAACGGAAAATGGATTACTGTGGCGAGAAACTCCTGTCACGTTCAATTGAAAATAGGGATTAATTGATTAATTCACGACAATTGAGGAATAAGCGATCGACCTGTTTAAAAATCAATCGTAAAATATTTTTTGTGTGAGAGTGTAAACTTCGTAAAATACTCACCAATTGCTTTTTAACCTTACTAAACTTTTGAACTGGTATGGATGAACAACATGGTGATTGTGTTACACTCAGCACATCACCTGAACCTATGACCGAAGCGCTGATTTCAATCCCGAATCTTCTCAACAATGTGAAATGTATTCGTGAAAAAGTTGGTGCAACCACCCGCATTATGGGCATTGTAAAAGCGAATGCTTACGGTCATCATGTCCACCATATTGCCACTGTACTCGAAACTGCGGGCATCAGTGATTTCGGGGTGGCGAACATTCACGAAGCAATTGAGCTGAAAAGCGGTGGTGCGCTGCATAAACCGGCAAACATTCTTGCCTTCTCTTCGCCGCTGCCATCACAAATTACAGCATTTGTACACTATGGCGTTACCATGACGGTTTGCGACAGCACAACCATTGCAGCAGCAGAGGCAATTGCCGCAGCAAACGGCACAACGCTTGCCGTTCAGGTTAAGGTCGATACCGGCATGGGGCGCCTTGGCACAACGCCGGAGCTGGCAATGGAGTTATTGCGGCAGATTGATGCTTCGCCGCACCTTACGCTACAAGGCATCTACACCCACTTTGCCGACAGCGCAACCGGCGATAGCTTTATGACGCAACAGCTTACAACGTTCAAAACGCTGACCAGCGAATATGAACATACCAGCGGTAAACAAGTATGTAAACATGCTGCAAACAGCGGAGCAATTTTATCGGAGCCCTCGTCATGGCTCAATATGGTACGCCCCGGAATTCTCCTCTACGGCTATCATCCTGCAAAAGAGACGCCATACCGCCTCACCGTCAAGCCGGTTATGCAGGTGGAATCGCGCGTGATTTTTGTAAAAACAGTACCGGCAGGCACCACCATCAGCTACAACCGTCGATGGCAAGCACCCGAAGAGTGTTCGATTGCCACCATTGCGGCAGGTTATGCCGACGGATATTTTCGCACCCTCTCCGGTCGTGCGCAAGTGATGATTAACGGTATCGCGTATCCCCAAGTTGGCACCGTCACGATGGATCAAATTATGGTGAATCTTGGCACGGCAACACCCCATGTCAAAGTGGGCGATAAAGCGACGTTATTCGGGTGGAGTGGCACTTCAGCCGAGGAGCTTGCTGATTGCGCCGGCACCATCAGTTACGAAATACTCTGCTCCGTCTCTTCACGAGTTAAACGGGTTTTGCAATGAAGTTCCTTGAACAATTTGCCATCAAACTCAGCTTGACAAAGGCTGAAATCACCTTGATTTCGGCACTGCTCAGCTTTTTGCTGGTTGGTGGTGTACTGAAAAATATTCGGTCTGTCGAGCGGGTGGATGCGCGTGTACAACAGGTTGAAACAGCGCGCTATCGTGAAGCAGAGGTCGACAGTTTACTTGCGCTTGCCACGGTTGCGCAAGCCACAGTAAAAGAGGATGTTCTGGATGATGTTGCTGCAGAACAGGAGAATACGGGAGGGCGCAAACGCGCAGCGCCTCGCGCCTCTGAAAAAAAGGTGCTGAACGGAACCATCTCATTTAATCAATCAAGTTTAGCACAGTTGCAGCGCGTCCCTGGCGTTGGTCCGGTGATGGCAGAACGGCTGATAACCTTTCGCACCGAAAAAGGTGGAAAAGTGCTCGATTTTCAGGAGTTTCTTGCAGTCAAGGGTATTGGCACAAAAAAACTTGAATTCCTTAAAAAATATTTTACTCTCGAATAATGCAACACAGATCGAGCAAAAGCACTATAGCCTGCATTATCGACCACAACGCATCGGCGGCTGTTCGGCTGAAAACATCCGGCAACAGCGGCTACACGCTCTCCGCCTGCAAAACGTGGCGATATGGCACTCATCAGGTAACATCCGGCAAAGCAAGTGGCTTGTGCGAAAAAATGAGCCGCTGGTGCAGCACATGGCGCGAGGAAGAGCTGGTGCTTTGCGTCGGCACAGAAACGCTATTGCCGCTGCCGGTCACATTCCCCGTCGATGCCACGCCTGATGACATTCGGGAGTATTGCCGCATAGAGGCAGAGCACTTTATCAATCAGTCGAAAAACTTTCGTTGTGATCACGCCCCTTATGTAAGCAACTCTGCAATTGAACATAACAGCAACACCACCTTGCTGCTTTTTTATCCCGCACAACCACGCAACCAAATTACCAGGCATTTTGCAGCAAACCATCGGCTGCTTTTTTCCGGCACAACGCATCGGGCGCTTATCTATAGCTCAACGTTGATGGAGAAACCGCTGGTGTTACTGGAGCTTGGCGAGCAGTCGGTAACGTTCATGGTGGCACGCAATGGCGCACTTGAGCTGCTCTCATCGCATCAAGTAACAACGCGGGATGAGGCGGAATATTTCACCATAAAGGAGCTTATGGAACATCCGATCTGCCGGCAAACAACGGTGTCTGTAACCGGCTCACGCGCCGATAAAGCAATGCTTGCGTTAATTGCCGGCGATAAAGCTTTTTGCCTCAAACCACTCAGCCTGCCGCCAGCACTCTCAATCAGCAATCCCGAGCAATTCTCCCTTGCATCGCCCGTGGTAGTAAAAGCTATCAGCGCGGCATTGATGGGAATGGGGTGGGGATGATAATTATCATGCCGGACATAGCGCAGAAATCATCCTGTCGCCAGTTCATGAGCAATCATCTCAGCTTGTTTAAGAACCGTTTCAGTGGCAAGGAGCTGCATATCGGGCGGGTAGCCAAACTGGCGGAGGGTACGTTTTACAATGACTTTCAGCTTGGCTTTAACGCTCTCTTTTATTGTCCAGTCTATTGATGCGTTTTCACGGACTCGCCGGGTCAAAACGACTGCCAGTTCACACAGTTTCTCTTGCTGCATGAGTTCACGGGCACTGTCGTTGCTGGCCACTGCGGTATAAAAGGCATATTCGAAATCGCTGAGACCCAAATGTTCAGCTTCCTGATCTGAAGCAACAATCTCTTTGCTGATTTTGATAAGCTCCTCCATGACTTCGGCAGCGGAAAGGATTTTATTCTGGTATTTCTTGATGGCTTTTTCGAGCATATCCAACATGCTTTTGCTCTGAACAAGGTTCTTTTTCGCGCGTCCTTTCAGTTCATCATTGAGCAGTTTTTTCAGCACTTCAAGAGCAACGTTCTTGTGTTGAAACCCTTTCAGTTCAGCAAGAAACTCTTCGGAGAGAATCGAGATATCCGGCTTTTTTATTCCCGCTGCATCAAAAACATCAATCACCTTTTCGGAAACCAGCGCCTTGTCGATCACCTGGCGAATGGTGGTTTCGATATCGTCATTGCTGTAGCCGTTTCCTGCACTATCAAATTTGGCGAGACGCGCCTTTACTGCCTGAAAAAATCCAACCTTATCTTTTACACCCATCGCCTGTTCATGCGGAATTGCTATGGCAAAGCTTTGTGAGAGAAGGGCAACCTCATTGCTATAGCGCTTCCGACCCTCCTCAAGGCCGAGAATATGCTCTTCAGCAGCCAGAATAAGCGAGAGCTTTTTTGCAGTATCAGAATCAAAATACTCTTCGTAGGAAAAGCCATGGTACATCGCCGATACCACTTCAATCTTTTCAAGCATCAACGTAACTGCCTGTTCCTGCAACAATGTGGGATCGCCTTTGCCGCCGGAATCTGAATAGAAGGAGAGCGCCTCTTTCAAGTCAGCAGCAATTCCCAGATAGTCCACCACCAGTCCGGCAGGCTTATCTTTATAGACACGGTTCACGCGAGCAATCGCCTGCATCAAGTTGTGCCCTTTCATCGGCTTGTCAATGTAGATGGTATGCAACGAAGGGGCATCAAAACCGGTAAGCCACATATCACAAACAATCACCAGTTTCAGAGCATCGTTATCATCTTTCATACGTTCGGCGAGCTGTTTTCGCTGTTCCTTGGTTGTATTATGTTTCGACAACAATGGACCGTCACTTGAAGCAGAGGTCATCACCACCTTGATGGCACCATTGTTTATCTCGTCGGAATGCCATTCCGGGCGAAGATTGATGATTTCAGCAAACAATGCAGCCGCAATCCGACGCGACATGCAGACAATCATCCCCTTACCGGCAAAAACCTCCTGCCGAGCTTCAAAGTGCATAACAATATCCTGCGCAACATTCTGAATGCGATTGGCACTGCCAACCAGTGCCTCCATTCGTGTCCATCTTGCCTTGCTTCTTTGCGTTTCGGTCAGTTGGTTCTGATCAAGCTCTTCATCAAGCTCAACAATCAGTTGTTTGCCCTCCTCTTCAAGCTCTACCTTCGCCAACCGACTTTCGTAAAAAATCCGAACGGTAGCACCATCCTCAACAGCTTGTGCAATGTCGTAGATATCGACATAGTTGCCGAAAACGGCTGGCGTATTGATATCTGTTTTCTCAATCGGTGTGCCGGTAAACCCGAGATAGGTCGCATTTGGCAACGCGTCACGCAGATATTTGGCAAAACCATAACCAACTTTTTTACCTATAATATGTCCCGCCGAGTCTTTTTCATCAATGGTTTTGGCACCGAACCCATATTGTGTACGGTGGGCTTCGTCAGTAATAACCACAATATTTCGGCGAAGAGATAACTGCTCAAAAACATTACCCTCTGAGGGCTGAAACTTCTGGATGGTTGAAAAAATCACTCCGCCGGAAGCAACTTTCAACAGCTCTTTCAACTGCTCCCTGCTCTCTGCCTGCACCGGCTCCTGCCGCAACAACTGCTTTGATGCAGCAAAGGTGTCGAATAATTGATCGTCGAGATCGTTGCGGTCGGTTATAACCAGAATGGTAGGATTATCGAGTACCAGCACAATCTTGCCGGTATAAAAGACCATCGAGAGCGATTTGCCCGAGCCTTGGGTATGCCAAACCACTCCCGCCTTCATGTCGCCCCTTGGTTGCTCTGCTATCCCGGGAAGACCATAACTCAATGGGTTTTCACGAGCTTGCGGGTGTGCATCCAAATCGACAGCCCGCAGGGTTGAGGCTACAGCAGCATTGACGGCATAATACTGGTGATAAGCTGCCAGTTTTTTCACCGTAGCAATGGTGACGATACCGGTAACAGGATCATCCTTTTTACTTTTTTCAAAAACAATGAAGTGACGCACAATATCAAGCAGCGTTTCCTTGTTCAACATGCCCGTAATCAGCGTTTCAAGCTGACTGACCAAATGCGAGGCTTCAGCTTTTCCATCAGCACTTTTCCACGCCATAAAACGGGAGAAGCCCGCAGAAAGAGAGCCTGCCCGCGCCTCAAGCCCATCGGAAATGACGATAATAGCGTTTGAAGTAAAAAGTACCGGAATGGCCTGCTTGTAGGTTTCGATCTGCCGGAACGCTGACTTGATGGTTGCGTTTTCATCGGCAGCGTTTTTCAGTTCAAGCACCACCAGCGGAATGCCGTTAACAAAAAGCACAAGGTCAGGACGTTTGTTCTGGTGATTTTCGATAACAGTAACCTGATTTACCACCACAAACTCATTGTTTTCCAGAGTATCAAAATCAATCAACCGCACCAAATCACCGCGCTCGTTGCCGTTCTGCCGGTAGCTCACTCCCACACCTTCAGTTATCAGGCGATGAAAAGCTTCATTATTTGCAAGAAGGTCAGGCGAATGCATACGCTGTACCTCTTTCAGTGCAGCCTGAAGCACTGCCGAAGAGTGACGAGGATTAATACGGCGAAGCGCTGCATCAAGCCGACCTGTCAGCAGCACCTCATCGTAATGACTGCGCTCAGGGTTAACTCCATCAGGGGCAATATCCGGCCCATAGAGAGAGCTGTATCCCTGCCGCTCAAACAACTTGATGGCAAACGCTTCGATGGCAGATTC
>DYND01000017.1 GCA_020721255.1 Chlorobium chlorochromatii
CGTGAAAGCCGATCTGGTTCTCCGTCCCGTAGTCCTTGAGCTGCCAGTAGGGTGGCGAGGTAACAACCAGATGCACCGACCTGTCAGCGAGAAGGTTCATCTCTCGGCTGTCGCCGTGGATTATGTTGTGGTGGGTCTTCAAGATGCCACCTCATAAAAAATGGTCGCCTGTTTGCTCAATACAGCTGTTCGTAAATGTGGATTATATTCAGACACAGGAAAGAGCTTGGGATTTGTCTCTATCAACTCAATTTGCTTCGCTAACTTTTTTTATCAGATTTATAAAAAGTTTATCAGGACAAGTGCCTCGTGCAGAACTGTTGAGTGTTCAATATAAGTGATTTTTTGCAACTTTTAGTTTCTGAATTTGATATATCTTTTTATAGATAAATGAATTATATATTTGCTTACATGAAGCTTTTTATCACCGGACTGATCATCATTTACAGACAATGGGCAGCAAAGATCACTCACAGCTTGCCAGATACTCCGTAAGCAGTACACACGCAGCGGCGGTATCGACTCGTCCTTTCTGCTGCCGAACCTTTCGCGACTTCCCGGACGCAATCAGTATTTGGCGGGCATCGCGCGAAGAATGGTGCTCGTCATATTTTTTAATCAACAACTGAGGAAACTCTGCACGCAACTCCTCAAGAAAACGGTCAACCACGCCTGTCATGGCGTTAGTTTCGTCATTGGTGCTGAGTGGATACCCAACCAGCACAAACTCAACGGCATTTTGCTCAACCATGCTCATAAGATGCTTCGATAGCCCTGCACGGTCAACAGTTCCAACGGGTTGTGCAAAAAGCCAGAGTGGATCGCTCTGCGCAAGCCCAATTCGTTTTGTGCCAAAATCAATGGCAAGTATCCGTTTTTTGAGTTTCATAACAAGGTAGTATTATGTGATATAACTGTTCAGTATCCTCTATAGCCGTGCGAGTAAATTTTTTCATCCCTTTTTTATGCTTACATTTTAAAAAGATACGGATCACTTAACCAAGCACAACGCATGAAGCCGCATTTTTACTTTATAGCCGCCACATTTTCGATTCTGCTCTCTATCTACATCTTTATTTTTGGTACGGGAGCGAATCATGAGCTGATTGCCATTTTTATCGGGTTATGGGCACCAACCATCATTGCCGTTGGCATATTTAACACGTTACTCGGTATTCTTGACGAAATGTGTTGCGCACACAAGCGCATTGAGGATGGTCAGTCGTGCAGTCATAACCATTAGAATGGGCATTGCATACGAACTTATCGCCCTTTAATAAAGGGAGACTTTTTGCTAAACTTTGGACATAATGGAGCGCCTTATGGAACTGAAACAGTCAGAAATGCTGCGAATTTTTGTAGCAGAACAAACTCGTTACGGACATCATCCACTCTATGAAGAGATTGTGCGTGAAGCGCGCCTCATGGAGCTTGCAGGAGCAACCGTGCTAAAAGGTGTGCTCTCATACGGGCATGATGCCACAAAAGTTATGGAAATGGGTAGTAACCTTCCGATAGTGATTGAGCTGGTCGATTCGATCGAGAAGATTGAAGAGTTTATGCCGATACTGCAGCGGTTAGTAAGGGATTCTTCAAGCAGGGCAATGATTACCAGAGAGAGTGTGCGTGCTGGAATAATTGAGTAAACAAAAAAGGGAGGCTTTCAGTCCTCCCTTTTGCATTACAATAAAATCGCGGTCAAACCCTTACTTCTCAGAAACCACAAGCGCGTTGTAGTTTGCCTTGATGGTTTTTTCGAGATCCTCGTCGGTGTGCATGGAGCTGATGAACATTGCCTCGAACTGTGACGGAGCGAGGTAAATTCCCTGATCAAGCATGGAGTGGAAGTATTTGCCATGCTTTTTGACATTGGCCGTAATGGCGGTTGAGTAGTTCACCACAGGAGTATCGGTGAAGAACAGGCATGACATGGAACCAACACGATTCTGCACATAGTTCAAGCCGAGCTTTTTCAAGTTATCGCTGAAACCAGCTTCAATAATCTGCGCTTTTCTTTCGAGTTCAGGATAAGGATTTTCGTCGATGAGCAAGTTCAGTGTTGCAAGACCTGCGGTGAGCGCAAGAGGATTGCCTGAAAGCGTGCCTGCCTGATACACATCGCCAAGCGGAGCAACACGCTCCATGATTTCGCGTTTGCCTCCGAATGCGCCAACTGGAAGACCGCCGCCGATGATTTTGCCCATTGTGGTCAAATCAGGCGTGACTCCATAGAGGCTCTGTGCACCACCGAGCGCTACGCGGAATCCGCACATCACTTCGTCAAAAATCAGCACAATACCTTCCTGATTGCAAAGCTCACGAAGCGCAGCAAGGAAACCGGGTTGTGCCGGAATAACACCGGTGTTGCCTGCAACAGGCTCAATGATGATGGCCGCGATGTTGCCTTTGTTTTCATTGACCAGAAGCTTCACCGACTCAATATCATTATAAGTAGCGTTGAGCGTATCCTGCGCGGTGCCTTTGGTTACACCAGGACTGTCGGGAGCGCCAAGCGTCAATGCGCCGGAACCAGCTTTAATAAGGAAGCTGTCGCCATGGCCGTGGTAGCAGCCTTCAAATTTGATGATTTTATCGCGTCCGGTATAGCCTCGAGCAAGACGAACTGCCGACATCGTTGCTTCAGTACCGCTGTTGACCATACGAACCATTTCAAGCGAAGGCACGATTTTGCAGAGCAACTCGGCAATTTCAATCTCCATCTCAATTGGAGTACCAAAGCTGGTGCCAATATTTTTCAGCGTGTACTCAAGCGCAGCGGTGATTTTTGGGTGCATGCTGCCAAGAATGAATGGTCCCCACGAACCGACATAATCGAGATAAGTGTTGCCATCAACATCGGTCATGTATGCGCCCGACCCTTTGGCCATGTAGATTGGAGTTCCGCCGACGGATTTAAATGCTCGTACCGGCGAGTTTACACCACCGGGAATAAACTTCTTTGCTTTTTCAAAGAGTTCAATTGATTTTGTGAGTTGAGGCATGTCGAAAAATGCAGTTTAAGATTGAACAAGAGGTCACAAAAGTAAATAAAAATGTCCGCTCAAGATAGAAATACTCAAGCAGATATAAAATCGTAAAAAATGATCATCCCGCGCTTTATTGCGTGATTTGCGAAACTATTGCAAGGTTTTTTACCGATCGAAAATGTTCAAGATGCAACGCACAATATTCCTGCAAAAGCTCACAAAGCGTCTCAATGTCGTGCGCATCAGCCGCAATCAACCGTGTGGCAGGGGTGCGGATTGCTGCCATCGACTGCAAAAGAAGGACGAGACGTATGGGAATCAGCCGTTTTCTGCCAAAATCAGCGCCTGCCGCTGCCGGTATTGCGAAACCTCCAGGATTCATAACAAAATAAAGCTCGCTCAACCTCATTGCCGTTATGGCGGGCAGTAGCTCTTCGCCACTGAAAACGCACTTGTTGAGGGATGGCTGAAAACCAAGCAGCGAAACAAACCGGAGCAGAAACCAGGCGTATAACTGCTTAAAATCAAGTTGCATACGGTATAACTCTTCAAGCGTACCGGCAAGCAGCGTAAAAAGCGGTATGTTCTTTTCATCGCCATCGGTTGTCTGTTTGATAAGCTCAATAATCCGATAAAGAATAGCAAAACGCTCAAGATCGGCCGCAGGAACCATTGGGCTTCGGAGAAGATTTCCATCACTGATGAGCTGAATATCGCGCCCATTTCGCTTGTACAGCACAACATCGAGAATATTTCCCGGGCTGAACATTCCGGAGAGCTTGTTTTTCGGGTTGCGTGCCCCTTTCACAATGACTGACATTTTGCCGAACTCACGGGTGTAGAGCAAACAGATTTTGGACTGGTCACGATATTTAGTCTCACGCAAAACAACGGCACAAGTTTTAACGATCACGAGCTGAACTTTTATATGTGATGAAATATTTTTATATAGAAATTCGTTGTTACTCTACAGCGCTTCTCTTTTTATAACACTACCCTGATGCCGCAGTAACAAGCATCAGTAATCCATGAATCAAGGAGAACATAGATATGCCAACCTACCAATATCGTTGCTCAAAATGTGGCAATGAGCTTGAAATAGTTCAGAAAATAAGCGATGCCTCGTTGACTACCTGTCCGCAATGTAAAGAAGAGAGCTTTGAACGGGTTATTTCCGGCGAAGGCGGATTTGTGCTGAAAGGCTCCGGCTTTTACAAAACGGATTACAACAAATCCGCAGCGGCTCCCAGTTCCTGCTCAACCGGCTCAACCGGATCGTGTTCAACAGGCACCTGCCCGTTTGCCTCATAACAGAGCGCTGCAATTTTTATTGACGATGAAGATCGCCAAATTGCCATTGAAAAGCTTTCCCTCATTTCGGAAGGCTTTTCACTTTTCCAAAAGGATTCTCTTTTTCCCGCCAGACGAATGCGGGGAGATTAATCTTTTTCATACCTCTGAAACTTTCCGGATACTGCTTTCCCTCCACGCCGCCGGCAATCTTGATGCTCCTCAGCTTTCCGGTTGCAAAAAACATGTGAATCACGTCACCGCTTGAATAGTTGATGCCCGCAGGTTGTTGCTGCTCGTTGTACAAATGATACAAGCTCTCGGATTGCGTGGTAAGGGTGATTCCGGAGAATTTTGACATATCATCAAAGGCGATCATCATATTCTTGCCGCTGAACTGGTCGAACACTACCGGTGAGCGAGAGAGACTATCGCGTGCGGCTAAAAAAGCGTTGCCTTTAATGTCTATACGTTTAATCCTTTTCCGTTGACTTTTGCCGGCGACATCTTGAAACGACAACAGAATGGTGTCGCCGCTGATCTGCTTCGCCCCATGCCAGACCAGAACATCATCATATAACGTTATCTGATTGCTCTGCATGTTCACCGTGCCTCGTTTGGCTTTACCAGCAAGCGTGTTGTCCACCATTCGGCCTTTGACGTTACCACGCAGCTCACCAACTTGCCGTTCAGGATAGTAAACTCCACTATCGCTATAAAGCTCAATAACGCTATCCGACAAAAAAACATGCCCTTGCAGCACAATTTTATTCTCCTTTGGATAATCGGTTGCACGGTCACATTGCAGCGTCAGTGCGTCGTGATGAAACACCACATTGCCAATAACAGAACGATAGTTTGTGCCACTCTCTTCACCTCCCTCAAGCGTATCGGCATGTTGAAGAATAATTTTCTTTTTTTCAGCGTGGAGTGTATTATCATCAAGTAGCGGGAACGTCATGGCAAGCAAGAGTGCAAGCATGATATGGAACAAAAGCGTTGAAAAAATTTCTCGCATATAAGAGACTCATTTCGTTCTGAAGAGAGCATTCGCTCCAATGGAGCAAGTGATGGATTGCAATTCGATAGTGATACCACGAATTGACTTGCATAGCAAAGCCACAAAATAGAGTAAAAGATATAAGACTTTTTTTAAAGTAGTGATTATAAGGAAAACAAGTTATGCTTAAAGAGTTTAAAGAGTTTGCCATGCGCGGCAATGTGGTTGATATGGCAGTTGGTATTATTATCGGTGGTGCATTCGGCAGCATTGTAACAACATTGGTTGCTCAAGTGTTGATGCCACCCTTGGGCTTGCTGATTGGCGGTGTCGATTTTACTAATCTCTACATCGTCTTAAAAGAGGGGGTAAAAGCGAAAGCGCCCTATGCTGCATTGGCCGATGCGACGGCGGCTGGCGCAGTTACCATTAACTACGGGCTTTTTCTGAACTCCGTGATCAGCTTTCTCATTATGGCATTTGCTGTGTTTCTGCTTGTGAAAGCCATTAATATGTTGCGTCGTGAGGAGAAGCCACAAGTGACGGCTCCAACCACAAAAGAGTGTCCATACTGCCTCAGTATTGTGCCGCTTAAAGCTCTCCGTTGTCCGCATTGCACCTCAGAGCTTGGAAAATGAGGATAATGGAGAAAAGGTATGAATTAATACAGGTTCAACCATACGCATTCATTCGGTAGTAATAGAGCGTATTTTTTGCTGGCAATAATAGTAATGATTAAAATTTTTACTATATAGTCATATATTGCTTTTCTTGTTAAGGTGTAAGCACAATTCTCCATATAACAGCATGAACCACATGTCAAGGGGATGAACAAGCACAAAAGCATTTTCGCCGACGTTACCCTTATATTTCGAGAGATATATTAAAGAATCGCTGCTTTTCTGGCGTTTTAATCAGGAGTGTGCCCTATGGATCAAAAGCTGTCTCGCCGTGATTTCAGTAAACTGCTTTTTACCGGCGCTACCGGCGCGGCATTAGGTGTGTTTACTCCCGCAACACCAGTATTTGCTGCTAAAAACCATGTTGTTATTATTGGCGGCGGCTTTGGTGGTGCTACAGCAGCAAAATATTTGCGCAAACTCGATCCATCGCTTGCCATTACCTTGGTTGAACCTAAAGCTGTTTTTCAAACTTGCCCTATCAGTAACTGGGTGATGACCGGTTTGAAAACAATGCCGGATATCACCCATACCTATAATGCTTTACGTACAAAGTACCGAGTTGCAGTTATTAATGATACGGCTGTAACGATTGATGCTGTCGCGACAAAAATTACGCTGAAAAGTGGCAAGGTGCTGCATTATGACCGCTTGATTGTGTCGCCTGGAATCGATTTTAAGTGGGAGGCCATACAAGGTTATAGCAAGAGTATTGCAGAAAAGAGTATGCCTCATGGCTTTCAGGCTGGAGCCCAGACTCTGCTGTTACGCAAACAGTTACTTGCGTTAAAGGATGGCAGCAATGTGCTGATCTGCCCTCCCGCCAATCCGCTTCGTTGCCCTGCTGCGCCTTATGAAAGGGCAAGCCTTATGGCAATGTATTTGAGCAAATACAAGCCAAAATCGAAAATCATCATTCTTGACGATAAAGAGAAGTTTTCCAAGCAGGAGCTCTTCATGCAGGGTTGGGAGCGCCTTTATCCGGGAAAAATTGAGTGGCGAGCCGCTACGGCTGGAGGAAAAGTTGAAGGAGTGAATGCTGAGGCAATGACCGTTGCCACCGAGTTTGGCGATGAAGCTGGCGGGCTCATCAATATTATTCCACCTCAAAAAGCGGGCAAAATTGCTTTTGATGCAGGTTTGACCGATGCGAGTGGCTGGTGCCCGGTGCATCCCGTAACCTTTGAATCAACCATCCATCCAGGAATTCACGTTGTTGGCGATGCCTGCCATGCGGGCGACATGCCAAAATCAGGTTTTGCCGCAAGCAGTCAGGGTAAAGTTGCTGCTGCGGCCATTGTCAGCCTCTTTCGAGGTCAAGTTCCTATTGCGCCGTCTCTGGTAAGTACCTGCTACAGCCTTGTCGGCAATGATTATGCAATTTCTGTGGCAGGCGTGTACAAGCTCAGCGCGGGTGGCATTGTCGATATTCCCGGTGCCGGTGGTGTTACGCCAATGGATGCCAATAATGAACATCTCCATCAAGAGGCAACCTTTGCATGGGGGTGGTATAAAAATATAACGCAAGATATTTGGGGCTAAGTTTATACAGTTAATCTTTCTTTTTCAGTAACCAAACAACAGAGGGACGAAAGATGAAGCGAATCGCTATGATTGCTGCTGTCAGCATCCTGATGCTGCCTTTATCGGGACAAGCGGATTCTCGTGAAGAGAACATCGCAAAAGGCAAAAAACTGGCGCTGGATGGCAGTAAGGGCAATTGCCTTGCATGCCATCTGATACCGGGTGGCGAAATGGCGGGCAATTTAGGACCTCCACTGCTGCAGATGAAGCAGCGCTATCCAAAACGCAGTGTCTTGCACAGCCAGATATGGGATTCGACGGCAAAAAATTCTCATAGCATGATGCCGCCATTTGGCAAACATGGTGTTATGACGAAGGAAGAGGTTGACTATGTTGTCGATTACATGTACAGCTTGTAGTTTTTTTAGTATCAAGTATTAACAATTATTAATACCTCGCGGTGAGGGTGATTTTTAACAACAAATTTTTCAGGAGGTTCGTATGGGTGTGTCCCGTAGACAATTTTTTAAATCCGTAGCCGGCACCATTGCTTATGCCGCTGTTGTTTCTGCTGTTCCTGCACGACTTTTTGCTGCATGGAATCAACCAGCTTTCACATCGGAAACGCTTGCTGCTGCAATTGCTGCCAAATATGGCAACATGCCGATTGAGGAGTCATCAGCAATTCAAATCAAATCCCCCGAAATTGCTGAAAATGGCGCTTATGTGCCGGTTTCCATTGCAACGACCATTGCTGGCGCATCAAGCATCTCGGTCTTTTCAGAAGCGAACTTCTCGCCTTTGGTAGCATCGTTCAACATTATGCCACGCATGAAGCCGGACGTTTCATTGCGACTCCGCATGGCAAAAACAGCGAACATCATTGTATTGGTTCAAGCTGGCGGCAAACTCTACAGAACAGTGCGTGAAGTGAAAGTAACTATTGGCGGCTGCGGCGGCTAAAACAATTTTTTTAAAATAATTATCAGAGAGGATTCGTGTTATGAAAATAAAAGCAATAGCAAAGGATAATGTTGTTTCTGTCAAAATTCTCATACAGCATGTTATGGAGACAGGGCGACGTAAAGATGAAACTGGTAAAATAGTGCCCGGACATTATATCACTGAAATAAACGCGCAGCACAAGGGCGAGATTGTTTTTCAAGCAGAAGTTGGCCCTGGTGTGTCAAAAGATCCTTACCTGGCGTTTCAGTTTACCGGTGGTGCTGTTGGTGAAACCATCAGTATTTCATGGGTTGACAGCAAAGGTGGCACAGAAAAAACTGATAGCATTATCAGCGCAATGTAACTCACAATTCAACCGACAAGGTGCTATGAAAAAAAAAGTGCGTAACCGTTTTTTCGCTCCGCTGCTTGTGCTCCTGATGTTGCTTGCAACAGTTCGTACTGAAGCAGTCGATTATCAAGCAAAAGTACAGGCCGACATCAAGGCGTTCAGAGACTATTTTGCTGCGCAGTTTCCTGATGTTCCGTTTGCGGATTATGCCAATGGAGTTTATGCCATTGATGCTGATTCCCGACAGCAATGGTTGGAAATGGAGGAGTTTCCGCCATACGCGCTTTCCGTTGAGGATGGCAAAGCGCTGTTTGAAAAGCCTTTTGCCAATGGTAAAACCTACGGAAGCTGTTTCCCGAATGGTGGCGCTGTTCGCCATAACTACCCCTACTTCGATGAAAAGAGGGGCACTGTTGTAACATTGGAGATGGCAATCAACGAATGCCGCGTTGCCAACGGCGAGAAATCGCTTGCATGCAAAGGTGGCGATATTGCAAAAATATCAGCCTATATGGCCTTTATCAGCAGAGGCAATCCGGTTGACGTGAAGGTTGCAAGTGAAGGTGCATACAAAGCGTACATGAAGGGCAAAGAGTTTTTCTATGCAAAGCATGGCAAGTTGAACATGTCGTGCGCAGGTTGCCACATGGAATTTGCCGGAAAACGTCTCCGTGCGGAAATTCTCAGCCCTGCACTTGGTCACACAACTCATTTCCCGGTCTATCGCTCAAAATGGGGTGAAATTGGCACGTTGCACAAACGCTATGGCGGCTGCACGAACGACACCGGCGCTAATGCATTTGCCCCGCAAAGCGAAGAGTATCGTAACCTTGAGTTTTTCGAGACTGTTATGTCAAACGGCTTGATTTTTAATGGACCAGCTTCACGTAAATAAGGAGAACGCAATGAAGAGGAACCTACTATCCACTGCAGCCCTGCTCTCTGTGATGCTGAGTGCCGGTGACTTACGTGCTGCGGCACCTGATGCCAAAGCATTAATTGAGCAGGCAGAAACAGCACGCAAAGAGGCGGCAAGCCTCGGGTATGAATGGCGCGATACTGCCGCGCTGATTAAAAAAGCACAGGACGCCCTTGCTGCCGGTCAGGAAGCTGAGGCAAGTAAATTGGCACAAGATGCACTGCTTGAGGGGCAACAATCTGTTGCACAGGCACACTCCATGCAAAAGAGCTGGCAGACGCTGATTCCCAAGCTATAATCTTGAGCCGGTGCCGAAAACGTTACTATCCTGCGCCAAAAACGCGGGATAGGGCTATTATAACCAAATCCCACGATCACTAAACCACCAAATTTTATGCAGCTTTCCCGTCGTGATTTTTTACGGATTCTCGGTATCGCTGGAGCCGCCGGGCTTGTTCCAGGACTTGCCAACAGCGCAACGCATACCAGCGATATGTATCAGATGCAGGGTTTTGGCGATGTGCGTTTGATGCACATTACCGATACCCATGCACAGTTAATGCCCATCTACTACCGCGAACCAAACTTGAACCTCGGTGTTGGCGAAGCTTTTGGACGTCCGCCCCATTTGGTGACTGGTTCACTTTTGAAATATTATGGCATTTCTCCAAATACGCCATTAGCACACGCATACACCCCACTCAACTACGTTGAAGCAGCGCAAAAATATGGTAAGCTTGGTGGTTTTGCGCACTTGAAAACGCTTGTTGAAAAAGCTCGCGGAGAATTTGGTGCCAGCAAAACTCTGCTGTTTGATACCGGCGACACTTGGCAAGGTTCGGGAACCGCATTCTGGAGTCGAGGAAGCGACATGGTTGAGGTGTGTAATCTGCTTGGTGTTGATGTGATGACTGGACACTGGGAGTTTACCTATCTCGAAGAGGAGGTACGGAAAAACCTTGCGGCATTTAAAGGCGACTTTGTTGCACAGAATGTGAAAGTAAAGGAGGATGCGCTCTTTAATGGTGCTCAAGCTTTTGATGAAAACAGTGGGCACGCTTTCCGTCCCTATGTTATGAAAGAGTTGGGCAAGCACCGTATTGCCGTGATTGGTCAAGCATTTCCATATACGCCAATCGCCAATCCAGGCAGATTTATTCCTAACTGGACATTTGGTATTAATGCCATGGATCTGCAGGAGCTGGTTCGTACAATCCGTGCCAAAGAAAAACCCGATGCGGTTGTGCTTATTTCACATAATGGCATGGATGTTGATATCAAACTTGCCAGTGAAGTTACCGGCATTGATGTGATTTTTGGCGGTCACACCCACGATGCTGTGCCGCAGCCTTTTGTTGTGCGCAACGCTTCAGGCAGAACATTGGTCACCAATGCAGGAACAAACGGAAAATTTCTTGCGGTGATGGATTTGAAGCTTGGCAATGGCGGCGTTAAAGAGTTCCGCTACAAGCTGCTGCCGGTTTTTGCCAATGAGCTGAAAGCGCACAGTGGTATGCAAGCACTTATCAACCAGATCAGGGCACCACATCTCGATAAACTTCAAAAGCCACTTGCCACCGCTGGTTCTCTGCTCTATCGCCGTAGCAATTTTGATGGACCGTTTGATCAAGTTATCTGCGATGCTTTGCGCAAACGCAACGATGCACAAATCGCACTTTCACCGGGATTCCGCTGGGGTACGAGCGTTCTGCCAGGGCAAACCATCACTATGGAAAACGTTCTCGATCAAACCTGCATGACCTATCCTGAAACTTATGCGCGGGATATGAGTGGCACGGAAATAAAAAATATTCTTGAAGATGTTGCTGATAACCTGTTTAATCCCGATCCTTATTACCAGCAAGGTGGTGATATGGTGCGTGTTGGCGGTATGACTTACCGTATTGATCCTGCGGCAGGATTTGGCAAGCGTATTGATGAAATGCGTCTTGATAATGGCGAAGTGGTGGAGGCATCGAAAAAATATCGCGTTGCCGGATGGGCAACCGTGGGAGCAAAATCCCCGGGTGAACCAGTTTGGGAGACGGTAGCAGCACATCTGCAAGATGTCAAAACCGTTGAAATCAAAAAGCTCAACGTTCCAATGCTGAAAAATGCCGGTCATAATCCTGGACTCGATTTTTCCTGATATGCACTATCTTTAAACACGTTTTTATGAATTGAGGGCATCGCCTCACCATTGTTGAACAGCAATCGAGCAGCACATGCGGGAATAACCGGCAGCAATCGGGAACATCTCTCGGATGCACCAGCTCAACAATCAAGTGATGCTCTTGCTAACATTTTGCCCTATGAACAGACAAGGAAAAGCAGTTGTGGTTGCCACTGCACTTATCAGCCTCTTTGCAGTGGCTCCCCATCAGATGCTTGAAGCGAAACCAGTAGGAAAAACCGCTGTAAGTGCCGTGATGGCGCCAGTGTTTTCAGCTAAAACGGTACAGGGCGAACCACTTTCAAGCCAGCAGCTTGCCGGCAAAGCGTACATCGTCAATTTTTTTGGATCGTGGTGCCCTTTCTGTCGTAAAGAGATTCCTGAAATGGTTGCATTGCAGGAGAAGTATGAAAAGAGAGGATTCACCTTTATCGGTATGGCTTATAAGGATAATGAAAAAGCGATGCCCGATTTCATTTGGGAGCATAACATCAACTATCCCGTGATTATGGCCGATCCCGGAATTCTGAAAAGCTTTGGCGCTCAAGTGCAAGGTGGCATTAATGTTGTTCCGCTGCTCTTCGCTGTCGGCAGAGATGGCAGAGTGCAGGCAATTGAGCCAGGCGCACAAACACATGAGGATCTCGAAAAGCTGATTATCAAGCTCATGCAACATCCAGCAAAACGCTGATGAGAATGCCCTGCTTCTGAACCGATAAGAAGCAGGGCACATTGGTGAAGTCAACGTCATCAGCGGTCATTGTTATTCGCCCGCCTTCGTGGCATAATCACCAGCAAAATCCATGACACACATTTGCCTATAAACGGGATGCGTAGCAATCGCAACACCGACAACAGCAAAACCGCTCTGCAACAGATTTGTTCGATGCCCGCGTGATGGTACGCCATCATCAATAAGCAATGCCGTAACAAGACACCCTCAGCCTGATTTTATGGGCACGGAGTAGGAGTTTCTGCACGACACGGTCAAGGAGATACTCAGTCCGGAAAAAGTGAGGCTATCCAACAAGGGTTGACGGTAAAACTGATCGGCATCAAGAGCGAATCCTTCACGCACGATAAAGCGACCGGCTATTTAACTGAAAAAATCAAGGGAAAATGTGATAGCTGAAGCTAACCGAAGAAAAAAAATCATTTGCTGGGTTTTATGGTACTTGTATTAGAAAATGATCAGGGAATCGTTCATATACGATGAGACTGCAATGTTTGATGTGTTTGATGCAGATATTGAATAGCACATTTTGTCTTCTTGTTTGAGGCGGCATTTGAATCTCCGGCATGGCATGAGAACATTGTAAACGAAAGGAGAGAAGCCTTTTCTGCAGGAACGGTGCAACACTCCGGCTGGGCAGAAACCAAAGAGCGCATAAAAAGGAATCTGTCATGCAGTTGAGGATTTTTGACTCTGCCGAGAGGGATCTTGAAGATGGCTACCACTTCCTCTACGCCCCAAACTGCTGCAACATCCGCAAATCATTCTCGAACAGCAACCGTATATCGTCAATCTTGTACCTGAGCAGCACCGTGCGGTCAACGCCCATACCAAAGGCGTAGCCTGACCACTCTTCGGGGTCTATGCCGCAGTTGCGCATGACGTTGGGGTGTACCATGCCGCAGCCCATGATTTCGAGCCAGCCTGATTTTTTGCAGACCTTGCATCCCTTGCCGCCGCAGAGGTAGCAGGTGACATCGACTTCGGCTGATGGTTCGGTGAAGGGGAAAAAGCTTGGGCGGAACCGGATTTTGACATCGGTGCCGAACATTTGTTTGGCGAAGGAGTAGATGGTGGCCTTGAGGTCGGCGAAAGAGACATTCTTGTCGATATAGAGCCCTTCGAGCTGATGGAAGACGCAGTAGCTTCGGGAGCTGATGGCTTCGTTGCGGTAAACCTTGCCCGGGCAGATTACCCGTATGGGCGGTTTCTGGTCGAGCATCACTCTCACCTGCACCGGGGAGGTGTGGGTTCTGAGGAGCACGTCGGAGCCGGGGTTGCCGCTGGTGATAAAAAAGGTGTCCTGCATGTCGCGAGCGGGGTGGTCGGGCGGAAAGTTCAGCATGTCGAAGTTGTAGCTGTCAAGCTCAAGTTCGGGGCCGGTTGCTATGCTGAATCCCATAGCTGAAAAGATCTGCTTCATTTCGCCAAGCACTTTCTGTACCGGATGTTCGCTGCCGGTGAACGAGCGGCGTCCGGGGAGAGTGAGATCAATACAGGGATTGCTGCTGCTTTCGGTTGATGCAAGTCTCTCCTCGGCTTCGGTGAGCTTTGCATCAGCCGTCTGCTTGAGCTGGTTCAGCAACTGACCAATTCGCGGTTTGTCAGCAGGTTCAACCGATTTGAGCTTGCCGAAAAGAGCTGCAATGAGCCCTTTCCGAACAGTATATTTCAGACGGAAGGCTTCAATATCCGCCTGCGCTGTAATCTCAAAATCAAGAAGCTCCTGCTGTAAACTGCGAATGCTGTTTTCCATTATAATAACGGGGTGTAAAAACTTATTTGATAACCGCTTGAACAATCTTTGTGAATGCAGCAGAATCGCTTACCGCAATTTCTGCAAGTGCCTTACGGTCAATTTCAAGATTCTGCTTCAGCATAGCATCCATCAATCTTGAGTAGGTCGTTCCATTTAAACGTGCAGCAGCGTTAATGCGCATAATCCAGAGCGAACGGAACGTGCGTTTTTTAACGCGACGGTCGCGGTAGGCATACTGTTCTGCTTTATCGACCGCGTGCTTGACGACGGTCAAAACATTGCCGCGTGATCCCCAGAATCCTTTGGCTTTTTTTAATACTCTTTTTCTCCGTGCTTTTGAGGCAACGGCATTATTGGCTTTAGGCATCGTTGTGTCGAGTTAATGTTAAAAATTTACGCCAGTATCATCCGTTTAATCTGCTGCGCTTTTTTTCCTTCAAGCAGTGCAGCCTGATGGAGTCGGCGTGAGCGTTTTCTGTTCTTCTTCTCAAGGTTATGCGATCCATTCATGCGTTCACGCTTGATTTTTCCGGATGCTGTCGTTTTAAACCGTTTGCATGCGCCACGGTGAGATTTCATTTTCGGCATGATCGTCCTTTATTTTTTTTATAGATAAAACCTTCCAATATCCTCGAATTACTCTTCTTCAGTCAGTTCCAGATCCTCGGGAGCCAGCGGAGCAAGTGGCGGTGGTGCGGGCTGATTTGTTTTTGCCCTGATGCGGTCGTACGCATCAATTTTCTTTTTGTCGGGATCGAAATACACAAAAAGCTTTTTGCCCTCAAATTTAGGGTCACCATCACGAGTACTGACAATGCTGAGCCTTTCGGTTAAACGTTCAGCAAGCTCTAAGCCCTTATCCTTATAGATAATAGAGCGCCCGAGAAAAACAATTGTAGCCCTGACTCGATTCCCTTTGCGCAGAAACTCTTCAAGATGAGCCGTTTTAAAATCGAAGTCGTGCTTGTCGGTATTCGGATGGAAGCGAAGCTCTTTAAGGGTCGTGGTCTTCTGTTTTTTCTTGAGATCCTTATCACGCTTGTCCATTTTGTACAACAACCGACCAAGGTTGTCGAACTTGCATACCGGCGGTTCAGCGTTTGGCTGAACTTCGATTAAATCTTGATTCCGCTCTTCGGCTACCCGCTTGGCATCAATGGTCAACATCACTTGCTGTGTTCCATCCGGAAAAATCATGCGGACTTCCGGAACACGAATTTGTTCGTTGACTCGATAGGTGAGTTTCGGCTTTTGAGTCGTAACCTTTTGTTTCTTCATGCGTTGAGGATTTATTTAAATGGTCAGATTCTTCCGGTGATCTCTTTTTTGAGCTTGTCGATCAGTCCATTGACGCTGAATCGCCCTTCATCACCAACGCGATGACGGCGTAACGAAACTTCGCCACTCTCCTGCTCTTTCTGCCCGATAATAATCATACAAGGGACTTTGCTTATTTCAGCATCACGAATTTTCCTGCCGATTTTTTCACTTCTGGTGTCAAGTTCAACACGAATACCAGCATCAAAAAGAGATTGCTGAACATTTTTTGCATACTCATGCACATCTTCAGCAATCGGGAGCACGACCGCCTGAACTGGGGCGAGCCAGAGAGGGAAGTTGCCAGCCGTATGCTCAATAAGAACACCAATAAAACGCTCCATAGAGCCAAATGGTGCGCGATGAATGACCACAGGACGGTGTTTCTGCCCGTCGCTGCCAATATAAGTGAGGTCGAAGCGTTCCGGCATAACATAGTCAACCTGTACTGTACCAAGCTGCCACTTTCTACCGAGAGCGTCACGCACAATAAAATCAATTTTTGGGCCATAGAAGCTTGCCTCGCCAACACCGATAAAGTAGTCGATACCCATGCGGTCAGCCGCCTCTTTGACATCTTTTTCAGCCTGTTCCCATACCTCTGCTGTGCCACCATACTTTGCCTGATTGTCGGGGTCGTGCAATGAAAGGCGAGTCTGCACTTCTGAAAAACCAAGCGTTCCAAAGACAAATTGAGTCAGCTCAATGGCACTGCATATTTCGTCAACAAGTTGATCGGGGCGGCAGTAGATGTGCGAATCGTCCTGCGTAAAGCCGCGAGCACGAGCAAGACCATTCAGCTCACCAGACTGTTCATGGCGATAGACTGTTCCAAATTCCGTTAAACGCAGTGGCAAATCGCGATAGCTGCGCATTTTTGAGCTGTAGATGAGGTGGTGATGCGGGCAGTTCATCGGTTTAAGAAGATACTGCTCCTGCTTTCCATCTTCATCATGATAGGTGAGCGGTGGAAACTGCGAATCGCTGTAATAAGGGTAGTGACCTGAACGTTTGTAGAGTTCAATATTGCCGATATGGGGCGTATAGACAGGAAGATAACCGCGTTTGCGCTGTTCTTCCCTGAGAAAAGCTTCGAGTTCGGTACGGATAATCGCGCCTTTTGGCAGCCACATTGGCAAACCACTGCCAACTTCCGGAGAGATCATGAAGAGCTCAAGCTCTGCGCCAAGTTTGCGATGGTCACGCCGTTTTGCCTCCTCCAGGCGAGCAACATGCTCTTTCAATAACTTGTCGGATGGGAAGGTAATGCCGTAAATGCGCTGCATCTGCTCTCGTGCCGAATCGCCACGCCAGTATGATGAGGAGATGTTGGTGAGAAGCACTGCCTTCACTTTTGATGTCGATGGCAGATGTGGACCGGTACAGAGATCGGTAAAATCGCCCTGATGGTAGAGTGAGACGGTTTCGACGTTTTTGAGCGTCTCTTCAAGAATTTCAACTTTATAGGGATCGTTGCGAACACTTTTGAAGAAGTGTATGGCATCGAGACGGCTCATCTCTTCACGCTGTACAGGAGTATCGCGCTTGCTGATTTCAAGCATACGCTTTTCAATGCTGCGCAGATCCTCTTCACGGAAGCGATGCTCAGAGGCGACATCGTAGTAGAATCCCTGCTCAATTGAAGGCCCTGCACCAAATTTACTTCCCGGGTAGAGTTCTTCAATTGCCTGTGCCATCAAATGGCTGGAGCTATGCCAGAAAATATCGGGTCCTTCAGGAGAGCTGAAGGTAATGATCTCTATTGCCGCATCAGCGACTAAAGGTTTGGCAAGGTCAACGGCAACACCATTAACGGTAAGCGCTAACGCGTCTTGCGCAAGTTTGCGGCCGATGGAGAGTGCAACATCGTTGCCTGTTGTGCCCGATGGAAATGTTTTAACACTCCCGTCCGGCAGGGTAAGGGCTATTACAGCCAGTGTTTCCTGATTGTCAGACATTTCTGATTCCTGTCGTTTCGTTTCCAAAACAAAGATGACCGAAAATGCGGTTTCGTTGCTGGAAAAATATCAATACAGCCTCTTTACGTTAGTTCTATCAGATCAGGGGGGCTGTTTCAGTCTAAAACTGGTTTCCCTGATTCCGTAATGTGGATTTTAAGAATACGTAAAAAATCAAACTCTTCCAAATCAGTTAATCATGAGCAAGAGTTCCGGGGTGACACACTCTTTGCCTTGTTTCAGTGTGAGCAGTTCTGCTTTCCGTTTGAGCTCTCTTCCGTAAGATATTTGACTGATAAACGGTGCTTTTTTGACAATTTCGGTCAAAAGCGCATTGGCTTCATTGCTCCATGCAACTTTTTGCGAAGGCTCTTCAACAGCCGTGCGGCGATTCAGAGGCAGGAAGTTGAACAGCATATCGTACAAGGAGTTCACTATCTCTTGCAGGAGATATATAGTGCCGCTGTGCCCCATGAAAGGTGTACCAAGTGCCCTGCGTACGATTGGGCCAGGGAAGCCTGCCGGAATGAAGCGCGTTTTGGCATCGAGCTCCGCGAGGTAGATTTTATCGACAATTCTGCCGAAGAGGAACTGTGGCTGCTTCTGCTGAATCTCCTCCCTGATGAGGGTGTTGTCGGCTTCTGCAGTATCGTGGCTGAAGAGGCATTGCATACCCATTTCGTCAGCCAGAAATGTTTTAAGCCCGTGCGCATAGGTTTTTGCGGCGGTGGCACCGAACCGGATGGTCGGGAACCATTCAGCTTGTGGACCTCGCCAGAGATCCCAGAGTGGCTTGAGCGTTGTCTGTTTTTCCTTTTTGAGAAATGCAGTGGCTTGCTCTTCTTTGTTGAGCAGACGCCCAAGTTCATGAATAAAGAGCTCAGTTTCGCTGATACCGAATGGCGCATGGAGTACAGGTCGGCCTAAGGCTTGTGCCAGGGATTGACCGAACTCCTGATACATCACCACAAGAACATCGGAGTTTTTAAGGTCAGCCACATCTCGGAGTGAGCTTTCAAAGGGATAAACGTGCAGCAGTTCACCACCAACTCCCGCAATAAGGCGTTTTATTTCCGCCAGATCAGAGGGGCTGTTAAAGCAGCCATAGGTTGGCCCGATAATTGAAACGGTGCCTTGCTTCACGGTGGCTGGAGTGTTGTCTCCAAATGTCTCGTTGAGCCACACCAAAGCACGGTCTCGGCCTTGCCACTCGTTTTCACCAAGGGAGTTTGAGGGGAAGAAGCGAATATCAGGGTATTTCATGCTGAGCATCCGCTCATGGTCGCTGCCGATCATCTCGCTTTCAGCGCTCGATACCAGAATCAGTTGCCGCCCGGGTGTCTGTAGTTTTTCGATGGTTTCGCGCACAATTTCCGAACTGCCGGATGAGGCTATCTCTTTTTCGGTAAGGCTGGTCGGGGTAAAGTTCTCCAGATAGGGTACGGCATCGGTATAGTCGATGACGGCTACTCCTACCAAGTTATAGCAGCCGACTGGTGCATCAGCAATAACATGAACATCCTGCAGTGAGCAGAAGGTGTTGACTGCAGCCCAATAAGCGCTGGCAGTTGATTCATCCCGAATGGTTTTTCCCATAATTGAACTATAAAATCGTTCAGTGATAATTTTGTTCTATGCGCTGTCAGCGCGGAGTTCCCTGCAGTGAGATGGGTAAAATTCCGTGCGGCGTCAATGCGCCTCGTAAAACATCAACCGCTAACTCTTCACAATTGTCGCCAAAGGAGTAGGTGCAGAGGTAGTTCGTTATTTCTGGAAAATAGTTGATGATGTATGGAGTGCCAAAAGAGAGTAGAATGATTGGCGTCTCTTTTGGTACAATCTGTACCAGTGAGTGGATAAACTGCTGTTGGGCGTTATTAAGTCGCAATTTGCCTGAGCTTGAGAGTGCCTGGCTGAATGATGCCACAAGAACCACTTGCGCCTTTGTCGCCAGATCGGTGGCATTGGCGTAACCGAGTGAATCTGTTTTTGTATTTATGCGCACATGATTGGCGGCATAAAAACGGTTAAGCTGCCGGATGTATGCTTTGCCGGTTTCATTATTAACTCTATCCTGTAACACAATGTTAAGAATACCTTCTGAGGCTTGCAACGGCAGAGCTTGATCAGGATTGCTTACCAGTGTTATGGCGCGTGAGTCGATTCTTCTGGAAAGATTGCGATGCGATTTAGGGGTTGCATCCGCATTGATTTCCTCAAGATCAACAACACGCCGTTTTTCAATATTCAGCCAAGTTTTTGCCTGCAGAATTCTGCGCACCGAAGCATCAATCTGTTCCATCGGAATAATGCCATCTTCTACCGCTTTAACCACTGAGCTGTGTGCAAGTTCTGGATCGGGCGAAAAGAGTAGAAGATCGTTGCCAGCCTGTACTGCTTTTACCGAGATTTCTGCAACGTTCTGCCCAGTGTAGAGCGCTTTCATGTTCAAGGCATCGGTGATAATCAATCCCTGAAATCCCAGCTCTTTCCGTAGAAGATCGGTCACAATACTCTTTGAGATTGAGGCTGGCTCCATTGTTCCTGTAACTTTCGGTACAGCCAGATGACCAACCATCACACTGATGACACCCTCTTCAATCGCGGCTTTGAAGGGAATAAGCTCGTAACTGTCGAGCTGGTGACGATCAGCCTGCAGTACGGGGAGGGTAAAATGGCTGTCAACCGTTACATCGCCATGCCCTGGGAAGTGCTTCGCCGTAGCAATAATACCGTTTGATTGCAGTCCTTTAATAATTGCGCTCGACATGTTTATTGTTAACGGAATGCCGTCGCCAAATGAGCGAGTATTGATTATAGGATTGAGCGGATTACTGTTCAGGTCAACGGTTGGTGCATAGTTCTGGTGAATGCCGATTAATGTCGCCTCTTCAGCAATTGCCTCTGCCATCTCTTCAGCAAGATCACGATCCTGTGTTGCCGCAACAGCCATGTTTGGCGGGAACTCAGTAGCTCCGCTCAGCCGCATGGCAACACCCCGTTCCATATCTGAACTGATCAGGATAGGATGGGGCGCTATTGACTGAAAATGATTGACCAATGTACCTGCAGTTACAACATCACCTTTGAGAAACATGATGCCACCAACTTTCCCTTCTTGCACCAATCGGCTCAAGAGGCGATACTCTTTATGTGCAGGGGTGATATCGTGCGGTTCAATCTGGGCAATAATCATTTGCCCAACTTTTTCGGCGAGGCTCATGCGTTGCAGATTCTCCTCAATGCGAGCATCCTTACGGCTGAAAATCTGCTGAGCGCACCAGTCAGCGGTGCCGGGTTTTTGCATACCAAGCACCGTTGCGGCAGGAGAGAGGAAAAACAGTAAAATCAGGAGACCTGAAAAGAGCAATGGTATTCTTTTCTTCATATCGAACAGCAGATGTTGAGCTGCCTTGAGGCCATCGCTTCATCGAGTCGTTTGACTGGTGTTGTTATGGGGGCTGAACGTACCATATCCGGTTCAGTTTCAGCCTCTCTGGCAATACTGAGCAGCGCTTCGGCAAAGATGTCGAGCGTCTCTTTTGCTTCTGTTTCAGTTGGTTCAATCATCAGCGCTTCACTGACGATGAGCGGGAAGTAGATGGTTGGCGCGTGAAAGCCGTAGTCGAGCAGGCGTTTTGCAATATCGAGCGTTTTGACACCATAAGCTTTTTTCTGTCGGTCTCCCGAAAGGCAGAACTCGTGCATGACCGGTTTCGGATAGGGCAGGTCGTAGCTATCAAGCAGGAGACTGAGCAGGTAGTTGGCGTTGATGATGGCATTTTCAGAGACACGGCGCAATCCATCGGGACCAAGCATCCTGATGTAGGTGTATGCCCTCACCAGTACGGCAAAGTTGCCGTAGAAATTCATCATTCTACCAATGCTTTCCGGGTGGTCATAAGTGAGTTTATAGGTTGTTCCTTCCTTCTCGATAATTGGAACAGGAAGGTAAGGCACAAGCTTTTCGCTGACACCGACAGGGCCGCTGCCAGGGCCGCCGCCGCCATGCGGGGCAGAAAAGGTTTTGTGCAGATTGTAATGCACAACATCAAATCCCATGTCGCCAGGTCTGGTGATACCGAGAAGGGCATTCATATTGGCACCATCCATGTAGAGCAGACTGCCATTATTGTGCACCATGTTTGAAATTGTCTGGATCTCCTTTTCAAACAAGCCGATAGTGTTTGGGTTGGTCAGCATCAGCGCGGCAACATCGCCATCAAGCTTGCTCCGCAGATCATCAAGATCGGTGCGTCCATCAGCATTGCCTTTGACGGAGATAATTTCATAACCGGCTAATGCGGCTGAGGCTGGATTTGTGCCGTGTGCTGAGTCCACCACAAGCAGTTTGTGGCGTTTAGAGCCGTGCGCTTCGTGGTATTTTTTGATAAGCAGAATTCCGGTTAACTCACCATGCGCACCCGCGGCTGGTTGAAGGGTAACGGCAGCCATGCCTGCAATTTCTCGAAGCATCTCCGCCAGTTCATACATGAGCTGCAATGCTCCTTGTGTGGTTGCTGCTGGCTGCAGGGGGTGAAGGGCGCTGAAGCCCGGCAGATCGCAGGTGTAGTCGTTTATTTTGGGATTGTACTTCATGGTACAGCTTCCCAAAGGGTACATGTTTTTATCAACGTGGTGGTTCAGGTTCGAGAGGCGTACAAAGTGGCGTACAACCTCATTCTCTGAGACTTCCGGCAGTTCGGCAGGAGCCTTGCGCAGAAACGTTGAGGGAAGGATACTCTCCAACGGGAGTTCAGGACAATCGTTTCCGGAGAGGCTATAGCCCTTGCGTCCCTTGCGGGAAAGATCAAAAATCAGTTTTTCTCTCATGGTGCTTGTGCGGCTTGAGGTGTGGCTCTGTGTTTATAACTGTGCGTTTAATATAGAAGATGGGAAAGAGAAGCTCAAGACAATCAGAAATTATTTTTCATTAGCGGTATTTATCCCGCGAACGCCGAGCTCCAGCTCGGCAAAGGTTGATATGCCGAGCTGGAGCTCAGCGTTCCCGGAGTAATAAGGGAGTTGTTTCAAGAACTGCCGGTTACAGGATTATTTTCAGAGCAATTTTGTTCGCTAATTTTCTCCATTGCCTCTTTAGCTGCGATTTGTTCGGCATCTTTTTTTCGGCGGGCTGTGCCTGTGCCAAGCACTTGATTATTGCATTGAACAGTAACGGTAAAGCGTTTATTGTGCTCAGCACCGGTCTCCTCGATAACGGTATAGAGTGGTGGTGGCATGTGATGCGATTGGGTGTATTCGATCAGGCGGCTTTTATAATTCTGCTCTTCAGCAATAATGGTGCTGAAATTTGGTTGTTCAATGATATGGCGAATCACAAAATCATAGGCTTTTTGTAATCCTTTGTCGAGATAGATGGCGCCTATGATGGACTCAAAGGCATCGGCTAAAGCGGATTCGCTCTCTCTGATATTGTAATGATCTGCGGATTCTCCGAGGAGGATATGCTGACCGAGCTTGATGCTTCGCGCAAATTCAGCAAGGGATTTGCTGTTGACAATTTTTGCGCGTGTGCTTGAAAGCTCACCCTCAGCGTTTTCAGGGAAATTTTTGAACAGGTAGTCGGCAATCAATAAACCAAGCACTGAGTCGCCAAGAAACTCAAGACGCTGATTCGACTCTACAGCATCGACCGATGCTGTATCATGCACGAGCGAGCGGTGAGTCAACGCTGTTTGATAAAGCAGCATGTTGCTAATCACCTCACCACCAAGCTCTTGGAGGTAGAGTGCTGTTTCAGGCGAAAGTGTGCTCGCGGCTTGTTCAGTGCCGGATTTGCCTTTTTGATGAAAGGCAAATGCTGTCAGTTTTTGCCACAATTGCTCCACAGGCAGCAATGGTTTTATCAGAGTGAAGCGCCGTTTCTGAAAATGATTGAACCATTGTGTCCACCAAAGCCAAACCCATTGTTCAGCGCATACTCAATGTTACGTTTTTTCGGTGTATTTGGTGTTACATCAAGGTCAACCTGCGGGTCAAGATTGTCGAGGTTGATTGTTGGCGGAACCGTCTGGTGCTGCATGGCAAGAAGGCACGCGATTGACTCAACGACTCCGGCCGCACCAAGGAGATGCCCGGTCATCGACTTTGTAGAGCTGATGTTGAGTTTGTAGGCATGTTCTCCAAAAAGTGTTTTAATGGCAGAGATTTCTGCCAAGTCGCCAAGTGGAGTTGCCGTGCCATGCGTGTTGATATAATCAATGTTTTCTGGCGCAATACCGGCAATTTTTAATGCTGTTTTCATAGCATTGACTGCGCCAAGCCCTTCAGGATGCGGGGCTGTTAAATGGTAAGCATCGGCAGTTGCACCAACACCGACAATTTCAGCATATATCTTTGCTCCACGAGCTTTAGCGGACTCAAGGGATTCCAGAATCAATGATCCACCGCCCTCTCCCATCACAAAACCGTCACGATCGCGATCGTAAGGGCGTGAGGCTTGCTGAGGTCTGTCGTTTGCTGTAGAGAGTGCTCTGGCCGAGTTGAATCCACCAACACTCATTTGCGTGATTGGGGCTTCTGAACCGCCGCACACCATATAATCAGCCATGCCTGCCTGAATCAGCATGTATGCGTCCATAATTGCATGGAGCGATGTGGCGCAAGCTGAAGAGGTAGCATAGTTTGGACCCATTAACCCATGACGGATGGAAATTTGACCAGCCGCAATGTCGGGGATGAGCATGGGAATAAAGAATGGACTGATACGGCGAGGACCACGCTCAAGAAATGTTTTGAACTGCTGTTCATAGGTGGTCATGCCACCAATACCTGACCCGTGTACAACGCCGATTCTCAGCGGGTCAATCTCTTTGAGATCAAGTCCTGAATCGATCAGTGCTTGATCTGCTGCAATAACAGCATACTGGCAATAGGGATCCATCCTGTCGGCAGTTTTTCTATCGATATAGCTGTCAGCCGAAAATCCTTTCAGCTCGCAGGCAAATGTTGTCGCAAAATTTGTGGTGTCAAAATAGGTGATTGGTGCGGCACCACTCTTGCCATTGAAGAGCGAATCCCAGAAATCCTCTTTGGTAAGACCAATAGGCGTTAAAACACCTATTCCGGTAATGACAATTCTTTTCCGCTCTTGAGCCATAACTGTGTGTTTTGCTGTTTGCCTGCTTTGCTAAAATTTTAAATGCGGATGTTATTTTTTGCTGACGATGTAATCGATAGCCTGCTGAACAGTGCCGATTTTCTCTGCATCTTCATCAGGAATCTGTACGTCAAATTCACTCTCAAGTTCCATGATAAGCTCAACGGTATCGAGCGAATCGGCACCAAGATCATCGGAAAATTTTGATTCCGTTTTGATCTGATCTTTGTTGACACCCATTTTGCTGACGATAATATCGTACACTTTATCTTTAATTTCTGCCTGCGTCATAATGTGTTCTCCTGATTAAACGTTTGGTTGTTTCAATAAAAATTCTTGAAAAGTGAGTCAATATAAAAAGAAAACATGCTTACCCAAATCACATGACCATACCGCCACTGATGTTGATAACCACACCTGTAATGTAAGCTGATTCGTCTCCAGCAAGGAATGAAACAAGATTTGCAACATCTTCGGGCTGGCCAAACCGGCTCAGTGGAATAGCGTCAAGCATTTTGTTTTTAACATCTTCTGAAAGAGCATCGGTCATTTTGGAAGCAATAAACCCTGGAGCAACAGCATTAACGCGAATGTTGCGTGACGCAAGCTCTTTGGCAACAGATTTGGTAAAAGCGATAACTCCGCCTTTTGATGCAGCGTAGTTGGCTTGACCGGCGTTGCCCATAATGCCAATAATTGAAGCAACATTGACGATGGCACCTGAACGCTGCTTCATCATAATTCGGCTGACTGCTTTTGTGCAGGCAAAGGTGCCTTTCAGGTTAACAGTGAGTACGGCATCCCAATCCTCTTCGCTCATTCTCATGAGCAATCCGTCGCGAGTGATACCTGCGTTGTTGATAAGGATATCAATGCGTCCAGTTTGTGCAGCAATGTCGTTAAAGACGTTTTGTGCAGCCGTGGCGTTGGTAACATCAAGTTCAAAGCAAATGGCTTTTCGACCTAATTTTTCTACACCTTCAGCAGTTTCATTGAGCCATTCCGCCTTGATATCGCAAAGGACAAGATCAGCACCTTTAGCTGCAAGGTTGTATGCAATAGCTTGACCAATCCCGCGTGCGGCGCCTGTTACAACGGCAATTTTCCCTTCAAACATAATGTTTTTGTTGGTTGATATTAGAAATAATTAGAGCCGTGCCTGAACATCCACTGCAGTATCAACACCACTGGTGGTAACACTTTTATCAATTCGTTTTATAAGTCCCTGTAATACTTTTTGCGGTCCAACTTCAACGCACTCATTCATACCACTTTTGACCATTGCCTCAATGGATTGTGTCCAGAGCACGGAGCTGGTCAATTGTAAAATAAGGTTCTCGCGAATTTCAGCAGCATCGGTGATTGGGCGTGCCACTGCGTTCATACAAACAGGAATCTCTGCGTTGTTGATTGTTATATCGGCGAGTGCTGCCGCTAACTCTTGCTCAGCGGGTTTCATCAATGGAGAGTGGAAAGCGCCTGATACAACCAGTTCTTTTGCCATACGGGCGCCTTTAGAGGGCGCGAGGGCTACAGCTTTTTTTACTGCAGCACTATTACCTGAAAGAACAATTTGCCCTGGAGAGTTGAAGTTTGCCGCTTGTACTATACCATCTGTTCCAGCCTCTTCAAGCAGTGCGTCAAGTGCACTATCAGGCATACCGATAATTGCGGCCATTGTGCCTGGATTTTGTTGCCCGGCATTCTGCATCAGGGAGCCTCGTTTTGCCACAATGCGTACGGCATCGTCAAAACTGATAGCGCCGGCAAAGCAGAGTGCGGTGTATTCGCCGAGGCTGTGACCGGCACTCATGGCAACATCGGTGCGTCCGAGCAGGGATGCAATGGCAATGCTATGCAGAAAAATAGCTGGTTGTGTATAGTTTGTCTGGCGCAACTGTTCTTCGCTTCCAGAAAACATAATATCGGTAATAGAGTAACCGAGGATTTCGTTGGCTCTCTCCATCATGGTGCGGGCTGCGGGGAAATTTTCATAAATATCCTTGCCCATACCGCAGTACTGGGAGCCTTGTCCCGGAAATACAAAAGCTTTCATGAAAGGTGTTATTGCCATTTAATGTAGATACCGCCCCATGTATAGCCAGCGCCAAAGCTGACTAAAACAAGATTTGTGCCACTATGCAGTTTCTTTTGCTCGTCAAGTTCAGCAAGACAGATTGGAATGGTGCCTGCTGTTGTGTTGCCATAACGGGCGACATTTGAGAAAACCTTACTTGGATCAATGCCCATACGTTCGCCGGTGGCATCAATAATTCTCTGATTTGCCTGATGCGGGACGAGATAGCCGATATCTTCGGAATTCAGATTATTGCGACTCATAATTTCAGTGGCAACATTGGCCATTGCTGTGACTGCTGCCTTAAAGACTTGCCGACCATCCTGAAAAATGTAGTGCATCTTTTTATCAATGGTCGCATGTGTAGAGGGATGCAGGCTGCCGCCACCAGTCATTAACAGACGCTCTTTGCCATTTGTGCCATCAGCATAGAGCCGTGCATCGAGAATACCAAAACTCTCATCTTTTGCCGGTTCAAGAAGAACACCACCGGCTCCATCACCAAAAAGAATGGCTGTTGAGCGATCGGTATAATCAATAATTGATGACATTTTATCGCCGCCAAGTACCATCACTTTTTTGTGTGCACCACTTTCGATAAAGCGGGCAGCGGTATTGAGGGCATACAGAAACCCTGAACATGCTGCGTTAAGATCAAACGCCCACGCATTTGTTGCTCCTATAATGCTTTGTACGAAACATGCCGTTGATGGAAAAAGCATATCGGGGGTCATGGTGGCAACAATAATCAAATCGATATCGGTTGCTGCGATCTGCCTTTTTTCGAGAAGCTGACGGGCAACTTCGCCGCACATGTACGCCGTTGCTTTGGTTGGATCTTTGAGGATTCTGCGCTCGCCAATACCTGTTCGTGAACGAATCCATTCATCGTTCGTTTCAAGCATAAGCTCAAGGTCGTGATTGCTCAGAATATCAGCAGGTAAAAAATTGGCTGTTGCCGTAATTGCAGCTTTCATGCGTTGTATGCAGTTTTTCTTTCTATTGTTCCGACAAAACTTCCGCGATATGCTGATTGACTCTCTTTTCAATCATGTGCTCAGCCATATAAATCATATTCTTGATGGCTCTTGACGATGAACGCCCGTGGCCTACAATGGAAATGCCATCGACGCCTAAAAATGGAACACCCCCAAATCTTTCAACATCAAACGGCTCAAACATCGACTTGAACATGCCTGTTGTCAAGGTTGCAACATCGTTGCTCATTTGACCGGAGCTGACCATTTTTTCAAGTGACTGTTTGAACAGTGTTCCCAGAAATCCAGGAATACTTTCACCAAATTTCAGGATTGTGTTACCCACAAGACCATCGCATACAACAATTGATGCGTTGCCTTTCAAGATGTCATGCCCTTCAATATTACCGATAAACGTGATTTTTCCCTGTTTGTCGGCTTCTTTGAGAAGAGCGTAAGTCTGTTTTAATATTTCAGTGCCTTTACCTTCTTCTTCACCAATATTAAGAAGGCCTGTCACTGGTTTGTCAATTCCGGCACCATAACGTTGATAAATGGTGAGCATTTCAGCAAACTGTACAAGATGCTCAGGTTTGCAATCAACATTAGCACCAACATCGACAATATTCGTCAATCCCTCACCAAGGCGAGGGAAGTACGCATAAATTGTTGGGCGAAGAACTCCGGGCAGACGACCAAGCACAAACAGCGATGCTGCCATCTGTGCGCCGGTATTGCCGGCACTGACATAAGCATCAGCCTGTTTTGTTTTACAAAGCTGCAAGCCTTTGACAAGTGAGGAGTCCTGCTTTGTTTTGACTGCGGTTGCAGGAGTGTCATCCATGGTCACAACTTCGGATGCATGGATAAACGTCAGGTTCAGTTCATTGCAGTTTTGAGCTGCAAGAAGAGGCTCTACTTTATCGGACTGACCGATCAGAATAATATTAAATCGGTTATTACTCTCCTGCAAAGCTTGAACAGCTCCTTCGATGACACAGGCAGGAGCATGGTCACCGCCCATGGCGTCAACAACAATGGTCAACATGATGGAGTTCTTATCTTTCGTTAATGAGTTTCTTAACTCTTTGCTAATTTAGGTACAACATTTCTTCCTTTATAGTGACCGCAATGGCGGCAGGCACGATGAGGAAGCGTTGGCTCGCCACAGTTAGGGCAATTAACGGTCATTGCCGGTTTTGTGCGGGCATTGAATTGGGCGCGTCTTTTATCCCTGCGGGATTTAGACATTTTACAGGTAGGGTTTGCCATGGAACGACTCTTTTAATTATATGGTCAGTTAAACAATATCTCTTTTTAATGCTTCAAGCGACTCCTGCCAAGCGCTTTTTCCTTCAGCAGTGTGCTTACTATCTTCTCTATTTTCCTGGACTTCTGTGGTTGAATACAGTTTGCATTCAGGATTATCTATACAGGTTACTTTCATTGGCAATGATAACATCAACATATCACCAGCATCCTCAGTAAGGTCAATATATTCGGCGTTTTTTGCTATGTATCGGTACTCTTCCCCTCTATCATGCTCTCCATCAAAAGGAGGCGTAAAGGTATAGATAATATTGAGATTGTTCGTCAATACTTGTGGAACCGGAGCGAGGCATCGATCACACGTCAACAACGCTGACGCGGATGTTTTGATTGTCAGGGCTATCTCATCCGAACCTTTTTGCACAGCAACCAGAACATCTATACCATCTGAAAAACCAGATTCAGCGAGTTGCCTTCCTTCAAAATTAGAGGCCAGGCACTTAAAATGGAATTCATTGACTCCTTCCGCCAGAGTGCTGATACGAATCTCTACAGGAGACTTGCTTTTAGGCATAGATTTCCTTTTTTCAATAAAAGAGCATTAATGTACAAAAATTATTATGGAAAATGAAAAGATGGCGCAATGCTCTCATTCGCTGTTTATTCTGATGAAGAGGCTAAAAAAAGAATTTTCTCTTTTGTAATTTCAAAATGAAAATTATATTTGCGCACAAACATTCCGCGGTAGCTCAATGGTAGAGCATGCGACTGTTAATCGCAGGGTTGCAGGTTCGAGTCCTGCCCGCGGAGCATAAAAAAGGCAGTACACTTGTTAAAAGGGTACTGCCTTTTTTATTTTTTTTCGTTTTTCTGTTATTTTTTTCACGAATGTTCGTGATGTTTGCAGCAAAGAAAGTTTGCTGAGCCGGGGCTTGGTGTTCCCTGATACAGGTTTTTTTTGTTAAGAATTAAGTCTGTTTTTTCTTTAAGTTGTTTTTTAATAGCAAAATATGTTTTTTTGTGCGGCGTTTTTTTTGATTAAAAAGCTCAACACGTTTTGAAAAGAGACTTCTAATTTTATTAGATTGTATAGTTATATCGGTCTGTTTCCGAGTATGGGTTTTTACTGTATTTTTTTTGTTATGGAAGAGATTGCTTTATCTCTTTGTGCGTTATGAATGAAATTGCTCTTCTCACTGTAATGCGAAACTTTTAAGGGGTGCCTTATGAATATCGAATATGTTATTATGACTAATGGAGTGGGTTCAGCCGAAACTGCTCAGTTGAACAGTGTATCATCAAGAGAGAATATTGAGGGCGGTCGTCAGCTTGTGCTTGCTGATTTTGGTATAGCGGATGCTGATGTACTGCTTGCGAGTCTTTCACCGGATACTGATGTCTGGCGTGTTGATGCTGATACCGATTTTGCCTCTATGCTTCGTGCTGCGCTATTGCGTGGGTATGAGCGGCTTCATTTTCTGGCGCATGGTCAACCCGGCGCGGTTATGTTTGGTGGTAAGCTGCGCGATGTTGATGATTTTATAGCGAATTCAGTGGGTGATAAGGCTCCATCTCTCCATTTCTGGTCGTGCAGGACTGGTGCTGGTGCAGCAGGTAATGCGTTTGTTCAGCGTGTTTCAGCGGCATTTGGTTCAGTTGTGACTGCTTTTAGTGGTTTGGTTGGTGCTGCCGATAAAGGTGGCTGTTGGTTGCCTGATGTGTTGTCGAGCAATTTCGGTCGCGATGTTTCGGCTCCGTTCATGAACAGGTTGGCTTATGCTCATACGCTTGCAGTTGCAGATGCTTCTGCATTGAAACTTACATCGATCCGTACTGAAACTGGTGTTGAAGTGCAGATTTGGTTAACAGCGGGAACTGTTATTGATAGTGCTGATTTGGTGTTGAGTTATGATACGACAAAAGGAACTTATGTTGGAGCTGTTGGAAACTCATCGCTTGATTGGACTTGGTTCGATAACGAAGTGGCTGCTGATCAGGTAAGTTTCGGTGGCTATAGTGGGACGGCCTTTCCGTTCAGCAGCTCTTCAGATGTCTGGCTGGGCAGAGTTAGTTTTGCGCTACCTGCTGAAGTGACTTCATTTATGGTTTCATTGCATAGTGATACAGGGCTTTCGCTTTCGGGCGAGGAGCCAGGTTCTTCCACTCCAGTAGAGCTTGGTACGTTACCTGTTCTTGATGCGTTGCCGTTGTCTCATGCGCTGCCTCTATGGGATGAATTAGCTCCTCCTCCTGGTATTATGGAGTATGCTCAAGGCGCTACGATTTCTCTTGATATTCCTTTTCATGCGACGGATGCAGATTCCGCTACTCTTACCTATAGCGCTGTTCCCGGTACGATGATTGACGGTGTTTTTGTGCCAATTTCAGGTGAGCTGCCTATTGAACTGGTTTTAGGCGCTAATGGTCATTTAACTGGCAGTATTACTGTGCCTGAACAAGCTGATCCGGGTAGCTATGTATTGCGTTTGCTGGCGGACGACGATACGACGGATAATTATCTTGGTACTGCTTATGATATGGGCGTTACTATTACGCCCAATAACTGTATTACCATTAATACGACTGGGACTGTTAATGGTACGCCACAGCCATGGGAGAGCTATTATAAGTTTACAGGCGAGACGGGTGGCGTTGCCGCAATTGGAGATGCTGGATTTTCACTGACTCTTGTTCGTTGCTCTGAAAGTGATGGACTTACTTTTATAGCTGATTGGACGTGGTATGACGAGGAGGGGAATTGGAAATCAATGGATACGGGTAATCTCACGTTTATTGATACCAATAGTTCTACTGCAGGGCCTGAGATGTGGAGCGCTGTAAGTGATAATATTGAAACCGGTTCGTTGATTGCTGATAGCGATGATGTGGATTCTCTGCCGGATGGTTTTGTGTTCTATGATGATATGGATAATGTCGTTAACGTTACGTTGAATTGGCAGACAAGGGATGAGGTTACGGACGCTATTGCTACGTTTAGCACAACAGTTAAGAACGAAGATAATGAAGATATTACGTTTAGCGGTTCCTTGATTGATAGTGATGAAAATGATGAGCCTGATCGTATTGCAGGAAATTGGGGAGATGAACAATTTAATGATTCATTTCTCTTTGCTGATACGAATGGAGATAGCCAGCCCGACACGTGGACGGTAACAGGCACAGAAACGCGCTCAGGTCGTGTGCAGGTGGATGCGAATGGTAATCCTGCGGGTTTGTATATGACGTGGAACGATAATCCAAACCCAACTCCCACCGAAGAGACGCTGACGTACAATGCACTGACCTTTAACCTTGGTATTACTGCGCCTCAGCTTGCAAGTACAGGTTATATTACTGTAAAAGCAGCGAATCCTTTTGGAGGTATGAGCGTTGCGAATATTTCTGTTTCAGCGCTTACTATCAATGGTTCTTATATTATTGCGTCGCTTACGGGCACGGATGCTCTCAGTGGAGACTCATATTATTTAAATTACAACGTTGCTACAGGTTCAAGTTTCTTTGTACAAGTACCTGCAGGGGTTGTTGTTGGGCAGACAGAGGATTTCTTTAAAGCATGGCAGGTTGGCGATGAGCAAGAGAGCAGTTATGCACTCTCGCCAATGACGGTTGTACATAATGATGCTGGTACCAATGATGGTGATTGGGTGTTGGGAACTTCCGGCAATGACACGATTGCTGCCGGTGATGGTAACGATGTTCTGGATTGGCCGGTCGGCAATGATGTGGTTGATGCTGGTGATGGTTACGATCACCAATATTTACCTGTACCAGGAATGTACCCTCATTTGATGCCTCAGCTTGATGAGAGTGGGGTGTTGCATCTTGTAAAATATAATTACGACGATCCGGTCAATAGTGGCAGCACGACGGATGTTTATCGCATCAGTCGTCTTGCGCCAAGTGAGTATCGCATAGATAGTATGGATAGCACCGGCTTAAACGTTGTGCAAACGTTGTACCTTTCTAATGCTGAAGCACTGTCGGCAGGTTATCATCCAACCTACCTTGCGGTGCAGTATAACACCGAGAGTGGTTATGTTTCTGGTACTGCATGGGATGATACCATTACTTTTGATACAGCATCGGTGATTTCCTATGATTATGTATGGGGCGATACTGGATACGATGAGTTAGTCATGACGCTTGCGCCGTTGTACAGCGGTCTGGAAATTGTGAAC
>DYND01000018.1 GCA_020721255.1 Chlorobium chlorochromatii
TTGATCTTGAATACCCCATTTTGTCTCCTTGGTTGAGGCGACATGTATGTTAACAGATAGGGTTACAGCAATTGTATGAGGCAAACAAGCCATTACATTAATCCCTTAAAAAGCGACTTTTATGAAAAAATTACTCATAGCCTTTACGGCAATAGCTCTACCGTTTTTTTCAGTTGCTCATGCTGAAGACAATCCAATGCTCCTGAAATCGCGTGCCCTTGCAGCACAATTACCGCCAAAATTACTCGCAGTATTAAAGGCTGAAATTGAAAAGTCCGGTCCCGAAGGTGCTATTCAAGTGTGTAAAGATGAAGCTCCAAAAATTGCCGGTGAGCTTTCGCGTGAATCGCGTTCAACCATCAGGCGTGTTTCGCTGAAGTCGCGTAATGCCGTGCGATCAACTCCAGATACCTGGGAGCAAGGTGTGCTTGAAGAATTCGACCGTCGTGCTGCAGCAGGGGAAACACCGGCAACGCTGGAGAAAGGCGAAAAGGTAGGGAACGAATATCGTTACATGAAAGCACTTCCAGTTCAGGCCGGTTGTCTTGCCTGCCACGGTACTGTTGATAAAATCAAGCCTGCCGTAAAAGCCATGCTTGAAAAACATTATCCGGACGATACCGCTACCGGCTATTCCGAAGGGCACATTCGTGGAGCCATCAGCGTACGCACATTACTCTGAAAACACAAAATCAAAACGCCCTGCCAACATCAAGTCAACAGGGCGTTCGATTTCATTGTAATCAAGAATGTGACAGTTCTTTACTTTAACTTTCCAAGTGCTTTAATCATCGCGTCACCGAGATCCGCAGGGCTGTCAACAACATGAATTCCCGCCTCTTCCATTGCGCGAATTTTATCTTCAGCCGTACCCTTACCACCAGAAACAATTGCACCGGCATGACCCATTCTGCGTCCTGGAGGCGCTGTACGACCTGCAATAAAGCCAACAACAGGTTTTTTGAAATGATCTTTAATATATGCTGCTGCCTCTTCCTCGGCACTACCACCAATCTCGCCAATCATCACTAAACCTTCAGTCTCATCATCAGCAGCAAAAAGTTTCACCGCATCAATGAACTGCGTACCAATAATAGGATCGCCACCAATACCAATACAGGTTGACTGACCAAGCCCGACCAAAGTGAGCTGATGTACCGCTTCATAGGTCAGCGTACCACTGCGTGAAATAACACCAATACTTCCTTTTTTATGAATAAAGCCTGGCATAATGCCAACTTTTGCCTCTCCTGGCGTAATAATCCCAGGGCAGTTAGGACCAACAAGCGTAGCGCCTTTCTGCTTCACAAAAGCAAACGCTTTCATCATATCATTCACCGGAATACCCTCTGTAATACAAATAATCACTTTCAAACCGGCATCAGCAGCCTCCATAATAGCGTCAGCAGCAAAAGCAGCAGGAACAAAAATCACGGTTGCATTCGCTTCAGCTTTCTGTACCGCTTCACGCACAGTATTAAAAACAGGCACTGGACGGCAAAACTGATCTTTTTCATTGCCATTATAGAGAAGATCGCCTTTTCCAGGGGTAACACCTGCAACCACATTGGTTCCATAGGCAAGAATCTGGGAAGTATGAAAAGTTCCTTCCGCACCGGTTATCCCCTGCACAAGCAGGCGAGTATCCTTGTTGACTAAAACGCTCATAGGACAGAGTTATTAAGATTAATGGTTTTCTTAGGACGTTACCGAAATTCATAGAGATCGCTGCATGTGTTTAGCAATACCAAGCAGTTTTGCTTCTTCAAAAAAATTACAGATAAGGTGCATTCCAACCGGAAGATTCAAGCTGTCAAACCCAAGGGGCACACTGATGGCTGGCATTCCGACAATACTTGCTGGAACAGTAAACACGTCGGCAAGATACATTTCAAGCGGGTCACCTGTTTTATCGCCAATACCAAACGGCGGAAATGGTGATGTTGGTCCGGCGATAACATCAACCTTTTCAAGCGCTTCACGATATCGATCCTGAAAGACCCTGCGAACCTGTTGTGCTTTTTTATAGTACGTATCGTAATAACCCGCTGAAAGCACATAAGTACCCAGCATAATTCGGCGCTTCACCTCCCTGCCAAACCCTTCAGTGCGTGAATTTACATACATTGCTGCAAGATTTTCAGACTGCTCCGCACGATAACCATACCGGGCACCATCAAAACGAGCCAAGTTTGAGGAGGCCTCTGCTGTAACAAGTATATAATACGCCGCAATAGCATACTGACTGTCCGGCAAGGTGATTTCAACAAGTTCAGCACCTTGATCACGCAATTCAGAAAGTTTTCCCTTCACCATACGCGACACATCAGCATTGAGATTTTCAGGGAAATACTCTTTTGGGACACCAATTTTTAACCCTTCAACAGAAACTGTAGCCATCTGCTTGCTGTAATCATCAACTGCATGGGCAGAAGAGGTAGCATCGCGCTCATCACGCCCAGCCATCACCTCAAGCACAAGAGCTGCGTCATCACAATGACGAGCAAGAACACCAATTTGATCGAAAGAAGAAGCAAAAGCTACAAGCCCATAACGAGAAATTCGACCATACGTTGGCTTCAGCCCCACAATATTGCAAAAACCCGCAGGTTGCCTTACAGAACCACCGGTATCAGAACCAAGCGCGACCATGGCAAGACCAAAAGCAACAGCCGCTGCAGAACCGCCAGAACTGCCGCCAGGAACCCGATTTTTATCAAAAGGATTTGGAACATTGCCAAATGCTGAATTTTCATTCGAGCTCCCCATAGCAAACTCATCCATATTTGTTTTGCCAAGAAAAATCGCATCCTCCGCCTCAAGCCGAAGCACAGCAGTAGCATTGTACACGCTCTCATACTGAGCAAGAATTTTCGACGCACAGGTAAGTTTACTGCCTTTTATGGCAATGTTATCCTTGATAGCCATCGGCATACCAAACAACTTGCCAAGAGCACCACCCTCACAAAGCTTCCTGTCAAGCATTCGTGCACGCTCAATCGCCTGATCATGAAAAACCGTTATATAAATATTGTCATCACCATGCTGGTCAATCCGTTCCAAATAAAAACGCACAACCTCTTCACAGGTAAGAGCACGCGAAACAAGCTTAGAACGAAGATCTTCGTAACTGTTTAATTGCAAAATAGTTGTGAATTATTTTAAGATGAAAATATGGCTTCGGGACACCATAAGAATGACAATATCTGCCATTCCGTGTAAAGTTTGTATAATAACAAATAACTGCATACTTTTCAATTAGAGTTGATAGAAGTACTGAGATCATTTGGAATGGATTAGTTAAAGGGAGCATCACGAAGATGAGGTTGGTTCACGCGTTAGGCTTAGTCCCCTGTATATGGCACTCATAAAGATTAATGATTTTTCATCCGCACTGAAACCTCACTGGTTTTCCACACGCACGAATGATGAAGATAAACGATTGCAAGCAGAGCTTATTGCATCGTGCGAACTCCCGACGCATATTGCCGTTATTATGGATGGAAATGGGCGCTGGGCTCGATTAAAAGGAAAAAGCCGAATTGATGGTCATGTTGCTGGCGTTGAATCCGTAAAGGATGTTGTTGAAGCATGTTCGCAGCTTGGCATAAAATATTTGACACTCTTTACGTTTTCAACTGAAAACTGGAAACGCCCTGCAACAGAAATATCCGCGCTGATGCAGCTTCTGGTAAGAGTTATCGGCAGAGAAAGTCGCAAATTGCACGATAGCAATATCCGGCTCAACATTATTGGCGAAATTAATCGCTTACCGGAAAAAGTGCGAACAGTGCTTGAAAAAACAATGGAGATGACCAAAAATAACAACAAGCTTGTTCTCAATCTTGCGCTGAGTTATAGTGGTCAATGGGATATTGCTCAAGCGTGTCAAGCGCTTGCTTACGATGTCAAAGCTGGCAACGTGCAGCCCGAACAGATTACAGAGCAACTGGTAGCTACCTACCTTTCAACCGCCTCAATGCCTGATCCTGAATTATTGATTCGCACCAGTGGTGAATTTAGAATCAGCAACTTTATGCTTTGGCAAAGTGCCTACTCCGAAATATATATCACCAATACCTATTGGCCTGATTTTCGTCGAACACAACTCTATAATGCCATACGAGAATTTCAGAGCAGAGAACGCAGATTTGGGCAAACCAGCGAACAACTACTCACCAAACAATTTCCTGCAAACACGCGTTAACCCGATTGACCTATCATCGATTCATGAAAAACACAAAAAAACTGATCACTGTAGTGTTGCTTGCTTTCGTTTGCACTGTTGCAGGAGAAAATGTTGAAGGAAAAACTCGCAAGCTTACACCATCGAACTCAAAGAAAAGAGCGATAGAGAAAACCACAGAAAAAATAAAAAAGGAACCCAAAACCTCACCTCAGGAAAAGCGTTATACCATTACATCAATAAGCTTTAATGGTTTGACATCATTAGATCAAAAAGAGCTGTTAAACAGCTTGCCACTTAAGGTAAAAAAACAAATCAGCATTCCGGGAACAGAGCTTACAGAAACATTGCGCTACCTGTGGAATTTGCAACGTTTCAGTGACATTGCTATTGAGAAAACTGATAGTGGCAATGATGCCATTGCACTCAATTTTATTGTGACTGAACTGCCCATACTTGATGATGTGGTTTTTACGGGTAACAAAAAATTTGATGCCGATGAATTAATCGCGACAGCAGGACTCATAAAAAACAAAAATATTTCAGAGCAATCGTTATTGACTGCTGCCAATAAAATTGAAAAACTCTATTCCTCAAAAGGGTATTTAACAGCTAAAGCTGAAGTGAGTTTACAAAAAAATGAAAAGAGCCATGCTAACGCATTTTTCAAAATTAACGAAGGATCAAAAGTATCTATTGAAAAAATAACCTTTCATGGCAATACAGCTTTCAGTCAAAAAAAGTTGAGAGGTGTTTTTAAAGAGACAACACAAAACTCATGGTGGAGAAAAATTTTTGGTACTCCCAAACTTGATACTGAAAAATTCAATGATGATAAAAATCTGTTGGTAGAATTTTATCGGAACAATGGTTATCGCGATGCACGCGTTCTTCGTCATGAAATCAAATATTCCAAAAATAATAAAGGGCTGTTTCTTGATATTTTTATAGAAGAGGGAAAACAATATCAAATTAGAAATATTACTTGGTCGGGAAATACCAAAGATTTTGCAACAACAGAGCTGCTTGAAAAAACATTCCGTATTAAAAATGGAGATGTCTATAATCCACAATTAATTCAGGAGAGACTCAATTATTCGCAAGACAATTCCGATGTCAGTTCACTCTATCTTGATCGCGGATACCTTTCATTCAAGGTTAACCTTGAAGAGAAGATTGTTCAACCCAATAAGGTTGATTTAGTCATCTCAATGCGAGAAGGTGAGCCTTTCCAAATCAACACGGTGAACCTCAAAGGTAATACCAAAACGAAAGACCACGTTCTCCGCCGTGAGTTATACACCGTACCGGGAGAGATGTTCAGCAGAAAAAACGTCGTACGCAGTATCAGGGAACTTAGTATGCTCAACTACTTTGATCCTGAACAGATTACCCCTGATATTGAACCGAATCCTGAAAACAACACCGTTGATGTGACATACAATGTCACTGAAAAACAGACCGATACATTTAATACTTCTGTCGGTTACAGCAGCAACGGTTTTACAGGCGCTCTCGGTGTCACATTCAACAACTTCTCACTGAAAGATATTTTTAATGGTGATGCCTATCGCCCACTACCCCATGGCGACGGGCAGCAACTTGGTTTGCAGTGGCAATTTGGCAGTGATCACTATAATACGCTAAGTCTTAATTTTACAGAACCGTGGGCATTTGGCACTCCTACTGCACTTGGTTTTTCTGCTTTTAAAACGCACACAGCATACGACTATACCAACAATAGTATTGATGACCCAACTGTTATCGACCAATATGGTACAACGCTCTCGGTTGGTAAACGGTTAAAGTGGCCAGATGATTATACATCGATCAACGTCAAGCTGAAATATCTCCATAGCGAGGGCGGATTCTTGAGTTTTATCGATTATGTCGATCCAAATGCACCAACCGAAGCTAATGAATATTCGATAACGCTGAGCACGACGCGCAACAGCATTGACAATCCTATCTATCCTCGGCGTGGCAGCAAAAACTCCATTACGGGTCAGTTGGCTGGCGGTCCACTGCCAGGATCTGTTGATTTTTACAAATTGACCGCTCTTTCAAGCTGGTATCTGCCGATGTCCAAAAATCTCGTGCTAAACTTATCAACTCAACACGGCTATCTATCGACCTTCAGCAATACCGACTTTATTCCTTATACAGAATACTTCTACATGGGAGGAAGCGGCATGTCAAACTTACCGACCACATCGCTGAGAGGGTATGAAGATCGAAGCCTTGGTTCGGAACTTGGTCAAAATTCTATAACATCGAGTAGTTTATATGCCGGTAAATTTTATTCAAAATTCACCTCTGAGCTGCGCTACCCACTCTCAATGTCACAATCAATCAGTATTTATGGATTAGTGTTTGCGGAGGCCGGCAACCTGTGGGAGAATAAGGAGTCCGCTGATTTCTCTGATTTGAAAAAATCGGCTGGTCTTGGTCTGCGGCTTTATCTTCCAATTCTTGGAAAAATTGGGCTCGATTATGGTTATGGATTTGATGCCGTCGATAGCATTTCTGACAAACAGAAACAGGGATGGAGTTTCATGTTCAGCTTGGGAACAACAACAGACTAACGCATTAAAAGCCGAGGCTGAAGAGGATAATACCTCAACTCAGCCTCGACTTTTAAGACGCGAAATTTCATCGCGAAGTTTGGCCGCCTCCTCGTAATTTTCATTAGTGATGGCATCATTGAGCGATCGCTGCAGCTCTTGAATCAGCGTATCGGGTGAGGAGATAACTCGTTGCGGAGCATCTTTTGCAGACTCGCCAACGACCGCATCAACATGCTCTTCTTTCGGCTCTTCTTTAATCCCTGCCTCATTCATAATCTCTTCCGTCACAAATAATGGTGCATTGAAACGCACAGCAAGCGCAATAGCATCACTTGGACGAGCATCAATTTCATGCACCTCACCATTCATTTCACAAACCACTTTAGCATAAAAAGTTTCATGGTGCAACTCATCAATAATGATTTCATTGATATGTAAATCAATGGCATCAGCAATATTTTTAAAAAGATCGTGTGTAAAGGGACGTGGCGGCTTAATGTTTTCAAGCTTCAAGGCAATTGCCTGCGCCTCAAAACCACCAATAATAATTGGAAGCTTCCGTTTGCCTTGAAGTTCATAAAGAATAAGAGCATAGGCGCCGTTCGTATGTGGACTGGTTGATAGCCCGAGAATATCTACCTGAAGTTTACGCATGAATAATAAATTAACAGTGCACAAAAATCATAACAAAAGAAACTATAATTGCTTTGCTCAATGCTTATAACACTAAAGTAGCGCTAATCATTTCTTCTTCAAAACATCCTTTACTGCATCAATCAGCTTTGGAAGAATACAATGCACATCTCCCACAATCCCGTAATCAGCCACTTCAAAAATCGGAGCATAGCGATCGGTGTTAAGAGCAACGAGCGTACATGCACCAATACCTGCAAGATGTTGCACAGAACCAGATATACCACAAGCAAAATAAAGCGCTGGAGCAACAATTTTACCAGTTTGACCGATCTGCTCGCTATGTGGCCGCCACCCTTCATCCACGACTGGACGACTGGCGCCAACAGCGCCACCAAGAAGCTCTGCCAAACGCTCAAGCAACACAAAACCATCAGCTCCACCCATACCTCTTCCACCGGCAACAATAATATCTGCCTCCGTAAGATCCTTTGCTCCCTGACACATCACAAGCTGAGACGCGACTGACAACAGCTCATAACGGAGAGATGGTCTGTTTTGATCAAGCGCAATAAACTCTCTTTGCCCTTTGGGTGCATGCACCTCAAAAGATGGAAATGATGAAACTGTATAAATTTTCGGGGAACATGCAGATTGCATAAGTGCCAGTGCTGCACCAGAATAAACAGCACGTCTCGCTCCAGAATCACAACCTGATTGATCAAACTGCGGAACACCTGATAACAACGACGCACTCAAGCGTATCGAAAGCTTAGGCGTAAGCTCCTTACTCAGCACCGTTTCTGCAAAAAAAAGAGCGGTACAGGCCTGTTGAGTAAACGTTTCAGCAATAAAGCGAGCGTAATGCTCTAGATTATAACCATCAGAGCGCGAATCATTTGTATAAAAGATGCTCCCATCACCATACAGTTTGCCATCGAGTTGCTGCAAATCTGCAGAACCAAGAAGTAATCCCGAGAGCACAAAAGCCCCATGCCTGGCAGCGTATGTTTGCAACATATTCCAAAGCTCTATCGAAGCTTGCTTAACAACCCCACCTCTCTGTTCGAGAAATACAAGATAATGATTCATCGCCTTATTGATGTTTATTCAAAACAACGCATGCTCTTTATGAAGAAACCGAACTAACTCCTTTTCATCCGCAAGAAATCGGCACTGCTTTTTTCGCTCAAACGGCTGGAACTGCGTCATCGCCACTCGCCGTGGCTCATCAAGCGAAAAAGATAACAGCTCAATCGTTTTTTTTCTTGCCTCCATAACAGCTTTAATACTCGTTTTACGAGGAATATTCAATCCTTTTTCCGCGCTGAACAGAGCCGGAGTATGCAGCTCAAACGATTCAAATCCACCTTCAATCTCCCGCTCAACCTGCACGGTTTCTGCCGAAACATGAAGCCTGGTTATACCGGTCACTGCAGTTATATCAAGCAATTCAGCAAGCATTGATGGTACCTGAGCACTCTGAAAATCAGTGGATTGTTTACCGCAAAAAATAATATCAGGCAACGTCTTTTTATAAAAATCAGAAATTACTTGCGATAACACCTTCGCTGTTTGAAATGGATCTGATACCGGAGTATCAATCACATGCACTGCATAATCTGCACCCATTGCAAGGGCTTTACGGAGCATCTCTTTTGCAGAAGCTGGCGCAACAGTGAAAACGGTAACCACACTGTCAGCAAAACGCTCTTTGCACCGTACAGCCTCTTCAAGCGCATACTCATCATAAGGGTTCATGACCTCATTAACTCGCGAAAGATCAATTTGACCATCCAGAAAACCAACCACTGAGGCGGTATCCGGAACCAGGCAGAGACATACAGCAAGACGCATAAAGAGAATTCTCGAAATGGCATAATTAAAAAAAGCCGCTTAAAAGCGGCTTTAAAAAAATAACATGTGCCCGAGAGGAGATTCGAACTCCTACACCTTTCGGCGCTACCCCCTCAAGATAGTGTGTCTACCAATTTCACCACTCGGGCATCGATCAAAATAAAGAACGTTCTGTAAAGTGAGAATAGAAGGACTCGAACCTTCGACCCTCTGCTTAAAAGGCAGATGCTCTACCGACTGAGCTATATTCTCGACCTTAAAAGGTACATGAGTACCGGAACTTACTTATTCTGGTATCTCTGGCGCTTCTTGTGCCTGTTCTTACGACGCATCTTTTTGCGCTTGTGTACCGCCATCTTATGGCGTTTTCTCTTTTTTCCGCAGGGCATATAGTAAGTGTCTTTCCTCTTGTTTTAAAGGCTGATAATATAGGATTTTTTTTTAAACACACAAACTTTATCTGAAAGATTAAGCATTCATATATTTAAAAAAGTCCTTGTTATCTTTGGTATCACCCATTTTTTCGCGCATAAACTCCATACATTCAATTGGATTTTTATCTGCAAGATATTTACGGAGAAGCCATGTTCGAGACAACTCCTCTTGAGAAAAAAGCAGTTCCTCTTTTCTTGTACCAGAGCGAAGAATATCTATTGAAGGAAAAACACGGCGTTCAGAGAGTCGGCGATCGAGCAGTAACTCCATATTACCTGTTCCTTTAAACTCTTCAAAAATAACATCATCCATTCGTGAACCTGTATCCACAAGTGCTGTAGCAATAATCGTAAGACTTCCGCCCTCCTCAATATTACGGGCAGCACCAAAAAAACGTTTCGGCTTGGTCAGCGCATTAGCATCTATACCGCCCGACAAAATTTTCCCCGAATGAGGGATAATGGTATTGTGAGCCCTTGCAAGCCTTGTAATGGAATCGAGAAGCACCACAACATCACGACCAACTTCGACAAGACGTTTGGCTTTTTCGAGCACCATATCAGCCACAAGCACGTGACGTTCCGGATCCTCATCAAAGGTGGAGCTGACAACCTCGGCCTGCACACTTCGTGCCATGTCGGTCACCTCTTCAGGACGTTCATCAATAAGCAGTACAATAAGATAAACCTCCGGATGATTTTTAATGATGGCATTGGCAATCATCTGCAACAGCATGGTTTTACCGGTTTTTGGCTGTGCCACAATCAACCCTCGCTGCCCTTTGCCAATGGGAGTATAAATATCCATAATTCGTCCGCAATATTCCGTCTGCTTCGTTTCAAGTTTGAGACGTTCGCGAGGAAACAGTGGTGTCAGGTTTTCAAAGTAGGGGCGCTCACGAGTAATTTCCGGATCGTTGCCATCGATGGTATTAATTTTGAGCAAGGCAAAAAAACGTTCACCCTCTTTTGGCGCTCGCACTTGACCGGAAACCGTATCTCCGGTGCGCATATTAAAGCGTTTGATTTGCGAGGGAGAAACGTAAATATCGTCAGGAGAGGAGAGGTAGTTATAATTAGCAGATCGTAAAAAACCATAACCTTCGGGAATCACTTGCAGAACACCGGTATTGACCATCACATTTCCACTTTCGGAGTCGGTATTCTTTTGCGATTGAGCTTCGATAATCTTGAAAATAAGCTCCTCTTTACGTAATCCGGCAGCCATGACACCAAGCTCTTTGGCTAAAGCATGCAGCTCAGAAACCTTCTTTTTCTGGAGCATGTTAATGTCCAGACCTTTAAAACTCGAATTGTTCGACATTGTAATAAATAGTATTCAAAGATGGTTTTAAGAAATCCATAATTCCTTTCAATAAAGTCATATAACGCAGCATTTTGACATAGCTTAAGAAACCATGATCTCCATCCGATCCATAAGGATATCGTTCCACGCATAAGAAGGAAATACCTTTAACGCTTGATCACGCTGCATAACAGTGGAATAAGAGAATAGCTGGGGAAAAGTATCTATAATTGAAAAAGGGATAATCACGACAAGGAATTTGGTGGAGGTGTAACCTCTCACTCATAAGAAGATTTGTTGTAGTTACATTAAATATATATAAAAAAATTATAAAAAAGAGTATATCACCAACCATCTGCAAGAATATTACCCGCGAGATAAAAAGAGCCTGTCACCAGAATCAAATCATCAACTCCGGCTTGAGCCTGTAACGCAGCAAGTCCCTTGCGTGGATTATCACAAACCGCAGCATTTCCACCCAAATCTTTACACAGCACAGTAAGTGATGAAGCAGGCACACTACGTTCAGAAGGAATATCCACCATAACAAATGAACAACGCAAACGGAGCAGTTCCTGAATTATCGCCTCAGCATCTTTATCCGATGCCAAACCAAGCATCACCACCACGCGATGATACCGATGCCGAAATGATGCAAGCGTATCGACCGTTACACGCATCCCTGCGGCGTTGTGCGACACATCAATCAGTATAATTGGCGACAACCTCAGCACTTCAAGGCGTCCCCTGTAACCAGTCTCTAATAAACGCTCAAGACCGATTGCGATATATTGTGGCGCAATACCCGCCGCTTCAGCCACCATAACTGCAAGCGAGATATTTTGTGCATGAAAAGTGCCAGTCAGTGGCACCTGTAATGCTGGATAATAACCCAATGCGGTGCGAATATTTAAACTCATCTGCCCGGGAGCTTCTGCCGATAAACCACATTGAACATCATTTTGAGCTAAAGCAAGCGGAACTTGGCACAATACTGACATCTGTTGTATTGGCTCTAAAGCTTCCGGATCAGATACAGCAGTAAAAACTTTACAACCTTTTTTTATAATGCCAGCTTTTTCAATCGCAATCCTGGCAAGCGTATTGCCCAGCCATTCTGTATGATCAAAACCAATACTCGGAATCACAACATACGTCGGTTGCACCACATTTGTGGCATCAAGCCGACCACCCATGCCTGTTTCGATAATGGACGCATCAACACCCTCATCGGCAAACCAAGCAAAAGCTATGACGGTTGTTGCTTCAAAAAAAGTTGCATGGTTGTCGATAACCGCCTGCCGTATGCGTGAACAATAGTGCACCACTCTTTCATGAGGAATCTGCTCACCATTAATCCGGATACGTTCAGTAAAATCAACCAGGTGAGGTGAAGTAAAGAGAGCTGTTTTCCGACCACTTGCCTGAAAAATGGAAGCACACGCCGCCGCTACAGTTCCTTTGCCATTTGTTCCCGCAATATGCACCACATCACCAAGTCGCTGCTGTGGCGAACCAAGCGTTTCAAGCAAGGCATAAACACGCTCCAAACCAGGTTTTATGCCAAACCTGTGCAGAGGATAAAGAAAATCGAGAGCCTCCTGATACGTCACCGTCAGCTATTAACTTTTATGAATAGAAACCAGCGCAGCTTTCACCACCTCTTCAACACTCAATGCCGCCTGCTGTTCAAGAATGGCAACCACTACTTTTTGAACGATTGGACGAGAAAAGCCGAGCGTTACAAGAGCATTAATGGCATCCTCTCGCAAGCGACTTGCTGGAAGCGAAGCGCGAGCCGCCATACTGCCAACAGGTGTGAGCTTCAAAATTTTATCGCGCAAGTCAAGAATAATACGCGCAGCAGTTTTTTTTCCAACTCCAGAAATACCATACAATTGCTCAGGAGAATTGGTTACAATAGCCTCATGCACCTCTTGTACCGATAATCCGGAAAGGATTGCCAATGCCAGTTTTGGACCAACACCTGAAGCAAGCAGGAGTAAGCGAAAAAGCTGGCGCTCATCTTCGCCGATAAAACCGTAAAGTTGCAGGATATCTTCCCTGACATAGAGATGGGAAAAAAGAAGGACATTGCTACCCTGATCGGGTAACCGCCTATGGGTAGCTGCAGAGATCAGAAACTGGTAAGCAATACCAGCTACATCAACAACAGCCTCATCAGGCAGCGCTGAAACCAGCGTGCCACGGAAATATGCAAACATGAATTGAGGATAAAATATTCAGGCCGGAGAGATTATCCAACCTGAATGTCAAACGACAAAAGTAAAAAATGTGCTATACAGCGTATTACTCCTGACCTGCTTTTACATACCCGTTAACAAGCTTGGTCAATTGCGATTTTTTACGAGACGCTTTATTAAAGTGTATATAATTTTTTACCCCAAGGCGATCAAGCTTCTGAACAGCCGCACGATAAGCCACTTCGACTTGTGCTTTATCAGCACTGGTATCAACAAGTTTCTGCACGGTCTTAAGCAGCACTTTCAGCTCTTTTTTTCTTGCTCTGTTTCTGGCATTTCTTTTTTCTGACTGCCGGAGTCTCTTTTCAGCTGATTTATGTAAAGGCATAGACGCTTATCTCAGGATAAAATATTAGTGAATAACAAAGGGGAAGCAATATAAGAGAAACAAAGAAAAAGGCAAACAAGAAAAATCGTGAAAAAGGGCATCACAACCTTTTGACTCTACCCGGCAAGACTTTGCGCATAAGCTTACGGTACATTATCACACCTCTTTTTTCTTATATTGCGCAAAAAATTTCAGAACAGATCGAACCTCTCTTTATAACCAGACAATAGCACATCTATGAGCCTGATGATCAGTGTTTCCGGCATTCGAGGAATTGTAGGTGAAAGCCTGACTCCCAAAAACCTCACGGTGTTTGCAATGGCTTTTGCGGCGTGGACTCTTCGACGTACTCATGAAAAAAAGGCAAAAATTGTTATCGGGCGTGATACCAGACCTACCGGCAAAAGTATCAGTGATCTCGTCAGCAATACGCTACTGCTTTGCGGATGTGATGTTATTGATCTTGGTATAGCCACCACACCAACTGTTGAGATTGCGGTTGCCGCCGAACAGGCAGATGCCGGACTTATTATTACAGCGTCACACAACCCTGTGGCCTGGAATGCGCTGAAAATGCTCAACCACCGTGGCGAGTTCTTAAACGCCGAAGAGGTGGAGGATCTTCTCGATATAGCAGAAAAGGAGCAATTTGTCACAGCACGCTGGGATACCATCGGTGCAATCAGCACGAATGACCGTTACGATACCTACCATAGTAATCAAGTGCTGAATCTGCCTTGTATTGACATAAAACTCATCGAAAAAGAACGATTCAAGGTTCTTGTTGATTGTGTTGAAGGCGCAGGCTCTTCGATTGTTCCAAAGCTGTGTGAAAGGCTTGGCATTGAGAGCGTTGTACAAGTAGCCTGTGGCGGCACTGGCCTTTTTCCGAGAAATCCTGAACCCATTGAAGAAAATCTCTCCGGTACTATCGCAGCATTGCAAAAGAGTGGATGCGATTTTGCGCTGATTGTTGATCCTGATGTTGACCGGCTCGCCCTGCTCTGCGAAGATGGTTCGCTCTTTGGCGAAGAATATACACTGGTAGCTTGTGCAGATTTTTACTTGAAGTATAAGGTTGGAGCAATGGTAAACAATCTCTCAAGCAGCCGTGCACTGCGTGATATTGCAAGTCGATATGGGGTTGCATGTTACAGCGCCAAAGTTGGAGAGGCCAATGTCAGCGCGATGATGAAAGAGAATAATGCGGTTATCGGTGGTGAAGGAAATGGTGGCGTTATTCTGCCAGAGTTACATTACGGACGGGATGCGTTGGTCGGCATAGCGCTGATTGTTCAGGCATTCACCCTCTGGCGCAGCGAAAATAATGGCGGCTCACTGTCACAATTCCGAGGCTCTTTCCCCACTTATTACATGTCGAAGCAGAAAATTGTGCTTGACAAAACAAAGCAACAGTCGCTTGACACCATCTTTGCAGATATTGCAAAACATTACCAAAATACTGAAACCAATGCTGAAGTCAATACGCTTGACGGACTAAAACTTGACTTTGCAACAAGTTGGGTGCATTTACGCCCATCAAATACAGAACCAATTGTGCGTATTTATGCTGAAGCGCCATCAAAAGCAGAGGCTGAAACGCTGGCAAATGAACTGAAACATTTCCTTGAACAACACGGGTCAGCAACAGAAGAGCATGCGTAATATTTCAGGAGGAGGGGGAAACAGTTTTAAAACGCAGCAGGACGATACCCTGCGACAAGGGAAAAAGAGTTCGATCGACCGCTATATTATTTCCCGCCTTTTCAGGTATATCAAGCCCTACAATAAACTTGTTGCCATTGCCGTTGCCATCACCATTGCCGGCTCATTTCTTGGGCCATTGCGCCCTTACTTGACGAAAATTGCCATTGACGATTACATCGCTCAAGGAAATTTCAAAGGCTTGACGATGGTCAGCATATTACTTGCTGGCGCTATTCTGCTTGACGGCATAAAGCAATATATCACAACGTGGCTGACACAGATTATAGGTCAGAAAGCGGTGCTCGATATTCGGATGGATATTTTCACTCATCTGCAGAAGCTGCCGGCACGCTTTTATGACCGAAACCCTATCGGAAGATTGATAACCCGTACAACCAGCGATGTAGAATCATTGAACGAGATGCTTTCGAGTGGCATCATCACCATTCTGGGCGACCTGTTGCAGCTTCTGTTCATTGTTGTGCTGATGGTCTGGATTGACTGGCAACTCACGCTGATTGTTCTCGGCGTTCTCCCCTTTATGATTTATGCAACCATAGCCTTCAAAAAAAGGGTCAGGATTGCGTTTCAAGATGTTCTCACCCATAACGCCCGGCTTAACACCTTTTTTCAGGAGCACCTTACCGGCATGACCATTGTCCAGCTTTTCAACCGCGAAGAGCGTGAAGCCGCAAAATATACTGCAATCAATGCCGATCATCGGGATGCCAATATTCGCACGGTCTTCTATTTTTCGATCTACTTTCCGCTGATTGAGGTGCTGAGTTCCACGGCTGCTGGTCTTGTGCTCTGGTACAGCGGCGTGCGACTGCTCAAGGCTGACCTCTCGATCGGTGTCGTCGTCTCGTTTGTGCAATATATCTGGCTCTTTTTCCGCCCTTTACAGCACTTGTCCGATCGATTCAATGTTATTCAGACGGCCATTGCAAGCTCGGACCGCATTATCCGCCTGCTTGATGAGAAAGAGGGAATAGAAGAACAGTCTGGTTTGAAAACAATCACCTCATTCAAAGAGAACATTGAGTTCAAGAATGTGTGGTTTGCTTATGAGGGCGACAACTGGGTGCTGAAGGATATCTCATTTTCTATTCAGCATGGTGAGAAGATTGCTATTGTTGGGGCAACAGGAAGTGGTAAAACAACAATGATCAGTATTCTTTCAAAGCTCTATCCCTTTGCAAAAGGCTCCGTCACCATTGATGGCGTTTCGTTACAGGAAGTTGCAGAGAGCTCCGTCCGCAAACTTGTGGGTGTGGTTATGCAGGATGTGTTTCTCTTTTCCGGCACCATAAGGGAAAACCTTGCCTTCGGCAATCCTGATGTAACGGATGAGGAGTTGCGTGAAGCAGCACGGGTGGTTGGAGCTGATCGGTTTATTCAGCAGCTTCCCGGCGGTTACGAGTACAAGGTTCTTGAAAACGGTACTGGGCTTTCTTCCGGACAGAAACAGTTGATCGCCTTCGTTCGGGCACTCCTCTATAATCCTGAAATTCTTGTGCTCGACGAGGCTACCAGTTCGGTTGACACGGAAACTGAAATATTGATTGATGCAGCCACGGCACGACTGATGAGTGAGCGCACCTCCATTATTATCGCTCACCGGCTCTCGACGGTTCAGAAAGCCGATAGAATTATTGTACTGCACAAAGGGGTAATACGAGAAACCGGAAACCATCAGGAACTTCTCGCAAAAAGGGGACTTTACCACAAGCTTTACCTGCTGCAACACCCGGAACAGGCCTTGCCGGATGGTCACTGAACAACTCACTGAACGCGACGCAAAACGTCACAAACTGCTGTCTCGCAGGACGCTGACCGGCTCAAGTTTTGCGGCTCTTGCTGAGGGCAGAATTGCCGCAAGCGTGCTTATAAGCACAGTGACACCGATAATAATCAAAAAGTAAACAGGGTTCCATGACATGCTGAACCCTGTTTTAGTCAGTGCTCCCTGTGAACTCTCTATAGGAAGACTGGCAAAAAGCTTTATCGCTCCAATTGCCAGAACACCCCCGGCAAGCGCGCCCGCCAATCCCACCATAAATCCCTCAAAAACAAACAAACCAATCATTTGCCACGAAGAAAAACCAAGCGACTTCATGATGGCAATGTCGCGACTCTTTTCAAAAACCGTAGTCACAAGAATATTGGCGACGCCAAAGCCTGAGACAATCCCCACAAAAGCTACCAGCGAAAAGACGATATAGCCAATACGCGTAAAAAGGCTGATAATACCTTCGTTCGCCTGCTGCCATGTCTGGCTGCGATAACCGGTAATTAGCTCAAGATTCCCCGCAAGTGGTGCATTATTGAATGGCTCTGCCACTTTCAGCGCAATGCCTGTTACTTTGTTATCTGGCAATCCCTCAATAAGTTGTGCGAACTTGAGGGAAACAAACACGCTGTTATCGACTGCGTTAACACCGGAAAAAAAGATACCCGCCACTTTGCACTGCCGACTCTTGCCAAAAGCGGGAATAATCACCACCTGATCATTGAGTTTGAGATTCATATCCTTGGCGATTGTGCGCCCAACAAGAAGTGCATTCGTCGTTTTTTCAAAGAGGTCAACATCTCCCACGACAAGTTTTTTCCGAATACCACTGATCTCGTCTTCCTTGTCGAGCAAAACACCTTTGAGAAGAATTGGCTGATTGCGGTTCCCCTTTACTGCCATAACCTGAGAATCAACGTAGGGCGAAGCGGTCAGCACTTGCTTCTCATACTCCGACGAACTGAGCAGAGCGAGAATTTGACGATAATTCCGCACCTCTTCCCGCTCAAGTTTCTGGATATTATCATCAACATAAGCCACCACGGCATCGCCTTCTTGAGCGATGAGATTAAGCGGCATCGGGTTGGTTTTTTCGCCTTTAATGGTGATATGCGGGGCAACATTCACTATCGTTTCCACAAAGGAGTCGAGCAAACCACGCATCAGAGAGTTGGTCGTAATCAGCACCATTGTACTGATAGCAACACCAAAAATGGTGGTCAATGTCTGCCGACGTCGCCCGAAGAGGTGACGCATGGCTATATCAAACAGTGTTCTCAGCATTGATTGAGTATCAAGATACGACCTCAAAAAAACATGCTACGACCACCCATTCACCATTTTAAAGATTTCGCGATCGCCAATCGGCACAGGAATTGATGCAAGCGGAGTTTCCTGAATCAACTCATTTGCAATTTCGTCATAAGGCTGCAGGCACTCTGGATACTCTTTCGCTTCATCAAGCTCAAAAAGAGTTTTGCCGGCGAAACGGCTTTTGCGAATCATTTCATGATAAGGCACTTTAGCAAGTAAACGTGTACCAACTTTTTCAGCAAACTGCTCAAGCATATTCGTCCCTCCACCCGTTGTGTAATCCACACGATTGGCAACAATACCTGCAAGTTTCACTTTGTAACGCACACTTTTCTGCTGAATAGCCATGCAAAGACGATTCGCAGCAAAAATACTATCGAAATCATTTGTTGCAATAATGATAGCGTAGTCGGCATAGTTAAGCGGTGCACTGAAACCACCACAAACAACGTCACCAAGCACATCAAACAGAATCACATCATACTTATCGTAAAGACCAAGCTCCTGGAGTAAGGTGACTGATTCACCAACAACATAGCCACCACAACCACTGCCGGCAGGCGGACCACCGGCTTCCAGGCAGTCAATGCCAGCAAATCCTTTTTCAATAATATCGTCGGCACTCAGCTCTTCATGATGAAAATCAACCTCTTCAAGAGCTTCAATAACGGTTTTCTGCAATTTTCCGGTAATAGGAAAGGTACTGTCGTGCTTTGGGTCGCAGCCAATCTGGAGCACTTTGGCGCCTTTCAGGGCAAGTGACGCCGAAATATTGGCACTTGTGGTACTTTTACCAATACCACCTTTGCCATATACCGCTAATACTAAACTCATAATAGGTAACAGAAAAATATGATTGATAGAAAAATCTTACCCTCCAAGCGACTCTTTCGCTTTTCGGAAAACCTCAAGTGTAATCATCGGCTCGCCAATACCACGCGCAAAGTTCTCCGTGTTCTTGCGTACCTTTTTACGAACAAAAAATGGTACTTTTTTCAACATCGCCTCTGCATCATCAGTCCACTTCATCTCACCATCATCAGCTATAACTGGTGCAGATGATAATGTCGGTACAGACGAAGACGACTGGGATGGTGAAGCTGAGACTGAGGCAGCTACGTTCTCGGCATGATCAACCGAAAAGACCGGGGCTTCAGCAACACTTTCTTCATACTCCAGTCCTGCATCACCGAAAAAGTCGATAAGATGCTTCTCAAGACCAAGTTTACAAGAAAGATAAACTCTATCCGCAATAACATCGGCACCAGCAAAACCAAAAAATGGATAATAGCCGAGAAGATGGTTTTCAATATGCGTTGGAGGGCACACAACCATACAAGGCACATCAAGTTTGCGGCAACTATGGCGCTCCATCTGCGTACCACAAACCAAATCAGGCATTTCATCCTCTATAAGCTGCGATACATCCTGAAAGCGGTCTGTCACCATCAATGCACCGGGAAGATATCCCTTCAACTCCTGGCGTACCCAGTCAGCATGCTGCTCCAGATAGGTTCCTGCGCCAATAATCTGCATTCCGAGTTCATCGTGCAAAAACTTGACCATACTGACCGTATGTGTTGCATCACCAAACACAAACGCACGTTTATTGCTGAAGCTCTCCATATCAGCAGTACGGGCAAACCACGGAACACCACTCGGTGCACTGAGGCCATCGAGCGAAAATGCTTTGAGATTCGGCATCACCAGAGGCGGCACTCCCCGTTCTGCACCGAGAGCATTCAACATTTCCAGTAATGAACGTAGCCAAGCCATTGTTGGCTCAATACCCAGCGGCGTATCACAGAGCGACGGCATGGAAAAAGTTTCTTCAAGATAGGCTGCCGCATTAACACCAATCTCACGATACGGGGCAATATTTAACCATGCTGCGGGAAGTTTTTTCAAATCGTCGATACTGCTTCCCCATGGAGCGACAACATTAACAGCAACACCCAGCGTTTGTAACATGCGGGTAAGGCTGGTCAAATTCGCACGGAGATGAAACCCGAGTGAGGTAAACCCAAGAATATTAACCGAAGGGTAAGTCGTTTTTTCCTGAGTCACAGCATAGCGTTTCACTAACTCTGTAAACAGACCATCGGCTGCCTCATTTTCAGAGACTCGAAATGGATTAAGAGCATAAACCATCAATCTCTCCTGCGGCACACCTGAGTGTGCTGCAAGCTGATGCAGATCTTCCTGAAGCAGTGCTGTACTGCAACTTGGAGCAATAACGGTAAGTTCTGGATGATAATGCTTGTCAACCTGCTGCAATGTTGTAGGAAGTCGCGAAACTCCCTGCGCAAGGTCTCTTCCGCGAACAACGCTGATAGACAAACCCGGAAATTGCGGGGTTCTTTCAAGCATGGTGTAGGTGGCTGTAATATAATCATCGCCCTGCGGAGCGTGATAAACAGTGTGAACCCCTTTCATACTATTGGTGACTCGGCTGATACCATGAAGGGCGGTGCCCTCATAGAGCCAGAAAGCTAAGCGCATATTTCTATAACGTTTGTTGTTGCATTTCTTTGCAGTAAATTACTCGGCACTTGGCAGAACACCTTCAAGCCATACTTTTTCATCAAACGCAGGCAAATTACTGCGGCGCTGAAGTGGTGATACAAACAAGTTGGCAAGATTAATAACCCCCGACCAACTGTGAATAGACATAAGCAGAAACTCCATACTCCACTTCACCACAAACCCATGGCCAACAAATGGATTAGCAGTCATCAGTGAAGTAACAATAAGATCAGGCTTAAGACGCTTAACATCCTCAAGCTGGCGATGAAAGTTAGGCTGCTCTACAACACGCACCCCGGCAAGCGCCTCAAGTTCACGCGCATGGAATTTCTTGATAATATAAGCGCTGCTGCACTCAACCACATCTGCTCCAGCATGATGGAGAAAACGTCCAAGAGGAAGCTCCATCATAGTATCGGCAGTCAAAAAAACCTTTTTACCTTTTAATAAATCAGTTTGGTGGCGAATCTTCTCCCATGCAGCTTTTTCGCGATCGCGCAAATCGACAGTAATCCCGAATTCACGAGCAAGATCTTCCCAGAATGCCCGGGTACCATCAGGACCAAAAGGAAATAACGAATGCAGAACACTTGAACCACGCTCACGTGAGAGCTTCATGGCAACCCGCGACAGATATGGCTGAATGGGTGCAAGCACCGTATCCGGACCAATCGCCGGCATTTTATCGAACCGGGATTCTGGAAGAAAACCACCAACCGGAATACCCAGCTCTTCTGCCTCTGCACGCAAATCATCAGCAGTAACATCGTTAACCGAACCGAGAAAAACCACCTTTTTCTCACCTGCAGGAGCTTGGGGGCAGAACGGAACCAGTGCTGAAAGCACAGAATCCTCTGCCTGCGTAAAATTATAAACGAGACCACTTGCCGGAACAAAAAGAACCGGAACATCAGGTGTACTCAAATGGTGAGCAAGCCCTTTAAAATCAACTTTCATCACCTCTGGTGTACATGATGAGAGTAGAAAAATAACTGATGGATGATGATCAGCCTTTATTTCACTGATAATCTCCTCCAGGGTGGGTTCGTTTTTGGAAAGATCACCCTCCTCCATAAGCGCAATACCAAAACGTGGCTTGGCAAAAATCATCATGCCAAGCGCATTCTGCAGAAAATGAGCACAGGTGTGCGTTCCAAGAATGAGAAAAAAGCTATCCTTGATTTTCTGATACATCCAGCCGACACAGGCAAGACCACAAAAACTGTGCGTGACGTTATCTTCCTTGATTATCTGAATATCATCGGTAACCTGCATCATTACTGTTTTCTTTTGAGAGTTATTGCCCGCTGAGACGCTTTAGTACAACAGTCAAACATAAAGAACCTGAAGATAAAATTTTTTTCACTAATCCCCTTCTTCAAGCATTGGGCATGAAGGGGTGATTTTTGATTTCACCGATGCGGTTTTTTCACCAAGACGCACCGCCCTATCACGACGATCGTCAATCTTCATGACGGTATAAACCCGTTTACCACCCCGGTTAAAAGAGTGCTCATGTAACTTCTGCGCAAGTTCAAAAAGTAATGGTGCCGGACCTTCAACGGTAGTACCCATATCATGCAACCGGTAACTGCAACCGCTTGCAGCAAGAATTTCCTGCAAACCGGCAACAAAATTACTTAAACTACTCTCTTTACTATCGAGAGGAATCACTGCAATATCCAGTAAAGCCATAAAAATCAAGAGACCAAAAAATTACTTAAAAACAGTCTCTTCACGTCCCGGACCAACAGAAATAAAGGTAATCGGAACCTGAAGCTCATCTTCAAGGAAATTAACATAGTTTTGCGCTTCGGGGTGCATATCGGCAAAGGTACGGGCGTGAGCGTTTGAAGCGTTCCACCCTTTCATAGTGGTATAGACAGGGGTCACTCGCGCAAGCGTTTGATGATCGGTTGGAAAATCGTGAATCTCTTTTCCATCAAGCATATAAGAGGTACAAATGTTGATCTCTTTAAAGGTATCGAGCACATCAAGCTTGGTAAGTGCAATTTCCGTAACACCATTGACGATCAAAGAATAGTGTAAAGCCACAAGATCAAGCCAGCCACAACGACGTTTTCTGCCCGTTGTGGCACCAAATTCATGCCCAATCTTGCCAAGTAATTCCCCAGTCTCATCAAGTAACTCAGATGGAAAAGCACCATTACCCACTCTGGTCATATACGCCTTACTGACACCAATCACCTTGCCAATATAATTCGGAGCAATACCAGAACCAGTACAGGCACCTCCAGAAGTGGGATTAGAGGAGGTCACATAAGGATAAGTTCCATGATCAACATCGAGAAGACAACCCTGTGCACCCTCAAGCAGAACCGTTTTCCCTTCCTGAAGCTGACGATTAAGATAAAGCTGCGTGTTGGTTACGTAAGGGTCGATAATTTTGTCGAACTCTTCATACTCACGCACCATAAGCTCAACATCGAGCTCATCTTTCTCATAAATATTTTTGAACAATTTATTTTTTGCAGCAAGATTTTCGCGGAGCTTTTCCTGCAAAAGTTCGGGACTGAGCAGATCAACCACACGAATACCTTTGCGGGCAAATTTATCTTCATAACTGGGACCAATACCTCGGCCAGTCGTGCCAATTTTCTGATCACCCTGTGCAGTTTCATGCAAAGAGTCAAGCAGTTTATGATATGGCATAATAAGATGCGCATTATGGCTGATAAAAAGCCGACCCGTTACTTCGTAGCCAAGCTCCTCAACTTTTTGAATTTCAGCCAGCAATGCTGCCGGGTCAATCACCACACCATTACCAATAACACAAACACATCCTTTGTGAAAAATTCCGGAGGGAATCAAATGCAGCACAACTGTTTTATTATCGAAACAGATCGTATGACCAGCATTAGCACCTCCCTGATAACGAACGACAATATCATATTTATCTGAAAGGTAATCTACCAGTTTGCCTTTCCCTTCATCACCGAACTGTGTGCCGACAAGAACAGTTGCCGACTGCGAGGGTCTCCTGAATGTTTTTGATTCCACGGCGGTTATATTTATTGAGAGATGTAATAATCAAAATGAGCCAGCAGCTCACTCTTTCCCTTGCCAGAAATGGACGAATAATTTACAACAAATTTGGCTTTTGTCCCGCAACTTTCAACCATCCGACGCGCCTGAACCCTATCGCGCTGCGTAAGTTTATCATACTTGGTCAACACAATACCATAAGGGCGCTCGTGATACTCAAGAAACTCCATCATCGCCTTATCGGATGACATGGCTGGATGGCGAGAATCAAGCAGGAGCACGACAAGTGTTATTGCTTGACGACGTTCAAGATATGACGCAAGTAAATCACCCCAGACTGCCTTTTCAGTTTTCCCGACAGCAGCATAACCATATCCGGGAAGATCAACAAAATAACAATCGCTGTTAATGTGGAAATAGTTGATAAGCCTGGTCTTTCCTGGGGTTGAGCTGGTTTTAGCAAGACCCTTGACACCTGTCAGCGTATTGAGAAGTGTTGATTTTCCGACATTTGAACGCCCGGCAAAAACAATTTCTGGCAGCGTCTCATTTGGCAACCCTGCAAGAGCTGATGCGCTGATCTGAAATACTGCAGAAGTAATCTTCATAAAAAGGTGAGAGGTCTCGAAAAAAGAGGAACAAAAAGGAAGCTAAAAACCTTGCGTTAAAAACCCAAATGTTTAACTTTAATTGAGTTTTTTGTACACAAATTCCTTATGTAATTTCGTTTTATAACGGCACAACAGCAGAAAATGTCACTCTTCATTTATAACTCGCTCAGTAGAAACAAAGAGAAGTTTCAGCCACTTCAACACGGCATTGTCAGCATGTATGTTTGCGGCCCTACCGTTTATGGCCATGCACATCTCGGGCACGCCAAAAGTTATGTGTCGTTTGACGTGGTTGTGCGCTGGCTGCGGCAAAGTGGTTATCGAGTTAAATATATCCAGAATATAACCGATGTAGGGCACCTGACGGATGATGCTGATGAGGGTGAGGATAAAATCGCTAAACAAGCCAATCTGGAAAAAACCGATCCTATGGAAATTGCGCAATTTTACACACGCAGTTTTTATGACGATATGGATATGCTTGGAGTTTTACGCCCCAACATTGCACCAACAGCAACTGCCCATATTCCTGAACAGATTGAGCTGGTAGAAAAACTTATTGCAAAAGGACACGCTTATGAGGTTGATGGCAATGTCTATTTTTCGGTTAAATCATTTGAAGGATATGGCAAGCTTTCGGGGCGCACCGATCAAGAGGCACTTCAATCGGGAGTAAGAGTTGGTGTCCGCTCTGAAAAACGCGACCCATCAGATTTTGCGCTCTGGAAAAAAGCAGACGAAAACCATGTGATGAAATGGAAATCTCCATGGAGTGTGGGTTACCCTGGATGGCATCTCGAATGTTCTGCCATGTCAATGAAATATCTCGGTGAAACGATTGATATTCACGGCGGTGGTATGGAAAACAAATTCCCGCATCACGATTGCGAAATCGCTCAGTCAGAAGCAGCCACAGGAAAACCTTATGTGCGCTTCTGGATGCACAACAATATGGTGACCATTAACGGCATCAAAATGGGGAAATCGCTAAAAAACTCTGTGAACCTGAAAGATATTTTTTGTGATACCAACCCATTGGTCATACGATTTTTCATTCTCCAATCGCACTACCGTTCGCCACTTGACTTTTCCGAAACAGCTATCAAAGCGTCCGCTACAGGTTTAGAGAAACTTCGCGAAACACAGCGACGCCTTCGAGAACAACAAGCTGGCACTGCCGAGTTTGACCTTGCCCCGTTTATACTTCGGTTCACTGAAGCAATGGATGACGACTTCAACACACCAGTAGCGATTGCTGTGTTATTTGAACTCTCAAAAGCAATCAATGCGGCACTGGATCGGCAAGAGGGCATTGCAACAGCTTCACGTCAGGAGATCGCCAAGTTCCTTCACCGTGCAGGAATCGGGGTTCTTGGGATTTTCAATATTGATGGACACGAAAATCATAAGGAGCAGGATGGGGGTGCAAAAAAGCTGGACGACGTGATGGAGATTGTGCTTGCCTTAAGGGCTGAAGCAAAACAGAACAAAAATTTTGCACTCAGCGATAAAATCCGAGAGATGCTCCTCACTACGGGCATTGAAATAAAAGATACAAAAGAGGGTGCCGTGTGGTCTGCTGATAACAGGATAAAGCGTACACGATAACTGAAAAACATTGTCGCGCGTACCCGATTCTGAAATGAAGTAGCCTGATGATCTAATCAATCGGCTGCACTTTCTGCTGACGCATATCGAACATGCGTGACGATGCACTCTTGAAAATACTTTCCATTTCGGCAGAAAAATTCGTGTCGGATCGCCAGAACGGTACCGGCCCGAGCCTTCTGATCAGAATAGCAGAAGCGATGACCGGTTGATGGTGCAATGCCGGTAACATCGGTGCATCCGGAGATGACCAGAAAACATCCGGATCGACAGGCAGTGGTTCGACAAACTTCTTCTTTTTCTCCGTTTTTTCGGTCGAAGTATTGGAACTGTTTCCACCAAGGGCACTGAACAAAGCATCCTTGTCGATGCCTCTCAGGGTAAAAAGAAGAAACGGGTCGCGATCGAAAGCTTCGGCAAGCAGATAAAACACCGCGGCCAGATGTTTGCAGGGATTGGCGTAGTCAGGGCACGAGCATGATGCCTCTATATCCTTGAAGGAACTCGGAAAAAGAGAGAGCCCGGCTTCCGAGCACAGCTTGTCGATCTCTTCGGGCATCTCTCCGCCAAGCATCCTCGTTACGAGCACGGGGTTTTCGCTGAGCACCTCGACAAAGCGCTGCCACTCCTCTTTCGAGTAAGGCGTGAGCCTGATAGAGACGTTGTATGGCCTCACTCTCGATCCCTGAACCTTGGCGGAGACGCCTTTGCTCGAAACATCGAGACCGGTAACCTGTCCTGTTCGGGCATACGACCGGCCACGGGCAAGACGGGAAGAGTCGTTGAAGCGTTCGAGCCTCGCAATCCACTCTTTTCCCCACCATTGTTTGGCGAATGCACCTCGCTTATTCTGCGCCTTGATTCCGTTATCGACTTTTTTCGGAGTTGATGGCTTGGGCCAATTGTAATAATATGTCATACCTTTATTCTCCTGTTGCTTCCCGTCCAAGCATAATGAGTTTTTTCAGATCGCCATTTGAAAGCTCGGTCAGCCACTGCTCGCCTTTACCGAGAACCGTTCCGGAAACAGCGGTTTTTCTTTCAATCATTTCATCGATCCGTTCTTCAAGCGTACCGGTAGTAATGAATTTGTGGACCGCCACATTGTGTTTCTGCCCAATACGAAATGCCCTGTCTGTCGCCTGGTTTTCAACAGCCGGATTCCACCAGCGATCATAATGGATGACATGGTTCGCTCTGGTCAGGTTCAATCCGGAGCCACCCGCTTTCAGCGAAAGAATGAAAATTCGTGGCGCATGATCACTGGTCTGGAAGCGCTCAATCAACTCGTCACGACGCTTCCTCGTGAGTGAACCATGCAGGAAAAACACCTCTTCACCGTACAGCTCCTGAAGATAGTGCTGCAGAAGCTTGCCCATCTCCATAAACTGAGTGAAAACAAGCGCACGTTCGCCGCTCTCACGGATTTCACCCAGCAACTCCGTCAGACGCTCCACCTTGCCCGAACGGTTTTCAACCGCAGAGTTGTCTCCGAGAAACTGCGCCGGATGATTGCACACCTGCTTGAGTTTGACCAGCAAGGCCAGAATAAGGCCGCGCCGGTCGATGCCCTCCGCCATTTCGATTCTCTCCTGCAGTTCATCAACAACCGCCTTGTAGAGCGATGCCTGCTCCTTGGTCAGCGTACAGTACTGCTTCATTTCGATTTTGTCGGGCAGATCGGAGATGATGGAGCTGTCGGTTTTAAGTCGTCGGAGAATGAATGGCGCAGTCATGGCTTTCAGCCTTTCAGAGGCCGCGCTGTCGCCATACCACTGAATCGGATTGAAAAACCGCTCCCTGAAAAATGCCTGACTGCCAAGAAAACCTGGATTGAGAAAATCCATCAACGCCCAGAGGTCGCCGACATGATTTTCAACCGGTGTACCGGTAAGCGCTATCCGGTAATCCGAGTGCAAGGCACGTGCCGCTTTTGCCTGCTTGGTTTCGGGATTCTTGATGTTCTGCGCTTCATCGAGAATCACCCCCGCCCACTCCTGCTTCGATAATGACGCTATATCGCGAAACAGAAGCCCGTAGCTTGAAATCACCAGTGCAGATCCCTTTGCCACTTTCCTGAACGCTGTGGTTTTCAGCCGGTCAGCTCCGTGATGCACATGAACCGGCAACCCTGGGGTAAACTGTTCGGCCTCCTTTCTCCAGTTGTTAACCACCGAAGTCGGACAGATCAGAAGAACCGGCCGTTTTTCCCCCCTGTTTCTCTCCTCCTGCAGGAGAGCGAGCGTCTGAACCGTCTTGCCAAGACCCATGTCGTCAGCAAGGCAGGCTCCGAGCCCCCAGCTTCTCAGAAAAGCGAGCCACGAATAGCCCTTCACCTGATACTCGCGAAGTTTTCCCTGAAAGCGATCCGGTTGCGAAAGCAGTTCAAAACGACTATCCCCTTTCAGTTTTTCAAAAAGCTCCTTCATCCAGCCATCAGCATCAACGCTCTGAACAGTCAGAGAATCATCGAGCGAACCGGCACCAAACTCCGTTGCAAGAACATCCCGCATCGTGAGCTCTCCCGATCGCTGCTTTTCAAGAAACCCCACCGCAGCGGCAAGTTCCCGCTGGTCAATCTGCCGCCACTGCCCCCGCACCCTGACCAGAGGCATTTTCAGGCCGGCAAGACGCCTCAGTTCGTCCAGATCAACCTCATCGGTGCCGAGCGAGGCTGCAAAATCGCATGAAAGCAGCGTTTCGAGACCCATACCGTTACCACTTGCCTTCATGGATGGTGCTCTAACACGCACCTTAATCCCCATCCTGTTCATCGGCCCCTTGCCAACCCACCACGACGGAAGAATAACCACGAACCCTGCCTCTTGCAAAATAGCGGCATATTCAGAAAGAAAGCTGAATGCCCCTTGGGTATTGAGCTTCAGAGCGCCCGTTTTTTTCTGCTTCAACCCCTTGGTGATTTCTGGATACAGCGCAGCCGCCTGCCCCAGCGCCATCAGCATGAACTCTGTACAATCAGCCCCATAGCTCCTTACCTGTCGAGATGCCTCGCTTTCCGGCAGCCAGAGATCCCCCACTTCAAGCAACAGACTCGGATCGCTTTTCAACTGAAGCAAATAAGTGAGCTGCCAAATATCTTTCTTCCCCTTAAGGACAGGCTCAGCAAGGCGAAAACAGAAGCTGAAGGGAGAGCGGGCGTACACATCCAGCGGACGACGCCACTCGGCAAGATCCCTTGCAAAAGCCTCGATCTCCGGCTTGCGTTCCCAGTTTATTTCCGGAACGTTGCCGGATAGCGATTGCATCCAGGCATCATGGATTGTCAACGGCTTCGCTACTTTTCGACCCGTGGTGACGAAAGAGAAACGGACAAGCGAATCGACCAGATTATGCAAAAGCGCTTCCTGAAGCTCTTTTCCTGATGTTCCCGGAGGAGTCTTCCTCTCCGCTGAAACGCAACGGCATACAGACGGCACGGTTTCAGCAAGTGTATTGAGACGAATTGCAACGGAATTGTCAGGGTAAGGAACCCAGCGCCCTTCCCACTTGGCCGCCCCATGAACAAGCGAAGGAAGGTACCTTTCGGAGGAAACAAGGTGCACTGCCGTAACGAAAAGCTGCATTGCCCAGAGAACAGACGGGCCGAAAAACACGCCAGACCCGGGAATACTACCCTCACGTACACAGGAGAAAAAGGCTTCGCACAGAGGAATATCGAGAGGAAGAACGGTAATCACGAGCGGCTTGAGAGAGAGTTTCTGGCTCTTGTCCGGTTCATTGCCAAGCACAGGAGAAGATGGAACGCGCTCCTCGCCATAATGCGGAAGCCAGGCAAGAAGCTCTTTCACCATCGGTTTGAGAATCGACACGCTCATCCCGATTGCCTTGAACGCCCGACGCAGCTCCCAAATATCCCCTGGCTCGCGCCCTTCACTCCAGAGCAAGAGTTTACCCTCCAGTACCGAACAATGCAATACAATCATCAGTTACCTCTTGTCACCCGCTGTAAAATTCTAACTTGCTTTTAATATCGCCAAATTCACAGAATCAGCCAACAATGCCAAAACGGTTTCCCACACAGCAACCCCATTCATGTTCTTTATCATGATTGTCGTCAATATCAATAGTATAATCCTTTACGATCTGATTCGCCCATTTGCGGAACTGCACTGCACGTTCGGAGTTTACCATGTAACCTACGGCAATGACAGTGGCAAGACTGTCGTGTTTGGTGTTGTAGCTTTTTCTGTCAGCGTCAGTTATTCGAAAATTTCGAGCTAAAGCACTGTAAGAAAAATAAAAATCTTTGATGCTATTGGACAGACTCCCCTATTTCCGCTCATCAGGAACCCTGCTGTACCGGCAATGCTATGCGAAACCCCCAGAAATCGTTGACAGCTTTGGGAACTAAACGAGCGCTTCGATTAGCAGAAAGCATAATCAAAAGCGAGAGCCATTTGTTCAAACGGTTATTCTGGTTTACCACTCTGCATCCGCCATATCTTCCGTCTCCACGGCATTTTTTTCTGTAGCGTCATCGTTACTGTCAACGGTTATCAGACCCCGAAGAAAGTACCCCTGCAGGATTCTGAGCAGTTGGAGGAGTTTACGCTGGAGCTGAAGCGACTGGCCATCCGGTACCGCAACAGCATGAATTCTCTCGGCCAACAGGCTGCTCTCTTCGAGCGAACCGGGAAGGCGTGTCGTCAATATGCCTGCTGTGATATTGTCCTGAGGCTGGAGCCAGCAGACGTGCTCCTGCCGGGAACTTGCGTCCGGCACAGTAAAGAGGTAGTACAGCGCGAGTTTTTCAGGCCACGTACCATTCAGGGAGATCTCTTGCAGAGTGTTGCGGGGAACAGACCCCCGTTGCACCCCTGAAAAGAGCGCTCCTGCCCGTCTGAAAGGGTCGGGGCTCGAGAGATCCTGCTTGAGCAGCTCGTCAGATCGATATCGCTCCGTCCAGAAAGAGAAAATATCCATTGTGCCGGGCGGGCAGGACGATCTGGGCTGGCGGGAATCAGGAAGAAGCCCCGGCAATTCGCGATAGAGGGCGACCGCAGCCTCGACAACGGCTTTTTTTGAGGGACTTTTTGGCCTTCCGCCGCTCTCTTCCCAGAAAGCGATAACTTCGAGCGCACTGGTAAAGGGCAAACCATGCAGTCGGTCGAGCAGCGCATCGTGATCTCCGCAGAGTTTGAGTGCATCGATGACCAGTTGCGGATCATGCTCGTCCCTGACGGCGTGGTCGTACGCCAAGATCAGCCGGGGATCCTGACTTTTCAGGACTGTTGTGCTGATACGCTGCCTCTGGGCGCCGGATGCGGCAAGCCATGCTTTTTCAAAAATGGAAAAATCGGGATCTTCAAGATCGAGGTAGCGCTGCGGATTGCCTCGCACAAGCCCGAAAAGAGCATCCATTTCCAGAGCGGGCGCATGGCGGCCGAGCGCTTCAATCTTTTCGGCGATGTCGTCACGCTCAACGATGCTCCAGAGCATGAACACCATGCCGTTGCCCCAGTCGTTTTCCGGCATGGCCTCAAGCGCCTTCAGAAGAACGGGCTGAAGCGTTTCGGAAGAGCGAGTCCGCTTCAGCAGCTCATCGAAGCGACGCGATTTCCAGTAGTTCCAAAGAGCGCTGTGCATGACTGGCTGGTTGCCGTGCTGCAGAAGCAGAAGACGTTGGAATATGGCATCCGATTCCGGATGCCCCGTTTCTACCGCACCAGCTAACGCAACCGAAGCCTCACGGCTCCCGCTCTTAAAAAGGCGTTCCGCCGCCCTGTTCCTGAGAAACCTGCCCAGAATCGCGGTGTTTGCAAAAAGATGTTTTTCAGCCTGCA
>DYND01000019.1 GCA_020721255.1 Chlorobium chlorochromatii
CAAAAAAGAATGGCCCGACATGCGATTTCAGAATATATCGATCGATAATTTTCATTGCCGTGTTGTCGATGTTAACCGTTTGTCATTGCATAAACTACATCGCCAAGTTCGCGGCGGAAAGATTCGTTTTCGACAAAGAGTTTATAGAACTGCGTATCGTCTTTCAGAATGAGTTGCATCACCTTGCCGAGCGCTTCATCGTGCACCATTCGCGCGGTGTGCGGAGTATTTTCCCTGGCATTCTGGTAGGCTGCGCTTTCGGCTACTTTCGGCGCAATGTCGTCAATAATGCGTTTGGTCTGGCGTTCGGGGTCTTGCAGTTGTCCACTCCATCGGTCGTTGAAAATTTTGAGGATGTTGCTCAGGCGATCGAGTTCGGGTTCGGCTTTATGACCGCCGCCTTCCATTGGTATTGGCTCTATTTCGGAATTGCTATCCTGTAGTACAATGTTCTGAATCGCTTTCTTCTCGACTCGATAGCTGTCCATGTCGATGGCATCGAGAATACCTTTCGAGAAATCCTCCTCCACCGGAGCAGGGAGCTTGGGAATAAGCAGTGTAAGAAAAATCGAGAGCTTTTCCCATGCGGCATTGCTATAGGGCAGAATTGAGGAGAGGAAGCTGTATGACCGGCAGAAAGCCTTGGCATTACCTTTGAATTTCACCTGCCCATCCTCATCAAGCAAGCTGGTATAAAGTGCAACACTGTTATCGAGAATCGGGTCGAGCCGGTCGCGGTCGGCACCATCAAGAAAGAGCAATACAAGCTGCTGCACATGATCGGACGAATAGACCTGTGCGTTGTCGAGATCTCTTTTGAGGTCGTTCAACTTGTTCGGGTCGGTCTCTTCAGCCAGCAGTGTGGTGCGGTAGTAGTCCTGAAAAGCGTATGCAATGGTTTCTGCGGTGTTCTGAAAATCGAGAACAAAGCAGTCGTGCTTCTGAGGATGTGAGCGGTTGAGGCGAGAGAGTGCCTGAACTGCTTTAATGCCTGAAAGAAGTTTATCGACATACATGGTATGCATCAAAGGCTCGTCATAGCCAGTCTGGAACTTGTCGGCACAGATGAGAAATCGCCAGGGATCGGTTTTGATTTTATCGGTAATATCGCCGCTCGAAAAGCCGTTAAGCGACGCTTCACTAACCTGAGCGTCGGCATAATCGTGCACTCCTGAAAATGCTACGATTGCTTTGTAGGGACTCTTACGTTCCTCCAGATAGTTCTGGAAAGCATTAAAGTATTGTATTGCCCTTTCAATGCCGTTCGTAATCACCATGGCGCGCGCCTGACCCCCTATTTTATTGGCGGCCAGCACCTGCTCGTGAAAGTGATCCACCATAATCTCTGTTTTGATCCGGATGGCGTGGTTGTGGCTTTCGACGTATCGGTGCAGTTTCTTTTTCGCTTTTTTGGTGTCGAATTCCGGGTCATCCTCAATCTTCTTGATCAGTTTGTAGTAGCTCTCGACGGGTGTATAGCTTTTGAGCACGTCGAGAATGAAACCCTCATCGATTGCCTGTTTCATGGTGTAGCTGTGGAAGGGGCGATGTTTTACCTTGCCTTCGGCATCGGGCGGCAGCGCTTCGCCGAACATTTCGAGAGTCTTGTTCTTGGGAGTTGCTGTAAAGGCGAAATAGCTTGCGTTGGTCAGCATTTTACGGGCGGCCATGCGTTTTTCGAGCGCTTCGTTCACCGTGTCTTCAGGATCAGGCTCTTCAGCGTTGCAGGTGTTCGTACCGGAAAGCGCCTGGCTCATTGCAGACGCGTTCTTGCCGCCCTGGCTTGAGTGCGCTTCGTCGATGACAATGGCAAAGGCGCGGCCTGTATCGAGGGCGATTTCGTCGAGAATGAAAGGAAACTTCTGCACTGTGGAGACAATGATCTTCTTTCCCTCCTGAATGAAGCGACGGAGGTCACCGGATTGCCGTGCATGGCCTACTGTTGCACCAACCTGCATGAACTGGCGAATGGTTTTCTGAAGCTGATCGTCAAGAATTCGTCGGTCGGTAACAACAATCACGGAGTCGAACACGTCACGGCCCTCCCGCTTCAGACCAATAAGCTGGTGCGCAAGCCAGGCAATGGAGTTTGATTTGCCGCTTCCGGCGGAGTGCTGAATGAGGTAACGTTTCCCTGCCCCAAACTGCTGCACATCAGCCAGAGCGTGACGCACCACGCCGAGCTGATGGTAACGGGGCCAAACTTGACGCCGCTTCTTTCTGCCGGTACGTTCATCTTTTTCCTCCACAATCTGCGCATAGTTCTCAAGAATATTGGTGAGCCCTGCCGGAGTCAGCATCTCTTTCCAGAGATAATCGGTTTTGATACCGTTCGGGTTGGGAGGGTTTCCTGCCCCATCATTATAACCCTTGTTGAAAGGCAGAAACCACGAGCCCTTGCCACGCAACTCCGTACACATCTGTACCTCACTATCGTCAACGGCAAAGTGCACCACACAACGGCCAAACTCAAAAAGCCGTTCACGCGGGTCGCGGTCGCGCTGATACTGCTCAACCGCATCGGCGACCGTTTGTTTGGTAAGGCTGTTCTTAAGCTCAAAGGTAGCAATGGGCAACCCGTTTATAAAGAGGCAGAGGTCGAGAGATCGGCGGGTTTCATCCGTGCTGTAAGCAAGTTGGCGCGTGAGGGAGAAGCGGTTCAGCGCGTGCAGTCCCAATGCCTTCACGTTGCCTTCAGAAGGTGTGCCATAAAAAAGATCGAAATGAAGTGCCCCGTGCTCAATGCCCTTGCGGAGCACATCTATCACGCCCCGTTTGCCGATTTCAGCGGAGAGGCGAGCAAGAAACTTGAGGCGGTTGATATCCCCGGTGTCATCAGTTTCTGCCATTGCAAGCTTCCCGAATGGCTGCGGTTGCGTGGCACGCAAAAAAGCAAAGAGTTGCGAAACATCGAGCGCATAAGCACGGTTGTACTCTTTTGGAGTGCCCGCGATATATCCTGTTCCACCGTAGGATGGCGATTGTTCAGCCAGAACTGCAGTTGGCGCAAGACCGTCTGAACCGGTCATGTAACGCATGATAAGGGTTTCAAGCCCCTTTTCAGTGATATCGGTAGTCATACGAGCGCCTCTTCGTCTAAGGGTTCGTCCTCAAGAGCTTCGACATTATCATTATCTGAAAGATCGGGTAAGGTTTCATCGGGCAGCATTGTCGCCGCTTCACGAACATCAAGCTTGCCGGTTACGATATCGGCAACAAGGCGTGTGCGGTACTCGCGGAGCAGTTCGATTTCACGCTCGAAGCGGGAGATGGCAACATGCAACGGCATTGTGTCTAAATCAATTTTCTGAATTATGTCTATCTGTTCTGAAATCGGAGGGAGCGGTATCTGTAAATTTCCCATAAACTGCCAATCTACTCTTGGCATTTTTGCTCCAAAGGTTGAACTATTGATAACATAAATCACTGCTTTTGTGTGGAGTATATGTTCCAAAAACTTTGGACAAAGAAATGAATTCGTGCGAAGCACAAAAAACTCTCCAACACATACACCAGTCACTGATGCTGTAAATGCTTTTGCCAAATATGGGCGAAGCTTTCCAAACAAAACATCATTTTTCTGAAATTTCTTTACTTGCCCAGTAAAAAGATTGTCATCCTGCTTGCGTTGAGGATTTACCTTACCTGACCAACTTTCAACATTTTCAAGTGCAACATAAACGTCGAATTCGCTCATGCCCGAAGTTTGTTCTGTTACATTGGAAGCTATGATTTTTAACCTTCTCTGTTTCCAATGCTCTGGAATATCGCCAAGCCAAGGAATTCCCGATGGCTTGAGGGGAACGGAGGGATCAAGTCCACGGGTGACGGCACGGTGGATGATGGCCTGCTTCTGTTCGTTGAGTAACGCGATTACTTTGCGCTTTGCCCGGATGGCTTTTTCCAGTTGCCCGTTCGCCCAGTTCAGAAAACGTACAATCGCCGCCTGCTCGTCGGGCGGTGGCAACGGCGTCTTTGTCGCAAGAAACCTCTCTGCCGGAATAGTATGTCTAAGACCGGAATAAAGCGGACTTAAAAGTTTTCGTTCATCCATTGCGCTATAAAACAATTCAGTATAATCAACACTCCCACGCCCCAACCACTCGAATACTGTATAAGCACCGGTTATCATTCCATCATAACGGGATAAGCCTACCGTTCGAGGTGTCTCTGGCACATCAAAAAGGCAAAAAACGAGGTCTCCTTTGCGCACCTCCTGAGATGTTCCCATATCCGACGAAAACTTACCTTTGCCGGAAGATATATCACGTACAATCACACCTTGCTTGGTAAGAGAGAGTAGCTTGTATTCGGTGTGACGCTCCTCTACAAGGACTTTTCGTCTTCGCATTAGTCCTCGATTAGGAATTAAATCCCAATGCTCCGGCACTTCCCCAAGCCACGGCAGACCGGTCTTCCTGTATGCCGAATATGGTTTGAGATCGGCAATCATGGCTGGCCTTCCTTCTTTTTGCGAACAGGTTCGGCTTTAGGCAAGTGTTGTATGATTCTATCAAAGTCGTCCGGCTGCTGTGCCTGTTCGGCCAAACGCTGGCGGTGGAATGCGTCGTATTCATTTCCGGCATGTACCGAAGCTGCATCGTGGGAGATGCGCCCGGCGTGCATAAGAATGTCGCGATCGTTGAGTTGAAGAAACCCGTCGAGCTTGATTACCCAGTCAACCATACGCATCGGAATGCGCCGCATAGCCTGGCCTTCAGCGAAAATAAGGTATTGCTCAACCAGATTGTTCAGCGCGGCCAGTTCCTGTTCGTTCAGGTAGTTTTTGGCAATAGCAACATCTTCTTTGCGCGGCTTCGTGCTTCGCCAGTTGGTTAACCCCATATTGGGCTGAGTTCGGTCGGCACGGGTGTGAATAATTTCAGCGGCGGTCTGGCCGGTAATGGCCCAGTGCACCTTGTTCTGCACGGTCTTGAAGAAGGCAAGGCTGGTTTCAGTAGTCGGATCGTAGTCAATACTGGTGGCATAGATGTCAGTAATCTTTTTGTAAAAGCGGCGCTCGGAGGTGCGAATATCCTGAATCCGCCGTGCAAGCTCCTCGAAGTAATCGAAAGGGAGGTCAGGATTCTTGAGCCGTTCGTCGTCGAGCACAAAGCCTTTGACAATATATTCGCGCAAACGCTGGGTTGCCCAGATGCGAAACCGGGTGGCAACAACAGATTTGATGCGGTAACCTACGGAAATAATGGCATCAAGGTTATAGAAGTCAATGGTTCGATTGACCTGCCGGACACCTTCCTGGCGAACTGTTAAGAAATTCTTAATAGTTGCTGCCTGCAACAGTTCTCCTTCTTCAAAAATATTGCGCAAGTGCATACTTATATTAGGTACCGTTGTCTGAAACAGCTCAGCCATGTGCTGCTGGGTCAACCAGACGGTTTCTTCCTCAAAACGGACATCAATCTTGATAACGCCGTTTTCGGCCTGATAGATGAAGAAACTGGATTGTTGCGGCAATTCGCTCATTGCACGCCTCCTTTCAGTAAACCATCAAGCAGCCCTTCGGCTTCCTGCTCTATAGCGAAAATATCAGCAGTAATCTCTTCGAGTGTGCGGAGCGGCTGTGGTTTGTAGAAGTGGCGAGTAAAGCTGACTTCGTACCCAATTTTGGTGGCACTCTCTTTTATCCATGCGTCTGGGGTGTAGGGCAAAACTTCGCGACGGATGAAAGCTTCAATGCCTCCCTCTTCGAGAAGCGGAACCTGCTCGGTGTCACGCAAATCGGGATCAGGCTCGTACTCCACAATCACGGATTTACCGTTGCCGGTTGTTTCGTACAGCCCGTAAAGCGGTTCAGCTTCGTTTTTGCCTGGCTTGTGCATTTTGGCAACAACGGGTGGAGCTGTTTCCACTCGCCAGCTTACTGCTTTCAGTATCTTGTTCAGTTCGGTAGAGAGAAGCTTTAGAGAGGTCTGCTTGAGCACTGCATTAACATTGTCACGGAAAATGTTGTGGTCTTCAAATAGCTGTTCACCCAGTATTGTGCGCAAGGCATAAGCGCTTTCAACAAGTCTGCCGTCGCGTTCCCATGTTTTTGGGTCGAGCAGCTTTTTTTTCTTTTTTTCTGGGAGCCCTTTTTTGCTGCCACCCTCGTCATCGTCACTCTCCTCGTCATCGCTTCCCCACTCGGAAAGGCGCTTTTCAAGCGCTGGAGCAATTATGCTGCAACTGGTAAAGAGATTGTCGCCAAACTCTTCATAAAGTGCAGTGCGGATCTCTTCATCACCGGAGGCAAATCGCAGGCTCTCTATAGCCTTGATGGTGAGCTGGCTATGGAGCCGTAATGGACGTTCAACAGTTACTTTCCAGTAACCAAACTCCTCGTTGAGAAAAATTCTTGATTCTGGGCTCTCCTCAAAATCAAGAAAGGTGTTGATAATTCGATCAATATCTTCCTGAGAGAGTTCGCAGTTCTTTTTACCGAGGTTTTTGCGGAGCGGCTTGAACCAATGAGTTGCATCGATAAGCTGAAGATAACCCTGACGGTGTTCCGGTTTGCGATTCGTGAGCACCCATATATAGGTAGCAATGCCGGTGTTGTAAAAGAGATTGAGAGGAAGGGCAACAATGGCTTCGATCCAGTCGTTTTCGATGAGCCAGCGACGAATGTTACTTTCGCCTTGCCCGGCATCGCCAGTAAAAAGCGAACTACCGTTATGCACTTCGGCAATTCGGCTGCCGAGCAGTGATGCCTGGTTCATTTTGGAGGCCAGATTAGCCAGAAAGAGTAACTGCCCATCGCTGGAGCGTGTAACAAGGGAGAGCTCTTCGCCCTGGTGCATAACCCTGAAGCGGGGATCGCGCATACCCTCTTTGCCGCCCATTGCTTCGAGATCTTTTTTCCAGCTCTTGCCGTAGGGGGGATTAGAGAGCATGAAATCGAAAACACGGGAAGGAAAGGCATCGTGCGAGAGAGTTGACCATTCCGCACCCCCTACAATGTGGTCAGCGTTTTCTCCCTCGCCTTTGAGCAACATGTCGGCCTTGCAGATAGCGTAGGTTTCGGGATTGATTTCCTGTCCGTAGAGAAGGCATTGTATATCCTGCTTATGCTTTGCAGCAAGGGATAACACAGTTTCTTCGGCAACCGTAAGCATTCCGCCAGTACCGCAGGTATAATCGCAGAGAAGGTAAGTTCCTGATTTGAGTTTATCCTCAATCGGAAAAAAGACAAGGTTGGCCATCAGGCGAACAGCATCACGCGGTGTCCAGTGTTCACCGGCCTCTTCGTTATTCTCTTCGTTGAATTTGCGAACAAGTTCTTCAAAAACCGTGCCCATTGCATGGTTGTCGATACCTGCGGGAGTAAGGTCAATTTCAGGGTCGAGAAACTTGTTGATGAGCGTGCCGAGTGCATCAGCTTTTGAGAGTGTGGAGAGCTGATTGCGGAATTTGAAGTTTTCGAGAATATCCTGAACGTTGGCGGAGTAACCGTTAAGGTAGTCTTCAAAATCGGCAAGCAAATGCTGCTGGCTGCCGCGCGATTTGAGGTCGCGGAGAGTGAACGGTGACGTGTTGTAGAATGCCTGCCCTGCAGCTTCACAAAGTGCTGCTCGCTGCTCGGTGATTTTTGCATCGTCGAGCAGTTTTTTTATATCGAGCACAGCTTGTTTTGTCGGTTCGAGCACGGCGTCCATGCGGCGGATGACACACATTGGGAGAATGACATCAGGGTACTTGCCCCGCTTGAAGAGGTCACGGAGCACGTCATCAGCTATGCCCCAGATAAAGGATACAATTTTGTTGTGGGTGGCATCGGTCATGGCTTATGTTTTGGCGGAGTCACCGAATTACTACAGTGTATTCGGCATTCAAAGATTTTGAGAACAGAGCGTTAACTGCAATATAAATAATAGCACTTTGCCACTTTGCCTGCTGATGAGCAAGCTTCGAAAGCTTTTGCTTGTCGCTGGAAAGGCTGGAGCGGACAAAAATATCGGGCATGAATCGGTGGCATCAAGAGTTCCAGTAATAAAGCTTCAAGTTGTTGCGCAGAATATAGCCAATTACCCTCATTTTTCATGCAGCGCTCACCACAACACCATCAACTACAGAGGCATAGACCGTCGCATAAATTCATCAAACAGTGGCACGGTAAATGCCATCAAACCATGAGCCGGGCTGTAAATCATCCCTTTTTTAATAAGCTTCGAACGTACAGGGCTAAGGGTGGCACTGCTTTCAACACCAAGCTGTTCAGAAATATTGGCCGTTCGATATGGCCCTTTACCAAGCTCAGCCATAGCGCGGAGATAGCGTTTTTCTCCATCGGTAAGCCGGTCGAAACGAACCCTGAAAAAGTTCTTGTCGAGACGATGAACAACCAGCTCTGTCGTTTGCTGAACAAGCTGGAGGGTTATTGGCGATGACTCTGACTGATTCCATACCTGATATCCCCACTCCTGCAAAAAATATGGGTAGCCTTTCGTCAAATGGTAGATTTCGTGGAGTGCTGCCGCCTCAAACTCAACCCCTTCTTCTTGCACGGGGTCTTGCAATGCAAGGTTAGCATCTTCTTCCTCAAGCGGACCTATATCAGGAAAATTAAAGAGCCGCTCGGCATAAGACTTTGCATCTCCCGCCATTCCTGCCAAAATCGGCAGACCTGCTCCTACAAGTACCAATGGCAATTGTAGTTGCTGCATTTTATGCATGGCCATAATCAGGGCATTCAGCTCAAGAGATGAGAGATATTGAATTTCATCAATCAGAATTGCAACAGCGCTATTCCGTTCAACTGCTGCCTCTCCCACGGCAATAAATAGATTGGTAAGATCAACTTCAAGATCACCACTATCAGCCGCTCCCTTTTCTGGATCGATATCCAGACCAACATCAAATTCTCCCACCGACACCTTTATTGCACCAATAAAGCTCATAAGCACCGCAAGCCCCCGACGTACCTTGTTGCCCGTACCAGCCATGCGATCGAGCTCAAAGAGTAGAGTTCGCAATTGTGGCACCAGCAGCACAGCTAACAATTTGTTTTCAGAGGCTTCAACAAAAATGGTACGATACCCATCATGCTCAGCCATGCGCTTCATTTCATTCAGCAGAACTGTTTTACCAACACCGCGAAGCCCCATCATCAAAAGACTTTTTTCAGGCTTTTTGCGACGGACACGCCCGAAAAGAATGTGTGCCTGCTCCAGAAGAGCATCACGACCAGCAAGTTCTGGCGGCGGCGAACCAGCTCCTGGAGAAAAAGGGTTACTAATTGGATCCATAACAGCACGAGGTATTATAGAAATGTGATAGCTTTGATGTATATCAATTTATATCTATAAATAACCAAATATATAGCTCTATAACAAGAAACCGATAGATATTGATAGAAATCAAATTATAGCGAAGTTATTTCTCCATCTCCCCCAACTGCCGCAGCAAATCCTTCCGCGCCATCCCGTACATGTGCACGTAGAGCAAATTAAACATCAGCACCGCCGAGCGCAGCCGGGGGGCACGCATCGCCCGCTTCACGGCATTCTGCACGGTAAAGACGCGGCTGGTAAGTGCGGTATAACTCGGGATAAACTCCTGCAGGGGAATACGTAAGGGTTTGTACAGCATCTCCTGCCCCCATGAAAACTTGAAGGCGTCGTGGTCATCCGGGGAGTGGAGCAGGCGTCCCTCATGAGCAAGCCGGTTGAAGACGCCGGTGCCGGGAATGGGGCGGAGGAGGTTGATGCCGGGCACATCGACACCAGTCTCTTCGATGAATGCTTCGAGTTTGGCGGGCAGCTCAAGCGTATCTTCATCGAGGCCATAAATAAAGCTGCCATAAACACATATCCCTGCCTTGCGGATGTTGCTGATGCACTCCACCTGACGTGCAGCAGGGTTGTGGAACTTTTTGTGGGCATGGTTGCTCCCATCCGTGAGGCTCTCAATACCTATCAATAACGCACCGCAGCCTGAACGCGCAAAAGCATCAAGCAAACGCGGCTTTTCGCCAAGTGCTGTGGTTGCCTGCCCTACCCAGTGAATCTTGAATCGCTCCAGCTCATTAAAAAGCTTTTCAGCATAGTGTTCATCAGCATTGATAGTGTCGTCGAGAAAGAAGAAGATTCGTTTATCTTTGCTTAAAGAGTGTTCAACCTCACGAAGTACATCGGGCAGAGCTTTATGGCGAAGCCGATGGCCATTCATAACGTGCACATTACAAAAGTCGCAACTGTAAGGGCAACCGCGCGTTGTCTGGATAACGTTCGTGGTGAAATAGCGTTTGATATCGAGTGCATCTTTCTCAACAAGTCGCTCAATGGAGAGATCGGGAAAGGTTTCTACACGGTACTCTGATTTGAGTGTACCAGCAAGGAGATTGTACTGCACCTCACGCCATATATCGTCAGCTTCACCAATCACCAGAGCGTCCGCATGGTCGCGGCAATTATCGGGGAAAATGGTAACATAAGGGCCACCAAGCACCACCTTAATACCTCGCGCCCGCAACGCGTCGGCAAGCTGAAACGCTGGCCGTACTGCGCCAGTCTGCACGCTGATGCCAGCCATATCCCAATGCTCATTGAGTGGCAGCTTCTCAAAACGTAAATCGCAAATACTCTGGGTTACACCCGCCACCTTCTGTGAACTGAGAATCATCAGCGCCAGAGGCGGAATGGCAAATTGCGCACGCCGGATAATGTTGCTCAAAGCAGCATCTTTCAATGAGCTGAAAATATTGTGTTGAGCTGCAGTAGCCTCAAGCGATGAGGTTCCATCAACACCACTGTCAGCTTGAATAAAAATCAGCAAAACCTTTTTATCGCCTTTTTTATCGATATTATCTATCAATATCCACCCCCGTTTCGCGCAAGCTCCTGTAACTTTTTCAGCTCAAGCAAGGCATCAAATGGCGTAAGTCGATCAAGATCGAGCGCTTCAACTGCACTCCGAAGCTGGTTGTCTGCCTCCTCAAAAAGGCTGATCTGCATACTTTTAATGGTTGGTGGACGGTGATGTGGAATTTCAATATCGCGCTTTTCCATACCGGTAAGAATCTCCTTTGCACGAGTAATCACTACTGCAGGCATTCCAGCCATTTTTGCGACCTCAATGCCATAGCTGTTGTCGGTAGAACCACGGATAATCTTGCGCAAAAAAATCACCTTGTCGGCTGTTTCAATAACGGTGGCGTTGTAATTCACCACACCGGGCAGCCGGCTCTCTAATTCAGCAAGCTCGTGGTAATGCGTTGCAAACAGGGTTTTCGCTCCAATTGATCGGCAGATATATTCGCACATCGACCAAGCAATTGACATACCATCAAACGTGCTGGTACCGCGCCCAATTTCGTCAAGCAAAAGCAGGCTGCGAGAGGTCGCATTATTGAGAATACTGGCTGCTTCGTTCATCTCCACCAGAAAAGTGCTCTCTCCTGATGCGAGGTTATCAGAAGCGCCAACGCGCGTAAAAATGCGATCAACTAATCCAATCTCGGCACGCTCTGCCGGCACAAAACTACCCGCTTGAGCAAGTAGTACAATCAACCCGACTTGACGTAAAAATGAGCTTTTACCTGCCATATTCGGGCCTGTTATCATCAGCATTTTCTGCTTTTCATCGAAATGGCAATCGTTTGGCACATAAGGCTCTTCAACGCTCATCATCCTTTCGAGTACGGGATGACGACCATTAACAATAACGAGTGATTCTTCGTCACTCATTACTGGTTTGCAATAGCCGAATTCGACAGCGGCTAAAGCAAAGGAGCAAAGCGCATCAAGCTCAGCAATAAGCGCGGCATTATGCTGAATCTCCGATGCCTTTTCGGCAATGAGCTGGCAAAGGGTGTGAAAAAGCTGCGCCTCAAGCACGAGGCTTTTCTCTTCAGCATTGAGAATTTTCTCCTCATACTCTTTCAATGCGGGAATGGTGTAGCGCTCGGCATTCACCAACGTCTGTTTTTTCTCATAATACGCGGGAACCTTGTCGCTGTTCGCACGGCTTATTTCGATGTAGTAGCCGAACACTTTGTTGAAACTCACCTTGAGCGACGAGATGGTGGTAGCGTTGCGCTCCTCCTGCTGAATTTGCAAAAGCCGATCTTTTGCGGTTGAAGCAACAGAACGGAGATCATCCAGTTCAGCATTATAACCAGGGCGAATATAGCCACCATCACGCATGGTTGCGCCTGATTCAGGATCAATTGCCTTGTCTATTTGCTCAGCAAGTTCTTGCAAAGGCTGAAGTTGAGCATTGAGGGTTTGCAGTTGTACAGACGCAGCATCAGCAAGCAGCTCTTGCAATTTTGGAATGCCGAAGAGCGACAATCCAAGCTGACGAACTTCGCGTGGCAGAGTGCGGAAGGTCGCAATGCGGGCAAGCGCACGTTCAAGGTCGTTAATGGCCGACAACTGCTCACCGAGTCCATCACGTTTTGCCGGATTGCGGGTCAGTTCCTCAACAGCATCAAGCCGCAACCGGATTGCTGCCACCTGCTTGAGCGGACGTTGCAACCATCGCCGAATCAACCGTGCTCCCATCGGGTTGCGGGTACGATCCATCACCTGCAGAAGGCTGCCATTCAACGTTCCATCCTGCATGGAGGAGATAATTTCCAGATTGCGCTTGGTCTGCTGGTCGAGCGTCATGTACTCGGCATGATGCAGCTCCCCAATGCGCGTAATGTAGCTCAGCTTGTTCTGCCGCGTTTCCTCCAGATATTGCAGCACCACACCAGCAGCAATCCGCCCTGCACGGTTACCCTCAATACCAAAGCCTTTCAGCGAATGTGTTTTGAACTGCCGCGAAAGCACCTCCTGCGCCTGCTCCTCGCTGAACATCCACGAATCCAGCGCTGTTACCAGCATTTCGGCAGGCAACGCTTTTTTTAACGCATCCGAACGCTCCCGTTCAACAGTAGAAATCAAAATTTCCGAGGGATGGAGGGCGAGCAGAAAATCCTTCAGCTCTTCCGGCTGTAATGACACAATCTTGAATTCCGCCGTTGTAACATCAAGAAAAGCAACTCCTGCCAAAAGCGTTCGACCATCTTTCAGGAATGCTACCGCAGCGAGATAGTTGTTATGGCGATCATTGAGCAGCTTGTCGCTATACGTCACGCCAGGCGTAATAATGTCAGTAATCTCGCGGCGCACAATACCTTTGGCATCCGCCGGATCTTCAACCTGATCGCACACTGCAACCTTAAACCCTTTTTTTACCAGCTTGGCAATATACCCCTCACTGGCATGAAAGGGAAAGCCTGCCATGGGAATGTCCACTGTCCGTTTGGTCAATACAATGTTCAGCGCCGTAGAAACCGTAATTGCGTCATCAAAAAAGGTTTCGTAAAAGTCACCCACACGGAAAAGCAGCACAAAATCAGGATAACGCTCCTTCACATCAAGATACTGACGCATCATCGGCGAATGCTCTTTCGGCACCTTCCCCTCATCTTTACTCATAAAATCGTCATTAATGATTCTTTTTGTGTGCAAGAAGCTACTCCAGCACAATCGAATAAACAAGAGTCTCGGAATCATGCGTTGATGCTTGACAAGAAAAACAAGAAACGGTATGTTTCGAGAAAAATTTGAGACAATTTCAATACTACCAAGGCTATGGAAATCCTTCATACACTGCTGCGCTTTCTGCACATCACCTCATTTGCCGCATGGTTCGGATCCGTCCTCGCCTCAATCTATTTTCTTAAAACCATTGAAGATAAGCTCACCGGCAACGCAAATAACACTACCGAATATACCACACTGCTGCAACGCTACATCAAACTCGAAACCAAAATTGCCGATACCGGCTTTAAAGCCGTGATTGTTACCGGCATTCTGCTGGCAACCTTGTATTCTGGGTGGACGCTCTGGATGTTTGTCAAAATAGCCCTCATAGTCCTTCAGGTATTCTTAACCATTGGCTACATCAAACGCTCAATTCACAAGCTGAACTACCCCTGCTCAGTGGCCGATTACAAACGCTGGTATCGGCTCTTCACCATATCACTCACCATGTTTGCACTGGTGCTTATCATCAGTTTCTTTCTGCTCTGAAAACAATTGTAGTGGAGCATGGGTGGCTGAGCGAAGCTGAAGTGATTCTAAAAGAAGAATTTCTCCTGTTTGATTTTCGGAAGAGAAATACTATATTTCCAATCTTTATCACTAAAATATATCTGTAATGCAGGCGCTGATCAAGATTTCCGACAAACAATATCTTGTAAGACAAGGAGATACGCTCTTCGTCCCGAGACAAAAAGCTGCAATTGGCGATACCGTAGCAATCAAAACTTTGGCACAAATTGACGGAGAAAACACCACACTGAATACTGATGCTACTGTTCATGCAAAAGTTCTTGGTCATGTCAAAGATACAAAGGTGATCGTCTTCAAGAAAAAACGCAGAAAACGCTATCAGTCAAGAAACGGACATCGTCAACAGATGACGCAGATTGAAGTCGTTTCGTTGTAAGCAGAACCAAAGATTTATAACTCGTTAATTTTTAGTTATGGCACATAAAAAAGGTGGCGGATCGACAAAAAACGGTCGCGATAGTAACCCTAAATATCTTGGTGTAAAAGCAGCCGGTGGATCTGCAGTTCTTGCAGGCACAATTATCCTCCGCCAGAGAGGAACTGTTATCAAGCCTGGGCTTAATGCCGGTTTGGGGCGCGATCATACTATTTTTGCTCTTGTTGATGGTACGGTCACTTTCCGCAATGGCCGCAACAACAAAAAGCAGGTCAACATCCTGCCCTGCTGAGTTTGGCTTGCCATAAAAATAAGCTTATATTAAAAAAAGCCGTCTTGTTCATAAGGACGGCTTTTTTTATAGGGCAACTCTCAAAATCATAGTAAGCTTCTTCGGCAGCAATTCGGGCGTTATTTTTAACACCCGCATAAGCTCTCGAAATACCACACTGATGTTCAGAGCGTGCCCTCATATTGCATTTGGAATATTTCCATAAATTTGCAACGTCTTCCTTTACACTTTTAAATAATTATAGAATTATGAAAATCACCGTTATCGGAGCGGGAAATGTCGGGGCTACAGCAGCTCTTCGAATCGCGGAAAAGCAGCTTGCCAAAGAGGTTGTACTGATTGATATTGTGGAAGGCGTGCCTCAGGGCAAAGCTCTTGATATGTATGAATCAGGCTCTGTTGCTCTGTTTGACACCTGCGTATGGGGCTCGAATGATTACAAAGATTCCGCCGATTCAGATATCATTCTGATTACTGCCGGGTTGGCAAGAAAGCCAGGAATGACGAGGGAAGACCTTTTGATGAAAAATGCCACTATTATCAAAGGTGTCACCACTGAGGTTATGAAATACTCCAAAAACCCAATCATTGTTATGGTCTCCAATCCTGTGGATATTATGACTTATGTGGCTTACAAGGTAAGTGGACTGCCAAAAGAGCGGGTTATTGGAATGGGTGGGGTGCTCGATACAGCGCGATATAAAAACTTTATCGCTGAAGCACTCAATGTCTCAATGCAGGACATTAGTGCACTTGTGCTCGGTGGGCATGGCGATGCCATGGTGCCGGTTGTCAATTATACCAACGTGTCAGGCATCCCTCTTACTGAACTTCTCCCACAGGATAAAATTGATGCGCTTGTTGAGCGTACAAGAAATGGCGGCATCGAAATTGTTAACTATCTTAAAACAGGCTCAGCGTTCTACGCGCCGGCAGCCTCGGCTGTTGAGATGATTGAGGCCATTGTGCGGGATCGGAAACGTATTCTCCCTTGCACAACGTTGCTCAACAATCAGTATGGCATTGATAATATCTTTTGCGGCGTACCGGTTAAACTGGGAAAGAATGGTATTGAGCAGGTTCTTGAGCTCAACCTATCTGCCGCTGAGCTTGCTGGCTTACAACGCTCCGCTGCAATTGTTGACGAAAACTGCAAAAGCCTTGATGCGCTGATTGGATAAATCACGAATGTCATCAAAACACAAAAAGGGCTATCTGGAGAGATAGCCCTTTTATGTATAAAATCCACATTAACTCATTTCCCTGCACAGTTAAATCAGGTTACCCGTCGTGTTTCATAGAATTATTGAGGTTGCTTAATGCGCCTGCCGCTTGAACAACAAGTGAACCAACCGTAAAAATACTAGCACCAATAAAAGCAATTCCGACAAGCCCATGCACAACAGGCATAACAACCGGAACAACAATAGGAGCAGCAGGAGCAATCAAAGCCGTACCGACGGCAACCCCTGCGGTAGTTTTTACCATATCGACAGGATTAGATAAACCCATAAACAACCTCCGCTCTTAATATTAAATTATAGAATTATCATTTTTTTACACTTTCCACATAAGACCAATAACAAGAATCACCAATAATTCTGAATAATTTGTTTCTTCAGTTAAGCTGATGTTCCCCGTGCTCATGCATCAAAGTTTTGGAATACTTTTCTCCAGCAACAAAACCTTCAATAAAAACCATTTCCCCAAACTCCTCAAGAGTCATACCCATATCAATTTTTTGACTGAGATAAACATCGAGCCGTTGAGGCTTTATATTTTTATTCATTCGCCTGATGTATGAAGACCATGCCCCTTTGACAGCCTGCAGCCATAAAATTCTTATCATCATCAATGGTATCTGGTTGTTAATAAACTAACAGAATCAGCAAATCTCACTCACCCGGATTATTCAGCATAATTATTACAGGCACAACCACATCTGGCAATACCTATATAATACAGAAAACAAAGCCAAAAGTGCGTCCGCCCTTAATCAAATCACGTCATTTACTCACACTACAATACTCATAGCTCTATCCTGAAACATCGTGGTCATTACATGAATCAGCCAGAAACTTATAAATAATTACAGTAAATAACTAAAAACAGAACAGCTATGAAAAGGATAAAGACTTTAATTAAAAGAATTTAGAAAAGAAAAAGCGCTATATTAGAATGAGGCATAAAACACCTCACAATAAATAAGAATTAGTATGAATTTAGAGATTTTAATATTTAAGAACAAAAAATTATACTATATTTTTCAAATGAGCAGTAAGTATTTACTGATACTTATAATTTATTATAAAGCATCAATAGGGTTGTTGGTTTGATGTATAAAGCCGAGTTATTTGTATAAAAATAAAGTAATCATGGTATTCAGTTGGTTCAACAAACAAGCAAAAGAGCCGCCATTAAGTTCAAATCGGCACATTAAAATCGGCAAATCGGCAATAACCCAACCAACGAAATCGTCTCAATATGTCAAGAATAAGAGGGCAGATAACATCGATGTTATTCCAGAACACAACGGAGTACACTGTGGATTTTCAACAATGACACGTCAGGAAGTTCAACAACTAAATAATAAGAAAATGACAACAGCAGAGGCAACGGCTTTGCTTGAAAGCATTCAGGCTGACAAACGGTTTCGCGATAAAATAGTTGCCGCAAGCACTATGGCAGAGCGCATGGAAATTGTCGGAGCAAAAGGGTTCAGTTGTTCCGCACATGAACTTCGTACAATACTCAATACAGTGAGTGACGAAAAACAGGAGGATACCGAAAACAATTTCACCTTATGGGGCAATAAAATTTCTGGTTAGCCAACAAAGAAAAGTCGAACATGTTAGTCAGAAGTCACTGATTTATCCATCGGAAAGTAAAAAAGTATGTTTGCAGACGGCCATAACACCACAGGAACAACGTATCCTCACAACAACGTCACTCTTGAATCCCTCGAATGGCTTGCTGCACAACAGGCGACTCCAAAAAAGTGGCTCCTCATCCAGACCAAAAGCTCCACAAGCATAATGGTGGATTCAGGATCCGTCAGTATGCCACTGAACCTGATTATGGTCGCCACACTCGCTGGAAAGCTATTTGATGTCACCCTTATTGATGAACGCACTGGCGACATAATTCCTGAAGATTTTTCGGGATATGACGTCATTGGCATTACCTCACGCACGCTCAACGCCAACAAAGCTTATACCATTGGCGACAATGCTTTAGCGCAGAACAAAATTGTTTTGCTTGGCGGAGTTCACCCAACCATGCTGCTTGATGAAGCAACGCAGCACTGCACAAGCGTGATTTATGGTGAAATAGAATCAATCTGGAATGAGCTTGCTTCTGATATTTTGCGAGGCACCATGAAGCCCCTTTATCGAGCAGCGGAACTGCTGCCGATGACCACCATGCAACGACCGGATTTCAGTTATGCCTTAAATGCAAAAAACACAAAACATTACAGCTCACGTATTCCTGTTCTTGCAACCAAAGGGTGCCCTGTGGGATGTAATTTTTGCACCACACCGACCGTCTATGGAAAAAGTTTCCGTTATCGCGAAATTGATCTGGTTCTTGATGAAATGAAATATCATCAAGAACGTCTGGGAAAAAAGGAGGTCACCTTCTCATTCATGGACGACAATATCAGCTTCCGCCCCCAATACTTCCTTGATCTCCTCGAAGAAATGGCTAAAATTGGCGCTCGATGGAATGCCAATATTTCAATGAACTTCCTCTACAAACCAGAAGTGGCCGAAATTGCGGGGCGTTCTGGATGCGACCTGATGAGCATCGGCTTCGAATCGCTCAATCCCGACACCCTTAAAAGCATGAATAAAGGCAGCAACCGCATTCAAAATTATTCAAGTGTTGTGAGCAATCTTCACAAATACGGCATTGCCATACAAGCGTACTTCATGTTTGGGTTCGATGACGACAACGAAAAGAGCTTTCAAGCCACATACGACTTTATCATGGAGAACAAGATTGAATTCCCTGTTTTTTCACTGGTCACCCCTTTTCCTGGAACCCCTTATTTTGAAGAGATAAAACCTCGAATCCGCCATTTCGAGTGGGACAAATACGATACCTATCACTACATGTTTGAACCAAAAAACATGTCGGGTGAAAAATTGCTCGACAACTTCATCAAGCTGCAACAAGAGGTGTACAAGAAAAAAGCCATACTTCAGCGAATGCAGGGAAAACCGCTCAACTGGATATGGTTAGCGAACTATGCCATGCACAAATTCACCAAAACACTCAAACTGGAAACATTTCTGTAAGCTGCATGAATAGCAATAAATATAAGCTCTTATGAATCAGACTGCATTTAATTACACCACTATTATTGCTCCCATTGCATTTTTTATCGGAGGTATTGTTCTGGTTATTCTGCTCAACAAATTCATCGGACAGGGCAAAAAAAGCTAAACTGAACGCTGTACTTCATGTTGGTTAAAACAAGAATAAGCAATGCGCAAAGGATTTATTAATAAAATCAGGGCACATATTGAAATACTTGATCCTATTACCTGGATCAGTGTTTTTCCATGCTTGGCAGGGGGAGTGATGGCTTCCGGAGTCATGCAATCAAGTATGCACGACTACCTGCTTCTTTTCGCCCTGTTCATTATCTACGGACCTCTGGGAACCGGGTTCAGCCAATCTGTCAATGATTATTACGACCTGGAACTCGATCGTGTCAACGAACCAACTCGCCCTATTCCCTCAGGTCGATTAACGGAGAAAGAGGCACTCTGGAACTGGAGTATCGTCCTTGCTATCGCAATTCTCCTCGGTATCGGAATAGCAATGCACATCAGTGGTCAACGAGGATTAATATTTTTCAGCTCACTTATGGCGGGACTTTTTTTGGGCTATATTTACTCTGCACCACCGCTCAAACTGAAAAAAAATATTTTTCTATCTGCGCCTGCTGTTGGAATTTCCTATGGTGTCATCACATGGCTCTCAGCCAACGTCTTCTTTAGCGAAATCAGGTCGGAGGTGATCTGGCTTGCTGGATTGAATTTCTTCATGGCCATGGCGCTCATTATTATGAATGATTTCAAGTCGCAAGAGGGTGATGCCAAAGGAGGCATGAAATCGCTCACCGTCATGATAGGAGCAAAGAATACCTTTCTCGTTGCATTCATTATTGTTGATTTTGTCTTTGCCGTATTTGCCTGGCTTACATGGAGCTGGGGCTTTCACTCCATGATGTATTTTGTTCTTGTGACGCTGGTGATTGACATCTTTATCCAGGCAAAACTCTACCTTGATCCGCACAAAGGTCTTTCATTCATGCAACTTGCAATAGAAGATGGATTCGGCAACACCATTGGCAAAAGCGAGATTAATGAGCATAACGCCTTTCTCCGCTTCTCAATGATCAACAATTTTCTCTTTCTCATCAATCAAATGATTGTGGCAACATTGATTGGAATAAAGTATATGTAACCATCTTGTTCAAATAGATAGAGCTCCAAGCCCTTTCTCGATATACCAGATGTCCAAAATGCAGAGCTAAGAAAATTGTGCAATCGCACTGATAAACTGATTGCCATTTCTTATTATGAATTCTTACTGAAAATAAGAATTCATCTTTATTTTAATCTCTATGGGTCATATTCCCCGCCTCTTGAGGCGTAAAGTATGATAGAATTCTCTTCAAACCCCGCTGCTTGCGGCGGGGTTCTTTATTACAGATAGTGGCTTAACGATGTGCAAATAAGAGATCGTATTTTGTTATCGTTTTGATTGATATACATCACCACAATATGCATAAACAAGTGATTCCAGAATTAGAATTGCATAAACTGATTTCCTTCTCTACCAATGCGCACACAACATACTCCTTTTTATAGTACTCTGGTCGATGACCAAGTTTTTGCATTGCTGGAATCTCTTCCTGATGCTGCCTTTATAATAGGTCTGAACGGTTTGCTCCTTAATGCTAATACCCTATTTGCTGAACGATTCAGCAAGCTTCCGCAAGCGTGCATTGGCACCAATATTCATGATTTGATTGCGATCGAACTGCATAAGCCAGAGACAGCAAACCATTGGCAAAAAAAGAGTGAAGAGGTTGTTTTCACAGGTCAAAGAACCATTTTTGAAGATGAGTATGACGATCGCTTCTGGAAAATTACCATCAATCCTATACTGTCTTCGGAAAAAGAGATTGTGCAGTTGTTCGTAATCATTCAGGATATTTCGGAGCAAAAACATTTTGAAAAACAGTCACGTCAGGCATTTGCACTTCACACAACATTACTTGAGACAATACCAGGCTTTGCCATTATCATAAATAGTGATGGCCATTTGATTGGATGGAACCACTATACTCGCGACATCATTTTTGGGAAAACAGAAGATGAGATGCATAGTGTTGATCCATTTTCGTTTATATGCCCAGACAACAAGGCATCGGTTAAAACAAAATTTTTATTCACCCTTCGTTCCGGTTGTGAAAAAAGTGCTGAAATAAAAATTATTCCTCAGCATGGCGAGCACACATTGTGGCTGTTGATTCATGCAAAACAGATTATCATAGATGGCAAGCCTTGTGTTGTTGCTGTTGGCATCAATATCACCGAACGCAAACGGATAGAGCATGAGCTTATTGAGAGCAAGCAACGATTCAGTTATGCATTGGACGCTGCACGTTCCGGCATTTGGGAGTGGAATGTAAAAACTGATGAACTTACCTGGTCGGATCAGGTATGGGCATTGTACGGGTTAAAAGTTAATAGTGTAGAGTTAAACCACAATCTGTGCGTCAATACGGTTCATCCAGATGACCGTGAAATGACAAACCAAATGGTGCATGAAGCCCTCACAAAAAAAATTTCAGCATCTATAGAATATCGCGTTTCTCACCCTGACGGATCTGTGCACTGGCTCATATCTCGCAGTATGCCTCTGCGCGACACTGATGGTCATGTAACTCGTTATGTAGGAACAATTATTGATATAACTCAACGCAAACAAATAGAAATTGACCTCAATGAAAGCAAGACAAGGTTCAATCAGGCCTTGAAAGCAGCAGCTGCGGGTGTTTGGGAATGGAACCTGATAAGCGGTGAAACAATCTGGTCTGATGAAATATGGACATTATGCGGACTTGAACGGAATAATGAAAAACCATCTTTTGAACTCTGGATGACGACCATTCATCCAGACGATCGAGAAACAATAATGCTGACCGTTTCCGAAGCGACCAACAATGAAAATGATTTTGATATAGAATATCGTGTCTGCCATCCAGACGGCTCCATTCACTGGCAAATGTCGCGTGGTAATCCTTTACGAGATGCACATGGTCAGTTAACTTGTTATATCGGTACAGCTATTGATATTACTGACCGTAAAAATACAGAAATAGCACTGATAGAAAGTAAAGCAAAGCTCAATCAGGCATTGGAAGCTGCACGAGCTGGAATATGGGAATGGAATCTGGAGACCAATGAAAATATTTGGTCGGACGAGATATGGCCTCTCTTCGGACTAACTACGAGTCATGAAAAACCATCATTCCAACTTTGGACAAATACTATCCATCCGGACGACAGGGAAATGGCAATCCAGACTGTTACTGCAGCCGCAAAAAACGCAACTGAGTTACATGTCGAATATCGCGTCTGTCTTCCAGATGGCTCTGTTCACTGGTTGATGTCTCGTGGCAAACCCTTGAGCAACGATAACAATAAAACGGTTTGTTACATTGGTACGGCTATTGATATTACCGAACGTAAAAAAATAGAGAATGAGCTCATCGAGAGCAAAAAGAGGTTTACTTTTGCCTTGGAAGCAACAAATGCAGGTATTTGGGAATGGGATGTGAGTGCTGATAAGGTAAGCTGGTCGGCGCAGATATGGAAATTATACGGATTGAAACCCAATAGCAGGAAACCATCCCACAAACTCTGTGCAAGCACCGTTCACCCCGATGACCTGGATATAACGTTCCAGAAGGTTATGGTGGCTGCCAGCAAAGAAACTGATATAAATATAGAATATCGCGTCTGTCACAAGGATGGTTCCATTCACTGGCTTACTTGTCATGGCACACCTTTGCGCGATGCTGATGGTCGGATGTCCTGCTATATCGGTACAGTTATGGATATTACCGAGCGCAAGAAAACAGAGATATTACTGAAGGAAAGTGAACTCAAATTCAGAAGCGTCTTCGATTACTCACCTGTTGCCATTGGAATTGGAATTGGAATTGGAATTGGAATTGGAATTGGAATTGAAAATAGTCAAGATGCTCAATTACTGAATGTTAATGATTCATGGCTGAAGCTCTTTGGATATACAAGAGCAGAGATTATGGAGCAACAGATATCTGATATCGAGTTGTATGTGGACATCGAGGAACGTGAAAAAATGATCTGTATGCTGAATGAGCATGGCAGAATTATCAATAGACCTCTCAAGTTACAGAAAAAAAGCGGTGACGTTATAAGTGTGCTTTATTCTGCAGAGTATATTACGCTGAAAGACAAACCCCATCTTCTCGTGATGATGACAGATATCACATTGCAAGAATTACAACAGGAAAACATAGGAAAACTGGAATCAATAGTGACAGATCGTACTCTGCAACTGAAAAAAGAGGTGGAACGTCTGCATCGTTTTTTAAGCATGATTTCTCATGAATATCGTACTCCTCTGGCCATTCTTCGCGTTAATCTTGATCTGATTGAGTTAAAAAATATAAGTGGGATACACGATAATCAGAAAGAAATCAATAAAATGCAACGTGCAATTGATCGGCTTGTGGAGGTTATGGATGTATCTATCCAAGAGAGTCGGATTATCGAATCCCAGAAAACAGATGCGTTGATGTATGTCACCATTGCACCTCTTATTACGTCACAGGTAAAGGCTTTCCTCTCTTTATGGCCGGAGTATACTATTTTGTATTCAGAACATTTAGATAATTGTAAAATCATTGGCGATTCGGCTCAACTGAAATTGGCTATTTTTAATCTTTTGGATAATGCCCGAAAATACTCCTTGCCGAATTCGCCGATAGAAGTTGACTGTCAAGTAAATACTAATGAAGTTGTCATCAGAATACGAAATGAGGGAAAAAGTATTACACAGGAGGAAGGGGAAAAGTTTTTTGAAAAATATCAGCGTGGCAATAACGCTATCAATACAGGAGGTGCCGGGCTTGGGTTATGGCTGGTAAGAAATATCATCAATAGACATAATGGACAAGTCACCTTGACAGGTATTCCATCCGGTGTAGAAGCAAAAGTGTGCCTACCTCTGGTCAAAAAAGAGTGTTGAATGTAATTATCTACACACAAGTTGTCATAGAGTTGGATTTATCGTATAATTGACATCATGATATGATAAAAATCCTCTTTCTTATATGGTCAACAACAAACAAATTATCATTGTTGAAGATGATGCTGATTTTCTTGAAGGCATGATTGAATATCTGTCTTTGAGCGGGTTTGATGTTACAGGTGTAAAATCAGCGTTGGAGTTTTATTGCAGTATTTCTTTACAAAAATATCAATTGGTTATTCTTGATATTAGCCTTCCTGACCAGAACGGTATTGTATTAGCCGATTACGTTCGAAACAACACTGAGATGCGTATCATTATGCTGACTGCGCAATCATCTTTGGAGAGCAAAATTGCGGCCTATCAGGCTGGAGCTGATATCTATCTGGTCAAACCAATTGACTTCTCTGAATTGTCAGCCTCTCTCTATAGTCTTTTGGGACGTCTTGATACAGAGTCGCATACCCCTCAAGAACCGATAAGTGGGAAGAAAAAAAACCAAGCGGAACCCATTATAAAACAAGAATCAGCGCAATGGACACTTTCCCGCAATGAATGGACGTTATGTACTCCAAAGGAAGAGAAGATTAAATTAACATCAAAAGAATTTAATTTAATTGAGAGTCTGGCTTCAAACCCTAATGAAGTAATTGGTCGTCAAGCTCTTTTAAAGATTCTTGATTATGAAAACGATGATTTTGGCAATAGCTCCCTTGATGCTTTGATTCATCGTTTACGTCATAAAAAAGGGGAGTTCAACGATAAGATTCCCATTAAAACAGCTCATGGCTCCGGATACTGTTTTTCTGCACCGATTATGATAACATAACCAAAGAGACGCTGTAGAAGTCAGGGTTTCAATTGTAACCTGAAATAAAAGCCTACCCCAACGGCTCCTCATGCGTAATGCAGTGAATCGCTCCAAGACCCCATATAAGGTCAGTGCAATCAATGCCAACTACTCGCCTCTCAGGGAAAAACCTCTGCAAAATCTGAATGGCTTTTTCGTCTTGTGCGCAGCGATAGGTAGGCACAAGCACAACGGTATTGGCAATGTAGAAGTTAGCGTAGCTCGCCGGCAGACGAAAGTCATCATAGATAACGGGAGATGGCATGGGCAGAGCGACAATGTTCAGTGGCTTGCCTTCAAGATCGGTGAACTGTTTGAGTCGTTCGTAGTTTTCCTGCAATGCCACATAATTGTCATCATCAATGCGTTCTTCGACTGCGGTTACAATAGTGTTTTCGTTTACAAACCGCGACATATCATCAACATGACCATCAGTGTCGTCACCAATAATTCCTTCACCCAGCCAGAGCACTTTTTTGATGCCAAGATATCTTCCAAGCTCCTGCTCAATCTGTTCGCGGCTCATTGATGGATTACGATTGGGATTCAACAAGCACGCCTCACTGGTCAGCAGCAAACCATTTCCATTAACGTCAATTGAACCACCTTCAAGTACTATGCCAGGCGTAACAATGGGCACCTGCTGTAATGCGGCAATCGTTGCCGGCACGGCATTATCATCCTGAAATGCGGGATACTTTCTGCCCCAGGCATTAAAGTTCCAATTCATAATCACCTTCTCACTTTTCCCCTCATTCAGGTGAAACACAAAATTTGGTCCATGGTCACGGCACCACGCATCGTTTGTGGGAATTTTGTGCAGAATAATGCGCTCTCGACGCAGCTCTGGATGGCATGAATGAGCAAACAATACCGAGACTTCGCGTTCCATTGCTTCATCGAGTACATTGATATGTACCTCCTCCGAAGAGCTGAGCCATGCAGCAATTTCAACAAACACCGATGGAACTGGCTCAAACTTGCCCGGCCATGTTTCCTGCCGATGAGGCCACGATAACCAGGTTGCTTGATGTAAAGCCCACTCTGGCGGCATATAATAACGCATCATACCATAACAATTTAGTTCAAACCAGACGCTCTCGAATGCGCTCGATACGTTGAAGAACTGGTGGGTGAGAATAGTTTAGAAAAACATAAAAGGGATGTGGTGTAAGATTCGATAAGTTATTGCGCGACAACTTTTTCAGTGCATCGGCAAGTGTGGTACCATATGGATACGTTGTAACAGCATAGGCATCAGCTTCATACTCATGCTTTCTCGACAGAAACTGCAGCACCACAGAAAGCATCCATTCCACCGGAGTATAAAGCAACGAAAAAAAGATGAGGCTCCCATAGACAGAGAGCTCCTTGATATGGAAAGCATCAAAAAGAGCACGGTTATTCATAAAAATTGAGAGGAGAAAAAAAATCACTCCAAGATTAAGCAAGCTCAAGACCATGTTGATCACGATGTGTTTTTTCTTGAAATGTCCAATTTCATGAGCAAGCACCGCAACCAATTCGTGTACCGGATGGGCGGCAATCAACGTATCGAAAAGTGCAATACGCTTGCGTTTGCCAAAACCTGTAAAAAAAGCATTGGCTTTTGCCGAACGCTTTGAACCATCGAGCACAAAAACACCAGTCAGGGGAAAATGTACCGTTTCTGCGTATGCCATAATCGCACGTTTCAACTCACCATCTTCAAGTGGCTCAAATTTGTTGAAGAGCGGCATAATCCAAGTTGGTGCAATATACTGCAAAAGCAGCGTCACCGCGGTCACACCGCCCCATGCCCAAAGCCAGGCAAGTTCACCAGCGCTCTCAAAAAACCAGAGTACACCCGCAAGCAGTGGCGTACCAAGCAGTACACCAAGCAAGAGCGTTTTCACGAGATCGGAGATAAAAACGGCTGGCGTTGTTTTGTTGAAACCGAACTTCTCCTCAACAACAAACGTTCGATAAATACTGAACGGCAAATCAATAACCGACTGGATTACCAACAGTATCGCAATATAAAGCACACCAGTAATGAGAGGAGAAAAGCCATAGCTGCGAAGAAACTGATCGAGCAGATTAAAACCGCCCGCAAACCAGAAGAGCAGCAATACTGCCAGATCAACTGCAGAGGTAACCAGCGATAACCGAGTGGTCGCTGCAAGATAATCACGCGATGTACTGTATGCCGCTTCATCATACGTGCCGATAAACTCAGCAGGCAACCCCTTTGCTGCCGATTTAAGATTCAACAACTCGGCAACCACTTTAAGGCAAAACGTTACAACCAGCGTATAAAAAATAATCTGTCCATAAATATTCATAAGTGCAGGCAAATAATTATTCGTCAAGAAAACGCTTCTGTACATCGCCATAGGTTTCAATACGCCGATCGCGCAGAAATGGCCAATGCGAACGGTAGAACCCGATGCGACTCAGGTCGCACTCGGCGAGAATGATGGCTTCGTTTTGATGCGCTGCCTTCTGCAGTATTTGCCCGTAAGGATCGCAGACAAAGCTGTTGCCCCAGAACTCGAGCTTATCCTCCGTGCCAACCCTGTTCGCGGCTGCAACAAAAACGCCATTAGCAATAGCATGGCTTCGCTGAATGGTAATCCAAGCATCACGTTGCGCACGGCGCACCTCCAGCGAACGTTCATCAGCAGCCCAACCGATTGCTGTGGGATAAAAGAGAATTTCCGCTCCCTTGAGCGCCGTCAAACGCGCAGCTTCAGGGTACCATTGATCCCAGCAGATGAGCACGCCAAGAGTTGCGTAACGAGTTTTAAAAACCTTATAGCCCAAATCGCCCGGTGTAAAATAAAACTTTTCGTAAAATCCAGGATCGTCAGGAATGTGCATTTTACGATACTTGCCGAGATAGCTTCCATCAGCATCAATCACGGCTGCGGTGTTGTGATACAAGCCTCGCGCCCGAATTTCAAACAACGACGCAACAATCACCACATCCAGTTCACGAGCAAGCGCCTGCAGAACACTCGTTGATGGACCAGGAACAGCTTCAGCATAGTCAAAAGCCTCATACGCCTCAGTCTGGCAGAAATAACGGGTTTTAAACAGCTCTTGCAAACAGATAATTTGCGCACCTTGTGCCGCTGCTTCGCGAATTTTTTCGCACGCTTTAGCAAGATTTTCAGCCGGATCAAGTCGGCAAACTGTTTGTATGAGTGCGATGGAGACCGTATCGGAAGCCATAATTTGACTGATGATTATTGCATGAGAAGACCGGCAGACAAGAGAAGACCATGAAGCGTCATCAGTTTTCCCGTCCCGGCAAGAACGTTGTTCAGTTCTCGTCCTTCGCTGGCATAAAGTTTCTTGATCATCCCGACTGCAAGTGGTGCGGAGAGCAGCGAAAGCATTCCCCATGCGGAGTAACCATTCAAGGCGAGCGCCACAGGAACAAGAAATGCAATAATGGTGAAGATAACGTAGAGCCCACGTGCCCAAACCTCACCAATACGCGCTGGAAGGGTCATTTTGCCGACGGTACGATCGGTGGTAATATCGCGGATATTATTGACCAGCAAGATGTTGACCGAAAAAAGCCCGGGCGCTACAGCGGCGAGAAGCACAATGAGTGAGAGGGTGTGCGCCTGCACGTAATAAGTTCCTCCAACCGCCACAAGTCCAAAAAAGATAAAGACAAAAATATCACCAAGACCAGAATAAGCAATCGGGTAGGGGCCACCGGTATAAGCCCACGCAAAAATCAGCGAGAGCACACCAATCAAGAAAATTGGCCAGCCGGAAGTATAAACCAGATAGAGCCCAAGCAGAAAAATCGTTCCAACCAACGCCATGGAGACACGGATCATGGTTTTTTCGCTGATAATGCCAGCAGCCACCGTTCTTGTTGGACCGAGCCGTTCCGCAGTATCTGCTCCCTTCCGAAAATCGTAAATTTCATTAATGAAGTTTGTTGCAACCTGAATGCCCAGCGCACAAACGAGCGCCACAAGCGCAGGAATCAGAGTGAAGTAGCCATCAACAGCAGCAAGAGCTGAACCCAGTACAACCGGAACAGCACCAGCCGGAAGGGTTTTCGGGCGAATGGCAAGCATCCATGCCTGCAATGATGCTGGAACTGATGCACTTTGCTCAATGGTTGTCCGGGGCATTTTTCTTTTCCTTTGCCATTTTTACACTACTGAACGTATGGCGAATCTTTTCTCCTGGTTTGATGTACGTAAGACTGTTACGTACCGCCATCGCCGCATCGCTCAAGCCTGTCTGGATAATTTTAAGTTTACCAGGATAATAGGCAATATCACCCGCAGCGTAAAGCCCATCAACGGAGGTTTTCATGTGGCTGTCGACCACCAGAGCATTATCATACAGGGCAAGGTCCCAGCCGGCAAGCGGTCCGAGATTGGACTTGAACCCGATGAGCAGCAACAGCCTGTCGGCCTCTATCTGGCGCATCTTGCCAGTTTTCGACTGCAAATGTACTGCTGTTAACTCACCATTCTGAATATCAACTGACTTGACTTCCGTATTTAAAAAAACCTCAAGCTGTCCACTCTCTTTTGCGTCAAGCACCTCACGCGCGGTTTTACCATGCCCCTGAAACTCATGCATCCGATGCACCAAAGTCACACTTGCCGCAGTATTCAAGAGTCCAACCGTCCAGTCGAGTGCAGAATCACCGCCGCCAACAATCACCACTCGCTTACCCGTAAAATCGCCAACATTCTTGACAGCATAAAAAACTGATCGGCCTTCCAGATCATCAATATTGGTCAACTGCGGCAACTTGCGTGGGGAAAACGCCCCAAGACCAGCCGCAATCAAGAGCGCACGCGAAAGAAAAACCCTGCCAGAACTGACGGTCACTGCAAAAGAACCATCATCAAGCTTGCGATAACGTGTTACCGTTTCGCCAAGAATAACTTCAGGATTATAGCGTTCCGTCTGCTTCCACAAACTCTCGACAAGCCCGGCAGCCGGAACTTCGGGAAAACCAGCAACATCGTAAATATGTTTCTCTGGATAAAGCGCGGCAAGCTGACCGCCAAGCTGCGGCATACTTTCAATAATTCGGCAACTGATATTGTTCATACCACATTGAAATGCCGCAAAAATGCCAGTTGGGCCACCACCAACAATCGTGAGATCACGAATATCTTCTTCGCCTTCAAAATAGAGTTTATTCAACGTCATGAGCTAAAAGGGTACCAGATTACAAAGTTAATTATCCTGACTCTTTTCTTTATCATCTGAATGTTTCAGATAAATCATTCCTTCAGGGTCAACCATACCATAAAGAATAGTAATCAAGTGATCCTGCTCGTCAAACTCATAAATTTCAACATGCTCTGCATCTCTCTTACGGGTTTGATTACCCGCATTATCTCTGAAATGAAAAACAGCCTTTACGCCACCATGTGGTGTTGGACCATCAAACTGATAGGTTCCATTGTCAAGCGCATCAAGCGCACAACCAGATGATGACGTTTCAATAGGGCAAGATGCACATTGCGAGTAAAACCCCGGCTCCGACTCCGCAAACTCACAAACTGGAAATTTCATAATCGTCTTCTTGAATATTTTCTAAAGGAAACCATCATTAATTTCTCTTTTTATGCGTCAGTATATAATCACATGGAAAAGAACACATCAACAAGAGTTGTGCCCATACCCAAATATCATTATTCGACAGACCAAAAAGAGCACAATACATCATAAACAGTGTTTACAATATACACACATTTTTATTTCATACTTCTACCTCTATCCGTTTATGAATTCCTATTTCGTTAAACTGCCAGGCAAGGCAAGAACGTGAATCAATTGAGGAACAAGAGAACGTGGAATTCATCACAAACATAGAACGAATTGGTATGAAAGGGCGTGTGGAAGCTAACGAAGAGGAATTGGAAGCTTGGGGTGACGCTATTCTCGCTGTTCCTGCTTTGGAGGCTGTTTTCGGGAAATTGGATTTATCATTAAAAGAGCAGAGATTTACGAC
>DYND01000020.1 GCA_020721255.1 Chlorobium chlorochromatii
CTATACCTGTAACCAGTTGAATTTATTTGACTTATAACCGGACAGTAGTGATATTGCAGTTATCCCAACGAAAGGGATGAAACGAAATGAGACGCATGTGAAACTCTTTGCAAATAAGCTTCATGCTCATTTAATTCTATTTTTTTAATTAATTATGAGCTATCGATAGCAACTCCATCACCGATTCTGAATCAACCACCATTATGTGTCAACCAAGCTCTCTTGTCGATATCCAGGCAACCATTGTCCAGATACAACCTATCAGTGCAGATGTCAGCATCCTCAGCCTTGATTGTCCCGCGATTGCAACAAACGCCAAACCTGGTAACTTTCTTAATATCAAGGTAAATAGCGCTACTCAGCCACTGCTCCGACGACCATTTTCGATTCATAATGTACGAGGGGTCATTGTAGATATTATGGTGAAATCTATTGGCATCGGAACAGCACTGCTCTGTAATAAACCTGCTGAATCGACCGTTATGGTACTCGGTCCATTGGGTAATAATTTTGATCTGACCAGTAAACCATTTCACACGGCTGTTCTCGTTTCGGGTGGCATTGGCACAGCACCAATGCTTTTCCTTGAACAAACATTGGCAGAACATGGAAAAACTGTGATAAATCTTGTCGGTGGCAGAACCAAAAATGATTTACTCACCCAAAATCTTACCAACTGCCATAGTGCAACAAATGATGGTTCGGCTGGTTTTAATGGAACGGTTATCGATTTGCTTGCACACAAACTTCCAGAGTTCCAAACAGCAAAAGGTAACATCAAAATTTTTGCTTGCGGACCACCTCAAATGTTGAAAGCACTTGCTCAATTCTGCCATCAGCATCACCTCATGTGCGATCTTTCACTTGAATCAATGATGGGATGCGGAATTGGAATATGTTATGGATGCAGTGTTACACTTCACTCCCAGTATGGCGCCACCAAAAACATCCTGCTTTGCCGCGAAGGCCCTGTGATTGATGCTGAATCTTTTTTGTAATCAAGGCGTTTTTTATAAAAAAATTTTTACGTTGTATGCTTCATGAGCTTTTTTAACAATTATTATCCATGACAGTATGGCAAAAGGACTTAATAAAGTAATGCTGATCGGCCATCTCGGCAACGATCCTGAAGTGCGCACAACAACATCGGGTCAAACCGTGACTAATTTCACCTTAGCAACAAATGAAAATTTTAAAGATAGTGGTGGCAATCTGCAGGAACGCACTGAATGGCACCGAATTATCGCTTGGGGTAAGCTCGCTGAGATATGCGGTCAATATCTGAAAAAAGGACGCCAAGTCTATGTTGAAGGGCGTCTCCAGACAAGAAGCTGGGATGATCCAAAAAGTGGTGACAAAAAATATGCCACGGAAATCGTCTGTTCCGACATGCAGATGCTCGGTGGACAGCGGGAGCAAAATGATGGAACAAAAAGCTATGAGAGTGGCTTACAAAACGATAATCGATCGCAAATAAACACATCGAGCCCTCAATATTCGCAGAATAATGCAGTACAAACAACGTCGCCTGCCACAACAATGCTGGAAACGGAAAAAGACGACCTCCCCTTTTAAAGTTCTTTAACAACCCGGATGCACTTCGGTGTGTCCAGGCTGTTAAACTAAACAGACAATCTGCATGGAAGCACTGAAAAAAAATATTCTTGCTGGCACTATTGCGCCGATTTATCTCCTGTATGGCTCCGAAAACTTTCTCAAGGAAGAGTCTGCCGAGATGATAAAAAAAGTGATTTTTCCCTCAGAGAGCGAAGCCGCGTGTAACACACAGGTGTTTTATGGGCAAGATCTGACACTCGGCGAGTTGCTCTCGAAAGCTTCTGAATACCCGATGTTCGCCCAGAAACAGCTCATTATTGTCCGGCAATTTGATAAAATCAAAAAGTCCAACACAAAGGAGTTACAAAAACAGCAAGATGAAAAACTGAGTAGATATAGTGCAAAACCAGCAGAATTTACCGTTCTGATTCTCGATACCGACGTTGTCGATAAAAAAGATATTGAAAAGCAACCATTCACTGCTCTGAAAAAATATCGACATGATTTTCCAGCCATCAAAGCACCAGATCTTTTTGCTTACAACCGCGCAAAATCACTGGGCTGGGAATTTGATGCTGATGCACTCAAAGCGTTCACAGCCTATATTCAGCCATCCGCCAGAGAGATTTGCCATGAAATAGAAAAAATCATACTGTATGCGTCCGAACGCAACACGCAAAAACATATCACAGCACCAGATGTGTATGATTGTGTCGGTATATCGCGAACATACAATGTCTTTGAATTGGAAAAAGCGCTTGTTGAACGTAATTTGCGTTTATGCAGCGGTATGTCGCTGATGATTATGGATCAAGAGGGACAAAAAGAGGGCCTTGGTAATATTGTACGTTTTCTGACAACATTTTATATGCGGCTATGGAAACTCTCTGTCCCCGAAGTACGACAGCAACCACCAAACGAAATAGCAAAAATCTTGGGCATGTACGGCAAACAGGAATATTTCGTAAAAAACTACCTGACTTACGCAAGATCATTTTCCATGCAGGATAGTGAAAACGCCATAATCGCTTTGCGTGAAACCGATGCCGCACTAAAAGGGCTTAAGCCTTACCCCGATGAAAAATATCTCGTTTTACAACTCCTGCAGCAATTGCTTGGCTAAATAACGGTAAGATTGTTCACAGCCACCCCTTCTCGCGATACCAGGCAATTGTTGCAGCAACACCATCAGCAAGTGTTGTGCGTGCAGTAAACCCTAATTTCTGTTGAGCAAGAACAGGAGAACAGACCCAATAATGCTGCACAAGCTCATTGACTTTATCGCGATTGATCAACGCCGGTTTACCCAAAAACCCAGCCACTGCACCAGACACGATTCCAACAAAAAAAAGTAATGACCGCGGTAATGCAATCGTCAATAAATTCTTGAAGCCAAGTTGTGGCTTTGCAGCCTCAATAACATCATCCCATGATGATGAACATAAGGATGTGATATAAAATAATTTCCCCACGGAACAATCTGAACGAGACGCTATCAGCACTCCTGCTACAAGATCGTCCACGTAAATCATGCTGAATCGCTGTTTTTCAACATCAACTGGTGACACCAGCAGCCCTTTTGCCAACATCTGAAAAACCTGTAATACGTCCTTATCTCCTGGACCATAGACTGCGGGAGGTCGTACAATCGTTACAGGGATGTGTGCCGCATACTCCATACATACCGCTTCGGCCTTGAGCTTACTGCGACCATAAGCACTCACGGGGTGAGCTGTCTCTTGTTCTGTAACACCATTTACGCCCTCTGAAGCAGGACCACCAGCCGTCAGCGATGAGACATACAAAAAACGTTTGAGTTGGGGATTGTGTAATGTAACCGCTTCAAGAATATTCTTGACAGGCATAACATTGCCTTCATCGTAACCGCCTTCGGTCAGAGATTTGGTCACACCTGCAAGATGGATAATACGATCAACACCCCGAACAGCTTGTGCCAGTGATTCCGCTTCAGTAAAACTACCACGCACCACATCAATAGTTTCATGAAGAACCCCTTGCTGACTCTCTCGTCGCAGAAAAACCCTCACTTTGCACCCATCGTTGATTAATGTGCGCACCAATCGTTGCCCAATAAAACCAGTAGAGCCTGTTATCAAAATAGCTTCAGTCATCACCATAAAAATATTCAAAATAATACTTTATATTTAATTTAAAGCAAAAAATACAATACACAACGAAATGTAATAACCCGCGCAACGACAAAAGATGCGTAATCCCTTTTAGCAAAAAAAATATTTTTTTTCATTACATTGTTAAACAAAAATATAATCCGCTTGCCATGAGCAACATTGCTAACTGTGCATAACACTACAGACAACAAGCGGAGAAACAAGAAATTCAAGCTTTATCACTTTTACAACAACAGATAAAGCATAAAACAGCATTCCCGTGGAACAAACAAAAGACTTATTTAAAAAGTGCGTTGATTATACTATTGCTGACGAAGTAAAAGCTCAGGGCATTTACCCCTTTTTTCATCCAATTGATGAAAACGAAGGTCCTGTTGTCTCTTTTGGTGGGCGCAAGCTGATTATGGCTGGCTCGAACAACTATCTCGGATTGACCGCTGATCCAAGAGTCAAAAACGCATCAATTAAAGCGATAGAGAAGTACGGAACAAGTTGCAGCGGTTCCCGCTATATGACAGGAACAGTTAATCTGCACATTGAACTGGAAGAAAAGCTTGCTGACTTTTTTGAAAAAGAACGCTGCTTGCTCTTCAGCACTGGCTATCAGACAGGGCAAGGCATTATCCCCACTCTGGTTCAACGTGGCGAATACATTGTCTCTGATAGAGATAATCATGCAAGTTTAGTTGCTGCATCCATTATGGCTCAAGGTGCAGGAGCAAATTTAGTCAGATATAACCATAACAATATGGAAGATCTGGAGCGTATGCTTCAGAAACTTCCTCCTGCAGCCAGCCGACTGATTGTATCAGATGGCGTTTTTTCAGTCTCGGGCGAAATTGTTGATCTTCCAAATCTTGTCATACTCGCGAAAAAATATGGCGCACGCATTCTGATTGATGATGCACACGCTGTCGGTGTTATCGGCAAGGATGGAAAAGGAACTGCATCGGAATTTAACCTTGTCGATGAGGTTGATCTCATTATGGGAACATTCTCAAAAACATTCGGTTCGCTTGGAGGCTATGTTGTTGGTGATCGCAGTGTCATCAATTATATCAAACATAACGCACCATCGCTTATTTTCAGCGCATCACCAACACCGGCGAGTGTGGCGGCAGTTTTAGAAACACTGAAAATTATTCGTACCGAACCTGAGCTTACTCAGCGATTAATTTCTAATACCGATTACGTGCGTCAAGCGCTTCTCTCTGCAGGATTTACTCTCATGCCATCGCGCACCGCCATCGTTACCGTACTAATCAAGGATCAGGAAAAAACACTTCTTTTCTGGAAAAAGCTCTTCGATGCTGGAGTTTATGTGAATGCATTTATTCGCCCCGGCGTTATGCCTGGTCATGAAGCACTGCGTACCAGCTTTATGGCAACTCACGAGCATGTACATCTCGATAAAGTGATTATGGAATTTTGTACGATAGGCAAAGAGCTCGAGGTTATTTAAGCAAATACAGACTCAATGTTCAGCACCATCCTTATTGCAACATTTAGTCTGATAACGATGTTACTATTTTTTCAGCTCCTGAAGTCAGGAGCTGTTTCGTTTTTAATCTTTAGTTTACATCACAGGATTTTATTACATTTTTCAATTCTGTTGAAACCATAAACCAACGTACATCTTTTGTAATTCTATGCACGATAAAATCAGAATTGCCGCTATTGTCGGGATGGAGCAATGCAATCAGCGAGTTTGGCGCGAAGTGACATCAAAAATTGCCGATCATGCTGAATTAACCCAGTGGACAGACCAAGACCTCGAGCACCAGAACCCTGATGCTGCAGAAGCTATCCACAATGCCGATTGTATTTTCACCACACTAATCCAGTTCAAAGGGCAGGCGGACTGGCTTCAGGAGCAAATCGATCAATCGAAGGTTAAGGTAGTTTTTGCCTATGAATCGATGCCGGAAGTAATGCAAATGACGAAGATTGGGAATTATGTGGTTTCTGGTGATGGAAGCGGCATGCCCGACATAGTCAAAAAAGTTGCAAAAATGCTGGTAAAAGGACGTGACGAAGATGCGCTTTATGGATATATGAAGCTGCTGAAAATCATGCGCACCATGTTACCACTGATTCCCAAAAAGGCAAAGGATTTTAAGAACTGGATGCAGGTTTACACCTACTGGATGAATCCGACTGGCGATAATCTTGCTTCGATGTTCAATTATATCATGGCAGAGTATTTCGAAGTTAGTGTCAAGGTTGAAAAGGTGCAGGAGGTGCCAACCATGGGGTTCTACCACCCCGATGCTCCAGAGTACCTTAAAGATCTGCACCATTACGAAAAATGGCTACACAAACGCGATCGAAATGCGACCCAAAAACGCAACATTGGTCTGCTCTTCTTCCGTAAACATCTCTTGCAGGAGAAAGAATATATTGATAATACAATCCGTTCCATTGAGGCAAAAGAGCTCAATCCCCTGCCAGTTTTTGTGATGGGTGTTGAAGGTCACGTTGCCGCCAGAGAGTGGTTTACCCACAACAACATCGACATGCTGGTCAATATGATGGGCTTTGGTTTTGTGGGTGGCCCCGCGGGCGCAACTACACCTGGTGCATCATCAGCCGCACGTGAGGAGATTCTAGGTAAAATCAATGCTCCGTATGTGGTTTCACAGCCTCTCTTTATTCAGGATTTCACCTCATGGAAGTCACAGGGCGTTGTTCCGCTTCAGTCTGCCATGACCTATTCGCTGCCGGAAATGGACGGCGCCGTCTGTCCGGTAGTTCTCGGAGCCATAAAAGATGGACGCTTGCAGACGGTTCCTGACCGTCTTGAGAGGCTTGCCGGACTTGCTAAAAAGTTTTCAGAGTTGCGCCAAGTTCCCAATAGAGATAAAAAAGTTGCTCTGGTGGTATACGACTACCCCCCCGGTATGGGTAAAAAGGCGAGCGCAGCCCTGCTGGATGTACCAAAAAGTATTTATAACATTTTGCTTTCGCTGCGTGCTGAAGGGTATGATATCGGTGAGCTGCCCGAATCACCGGAAGCACTGCTTGCCATGCTCGACAAAGCAACCGATTACGAAATTCAGGCACACGAGCAAGATTGCTTTGCTATCGACCGCGAACAGTTCAACAGTATCACGAGCAGCAGAGAACGCGAGCGCATTGAAGGGCGCTGGGGCGGGTTCCCGGGTGAAGTTGCACCAATCAAGCCTGACAAGCTCTTTATCGGCGGTATCACCCTCGGCAATATCTTTATCGGCGTTCAGCCACGCCTTGGCATCCAAGGCGATCCCATGCGCCTGCTCTTTGACAAGGAGAATACACCGCACCACCAGTATATCGCCTTCTATCGCTGGATCAGCCGTTTTTTTGGGGCTAACGCCTTGGTACACGTTGGTATGCACGGCACTGTAGAGTGGATGCCCGGCTTGCAGCTTGGTGTTACCGGTGACTGCTGGTCAGATATTCTGCTTGGTGAAGTGCCACACTTCTATATCTACCCTATCAATAACCCGAGCGAAGCAAACATTGCCAAGCGTCGTGGTTATGCCACCATGATTTCGCATAACATCCCGCCGCTGGCGCGTGCTGGTCTCTACAAAGAGCTGCCGGCATTTAAGGAGATGCTGAACGATTACCGCGAACGCGGACTGCAAAGTAATGCAGACGCCGAAACCGAAGAGGTCATTCTCACCAAAGCCCAACAACTCAACCTGACGGACGACTGTCCACGCGTTGAAGGAGAGAATTTTCAAGAGTATATCAGCCGTCTGTATACCTATATGATGGAGCTTGAGGGCCGCTTGATCTCGAACTCGCTGCACGTTTTTGGCGAAACACCAAAGCTTGAAACCCAAGTAACCACCATTACCGAATACCTGAAGGTACGCGGCAACGAGAAATCCTTGCCATCCGTGATAATGCAGGCCATCGGGGAAGACAGAACCTATGGCGACTACGCGTCGCTAGCCACACGTGCCCGAAAAGGTGAACAACAGGCGATGACCGCGCGTGAAACGGTAGATGGGCACACCAAAGAGTTTATTGAGCAAACCATATTCGGCAAGAGTAACCCCACAAACATCTTCAACAAGCTGACCAATGGCGCCAAAGTATCTCAGGATATGGTTGAGGCGATCAATGGTGCACTGCAGGATGGTCTTGCTCTGAAGCTCGCCCTTGAGGACAACCACAATGAAATGAAAGGATTCCTGAGAGCCCTTTGTGGTGAATATATCCCGTCAGGTCCAGGAGGCGATCTGGTACGTGATGGTGCTGGTATTCTGCCAACAGGACAAAACATTCACGCCATTGACCCTTGGCGTATTCCTTCAGAACTTGCCTTCAAACGCGGCAAGCAGATTGCTGAAACAATCCTCAACCGCCACGTTGAGGAGAATAATGGCGAATATCCTGAAACTATTGCCCAGGTACTCTGGGGACTTGATACCATCAAGAGCAAGGGCGAAGCCGTTGCCGTCATCATTCACCTTATGGGCGCGGAACCTGCCTATGATGGACAGGGCAAAATCAGCCACTATCGCCTAGTACCGCTCGAAAAGCTTGGTCGTCCAAGAATTGATGTGCTGATACAGATCAGCTCGATTTTCCGCGACACCTTTGGCGTGCTGGTTGATCATCTCGACAAACTGGTCAAGGAGGCCGCAAAAGCCGTTGAGCCGCATGAGATGAACCATATCAAAAAACATGTCGATGCCGCCCTGAAAGAGGGCAAGGATTTTGAGAGCGCCACATCGCGTCTCTTCACTCAGGCACCCGGCGCTTATGGCTCACAGGTCGAAGAGCTGGTAGAAGATTCAGCATGGGAGTCAGAAGAGGACCTCGACAACATGTTCATCAAACGAACCGGTTTCGCCTATGGCGGCAACCGCTATGGCGACCAGCAGACCGATATTCTGAAAGGTCTGCTCAGCACCGTTGACCGCGTGGTACAACAGGTTGACTCGGCTGAGTTCGGTATAACCGATATTGACCGCTACTTCTCCTCATCGGGGGCGCTACAGCTTTCCGCTCGCCGCCGCAATCCGAAAGGTGATAACGTTAAATTGAACTACGTCGAAACTTTTACTGCTGATGTAAAAATCGACGATGCCGACAAGGCATTGAAGGTTGAATTCCGCAGCAAACTGCTCAACCCGAAATGGTTCGAGACTATGCTCGACCAAGGGCACAGCGGCGCAGCAGAAATCAGCAACCGTTTTACGTATATGCTCGGATGGGATGCTGTAACAAAAGGTGTTGACGACTGGGTTTACAAAGAGGCGGCTGAAACTTATGCCATGGATCCAAACATGCGTGAGCGTCTGATGAAAGTCAATCCAAAAGCCTTTAAAAACATCGTAGGTCGAATGCTTGAAGCAAGTGGACGTGGCATGTGGAGTGCTGACCCTGACATGATTGAAAAACTGCAGGAGATATACTCTGACCTCGAAGATCGCCTTGAGGGAATTGATGTGTGATTATTGGGTGGATATTTCTACGTTCATAAAAATTTATTATCACAAAAGCCAAAAATTATCATGGGCAGCTCCTCATTCAATGCTGAAGAACATAAAAAAATGCTCCGTTCATACTTTAATGGTCAGGGCTTTCAGCGATGGGCATCAATATACGGAGATGATAAACTCTCATCCGTACGCAATACCGTTCGCCAAGGTCATGCCGTTATGATGGATAAGGCATTCGACTGGTTACAAAAACTCGGATTGCCAAAAGGAGCAACGGTACTTGATGCCGGATGTGGTACCGGACTTTTCAGCATTCGACTTGCTAAAGCTGGCTACAAAGTAAAAGCTGTAGATATTGCCTCCCAGATGGTCGAAAAAGCGAAAATCGAGGCCATTAAGCAGGGTGTAGAGAAAAACATCGAATTCGAGGTTAACACCATTGAGTCTGTAAGCGGAAAGTATGATGCCGTCGTCTGCTTTGACGTGCTTATTCACTATCCTGCTGAAGGATTTGCCCAAGCCTTCAGTAACCTGAGCCGCCTTACTAAAGGGGCAATTATTTTCACCTATGCCCCATACAATAAATTACTCGCTTTGATGCATTGGGCTGGAGGCTATTTCCCCAAAAAAGAGCGCCGCACAACGATCCAGATGATCCGCGATGAGGAGATGAAAAAAGCAATGGAAAAGGATCGTATGAAAGTAAAAAGCAGAGAAAAAGTCAGTTTCGGATTTTATCATACCATGCTGATGAATGCCAGTCACAGTTGACATAGTATTTTTATTAGGGGGGAATCTTATAACTACCATGAGGGTTAATGTTAACTAAAACCCTATGACTTTTTTATAAATAAATTGTAAATTAGCGGTCATTGACTTTTTTAGGTCAGTACGTGATTTAAGTTGTGTAGAACCTGCAACCACTATTTCGTAAAAAAATTATATCTGGAGGATGGAGATCGATGAAAATACTGATGGTTCAGCCAAATTATCATTCAGGTGGAGCCGAAATTGCCGGCAACTGGACACCAAGCTGGGTAGCATATATCGGTGGGGCACTGAAACATGCAGGATTTGATCAGGTGCGTTTTGTTGACGCTATGGCCGAAGATATTCCTGACGATCAGATTGAAGAGATAATCCGTAAAAACAATCCGGATGTGGTGATGACGACCAATATCACGCCATCAATCTTCAAGGCACAGGCCATCATGAAGATAGCTAAAAAAGTGAATCCAAAGATCAAGACGATTATGGGTGGGATCCACTCAACCTTCATGTACCCCCAGGTATTGAGCGAAGCGCCAGAGACCGATTATGTCGTCCGTGGTGAGGGAGAAGAGGTAACAGTCAACCTTATCAAAGAGATTGCGGCGGGCACCGATAAAAAAAATAGAGGTGACATTACCGGCATTGCTTATGTGGATGATGATGGCAAAGTATTTGCAACAGCAGCTCATCCTGTTATTGAAGATCTTGACACTTTAAATCCGGATTGGAGCCTTTACGACTGGGATAAATATATTTATACTCCTCTTAATTGTCGCCTTGCTGTACCAAACTTTGCCAGAGGATGCCCTTTTACATGTACTTTCTGTTCACAGTGGCAATTCTGGCGCAGGTACCGTGCACGCAGTCCAAAAAACTTTGTTGATGAAATCGAAATACTTGTTAAGAAGTATAAAGTAGGGTTTTTCATTCTTGCTGATGAAGAACCAACTATTAACAAGCAAAAGTTCGTTTCTCTGTGCCAAGAACTTATCGATCGTAAACTTGATGTTACATGGGGTATCAACACCCGCGTAACCGATATTATGCGTGATGCCGATCTGCTACCGTTCTTCCGTAAAGCAGGACTCGTCCACGTATCACTTGGAACGGAAGCAGCCAGCCAGATGAATCTTAACCGTTTCCGCAAAGAGACGACTATTGAAGAGAACAAACTAGCAATCAAGCTTCTGCAGAAAAATGGCATTGTAGCTGAAGCACAGTTTGTAATGGGTCTGGAACATGAAACACCCGAAACCATTGAAGAGACTTACCAATTGTGTCGAGACTGGGATCCTGATATGGCCAACTGGACAATTTACACCCCATGGCCATTTTCCGATCTCTTCAAAGAGCTGGGTGATAGAGTAGAGGTGCGAGATTACTCAAAGTACAACTTTGTCACACCGATTATCAAACCTGATAATATGGAGCGTGAAGATGTGTTGAAACTTGTGTTGAAATCATATGCGCGCTTCTACGCACGCAAAAGTTTCTTTGGTTACCCTTGGATAAAGGATCCGTATGTCCGCAAATACATGCTTGGCTGCCTGAAAGCGTTTGCACAAACCACTATTACTAAGCGCTTCTACGACATCGATCGCGTCAAAACTAAAAACCGCAAGATTGAAATTGATCTTGGCTTCGACAAATCGAGAATTTTAACAGAGGCTGAGGTGAAAAACCTTAAGGAACTGCGTCCAGAAATGGTCGCCGACATGAGCTTCGGCTTGAAAGAGGCAGGTTACCAGCGCGAGCATGACGAGCACAACTGGGATGAGTTTGACGAAAGTACCATCAAAGATCGTAACTCTTCAACAGTGCGTAACTGCTGAACAAAGTATATCGGAAGCACATTTCAATCAAAAACCCTCTGCTCAACAGAGGGTTTTTGGCTATCACACCTTCTGCTGCAAAAGTGCTTTCATCTCAACCGTAAAAGCTGCCATGACAAGCAATGGATTAGCATTACGCTCAAGAGTGCGAATAGCGTTTTCAGTAATGATTGATATCTGCAAGAAATCGGTGTGAGAAAAATTTTTAGCAAATCGATTCACTGCCTCGTTGAGGTCTGGGTTGTTCAATGCCTGAGCATCAGGATTAATCTGCCGATGATTTGCGTCTTGAAAGAAGAGCAGAAGTGCCGCAAGAAAAAGGGTCAACTCACTGCGTGATAAGTTTTTTGCATGTTGCTCACACGCGCTGATTGCATCGTGAAAACGACTCGGAGTCAGCATGTTTCGCAAGTAATCAAGTGCTTGATTTCGCAGCAAAATTAGTGCCGTTTCCGCTTGATTCTCGCTTCGATTATTAAGCATCTCCCAAGTGACAGAAAGATTGCCTCTTGAAAAGCTGACAATAAAACTCAACTCTGGATCAATAATCTCAGGACGATTGAGCTGAAGCCAAAGACGCAGTTCTTGAGCTGTTATTCGTGAAAATTGAACAACTTGACATCGGGAACGAATAGTCGGCAACAGCGTCTCTGGGCGTGATGATATAAGAATAAAAAGGACATGTGCTGGAGGCTCTTCAAGCAGCTTTAAGAGCTTATTAGCGGCGGATGGGTGAAGTCGCTCAGCTTGAGAAATAATGAAAATTTTCTTGCTCCCCTCATTCGGCATGAACATAGCTTTATGCTGAAGCGCGATAATCTGCTCAGTGAGGATACCCATCGAACGCTCCATCGCTGGAGAAAAATAGGGGTTCTGCTTTTTCTGGTGTAGCAACGCCTCATAACGCTCTTTAGCATCAGTAAAACGCTTGTTCTCTTTTTTCGCCGTATCGCTTACCTCCAACAGCGCTGACTCTACTGGAAAAACATACTCAACATTCGGGTGCATGAACGCCTGAATTTGCTTGCAATCCAAGCAAGTTCCGCATGAACCTTCATTGATACTCGTTACATGACGACAGTTGAGCATTGCCGCAATTTCAAAGGCAATGGACTCTTTACCTGAACCTTCATGACCAGTGAAAAGGTAGGCATGAGCAAAACGTCCTGTCTCAAGAGCTTTTTTGAGAACCCGAATCTGTTGTTGCTGACCAATAATAGTGTTCCAGCTCATGCCTGCCTGATTGTACTCAAATGAAAGTTAACCAGTTGTATGGATCTTCTCCTGTCTGAACAATGTTCAGATACTCCCGTTGCAGCATTTCGGTGATAGGTCCACGTTTTTCATTACCAACAGGATATTTATCAATACTGCGTACCGGCGTAATTTCAGCGGCAGTGCCAGTCAAGAACACCTCATCAGCCACATACAGCGCTTCACGGGGAATCAACGTTTCCTGAACTTCATAACCCAGCTTTTTCGCAATGTGCATAATAGCAAAGCGTGTAAAGCCTGGTAAAATTGATTGTCCTGACATTGGCGTATAGAGAATACCATCGCGAACAATAAAAATATTTTCTCCACTGCCTTCGGAGACATAGCCATTTGAATCAAGCGCCAAACCTTCGGCGTAATCGTCCATCAGTGCTTCCATCTTAATGAGCTGGGAACTCAGATAATTACCTCCCGCTTTCGCCCACGACGGCAACGTGTTTGGTGCGGGCCGTGTCCATGAAGAAACCCTGACATCAACGCCATTTTCAAGCACATCCTCGCCAAGATAAGCCCCCCACTCCCATGTTGCAATAGCAACTTCGATTGATGCTCTGTGTGGATTAACGCCCAACGCACCTTGTCCACGATATACTAAAGGTCTAATATAACACGACTTATGGTTATTCGCCTGAATGGTGCTGACAATTGCCTCTTTCAACTCTTTTTCAGAGTATGGTATTTCAATGCGATATATTTTTGATGAATCTCTGAGACGTTTGATATGCTCATCAAGAAAAAGAACCGCTGAACCTTTTTTAGTTTCATAACAGCGAATTCCTTCAAAGGTGGATGAACCATAGTGGACAACATGTGAAAGAATATGGATTTTTGCGTCAATCCAGTCAATCAGTTCACCGTTCATCCAAATTTTAGCAGACTTGTTCATAATGCAGTCGTTGGGTGTTTAAAAAACCCCGTTCACAGAAAACAGGGTTTTTAATGGTTGCTCAACAATAATATTATTATTATTTATAATGCTCAATAAATACGTTCATACACGCCATCTACTTCGCGCAAAATGGGCTCATACTCGCCCGCTTTTCTGCCAAAGCAGATGCCAAGTGATTCGTACATGGCAACATGCTCGAGATCAACATGGCGTTGTACAATCGCTTTACCAGATTCGATAAACTCAATTTTACGTCCTTTCACTTTTGATATGGTTACCCCTGTTTTCCCTTCAAGAAGCAGCATAATTGCAGACGCTCCAGCTTCAAAGCCAAAATTAATGTCATAGGCTGATGAACTGCCAGAACGGACAAGGTGCCCGGGATGAACTTCACGAACCTCAGGAATTTCATAAATGCCTTCAACAAACATACCTGTCTCTTTCATAAAAAGTGGCATGGCTGGGTCAGCTTTCATTCTCTTCTGAATTTGCTGGCAGGTAAATTTACCCGCACCAGCAAGTTTTTTATGCCCAAAAGCATCAATTCCAGCCGATTCATCAACAATATCGCTGCCATCAGCATTCTTCAACCCTTCAGCCACCACAATAGTATATGTTCCGCTATGAACATCGTTTTCACGAATTCTGCGAGTAAAGCGCTCTTTCAAGTGCTCATAAACAATATCCCAGTCAGCAGGAATTTCAGGCATGAGAATACAATCGGCTTCAGCCGCAATGCCACTGCGGAAAGCCGTATGACCAGCATAACGCCCGAAAACTTCCGTGACCAGCACTCGGTTGTGTGTTTTGCCGGTAGTTTTAAGATCGTGTACAAATTTAGCAATGCGATTGATAGTCGAGTCCGCACCAACAGAATAGGTTTGCAGATCAAGATCCATGGTTTTTGGTGCATGAATACACTGAATCCCTTGCTGATTCAAATCAACCATAACACTACCGGAATCATCGCCACCACTTATAACAAGCGCATCAAGACCAAATTTTTTCATGCCCGCTTTAATGCGGTTATACTTCTCAGGATTGCTGATCGCCTTGATTTTAACACGCGAATGTCCTGCTTCAGAACCAGCAAAACTCGCATCAAATTTATCAAGTCGCGCCTGATCAAGCAGCACAAGATGCTCTTGATCAACAAGGTTGTATAACCCCGCATATCCGTTAGGAATAATATAAAGTTCAAGCCCCTTCGCAAGCGCCATCAACGCGGCACCTTTCAGTACGGCATTGAGTCCACCGCAATCGCCACCGCTGGTAAGAATACCTATTTTTTTCACAATTATGTTCTCCTTCTCAATGCTCAGGTTAGTATTTAATAGCTGAATTTGTTTACTTTTCGGGACATGAGCCCATCTTATCACTGAAAAGAAAGATAGATTTTTATGTATCATTTTTCAACGATTCGTCTGACTATTTCATAAGCAATACGAGACCATAAGTCAACTGAACGACAGATACTGTAATGAACTATCGTGATCAAGCAAAAATAGCAGTGATCCATCTCTGGGAAAGAAAACGCCAAACCATTCTTACAGCACTTGGTGTGGCTGTGGGTTCAGCTATGCTGATAACAACAATTTCTGTTGCAAGAGGTTCGTCGGCAAATGTTATTACAAAAGTGATTGATACCACCCCGCATGTGCTCATCAGTGCGGAGCGAATTATTCCTCTTGTACCTGAGAACCTCATAGAGCTGCCTTCAGGGGGAATTGCGATGATAACAAAAAATATTACACCCGATGAGCCAGAAATCATTAAGAACTATGCCGAAGTAGTCAAACGACTTGAACCAGTAGAGGAATTAAAAAGCGTATCACCTTTTGTACTCAGCAAAGTTATTGCCCGCAATAAAACACGTTTTACCCCTTGTGTTGCACGCGGAATAGTCCCTGAGCTTGAGGCTGAAATTGCTGGTCTAAAAAAAAATCTGCTTGAGCCAACAGCACTTGACGAACTTAATTCAACTCCAAACGGAATTTTAGTTGGAGATTTATTAGCGAAAAAACTTGCCGTTGGCTACCATGACAGACTCGTGCTGGTCACGAAAAACAGCGAAGAGTTTCCATTAACGGTTGTGGGACGATTCAGCAGTGGCTTTACGGCAAAGGATGAGCGTGAGGCGTATGTCAATCTCTCGCTTGCGCAACGGATGGAGGGTATTGCTCCAAATTCGGCAAGCGGTATAGGTTTACGCACAGCAACAGTAGAAAATGCGAGTCAAACCGCAAAAACTGTACAAGCGCTCAGTGGTTATAAAAGTGAGAGCTGGGATGAGACAAACCGAAACGTTATCGAGTTTTACAATCGCAATGCTCTGATTACGTTAGTCCTTGTTGGCTTTGTGTTTATTGTTGCCGGTCTGGGTGTTTCATCCGTTATGACAACCGTTATCCTGCAAAAAGTTAAGGATATTGCTATTATGCGCTCCATGGGTATGCTGAGCAGCACCATCACCCGCATTTTTATGCTTGAAGGGCTGATGATCGGAATTCTTGGCGTTATGGTCGGCAGTCCATTAGGGCATATTATCTGCCATTTTGTCGATGCAATTCGTTTTGCTTCCAGTACAGCAGGAGCAATGAAAAGTGACCGAATCAACATTATCGAAACACCGGAAACGCATTTGCTGGTGATTGGATTCGGCATTTTGATTGCCGTCATTTCTTCATGGAGTCCAGCACGCAAAGCAACGCGTTACGTACCGGTCAGCATCCTCCGAGGTGATATTGGGGTTTAACATGCATCAATAAGGCAAACTGCATGCGCCGCTGCACCCTCTTCCCGCCCGATATAGCCAAGCTTTTCATTAGTTGTGGCTTTTACTGAAACCGCATCAATTTCAAGGTGAAGGCAACGAGCGATATTTTTGCGCATCTCCGCAATATATGGCGCAATTTTTGGTGCTTCAAGAAGCAGCATAGCATCGATGTTCACCGTTTTATAGCCATTCTTTTCAAGCAAGTTGCCCACATGCTTCAAAAGAATCATGCTGTCAATATCCTTGAACTCCGCACTTGTGTTTGGAAAATGCAGGCCAATATCACCAAGTGCTGCCGCGCCAAGTAAAGCATCACTGATGGCGTGCAACAGCACGTCGGCATCACTGTGCCCGTCAAGCCCATCATGGTCGGGAATATGAACACCACCAATCACAAGTTTGCGACCTTCGGCAAAAGGATGCACATCAATACCAAGTCCTATACGCATTGAATAATCGGGATTTTTGTTAATACAAACGAAGAAAAAAATAACTCGTTTTTCTTGGATAATTCTCTTTATAAATAAAAAATAAAAGAGGTTAACTTTTTATGATATACTCAGTTTTCGGCACAGAGATCGCTTATCCTGAAAAATGTTTTTAAAGATAATAAATATTCAACCGTTGTCGTTCAGACGACTGATAAAAATTTATCAAAAAAAGAGCTAACTTCACCTGAACAAAACGGTTGCATATGCTGACTGCACACTGCATTGGAACAATTGAGTACGACGGATAAAAGCCTATGACTTTTTCTCAACTTCAACGTTTTTTCTGGGTCTGCTCCGGAACTCCGATTGCAATTATTGAAAAATACCCTACGGAGCACAGCAAATATTTTGGTATCGGTGCAACGATATTTTTTACTGCCCTTTTTGCAGGTCTCTCTGGGGGTTATGCGCTTTATTTTGTTTTTTCTGGCAGCACCTTTGCCAGTGTATGGGCATTACTGTTTGGCTTGATCTGGGGTGTCGCTATTTTCAACCTTGATCGCTATATCGTTTCAAGCATCAAAAAAAGCGCTAAAGGGTGGAAACAATTTTTGCAGGCATCACCGCGTCTGGTATTTGCCGTGTTGATTGCTGTTGTTATTGTCCGTCCTCTCGAATTAAAAATATTTGATAAAGAGATTCGTGAGCAACTTCGAGCACGATATCTCTCCGACCAGCAGCAACAAATTGTAAAAGTACAGCAGGCATTCAAGGAGAAGTATGGGCAGGAGCTTGGACAAGTTGCCGTGTATCAGAAAGAGTACGATACACTGAGCAGTGAACTGACCCACTTGCGTGAGGAGCTGAAAGCTGAGGTGTTTGGTTCGCGCACAACAACCACATCCGGGCAAGAAGGCTATGGCACCTATGCAAAAAACAAAGAGCAAGTTATTGCTGGAAAACAGCTCCGACTTGACTTTCTTGCTGCACAACTTGCCAAACAGCAAGAGTATATCAATCAGCAGAAAATGATTGAGGGCAACAGTCAGATGATGTTGACTGAGGAAAAGCTTGATGAAAAAGCGAGACATGCCGGTTTTGCTGATAGAAACTGGGCTCTTGGCGCACTGACTCATTCCGCCTCAGACGTAAGTCACTCTTCCGCAGATGCTATTTTTTTTATTACGATGCTGTTTATCGTGTTTGAATGCTCTCCGCTGATCGTAAAACTGATGTCAGATGCTGGACCATCAGATGTCGATATGAGAGAAACAGAGTCGCGGATTTTCGCTTTTTTAACAGATAACTCCTTCTTGTCACGTCACCGACTTATTCGCGAATATCGACGTCCCGGATTAAAAAGCAGTGGACGTCGTCCACGAAAATACTTGTCGAACAAACGAAGCTGTGGACGTAAAGGTTAAGCGATTATAAGAGTACCGCAATAGTCACGCAAGGATGTTGCGCCGGGTGAAGAGAAGTATTGTTCGATCGCGGTTGCAATCTTTTCACTGATATCGGGATAGACAAAATTCATGGTCCCAATCTGCACAGCTCTTGCGCCGACGAGGAAAAACTCCATAGCATCCTCAAATCCTGCAATACCACCCATACCAACAATCGGAATTTTTACAGCATTGTACACCTCCCAGACTTTTGCCAAAGCAATTGGTTTAACCGCTGGCCCAGAGAGTCCGCCCGTAATATTTTGCAACAGTGGCTTACGGGTTTTGTAATTGACTGCCATACCAACAACGGTGTTGATAAGCGAAAGTGAATCAGCACCGGCCTCTTCTGCAGCTAAAGCGATGGTACTGATCGAGGTAACATTTGGTGTCAACTTAATCATAAGATGACGATCGGTTATGCGCCGTAATACCGAGACAATCTCAAATGTTGCATCGCGGCTCACTCCCATAATCATGCACTCCCCCTTCACATTCGGGCAGGAGAGATTGATTTCATAACCATCAACGCCATCGACACCATCAAGTCGTGAAACTACTTCGGAATAATCATCAATTGAACGACCGGCAATATTAACAATAACTGCCGTGTTGAGTGTACGGAGAAACGGCATCTTTTCTTTGATGAAACAATCAACGCCGACATTGGCTAACCCGATGGCATTAATCATTCCTGACGGCGTTTCCGCAATGCGCGGCGGCAGATTACCAGCTCTTGGTTCAAGTGAAATGGCCTTAGTGACAATGCCGCCAATTCTGGAAAGATCACAAAACTGACTCAGCTCCTCTCCATAAGAAACGGTACCTGAAGCCAGAAGAACTGGAGATTTGAGTTCAAGTCCACGACCAAGTGAAACGGCTGCAACTGTTTTTTGAGGGGATGTGTTGTGTTCGCTCATGGCGCTGTTGTGCTTGAGAAGTGTGGGAGACTTACCTTCCCGACGGGAATTAACCCGTCAGGAGGTATGAGTACATACAGCTTATAAAATTCCGTGCGTCTATTTATTCATATAATACTTTGTTGCATAATCACGTACCATTCTGTGCGTGTTGTACTCTGGTGCGATGGTTGCAATAGCGTTACGGATTTTCTGAATCCACTGTACGGGAAGATTCATGTCATTACGATCGTAAAATGTCGGAATGATCTGCTGCTCCAGAACAGTATAGAGCTGCTCAGCATCGAAACTATCCTGTTCTTGATGGTTTTCAAACCACTCACCGTTGCCGATAGAAAAACCATTATCACCATTATACGCTTCAGGCCACCAGCCATCAAGCACGCTGAAGTTCAAGCCCCCATGCAATACGGTTTTCTCACCTGATGTACCACTCGCTTCCATTGGTCGAACTGGCGTATTAAGCCAGACATCAACGCCTGAAACCATGCGTTTGGCAACACCAAGATTATAGTTTTCAAGGAAAATTACCTTACCGCTAAACTGAGGATAACGAGAGAAATGCACAATCTGCCGAATATAATCTTTACCGGCATCATCATGAGGATGCGCTTTGCCAGCAAAAACGATTTGCATTGGCATTTTTGAATTATTGATAATCCTGTCGAGACGATCAAGATCGCGGAAAATGAGCGGTGCTCGCTTGTATGTAGCAAATCGGCGTGCAAATCCAATGGTGAGCACATCCGGAGAGAGTGTATTTTTAGCAGCTCTCAGGGTATCGTAATCACTGTACGACGTGTGCATGTGCTGGTGAAAGAGCTGGTTGCCTAAATAACGATCGATATAATCAATCAGCGTCCGTTTCAAACTATAACGCAATGACCAGAGTTCGGCATCAGAAATTTTTTCAAGTACTGCTTCAGCCGCTTCGCGAGAGAGTGACATGGCATCAACCGTTGTACCATGCTTTTGCCAGAAACGACCAGTATAGCCACACGTCCAACTGCTTGCATGAACACCATTTGTAATATGACCAATCGGCACTTCATCTACTGATTTTTCTGGATAAAGATGATGCCACATGCTGCGTGAAACCTCGCCATGCAACTTCGATACACCATTCGCTGAACGCGAAAGATTAAGTGCAAGCACCGTCATAGTAAAAAGGCTATAAATATCTTTCTTATTCTCAGAGCCAAGCTGCATAAGCTGCTCAAAATCCATACCGATTGATGAGAGATATTTATCAAACGTATAACGCATCATATCTCTTGAAAAACGATCGTGACCGGCAGGAACAGGAGTGTGCGTCGTGAAAACACAATGAGAACGAACATTCGCCATCGCCTCTTCATTGGATAAGCCTTGAGCAAGATTCATAGCAAGCAGCTCCAACGTCAAAAATGCCGAATGCCCTTCATTCATGTGATACACCGTTGGCTCAACACCAAGCTTTGCAAGCAGTTTCACGCCACCTATACCAAGCAGAATCTCCTGGTTGATACGCATATTCTGATCACCACCATAAACACGGCAACAGATATCACGGTAGTGTGGCTCATTAGCGGCTATATTCGTATCAAGCAAATAGAGTTTTGCACGACCAACGTTCAAACACCACGCTTGCGCAAAAACCTCACTCTGCGCAATATTGACCGAAATAATCACATCATTACCATCTGCATCAACAACCTTTTCAATTGGCAACGCTTCCGGGGATTGCAAAGGATAATCCTCCATCTGCCAACCATCATGGTTGAGATACTGGCGGAAATAACCCTCTTTATAAAACAGTGTAATACCAATAAAATTAATACCGAGATCGCTGGCGGATTTCAGATGGTCACCGGCCAGAACACCAAGACCACCAGAGTAAATTCTGACACTCTCATGGATTCCAAACTCTGCGCTGAAATAAGCTACAGGTTTTTCTACCAGACTTGGAGCATTGTTTGCAGCCCAAGTATCCTTATCATTCAGATACGAGGTAAAACGGGAATAAACACGATCGATCTTTTCACCAAACTCGCACTGGCATCGTGCGATAAGTTCTTTTTCGGAAATGTGTTGCAGTAATGCAACCGGATTGTGATTATTACGTTGCCAAAGCAGTGGAGAAAGCTCTTCAAAAATCTGTTTTGCCTCTGTATCCCATGACCACCAAAGATTTTGTGTAAGTTCTTTTAGTGCAAGTATTTTTTTTTGCATAGTTGAGCAGTATAATGATTTCTATCGATGCTGGCAGTTTATAAGATTATCGGCAATGGTAAGCATCGTGTATTTTGTGGCTGCGTTTTGTTTCATGCCTTTTTTCGATTTCTAATCGTGCCTAATTTAGTGTTTTAGAACTTAAAACCGCAAGTCTTAAAAAATTGATTACAGAAAACGTAAAAATAGCGCATATATCTGATCTCCATTTTTCCGGGAAACAAGATCGCCGTCAGCTTGCTGATTTTGATTATCTGCTTGACTATTTTAACCAGGCAAACGTTGATCATCTTATTATTTCTGGAGACTTAAGCAATAATGCTGATAGTAGCGACTGGCGCCTTGTCAAAGAAAAACTTGAATGCCATGGACTCTATATATGGGAAAAATGCACGATTATTGCAGGGAATCATGATGTGATTAATCTTGAAGAAGAGATGCGTTTTTACAATGCACTCAACCCATTATCGTTATTGAGAAAGATTGCTTGTGAACGTAGAATACGTGAATTTTGTCTTTTTTTTCAAGAGCTGATCAGTGGCAATACTGCTGGAAATAAGGGATTTCCATTTATAAAAATCATCAACTTTCCATCCCTAAAAATTGCGTTTACTGCTCTAAACTCCGTCTATCCGTGGTATCCCGCCGATAATCCACTTGGTGCCCGAGGATTAATTGCAGAGAGTCAACTCAACGCATTGAGCAATGAACGAGTACTTTCGTCATTACGCGACTCTTTTGTCATTGGCTTATGTCACCACGCATACAAAGTATATGGTACCGATTCGCTGATTGATAAAGCATTCGACTGGACGATGGAGCTGAAAAACCGTGAACCATTTCTTGCCGTCATGAAACTGATGCAAGCCAAATTGGTACTGCATGGTCATTTTCACCGGTTTCAATCATACACCGTTGATGGTGTCACTTTTATTAATGGCGGTAGTTTTCGGTATGAGCCCAAGTGTTACAGCGAATTGTTGGTCAGCACTACAGGAAGCTTCGTACAAAAGTTTGTAACACTACCGTGAAATAACGAGTTTTCAACTCCAACTTCACAAATATATCCAGGAAACATCAATGCAAGGCGTATAGTTTGTCTTTACCCGCTCGACTCCTTACCTTTCGACTATTCGCTTTTGCATTATCCACAATTCGTTATCCATTAGCCATTGTCAGCACTTCATTGCCATTTATCCATTGTTGTTCCGCTATTCAATGAACAGGAATCGATTCCAGAGCTGATTGAGCAACTGTATGCCGCCATGAGCGAGAAGGAACTCCGTAATCTTTTTCCGGAGCAATTCACCTTTGAAATTCTTATGGTTGATGATGGTTCAACTGATGATTCGTACGATATTATCAGCGACTTAATCTCATCGAAACCAGCGCTTCGCCTTATCTCTCTGCAAAGAAACTTCGGAAAAACTGCAGCACTCTCTGCCGGTTTTCTGGCTGCTGCCGGCGATTACGTCTGCACCATCGATGCTGATTTGCAGGACGACCCGTTTGCTATCAAGTCGATGATTCAAAAACTGCAAGAAGGGTACGATCTTGTCAGCGGATGGAAACAGCATCGCAAAGATCCTCTTTCCAAAACAATTCCATCAAAGCTCTTCAATGGAGTGACACGCCTTTTTACGGGAATTACCATGCACGATTTCAACTGCGGTTTGAAAGTGTATCGCAAAGAGGTAACCAAGCGGCTGGAGCTGCATGGCGACATGCATCGCTATATTCCAGTGCTTGCACAATGGATGGGTTTCAGAATTGCAGAACTGCCGGTTAAGCACCACGCACGAAAATTTGGCACAACAAAATATGGCGTGTCGCGTTTTTTTGCCGGATTACTCGATTTTCTTTCAGTGCTGTTCATCACGCGCTATCTGCGCCGCCCGATGCACTTTTTTGGAATGGTCGGATTTTTAAGCTCGTTGCTTGGTTTTCTCATCAGCATGTATGTGACGCTCGATAAAATTCTCCTTCACAAGCCTGTCAGCAACCGTCCAATTCTTTTTCTTGGTATTTTGCTGATTATTCTTGGCGTGCAGCTCTTTTCGACCGGTCTGCTTGGCGAAATGCTCTCCACATCATCCACGAAAGGGAGTGCCTTTACGGTTCGAGAAATCGTCAATCTTACTGATGGACAAGCCAGAAAATTTATGCTGGCTGAATAATTTTTAATCCTATTTTATCTTTTTATTATGAAACGAGTTGGAGCACATGTTAGTGCCAATGGAGGAGTCGAAAATGCTCCGTTGAACGCGACTGCAATCGGAGCAAAAGCCTTCGCGCTGTTTACCAAAAATCAGCGGCAATGGCGTGCGCCAAAACTCTCTGCTGCTGCAATTGATGCGTTTCAAAAAAACTGTAACGATGGCGGATTCAAGCCGGAGCACATTCTACCGCACGACAGCTATCTCATTAACCTAGGGAGTCCCGATCCCGAAAAGCTCCGGCGGGCCCGCGAAGCATTTATTGAGGAGATGCAGCGCGTTGAAGAGCTTGGATTGCTCCTCCTGAACTTCCATCCCGGCAGCCATCTGAAAGAGATTGCTGAGGAGAAGTGCCTGGAATTGATTGCAGCATCAATCAATATGTCGCTTGATGTTACCAAGAACGTGACTGCGGTTATTGAAAATACGGCGGGACAGGGCACCAATCTCGGTAACAAGTTTGAGCAAATCGCTTTTCTTATTGATCGAATTGAGGATAAAACAAGAGTAGGTGTCTGCCTCGACACCTGCCATCTTTTCGCCAGCGGGTACGATTTACAAACCAGCGAAGCAGCAGCATTAACGTTCAATGAGTTTGATCGGATTGTTGGGTTGAACTATTTGAAAGGAATGCACTTGAATGATGCAATGCAGCCACTTGGCAGCCGTATTGATCGTCACGCAAGCATCGGAAAAGGCACAATTGGAATGGAGGCCTTCTCGTTCATCATGAATAATCCTGCGTGCGAAGAGATTCCACTTATTCTTGAAACTCCAGACTCTGATGCCTGGAGTTCCGAAATATTGATGCTCTATTCGCTTGAGCAATAACAGCTACGATTTGGCAGCAGCACGAAGATATTTGCGTACCGAAAGTGCGCTGCCAAAAATACCAAGCAGCAAGCCAAGCGCTACCGTTGCGGGATAGACAAGCATGGCTGACGAACGGACAATGACATAGAGATCAGGTTCGTAGGAGATAAGCAGTTGATGAATCAGCAGATAGAGGGCACCACCCGCCAGTGCACCCGCAATAATACCCTGCAACGCTCCTTCGATAATGTAAGGAGCACCTATTAACCATGCCGTAGCGCCAACAAGACGCATCGTTTTTATCTTCTCCTTGCGCGAGAACATAGCAAGGCGTATGGTGTAGCCGATAAGCACAATGGTTGCTATGGAAATCAAAAGCCCAATTCCACCGGTAACCATTGTAAATATGCGCGCATTATCCTCTATCTGACCCAGAAAGGATTGATTGTAACGGATATCAACATCAGGCGTCAGCAAGCGGATTTTTGGCGCAAGTTGTTCAAGATTTTCAGGTCGGGCATATTCGGGAAAAAACTTCAGCTTTACTGAACGAGGCAAGGGGTTTGAGCCAAGAATTTTGACAATATCTTCACCAAAATCCCGGGTAAAAAGCTGAGCCGCTTGATCTTTCGACACATAGTCAACCTCACGAACACCATCAAGCCGTTTAAGCTGCTCTACCACCTCAATTGCCTGCGCGTCATTCAGCGATTCGCCAAGAAAAACCTCAACCTCAACGCGACTTCGAATCTCCTGAATCACATCAAAAAAACTGAGCGAAACGGTACTGAAAAGACCAAGAAGCACAAGGGCAAAAAAACTTATCGTCACAGTAATGGCGGCCGGCAACTTAGCACGGCCAATACTTGAAAAACCTTCTTTTATAACAAACAACAACGACATAGCTACGTATTTGACGTTAAGAACAACTGATAACCCAAAGAAACAACAAAAGCTATTGGAAAAACAACTTTTTTTTCTTTTAATTAGAGCATTCAAATGGGGCTATAGCTCAGTTGGTAGAGCATTTGCATGGCATGCAAAGGGTCAGGAGTTCGAGTCTCCTTAGCTCCACCGGTAAAAAAGCACACTGTTCATGTGTGCTTTTTTATTTATTGCATCTTTTTTAACTCAAGCCCCAGAAATTTCAGATCACTACTTTTTCTGCCCGACTTTTGCAATAAGAAACAGTATCCCCACAAAAAGTGATGCTGACAGACCTGCTGCAATGTTAAAGAGTGCAGCAAGAAGCACCATTGGAGCCGTGAAGGCAACGGTTACGTTGAAAAAACCAGCGGCAACAAACAAAGTCAATGAGGTCAGCATTGTAAAGAAAAAACTTGTTGCAATACTTCCCGCAAACGAGATAAAAATTTTCTCCCCTTTACCTTGCGAAATATTCTGCTTCCGCTGGAGCTGCTTTTTGTTACCCGGATCCACAAGGCCTTTGAAAGCCATTGCCATTAAAGCGAACACAACCAGCACACCAGCATGAACGCCATAAACACGCCACAGTTCACTCGTTGAAGCTGCCAGCGAACCCTCACCAAGCTTCGTGGCTGCAAGTTGCAGCATAGCGATGGATGTCCAATAAAAGACGGTACCCCACAGCAGTGTAATCACAAGCCATGTTGCCATATTCGGTGGTTTCTGGTCGGTTGTTATTGATTTCATAATAATCGATAAATGATTGTTTAAAAAGATATTGTGCCAGAGTTCAAGATGGGGAATCTTTGCCAGTTATGCTTTACTCTTGCAGAATGCTTACATTGGGAATATAAAAAATTAGTGCTCAGAGCTGCAGGAGGAGATGCAACATGCTCTGAACAGAAAGGCGATAAATTTCATAAGCACAGAAGCATGTTAGCAAAACGTATTATTCCTTGCCTTGATGTTCGGGACGGAAGAGTAGTTAAAGGCATAAATTTTGAAGGATTGCGCGATGCGGGTTCAATCCTTGAACAAGCAAGATTTTACAATAATGAGTTAGCTGACGAACTGGTATTTCTGGATATTTCAGCATCATTGGAGTCGCGAAAAACAACACTTGAGGAGGTTCTCAAGGTATCGGGAGAGGTCTTTATTCCATTAACCGTCGGTGGTGGAATCAGCTCTGTTGAACGGGCACGAGAGGTGTTTCTGCACGGTGCTGACAAAGTTTCGGTTAATACTGCCGCCGTAAACGATCCTTATCTCATCAGCCGCATTGCCGAAACATACGGTTCACAAGCGGTGGTTGTCGCTATCGATATAAAAAAAGTTGGCAACGATTATCTTGTGCATACGCATTCCGGTAAACGACCAACCGAGTATGAAGCTCTTGAATGGGCACACAAAGTGCAGGAGCTTGGCGCTGGTGAAATTCTTTTGACCAGCATGGATCGTGATGGAACAAAAGTGGGCTACGACAACGACATTCTCCGCCAAGTCTCAACCTCTGTCCATATTCCGGTTATTGCTTCCGGCGGAGCTGGTAATCTGGAGCATCTTTACGATGGATTTACGACAGGATGTGCAGATGCTGCGCTCGCTGCCTCCATCTTTCATTTCCGGCAGCACTCCATCCGTGAAGCAAAAGAGTTTCTCCGTGAAAGAGATATTGCTGTAAGACTGTAAGCTCACATCAACACTGTAGCCGCACTGTAGCCGTTGGCTTTGAGGAGGGCGTGCTGTGTTTGGCGAGAGAGCGAGTGATTTTGCGGGTGACAAAGGTTTCACCAAGGATCTTGTTATATGATTTTATTCCATAGTCGCCAATCTGAGAGCATGACCTTGCCTAAGGCACGGATATCGTCATCTGATTTTTGATGCTGAGATGTATGCGCGCCAAAGCTGTCAGAAAGTTTTAAAACTTGTTATTACACGCTTTATGCGCGACAGGTGTTTTCTCTCCCGATGCGGCCATGGACAATGAATAGATTATGGCATAAACTATAAAACCACCGAACCATGCAGCAACAAGAAACTCGATACGATTATACTGCCAAACAGCAAGACCAGAAATGAGCACTGTAAAGACCCAGCAGAATGGAGCAACCAAACTATTGCGAACAGGTTGTGAAAGATGTGGAACGAAACGGTTAACTACGTTAACTTTTATCAAGCTGTGGAAATGTTCACTATCAGGCTGCCCTGCTTTAGAATTATTCCAGTAGCGACGACCCATACTGAAAAGCGTTTCCATTACAGGATAGCCACAAACCAGCAACGGTGCCCATACTGAAACTTGCGGATTGCGCATCGGCAGCATTACCGACACCCATGCGAGTAGAAACCCCAGCAGATATGCTCCGCCATCACCCATAAAGAGTTTACCTAAGGGGAAATTCACTACAAAAAATCCGACAATAACGACGGTTATGATAACACACAACTGTACCAACTGGATATCACCCACCTCCCATGCAATAAGGCCAAGAGCGGTAAAACAGATCATCACCGTACCTGAAGCCAACCCATTAAAGCCATCAATAATGTTCGTGGCATTAGCAACCCCTGCAACAGCAAAAGCGGTAAAAAGGACACCAACAGGCAGATATGCCATCAAAACATCAACGCCCCACACATCAACACGAGTAAGGCTATAGCCTGTAAACCACCACGCTGCGACAGCACTGAGCATAGTGGCAAGGAGACGATCGCGAACACCAACTTTTTTAGTTAAATCCTCAGTTAAACCCGCAGCAAATGCCGGTAAACTTGCAAGAAGCATTTGACCGAGCAGTTGCGCTGTTGCACCTGACGTTAGCCACCAGGCACAAATCAGCCCCAAAAAAAGAGCGATACCACCAATGCGAGGTGTTGGGTGCAGATGGAATTTCTGAACACCATCTGTAGTATCGAGTGAAAGTTTGCCGTGCCAATTTTTTGAAAGCACCAAAAACACCGAAACCAGAAATGTAATGATGCCAGGAATAAGCTGCTCTATGGAAAACAAAAAAGTTTGACTCACTAATGACAAAAAATAGATAGTTTCTTATTAAAAGCAGCCGACTGCGACTTTCAGCAAAATGGGATTGTTTTGTAAAATTGCTTGCTGATTATTTATCAAGATCCGTACTTAAATGTACACAATATTTTTATCTATTCTCCAAATTGACCCTGCACATCAGGTATTGGCTTTGCATCAAAGTTTCTCCCACTCAAATTTGCTGACGTTTCTCGCTTTCGGATCGAAAACAATGCCAATCAGATAGCGTTCACCTGCATACTTCTCGTCATATTTCATCGTCCTGATCTGCTCAAGTGGCTCGCCGTCGGTTACCTTGAATTCAAAGAGAAAGGTTCTTCCGCCGGTCTTCAGCGTCAGGTCAATTCTTCCCTTGTTGCTCACATCCTCGGCGATGATGCACACACCGAAGCTGGCAAAAAGACGTTTGATAACAGGTTCAAGGCTTCCAACATCTCCTGCCTCAAGAAGATCAAGCAGGATATCGTAGGGGTTATACACTTTGTCACCCAAAAAGTTATAGCCGTTGTACCACCATTTGACCTGCTCCATATCCACGCCTTCGAGATAGGGGGCAAAGGTGGTGCCGAGGTCAAGCTGGGTGTAACCACAGATATTGCCAAAGTCAGGGTTCAGGCTGATGTCTTCAAGATTATGCAGGCCGCTGACGAGCGACACTTTGGAGAATTTGCTTACTCCGGTAAGAAAGGCGAAGCGCAAATAACGGTCGTTCTCTTTTATTTGAAGGTCTGTATCCCTATCGGCAGCTTTTTCATCGTCAATCCCGTTGTAACTCGTTAGCCAATTAGAGGTATCGGTACGTTAAGACACTAACACGACTCCACACTTTTTTTACTACACACTGAAATATATATCTTTTTGATAGAGAAACGAGAGAATAAAGCATGGCACTTCGATACGGGCTTCGCCCTACTCAGTGACCGGGGGGGGTGGGCTTTGCGCTACTCAGTGAGCAGGGGTGGGCTTCGCCCTACTAAGTGACCGGGGGGGGTGGGCTTCGCCCTACTCAGTGACCGGGGGGGGGTGGGCTTTGCGCTACTCAGTGAGCAGGGGTGGGCTTCGCCCTACTCAGTGAGCGGAATACTCGGCAAATATTCTTCTCTTTTTCTGCCGAGCCGGAGCTCGGCGTTCCCGGATGTGTGAGGGGCGTATGCGATACGCCCCTGCGGGCGGATTTGCCGGTAGATGTTTTGCGGAATGCGGAAGAGTTATGGAGTGATGAGGACTACTCTTTACTGACATCAACATTGTAACCATTGGCTTTGAGGAGGGCGTGCTGTTTGGCGAGGTTGAGGTCGTGGGTTACCATTTCGGCTACCATTTCGTCGAGGGTTATTTCGGGGACACAATTGAGATCGGCTTTTGCTTTGGAGGGGTCACCAAGCAGGGTTTCTACTTCTGCGGGGCGGAAGTACCTCGGATCAATCCGAACGATAATTTGCCCTGTGCTCAGCGATGGGTAAGATTGGGGATAGGTGATAGCGGCAATAGTGCCAACTTCCTGAAGAGCAGCGCCTTCCCAGCAAATGGTTATGCCGAGTTGTCGGGCTGATTTTTCAATGAACTGGCGCACCGAATATTGTACTCCGGTGGCAATAACGTAGTCTTTCGGTTCCTCCTGCTGGAGCATCATCCACTGCATACGGACGTAATCTTTGGCATGACCCCAGTCGCGAAGGGCGTTCATGTTGCCGATATAGAGGCACTCTTCGAGCCCCTGCGATATGTTGGCAAGGCTTCGTGTGATTTTACGGGTCACAAACGTTTCGCCGCGTCGCGGTGATTCGTGGTTGAAGAGAATGCCATTACAGGCGTACATGCCATAGGCTTCACGATAGTTGACCGTAATCCAGTAGGCGTAGAGCTTGGCTGCCGCATAGGGACTTCGGGGGTAAAAGGGTGTTGTCTCCCGCTGAGGAATCTCCTGCACCAAGCCGTAGAGCTCGGAGGTCGATGCCTGGTAAA
>DYND01000021.1 GCA_020721255.1 Chlorobium chlorochromatii
GGGCGTGATTTTCTGCATAGATGCAAGAAGTTCTTCAAGCAGGAGAAGGTCAGAGGTCAGTTCATGTTTCCAACGCTCAACGTCCATATCGCGCAGGCTGATCTGTATTTTCCCGCCAATTTTGATATCATCGGGTACCGTGAAATCATCCTCTTCTGCTTCAAGGGCTTCATAATTGACCGTATAGTCTGAAATAGTTTCGGAATGGCCGGTTTTCTGAAATGTCGCTATAATTTCAAGAGTCTTGATGAGGTTGGTTTGCAAACTTCTTAACGTCAGTCGGAAAGACTCCACCGAGCTTTCCAGACGTTTGAGAAGGTTTGTTGTCATGAGAGCCTGCAAGCTTCGTTCGCGGTCAGCCTGACGGAGCTTGCTTTTGCCACCCTCTACAAGAGTGTCATACAACTCCTCGTATTTGCTGAGCCGACTTGGCAGGATGTAGCTGATTGGCGCATAAACCGCAAGCTTGAGCAGCGCCAACTGCCTGAAAATGTCATTCAGCCCAAGCACATCCCCCTGGCAGGTTAACGGGCAGCGGTACGAGAGCGGCTTGAGCCGTTCAGGGAACTGCCCGATATCTTTGGTGTCGTAGTAAGTCTGGATATGTTTGCGCGACCGGGCGATGGTTACACTGTCGAGCAGCTCGAAAAAGTCGAAATCAAGTGTACTGAGAATAGCCTTGGAGGTACGCTGTTCAATCTGAAGTTTTGACCAAAGGTTAAATGCGGCCTGAGCACGACGGAATATCTCTTCAACGCTCCGCTTGGTTCGGAGTTTCTTGCTGAGGTTGTCGGAATTCCCCTCATAAGCCAAGGCAAGCTGATTTCTCAGGTCGTTGAAGCGATTGTTGACCGGGGTGGCAGAAAGCATTAAAACCTTCGTTTTGACCCCTTCGCGAATAACCCTGTTCATCAGCCGTTGGTAGCGAGTTTCTCTCTCCTTGAACACATCGTTATTGCGAAAGTTATGTGACTCGTCAATAACGACAAGATCATAGTTTCCCCAGTTAACCCGGTTCAGAGGGATGCCAAAAGAGTCGCCAGAAGTGCGGGAGAGGTCGGTGTGGCACAGCACATCATAATTGAACCGATCTTTGGCAAAGACATTTGTCTTGAGGTTTCTGTTGTAGTTCAGCCAGTTGTCGGCGAGTTTTTTTGGGCATAGTACCAGAACGGAGCGGTTGCGCAGTTCGTAGTATTTGATGACGGCGAGAGCGGTGAACGTTTTTCCAAGTCCCACGCTGTCAGCAAGGATGCAGCCATTGTAGGTTTCGAGCTTGTTGATGATGCCGATAGCCGCATCGCGCTGGAAGTTAAAAAGTTTTTTCCAGACCAATGAGTTCTGATACCCTGTGAGGTCGTTTGGCAGAACATCCTCATCAATATCCTCAAGGAACTCGCTGAAAATATTGTAGAGCATCAGGAAATAGAGACGCTCTGGTGAGTTTTCCTGATAGACTGATGCAATGTGATTGCAAAGTACAGCCGTTACATCTTCAAGCTTTTCCGGATCATTCCAAATCTGATCAAAAAGTTGCAGGTATGTTGCCGTAAAGGTGGGTTCATCAAACCGGTTGATGAGGTTTGATATGGCATTTCCTTGCTGATAGCCTACATCGACTGCGGTGAATCCATGAAGCGGCATGTATGCGGTATCGCCCCCCGATCCATGAATGCACGCAAACTGCTGCATAGGAGCTTTCGTTTTGTTCGATCGGAAAACGGCTTTTCGCCGTATCCATTCTGCGCATTCTCGCGCAATGGCTCGCTGGGTAAGCTTGTTGCGGAGCTGGATTTCAAATTCTGAACCGTACAGACTTTTTTCCCGGTTGGACTTTGGTATGAAAAACTCGCGCTGCTCCTTTCGGAATTTGTCGGTTACCTCGTTGGGAACAAATGTTGGTGCCGTGAAGATGAATTCCAGTGACTCAATTTTTGAGAACTCAGACTTCAATGCTTCGTAAGCGTAAATGGAAAAGCAGGAAGCTGCAATTTTGAGCTTGTCTTTGGGGCGGAGAGATGCTTTGAGATCATCCCCAAAAAGGGTGTTGATGTTGTCGATGATCTTCATGAAGAGCTGAGTCAACGCCTATAGTAGATTCATTTCCGCCTTCAAAAATCTCCCTGTGTGCGAGTGCTCTATACGTGCAATTTCTTCCGGCGTTCCTGCTGCAAGCACTTCACCCCCCTCATGCCCTCCTTCCGGGCCGATGTCGATAATCCAGTCGCTGTTTTTAATAATGTCGAGGTTGTGTTCGATGATAATGACGCTGTTGCCTTTGTCAACGAGTTTTCTCAGAACTTCAAGCAAATGCTGTATGTCTTGAAAGTGCAGACCTGTGGTTGGCTCATCAAGAATGTAGAGCGTTTTTCCTGTCTGTATTTTAGAGAGTTCGGTTGACAATTTGATTCGCTGCGCTTCGCCGCCTGAAAGCATGGGTGATGGCTGACCAAGTTTGAGATACCCAAGCCCTACGCTTTGCATGGTATTAAGAATGCGCATGATACGGGGGAAATCGACAAAAAACTCAGCAGCTTCGGTGATGCTCATTTCCAGCACGTCGGCGATGGATTTGCCACGATATTTTACGAGCAGGGTTTCTCGGTTGTAACGTTCGCCTTTGCAGTTTTCACAACGCACATAAACATCGGGCAAAAAGTTCATTTCAATTTTGCGTGTTCCGGCTCCCTGGCACACTTCGCATCGTCCACCTTTGACGTTGAAGCTGAAACGCCCAGCTTTGTAGCCTCTGATTTGGGCTTCGGGCAAACGGGTAAAAAAGTCCCGGATGAAGGTAAATGCTCCAGTATAGGTTGCCGGATTTGAGCGAGGGGTGCGACCAATAGGTGATTGATCAACATTCACAACCTTATCGATATGCTCTATGCCTTCAATGCTCTCGAAGGGGTAGGTGAGCAGTTTTGAGCGGTAGAAATGGCGAGCAAGAATCGGGAAGAGTGTTTCGTTAATGAGCGTCGATTTACCGGAGCCACTGACGCCTGTAATGCTGACGAGCGAGCTGAGCGGAATGGTGACGTCAATGTTTTTGAGGTTGTTCCCTTTGCAGCCTTTCAGTATCAGGAATTGCGGTTCATTCTTGGTTGATGATGTTTCGATGGAGCAAAAGACTTTTCGTGTACCAGAGAGGTATTCTGCTGTTAGAGATTCTGGGTCAAGCGTTGCTGCTGTTCCCTGGGCGACAATTTCTCCACCATACTCTCCGGCGCCCGGGCCAAGGTCGATAATTTCGTCGGCTTCAAGCATGGTGTCTTTATCGTGCTCAACAACAAGCACGGTGTTGCCAAGGTCACGCAAGCGCTTGAGTGAGGTGATGAGTTTGTGGTTGTCGCGCTGATGTAACCCGATACTTGGTTCGTCGAGTACATAAAGTACGCCGCTGAGTTGAGAGCCAAGCTGCGAGGCGAGCCGGATGCGCTGTGCTTCGCCGCCTGAGAGCGTTTGAGAGCTGCGATCGAGAGAGAGGTAGCCAAGCCCGACATTGAGGAGAAATTCGAGGCGTTTGGTGATTTCATGCAGCACGGGAGTGGCAATGAGCAGCTCTTTTGGTGTCAGTGTTTTGGGAAGGTCTGTAAAAAATGCAAGTGCATCGGGTAGTGGCAGTGCTTCAGTTTCGGCAATGTTCAGTGCGTTGATTTTTACCAGCAAGCTCTCTTTGCGCAATCTTGCGCCGTTACAGGCGGGGCAAGGCTGGCGAACCATGTAGCTCTCTGCCCACTCGCGTATTTTGGTTGTGCTTGCATGGTTAAGAATTTCCTGCACATAAGGAATGGCACCTTGAAATGGCTGAGGATAAAGGGTGTCGTGACCGGAGTAGGTATAGCTGACGTTAAAGGTGCGGCTGCCGGAGCCTTCCAGTAAAATTGTCATTGCTGCTTTTGGAATGTCGCAGAGCGGTGTGTCGAGGGTGAAGTTGAATTCTCTGGCGATTGCCCTGATGACCTGCCAAAGGTTTCGTTTGCCTGATTTTCCAAATGGATCGAGCCCACCTTCATTGAGGGAGAGCGAGGTATCCGGCATCATTAACTCTCCTGAAAGCTGCATTAACTCTCCCAGACCATTACATTCGGGACATGCACCGTATGGTGAGTTGAAGCTGAAGTGGTTTGGTGCCAGTGTATCGACAGGAACTGAGCCGTCGGAGTAAGCGTAACGTGTGCTGAAGGTTAATTCTTTAAGGTCACTTTCGGCGGGATCGCATATCACGGTGGATTTGTGTTCCGACATGCTGATAGCGAGCGTGATGGCTTTTTTCAGGCGCTCTTCGCACTCGGGATTGATAATGAGTCGGTCTATAACGAGTTCGATGGCGTGGCTTTTATAGCGCTCGATCTGCATGTTTTTTTCCATCTCGCGGTAGGTGCCATCAATGCGGACACGGAGATAGCCTTTGAGCAGGAGACGCTCGAAAAGTTCGCGATAATGACCTTTTCTGCCGCTGATAAGGGGCGAGAGTATTTGAACTTTTGTGCCGTGTGGTAGAGCAAGAATGGTGTTACAGATGCTCTCCTCACTTTGTTGCTGGAGCATGGCACCGGTGACGGGGTCATACCGCCGACCTGCTTTGGCGTAGAGCAGGCGCATAAAGTCATGGATTTCGGTGATAGTGCCAACGGTTGAGCGCGGTGAACGGCTTGTGCTTTTCTGGTCGATGGCTATTACCGGCGAGAGACCTTCAATATAATCAACATCAGGACGTTCAATGTTACCGATGTATTGACGTGCGTAGGGTGAGAGTGTTTCCATAAACCGTCGCTGCCCTTCGGCATAAATAGTATCGAAGGCAAGGCTCGATTTGCCTGAACCCGATAAACCAGTAATAACGACAAATTTGTTCCGTGGTATATCGAGAGAGATATTTTTCAGGTTGTGTACTCGTGCACCCCTGATGTTGATATGGCTGAATTCCATGTGGTTGTTGTTTATCTCTATGCTACTTTGGTTCACTCTCTGAAGAAAAAAAAGGCGACCCGAGAGGGATCGCCTTTTATACAATATGCTTTTTTTGAACGGCGCTCTTTAGCTTTGCAGTGCTGCTCTTGCTGCGGCAAGGCGTGCTATTGGTACCCTGAATGGACTGCATGAAACGTAATTCAGCCCAAGATTGTGGCAGAATTCTACTGTTGCAGGGTCACCACCGTGCTCACCACAGATGCCGAGTTTAAGATCAGGTTTTACTGCGCGACCATCTTTGACGGAAATGCTCATCAGGCGACCTACGCCATCGATATCCAGTGATTCAAATGGATTGCGTGCAAAAATTTCCTGTTGCTGATAGGTTGGCAGGAACTGACCGGAATCGTCGCGGCTCATGCCAAGTCCCATCTGTGTCAAGTCATTGGTGCCATAGCTGAAGAAGTCGGCAGCAGTTGCGATCTGGTCGGAGGTGATAGCTGCACGAGGTACTTCAATCATGGTTCCTACAAGATATTTGACGCCAGTGCCTTGCTCGGCAATGACGCTGCGAGCTGTTTTGTGGATGATTTCACTGGTTATTTCCAACTCTTTAACGGTGCTGATGAGTGGAACCATAATTTCAGGGACAACTTCAAGACCCTCTTTTTTCAGTTTACAGGCGGCTTCAATAATAGCTCTTACCTGCATTACCGCAATTTCAGGATGAAGAATGCCAAGACGGCAACCGCGGAGACCGAGCATTGGATTGAATTCGTGCAGATCGCCAATACGGGCTTTTACATCTTCAAATGATTTGCCCATTTTTGTTGCAAGCACTTTGATTTCGCTGTCGCTATGTGGCAGGAATTCATGCAGTGGTGGATCGAGGAGTCTGATGGTTACAGGGCGTGAACCCATGGTTTTGAAGAGGCCGTAGAAATCTTCACGCTGGTAAGGAATCAGTTTGGCAAGGGCTTTTTTGCGTCCTTCAACATTGTCGGCAAGAATCATTTCTCTCATAGCGTCGATACGTTCGCCACCGAAGAACATGTGCTCGGTGCGGCAAAGACCGATGCCTTCTGCACCAAATGTTACCGCTATTTCTGCCTGATCAGGCTGATCGGCATTGGTGCGGATGTTCAGTTTGCGGTATTTATCTGCCCACTCCATGAGCTGTTTGTAGATAGGCCATGTTTCAGCATCTTCTGGTTTGAGCGTTTTGTCGATCAGTACCTCGATAATTTCGGAGTTTTTGGTTGGTACTTTGCCTGCGATAACCTCGCCGGTGCTGCCATCAATGGAGATGTAATCACCTTCGCAAAGAACGATATCTTTGCCAGCGACGCGCATTTCGCCTTTCTGATAGTCAATGTTGAGTGCTCCACAGCCAGCCACGCAAACTTTACCCATCTGGCGGGCAACAAGTGCTGCGTGTGAGGTCATACCGCCGCGTTCCGTAAGAATACCTTCGGAGGCAGCCATACCTTTAATATCTTCCGGGGAGGTTTCGATACGAACAAGAATAACGGCTTCACCGCGTTTTCCTGCGTTATGGGCATCAATAGCGTTGAAATATATTTTTCCGGTTGCGGCACCAGGTCCGGCATTCAAGCCTGTGGCCAGAAGTCTTCCACCGGCAACGGCAGCCTGTTTCTCTTTCATATCGAAGACGGGTCTTAGCAACTGGTTGAGCTGTTCGGGCTCAATGCGCATCAACGCCTCTTTTTCATCAATCAATTTTTCGTTGAACATGTCAACGGCAATTTTTACTGCTGCAAAACCAGTTCTTTTTCCGACACGGCACTGGAGCATGAAGAGTTTGTCGTTTTCAATGGTGAACTCAATATCCATCATGTCGCGATAGTGATGTTCAAGAATTGAACGAATTTCTTCAAGCTGGTTGTAGATTGGTGGGTTTTCAGCTTTAAGCTGCTCGATTTTCAATGGTGTTCTTGTGCCAGCGACAACATCTTCACCCTGGGCATTCATAAGGAATTCACCGTAGAAAATGTTTGCACCGGTAGCAGCATCGCGAGTAAATGCAACGCCTGTACCGCAATCTTCGCCCATATTGCCAAAAACCATTGCCTGGACGTTGCAGGCTGTGCCCCAGTAGCCAGGGATGTGGTTCAGTTTGCGATAAATAATGGCACGCTCATTGTTCCAACTGTTGAACACTGCGCCAATTGCGCCTTTGAGTTGTTCGTGAGGATCTTCAGGGAATGTTTTACCGGTTTTTTCAAGAATGGCAGCTTTATATTTGCTGACCAAGTCTTGCAAATCTTCGACACTGAACTCGGTATCGAGTTTAATGCCAAGCTGATGCTTTTTCTCTTCAAGAATTTTTTCAAAAGGATCAATCTCTTTTTTATCAGCAGGCTTGAGGTCGAGAACAACGTCGCCATACATTTGTACAAAGCGACGGTAGCAGTCCCACGCGAAACGGGGATTGCCTGATTTTTTTGCCAAACCATCAACTGTTGCGGTGTTCAAGCCAAGATTGAGAATGGTATCCATCATACCCGGCATTGATGCTCTTGCGCCAGAACGGACGGAAACAAGGAGTGGATTTTCTGGATCACCAAATTTTTTGCTCAGCGCATCTTCGATTTTTTTGAGCGCTTCCGGTATCGACGATTCAAAGAGATTGGGCGGGTAGGTTTTGTGATTGTCGTAGTAGTAGGTGCAAACTTCTGTCGAAATAGTAAATCCCGGAGGTACTGGTAAACCGATGTTGGCCATTTCTGCGAGGTTGGCACCTTTGCCACCAAGCAGGTTTTTCATGGACGCATCACCTTCAGAAGACCCGCCCGAGAAATTGTAAATGTACTGTTTTACGGGCGCCTTGTCGTTGGTAATCTCAGATTTTGGCATGATTTTCAGGAGTAATTAATGGTTGTATCACCCTAAAAAAAGAAACAAATGGTGATAAAACAGGTGAAGTTGACTACTTTTAACTGAGAGATAATCTAATAAAAATTGCATCTAAAAACTACCCGGAAGGATTTTTCATTGTTGATTTATTATGGAAATTGAGCCTCTTGTTATTTTCTTGCAAATTGTGCGTCTTGCGGTGCCTTATGTACTGACTTCGGTTGGGGTAACCTTTTCCGAACGAGGTGGGGTGGTTAATCTGGCGCTTGAAGGGATGATGTTGATTGGTGCGTTTGGTGCAGCTTATGGGCAGTATCGGACAGGTTCAGTGCTTTTGGGAATGTTGCTTGCTCTTGGTTGTGGTTTGCTTGTGGCTTTGCTTTTTGCTTTTGTGACGGTGACGTTGAAAGCTGACCAGATTGTTGCAGGTATTGCTCTCAATATTTTAGTGATGGGTGTTACTCGTTTTGGGTTAACCCTGCTTTTTGGCAGCTCCATGAATTCTCCGCGAGTGGCTGGATTTGAGGCTTCATCTCTTTTTCTTGATCCTTTTTTTCTGCTTGCAGTTTTTGTGGTTTTTGCTGGTCAATGGGTACTTTTTAAAACCCCGTATGGGCTTCGACTGCGAGCTACTGGAGAAAGCGCGAAAACCGCAGACAGTGCCGGTGTTAACGTGGCTCGTATGCGATATTCTGGTGTGCTTGTTTCGGGCGCACTTGCCGCGCTTGCTGGAGCATTCCTGCTTTTTCAGCAGCATACCTTTACTGATAATATGTCGGCAGGAAGGGGCTATATTGCCCTTGCAGCCATGATTATTGGCAAATGGACTCCTGTTGGCGCCGCATGTGCAAGTATTCTGTTTGCGGTGACTGAGTCGATGGAAATATGGCTTCAAAGTGGCTGGATTCCATCGCAAGTTGTGCAATCGCTCCCTTATGTTATAACGCTTGTGGTACTTGCTGGATTTGTGGGCAAAGTTTCAGCGCCTCGCGATGCAGGTACTCCATTTGATAAACAGGGCGGATAACAATGGCCTGGCTTGAGTATAAAATACGGAGTATAAAAAAAGAACGGTCGCCCTGTATGTGAGAGCGACCGCATGGTTCAGACTTATTGCCTATACCTGTCAGGCAGGTTTGATAGCTTCACAAAGCAGGTGTTCATATTTTCTTACCGTGCGTACGTTTGTGAACCCTATTGCTTCCAGAATCTCTTTGTAGCGAGCCTGCTGTTTGAAGCCAAGTACTGAGAATGGCATACCTGCGCCGAGAATGTAGTGGCTCAAGTAGTCGAAGTTTGGCTCTTCAGGATTGTCAATAACCATATCAAGGATGAGTACTTTCCCACCAGGATTGAGTGCATCAAATGCCTTTTTGCAAAGCATTGCCGTTAATTGTTCGTTTGCGGAATAAAGAATTCTGCAGAACATAACAGCATCTGCGGCAGGATACTCTTCTTTATAAATATCAACAGCGGATCCTCTTAAACGATCGCCAACACCTTTTTCTGCGGCATTTTCATTAACCAGTTCCACTGCTCCAGGAAGATTAAGAATAGTAGAATCAAGCTGTGGAAATTTTTTGAGCAATGCGGCTGAAATATCGCCAATGCCGCCACCAACATCAACCAATGTTTTTGCATTGGCAAGGCTCGCTTCTTCAAGCAGCAGCATAATGGCAAAATGGGCGTTGCTGCGGTGAATTTCTTCAAAATACCAGTTATCTTCTTTTGTAACTGGTGGGTAAGGCACTTCACCTTTAAAATTGACATTTCCCTTGACTGCTTCTGCAATTTGCAGATAAAAATTGTCGGAAAGATGTGCCATTGCTTTGGTTACTGGTGTCATGTAGAGGTTTGGCAGATCCTCGTTTGGAATGAACATTGTTTTTGCAAACGTTGTCAGCCCCCAGTTGCCATTAACTTCGGTTGTTACGCCAATTTGTTTGAGTGCTTCGAGCAGCAGAATCAGGCGTTGCGGTATTGCTTCAACGCAGGTCGCAACGGCTTCTGTATTTTTTTTGCCATCAGCAAGATGGGTGAAAAGGTCGAGTTCAAGAGCAGCCTTGATGCAGCCAAACTCAACAAGACCTTTAAAAACAAGTTCGTTGGCTCTGTGGTTATGTTTCAGTAACTCGTTAGTGTTCATAGTGTTGGTGGTGCTGAGTTAGTTGTTAGAAGGTTACTATTGTACTGCAGAAATTATTAAAATTATATTGCTGTCATTTTTTGAAAGAGGAGAACCTGATGTTGATCTATCGTTTGATGTTATTCTCTTTTTCAAAAGTTTCAAGTTGTTCACGAAGATTTTTTTTAAATGCCAGACTTGTAACAAGGTTGAGTAATTTATAGGGATTAACTCTTACTCTATTGGCAATATTCTTCCATGTATAAGCTTTATTGTAGGTGGTCAGGAATTTATGCTGAAACTTTATGGGGTCATACTTTTCTGAGCGAATGACCAAGTTCATTGCATTATATTTTTCCCAGTTTTCATCGGTAATCCAACCATTATTTTTGTATTCCCAGTACATTGTTGTTCCAGGATATGGTGTGATAATTTGAAAAATAGGCATAAAAATATTGTTCTTGCTTACAAATTCTGCAAGATCATCCATATCTTCATAGCTATCGAGAGAGGGATTAACGAGAAAGTTTCCCTGAACATTTAATCCTGCTTGACGGCACTCCTCAATGAGACGCGCAAATTTATCTGCTGAATTGACATGCCCTTTGTTATAAGCTTCAAGCGTACTTTGTTTAATCGACTCAAAACCAACAAGTACCATAATACATCCAGCTTCAACAAGTCGGCGGACAGTTTCTTTATCTTCAAGAAAGTTGATACTGAAAAAGACACTGAAATTGATGTTGCACTCTTTAATGAGCTCTAGTGACTCCCACAAACGTTTTTTACTGACACCGAGGTTTTCATCACAGAGCATGAACCAAGGTTTTGATGACTTTCCTTTTGCTTTGAAGAAAACTTTTTTAGCCATTTCGACCTGTCTCTTGAGATCTTCCGGCTTTTGTGCGCGATAGAGTTTTCCCGTGAAGTTTGGTGTGACACAGAATGAACACTCGTAAGGGCATCCGCGAGTTATATAGATTGGGATTGATTTTGTGCCATCAACTTTTTCTCGTTTTGATGCTTTGGCAATCCGTGCATAATCAAGCGGAATAATCTCTTTGACCGGTGGAAAATCTTTGGAGTCGTAAAAGGATTTTAAGCGATTGCAGGCAACGTCTTCAAGCAACGTCAACCAGAGATTTTCGGCTTCACCACTCACAATGCAGTCTGCATGAACTTTTGCTTCATCAATATTGAATGAAATATGCAATCCACCAAGGATGACCTTTTGCCCTTTTGCCCGAAAGCCGTCAGCAATTTCATACGCCCGTGTTGCATCAATAGTTCGTGATGTTATGCCAACAAAGTCATACTTTGCACTATAATCGATAACGTCACCGAAATGTTCGTCAATAATTTCGATTTCGTGCTGTTCTGGTGTCAGGCTTACCAACACACCAATTGCCATATTAAAGAGTGGCTTTTGGTTGGACTTTGAGTCTTTTTTCCCTTTTGGCGCTACAAGGAGAAACTTGAGAGGTTTGACTTGCTGCGGTTCCGTATTACCCATGCTTCACGTGCTTTTAATAAACTGTTTTGCGGTGTTATCGCCAGAATATGATGCTCAACTCTCTACTTAATCAAATGTTCTATTTTGCGCTTGCTCCATACGGCTTTGTTTATGGCTATTTAAATCGAACGGGATGTGCAGCCATTTATCTTTAAATACAGCCTCACCCGGCTCCAATCCTGTAAGACTGATTGGTAGTGTGATAATTTTTCTCTGATTACCAATATGAACAAATAATTCATCACCTGTAACCCAGACATCAATATCCACGGGATTGGCAAACATCAGCTTTAACTGAACTTCATAAATATCTTTATTTCTTACAAACTTGATTGGTGGTTCATCGTACATCATATCTGATGGGTCGCTGTCACCGTACATATCTTTTGCAAACTGTTCGAGTGCTTTCAAGCCAACAATCTCCTGCTCATACATGCGCAATTTTTTCACCGGCAACGGTGAAAATCCTTCTTCTATTTCCCCAAGATATTTCTGTTGAATGCTCTTCCATTTTTCCAGATATCCGCTATTCTCTTTGGTATCAAGCAGCCTGTTGACAAGAACCATATCAACTTTAAACCCATAGAGATTCAGATAGGTTAACGCTCGCATGGTCTCTTTGATCGACATTTTCTCCGCATTCATTACCAAGCGCACTGTTGAGGTAGCGTTATCGGTAAGAATTTCTCGAATGCCATCCAGTTCATCAAAAACCTGATCAACAGAGTCGAGTGCGTCTTCCGGCGGAATGTAATTGGCAATTTTGTCTGACATTTTCGACAATGGCTTGCTGAGCGGCCTTACAATATATTTCGTGACATTTTTTACAGCTTTCATGCCCCAAGAGAGGGTATCGGGCAATGAGAGAAGGCGTAATGTTTCTCCGGTTGGTGCAGTATCGAGCACAAGTGCATCGTAAAGTCCAGAGGCTTTATAACGTTTAATTCTCAGTAAGGAAAACAGCTCTTCCATGCCTGGCAAAATGGTCATTTCATCGGCAACAACGCCGGAAACGCCTTGTGCCATAAATATTCTTGTGTAAAACTTCTGTACGGATTGCCAGTTTTCTTTTAAATCGACGTATGGATTAACTTCAATGGCATGAAGATTTTCTCTGATTTTGGTTGGTTCTGCACCGAGTGGAAGATTAAATGAATCCGAAAGGCTATGTGCAGGATCAGTTGAGAGCACAAGAGTTCGATAGCCCAGCTCCGATAATCGTACAGCTGTCGCTGCAGAAACGCTGGTTTTGCCTACCCCACCCTTGCCTGTAAACGTTAGAATACGCATGAACCGGACTTTTAGTGATGGAAAATGGAGAGAAAAATCAGGGCAATTGCGAATAATGAAAAAACGCCCTTATTATAAACAACAAACAATGAATCTCCAAGAAAACCTTTGCAGGATGAGCTGATAATGCGTTTGCTCAAATGTAGTCAGAGCTTTATATTAACTTAATATAGAGGTAAATAATTTACTTGTTTTTTTGTCATTATTTCTCAACATCTTTAACCTTGGATAAGGAAAGCTATGTTAAAAGAAGCTGGTGGTATAGTTGGGGGGGCGTTGGTATTTTCGCCTCTTGGTATGCCTATTTTACTGCATGGGATTGCAGGTGTTCTGGTTGGTGGTGCAGGTGTTTTTGTGGCGGATGCGGTGTTGAAGCAAGTCGTTGAGACGGTTAATACGATGGTTGTTAAAAAATCGGACTCTGAAGAGTCGGAAGAGATTGATGAGCTTGACGTTTAAAGAGTTATCAAATTTTGATTGTTTTCTCTTGCATTGCAAGGCTTTTTTGGGAAATTTTTTACTGCATTGAAAGCATACTGTGTTGCAGTATTTAAATTATTGTCGCACTTTTGCTTCTCAATTGTTGTTCTCTTTTACTTTTTATAAATTTAATTGATATGAAAGCTGTCATTCTGTACGACAGTAAATCCTCTGGTGGTTTTACCGAGGCTCTTATTGACGCTCTTGGCTTGAGTTTAGCTGAAGAGGGTGTTTATGTGGAAAAAGCTAAATGCCGGGCGAATGCCGACTATCGTTTTGTACAAGAGTTTGATCTTGTGATTCTTGGCGCACCAGTTTATTATTTTGTTGTTGCATCACAACTTTTAGGTTCACTGATTCATGGGAATTTGAGACAGCACCTGAAAAAGAAAAAAATCGCCTTGTTTCTTACTTGTGGCAGTACGGAAGCTATGGCAGCAGTGCTGTATTTGCCTCAATTAAAAATGCACTTGATTCGTAATAAAATTCTTGTTGAAAAGATTTTTGCGTCATCGGCTCTTACGGATGGTACGATTGATGGTTTTGCAGAAGATCTTCTACAGGAGTACAAAAAATCGATAAAAACGAGAGCGTCATCATCCAAATGGACGGAGGAGGCATTAGACCGCCTTCACAGTGCTCCAGCTTTTATTCAGGGCAAATTTAAAACGATGGCAGAGGAGTATGCTGAGGAGTGGGGCTATAAGGAAATAACTGTAGAAATGCTTGATGATGCACGCGCTAAACTTGAAGGAAGATAAGGTTTTGGGATATGTCGATCTTACCGTGTCAGAGCCAATGCTTCCGGTTTTGGTTGATTAATCCTCTTTTTTTAATGTTGACTGTTTGCCAATGAATTTGCTCAACAGCATGACTATAAAAATTCCTGAAACTAAAAAAAGTAAAGGTGCAAAAAGTGTAGTATAGCGAGCGATGTCGGGCATAATCAGGTTTTTCTTATTAGTTAGTTAGTGTGTATAATTGATTTTTTTGTTGCTACGTAGATTAATTAGAGCAATGTTTTGCGCCACTCATAACGTTAATTACAGCTAAAGCTACAAAATTCTTTTTGCTAAAAAAATAGGCTCTTTTGCTTTTTATGGCGGCTTTTTTCAGGAACTCTCTGCCACTGCTTATCGTTCATTATTTCGATATTCATTTGGATAAACAGCATTGTTCTTCATCTCTTTAGCGGTTATAAGTAAAATTATGGAAGTTGTTGGCAAAAGTAAAGCACATGTTGTTTTGGATTCATGTCTGCATGAATCGGGTCTCTATTTTGCGGATCACGAAAAGTTGCTCAAGTGCAATCCGTATTGTAGTAATGTAAAATATATTGTTGATCGAGATATATTTCAGTGGATTTTTGAGGTATCTGATCCGCGCAGTAATCCTATTGTAGCCGTGTTTTTTGTACGACAACATGAAGAGAGCTTTTCTCTTGATGATAGTTATGGGCAGGTTTTTGCTGCTGAACGTATAAAAAATCGTGAGCATTATAATGGGAAAGGGAAACGGATTCGGTGGGAAGCGGTGCATGATCATCCTCCATTTGACAAACCGTCAGCCAATACCTTTGTAGGAAGGGCAAGTTCTGAGATATGTCTTCTGCATCAGCATGATAATAAGACTTCAGTCTATTTCGATACTGATATTTCTCTGGATTTTCAAATCTCTTTTCCCCTTAATCTTATGCCTGAAGGTATCCTCAAGTTTATGAGTGATGCGATTATGTCGCAGATTATGCAGCAGGCGACCGAGAGTATGTTATGCCAAGTGCAGTCAGATATTTGCTGTACGTGCCCGGAGCTTGCTGTAGAGGCTGGTACTAAATAATTTGCACTAATAGTTGATTACTGCTCCCTTATTCCCCTTGAGCCGGAAATTGTTTGTGTCATATTCTTTTTTTTATATCTTATACCTATACGGGGTATAGGTATAAGATGGTTAACAATTTTGCTGGCGTAACTTTTATGAGTGAATCAGAGAGTTCAATGCGTGATGTGATTATCAGGTTAAAGAAGGTTGGTGGTCAAGTGGAGGGTTTGATCCGCATGATTGAAAAAGAGGATGAATGTTCCCAGATTATTACGCAGTTTCAGGCCGCAAAAGCTGCTCTTGATAACACCTTCTCTCTTGTACTCCATCGTAATCTTAAAGAGTGTGTGAGCATGGATGATTCCAAAAATGTGGAAAAGATTTTAAAACTTATCTCGAAACAATAATACAGACTATGAAATTATATAAAGCATTGTTCGTTGTTTGCTTAGCCGGTGTTTTGGCATCGCCATTGCAGGCAACTGCTGCCGATAAAACGTTGAAGCTTTCGCTTTCAGATGCTGTTACTATGGCTCGCAAGAATAATTATATGGTTAAAGCTGCCCGCAGCAGAGTTGATCAGGCGGAAGGGAGAGTTGTTCAGACTCGGCAGTCATCCTTGCCAAAAGTTACCCTTTCAGAAACATTGGTGGTTACGAATGATCCTGGTGCGGCATTAGTCTATAAATTGCAGCAGACGACTCTGGTTAATACGGATATGGATGCTCGTGAAATGGTTGAAGCGGATGTAATAAACGATTTTAATACTTCATTGAAGGTGATGCAGCCGATTTATAATGCAGATGCTGCTCCCGGAAAAAATATGGCGCTGAGTGCCAAAACAGGTATGGCGTTTATGGCAGTCAGGACTGAGGAAACTATTGGCTTGCAGGTAAGTAAGCTGTATTATGGTCTTATTCTTGCCCGTAAAAATATTGAGGCTGTTGATCAGTCAATTAAGATAATGCAGAGTTATAGCACAGAAGCTTCAAGAGGTTATGCTGCTGGATTTTTGACAAAGTCGGATAAGCTTTCTACCGAAGTACGTCTTGCGGAGCTTCAAGAGCAGAAGTTGATGTTGGAGGATGCTGTGAAAAATGCAACGGATATGCTTCGAGTAATGCTGAATCTTGAGACTGATGTGGTGGTTGTGCCTACTGGGGATTTTGTTGTTGATACGGTTATTCCGAGTGCGGGAAGTGAAGCATCATTATTAAAGCGAGCTGATCTGAAGGCTTATGAGATGTACAAGCAAGTTAATGTGTATCAGGAAGAGATGATTCGTGAGTCGCGAATGCCTCGTTTAAATGCCTTTTTGCAAACAGATTTACATGGTGACGCTCTTTTGAATGGCGGTTCAAGCTGGGCACTTGGTTTAAATCTGCAATGGAATGTTTTTGATGGTATGGCTACAACGGGTCGAATTCAGGAGGCGAAAGCAAAAGTGCATGAAGCAATGTATAATTATGAGGCAGCGAAGAGCAATAGTTCAGCCGAGGTGAGTGCGGCGCTACGATCGCTGAAGACAGCGAAGGAGCGTATTGCGGTAGCTTCGAAATCGATGGAAGCGGCAACGGTCAGTCTTGATTTTATTGGCAGGCAGTATAAAACAGGTATGGCAATGACCTTTGAGTTATTGATGCGTGAGCAAGCGTGGGCGTACGCCAAAATGCGGTTGAATCAGGCGAAATATGATTATTGCGTTTCGCGTAGTGAACTCGACTATTATAAAGGGAACTGATTCGTTTTATTAACTCACAAGGATAGCTCCAATGAATGACGGTATAGCAGGTAAACTTGCCAAACAGTTTATCAATTCAAAGATTACGCCACTTTTAATGCTGGCTTCTCTTTTAGTGGGTATTATGGCCACGTTTATGACACCAAGAGAGGAAGAGCCTCAAATTGTGGTGCCCATGGTCGATCTTTACATTCCTTATCCAGGCGCAACGCCTGCAGAGGTGGAGTCACGTGTTTCCAAGCCACTTGAGAAGACGTTGACTGAAATACCTGGTGTTGATTACGTGTATTCAACTTCGATGCGCGATGTTTCTCTGGTTACTGTTCGCTATAAGGTTGGTGAAGATGCCGAGAAAAGTATGGTAAAGCTTTGGTCAACCTTGATGAAAAATATGGATAAGATGCCACAGGGTGTGCAGTTTCCATTGATGAAAAAGGTTTCGATTGATGATGTGCCAGTGCTGAATCTTACTTTCTGGGGGAAGCAAAAAGATGCGTATCAACTTCGTCAAACGGCTGCGAAAGTTGCGGATGAACTTAAAAAAATCAGCAATATTGGTGATGTTGAGTTAAAAGGTGGCTTGAAACGACAAGTACGAATTACGCTTGACAAGCAAAAGCTTCAGCAGTATAACGTCAGTCCTTTGCAGATTGCCCGACAAATTCAAATGACCAATAGTCAAATGACCTCAGGCAAATTTGAGCAGCCGGCGAAAGATATTATTGTTCGTACCGGAAAATTTCTCGAAAGCGGAGAGGAGGTAGGCAACATTGTTGTAGGGCTCTATGGCGCATCTCCCGTTTATCTTCGTGATGTTGCGACCGTTGTTGATGGTCCTGAAGATGTGACCAATTATAATTATTTCGGTTTTGCTGCTGCTTCACCGAAAGGCTCACCAGCAGGCGAGTATCCAGCGGTGACGCTTACGGTGGCAAAACGCAAAGGTGGTGACGCTTCCGTTCTTGCCGATAAGGTTATGGCGTCGGTTGATGGGATGAAGAAGAGTATTATTCCTGCTGATATTACGGTAAGTGAGACACGGAACTATGGCGAAACGGCATCTGAGAAAGTATTTACTTTACTTGAGCATTTGATTATTGCTGTTGTTGCTGTAACAATTGTTGTTGGATTTTTTCTTGGTTGGCGCGGCGCACTTGTGGTTCTCGCTTCTGTACCGATTACGTTTGCACTGACGTTATTAATCTATTATCTGCTTGATTACTCGCTCAATAGAGTGACGCTGTTTGCGTTAATTTTCGTGACTGGTATTGTGGTTGATGATTCGATTATTATTGCTGAGAACATTCATCGTCACTTTGCAATGAAGCGTCAGCCAAAGTTGCAGGCCGCTATTACGGCGATTAATGAAGTAGGTAATCCGACCATTCTTGCAACATTTACGGTTATAGCTGCGGTGTTGCCGATGGTTTTTGTGTCTGGCTTAATGGGGCCGTATATGAGCCCGATGCCAATTGGCGCGTCGCTGGCGATGATTTTCTCCTTGCTTGTTGCCTTGATTGCAACGCCGTGGTTGTCATTCCGACTGTTGAAAACTGAGGATGGGCACCATGAAGAGTATGATATTACCAAAACCGGTTACTACAAGCTCTTCAATTCTATTCTCTCACCTTTTATTGAGAGTAGTTTTAAAAGATGGGTGGCATTTGGAGTTGTAGGATTATTGCTGGTGGGTGCCATTGCGCTTGTGCCGATGAAGGCGGTGCAGATGAAGATGCTTCCGTTTGATAATAAGAATGAGTTTCAGGTGATTATTGATATGCCTGAAGGCACTCCTTTAGACCAGACTGCTAAAGTGGCAAAAGAGATTGTGGGCTATTTGAAAACAGTGCCGGAAGTGAGCAGTTATCAATATTATGTTGGCAGCAATGCCCCGATTAACTTCAATGGTTTGGTGCGCCACTATTACCTTCGTCAGCAGGCGAATATGGCTGACATTCAAGTGAATCTGATGCATAAAGGTGACCGTGATGCGCAGAGCCACGATATTGCTAAAAGAGTGAGAGCTCGTGTGCAGCAAATTGCTCGTCGTTACCAAGGCAATGCAAAGATTGTGGAGATTCCACCAGGACCACCGGTGCTCTCAACGCTTGTTGCTGAAATTTATGGTCCATCACAAGAGGAGCAGATTGCCTTGGCAAAACAGGTGAAGAACATTTTTGAGCAGACACCTGGCGTGGTTGATGTGGATTGGATGGTTGAAGATGATCAAAACGTGTACAATCTGGTTGTGAATAAAGAGCGTGCGGCATTCCGTGGTGTTTCCGCTGAACAGATTGCCCAGACGTTGCGGATGTCAATTGCTGGTATGGATGTTGGGCTGTTACATACCGACAATGAGCTTGATCCGGTAACTATACAGATTCGTTTACCAAAGAGTGATAGAACTTCATTGGAAAATCTATCAGGTATTTTTGTACAGTCGCAAGGCATGGGTATGCTTACAACACGTCTGCGTGCAGGTGAGATGATTCCTCTTTCTGAGCTGGTGACTGTTCTGGAGAAACTTGAGGATAAGAGTATTTTTCACAAGGATCTGCGTCGCGTGGTGTATGTAACGGCTGATGTTGCTGGTGCAACGGAGAGCCCTGTGTATGCTATGCTTGCTATGGATAAAAAAATTCAGCAATTACAAACACCAGGAGGTTACCGTATTAGCCCAATGTACACCTCTGGGCCAAAATCGGAAGAGAAGCTCTCGATGAAGTGGGATGGTGAGTGGCAAATTACCTTTGAAGTATTCAGAGATCTTGGTACGGCGTTTGCTGTTGTTCTTGTGATTATTTATCTCTTGATTATTGGCTGGTTCCAGTCATTCAAGACACCACTCATTATGATGATTGCGATTCCGTTGAGCCTCGTCGGAATTATTCCTGGGCATTGGCTGCATGGTGCGTTCTTTACGGCTACAAGTATGATTGGTATGATTGCACTTGCTGGTATTATGGTGCGTAACTCTGTGCTGCTTATTGACTTTATTCAGATTCGCAGAGAAGAGGGTGTTGAGTTGAAGCAAGCCGTTATTGAGTCTGCAGCAGTTCGTACCAGACCAATTATTCTGACATCCGGTGCTGTGGTGATTGGCTCCATAGTAATGTTGTTTGATCCGATTTTTCAGGGGCTTGCCATATCACTTATCTGGGGTGGTGTGCTTTCAACGATTTTGACTCTGGTTGTTGTTCCTCTTGTTTACTATATGGTTGAGAAAAAATCCAAATAATTTATAAGGAGGCTCGCGTATGAAATTTATTGCCATTATGGGGCATGAGGAGACTCGCTCGAAAGTGCGAGCTCTTTTTCAGAAGTATCAAGTACACATGTTCAGCAATGTTGCTATCAGAGGTTGTAACTGTGAAGCGCGCGGCTCGCAGCAGCAGGCGTGGTGGCCAACTAATGAAATGCCAGCATCATATTCATCTCTTTGCTTTGCCCTTCTTGATGATGATAAAGCTGAGGCAATGATGGCTGAACTTGAAAAGAATCCAATTGTTGTGGATAATGATTTTCCAGCAAAAGCTTTTCTTATGAATGTTGAAAAAACAGCATGACGGCCGAATCTTCCATTATTGACAATCCGTTTCTGCAACAGACCTCTTTTGAGGATTTTCTCTTTCTCAAAAAGAACTGGCTGAGTTATAAAAAATTGCATGGGATTCTTTAGATTAATAATCCTGTTTTTTCGGGCTTCGTTTGCTTTTAAGATGTTTTTTTTTTAAAATACAAAGCTTCACAGTCACGTCGTTATTATTGCGAGTAATGTCTGGGTTTCCTGCCTTTTCTGCATTCTGGGCATATTTCCGCATCTCTTTCATTGAGTTTTTTACCAACTGGTAAATTTTGACGTGCTTTTTTAATTTTAAGTAATTTCATGACATGGATCAGCTTATCACCTTGCGGACATTGGCAGTATCTGCTCTAATGCAGAAAGATTTTCATGCAATTAAAGGAAGCTGCACTGTCGCCGAGGCTTTGCAGATTATGAAAAGAAGCGGGGAGAGTGGACTTATTGTTGAACCTCGTAATGAGGATGATTGTTATGGTATTGTTACTGAAAAGGATATTCTTGAAAAAGTAATTGATCCTGGTGAAGATGTTCATCGTGATCCTTGGAATACGCCAGTTTTCCAGATTATGAGCAAACCGATTATCAGTGTTAATCCAGGTCTTAGAATTAAATATGCGCTTCGTATGATGAAGCGTACTAATGTAAGACGCCTCACTGTTATGGAGAATAATAAGGTGATAGGTGTGCTGAATATGACCGATGTACTTCATGCTGTTGAGGAGCTTCCTGCGCATGATGATCATGTAGCGTTATAAGCTATTCGTGTTGCCCTTAACGGGTAACATTGTTGTTTTATCAAAAAACATTCCAGTGAGCAAGGCACTCTTTTTGGTGCTTTAATTTAATTCGTGAAGCTTTTGTAAAAGCTCCATAAGGAGATTTTTGTGTATGAAACCATTTGATATTGTCATTGTTGGAGGCGGTGGAGCCGGGTTGTATGCTGCTATGGAGGCAATGAAGACCAATCCGTCGTTGAATATTGCTGTTTTATCCAAAGTCTATCCAAACCGTTCGCATACCTCGGCTGCTCAAGGTGGAGCAAATGCAGCGCTTGCTAATAAGGCAAAGGATGATACTGTGGAGATGCACATTTTTGATACTATCAAGGGAAGTGATTATCTCGCTGATCAGGATGCTGTTGATGTGCTTTGTTCTGAGGCACCAAAAATTATTCGTGAACTGGATAATATTGGTACTCCGTGGTCAAGAATGCCTGACAATACTATTGCTCAGCGTCCCTTTGGTGGCGCTGGACGTCCAAGGTGTTGTTACTGTGCAGATAAAACAGGTCATACGATTCTACAGACTCTTTATGAACAGTGTCTTAAGAAAGGCGTTATCTTTTTCAATGAATATTTTGCTCTCAGTCTCTCGGTTAAAGGCAGTCGTTCTCGCGGGTTGATTGCTATGAATATGAAGAGTGGCAAAATTGAGGCATTTCCTGCAAGAACTGTAATTTTGGCTACAGGTGGATATGCAAAAATGTACTGGAATCGTTCGAGTAATGCCGCGGGTAATACTGGCGATGGTCAGGCAATAGCTTATCGTGCTGGTATTCCAATGAAGGATATGGAGTTTGTTCAGTTTCATCCGACTGGTCTCAGAAAGAGCGGTTTACTTGTTACTGAAGGCGCAAGAGGAGAGGGCGGTTATCTTATTAATAAAGATGGTGAGCGGTTTATGGCTCGCTATGCCAAAGAAAAAATGGAGCTTGGGCCACGCGATCTTGTGTCGCGCTCGCTGGAAACCGAAATTCTTGAAGGTCGTGGTTTTGATAGCCCCGCCGGGAAGTATTTGCATCTTGATCTTACTCATCTTGGTGCTGATCTTATTAAATCGCGACTTCCCCAGATACGCGAAATGTCGATGCAGTTTGAAGGTGTGGATCCCATTGAAGAGCCTATTCCTGTTCGACCGACAGCTCACTATTCCATGGGTGGAGTAGATACTGATAATTTTACTCGTACGGTTATGGATGGCGTTTATGCTGCAGGTGAGTGTGGCTGCGTTTCTGTTCATGGCGCTAATCGCCTTGGTGGAAATTCTCTTCTTGATATTCTGGTTTTTGGTCGTATTGCGGGGCATACTGCAGCTCAAGAGGCTGGTAAATTTGAACCTGGGAATATTTCTGAAGGTGAGCTGACAGCTCAGTATGATGATATCCGTAGCTTCATGCACTCGTCCGGGCATTATGAGCGATACGGAGAACTGCGTGAGGAGCTTGGTCAGACACTTGGAACTAATGTTGGTATTTTCCGCGAAGCCTCTCTTTTGAAAAAAGGAATACAGGATATTGCTGAACTTAAAGAGCGTTTTAAGAAAGTTCGCGTTTTTGATACCAGCGATGTTTTCAATACTAATCTGATGCAGGTACTCGAATTGAGAAATATGCTCGATTTGGCTGAAACAGTTGCCGCGGGAGCGTATGCGCGCGAGGAGAGCCGTGGCTCACATACGCGTACTGATTTTCCTGTTCGAGATGATGCGAAGTGGCATAAACATACCTTGGCGACTCAAGTCAATGGGAAACTTGCCCTTAGTGAAAAGTCGGTGACGATGGGACGTTATGAACTCCAAGAGAGAACTTATTAACTATTTGCCTTATGACGGTGCCAACAGATCAGCATAAAGAGTTAAAAAAAGATGTCACCTTTCGGATTTTCCGATTCAATCCACAGGTGGACAGTAAGCCATATTTTGACGATTATACAATTCCAGTGGAAAGAGGTATTACTGTTTTGAGGTCGTTAAATTATATCAAAGAGCATATTGATGCTTCCATCAGTTTCAGAGCATTCTGTCAAGCTGGGATTTGTGGTTCTTGTGGTATGAGGATTAATGGGCTTTCTCAACTTGCATGTACGACTCAGGTTTGGGATGTGCTTGTTAAAAGCAAGGAGCCTGGTGTTATTAAAGTAGAACCACTGCGCAATTTACCGCTTATTAAGGATCTTATTGTTGATATGGATCCGCTGGTTGGTAAAATGAAGCATTATTCTAACTGGATTGAGTCAACAATGCCCGAAAGCAGTATGGGCAAGAAAGAGTTTTTAGTTTCGGAAGAGGAATTTCTGCGCTATGATAAAGCAACAGATTGTATTCTTTGTGCCTCCTGCGTTTCAGAGTGCAGCATTTTAAGGGCGAATAAGGAATATGTTTCCCCTGCGGTGCTTTTGAAATCTTATCGTATGAATGCCGATAGTCGTGATGCTCTTCATGAACAGCGACTTGCTGAACTTGTTAAAGATCATGGTGTCTGGGATTGTACACACTGTTATCGTTGCCAGGAGACCTGTGTGAAAAGTATTCCAATTATGGATGCTATTCATGGAATACGTGAAGATGCTATAGAGAATAGAGGCATGAAGGATACTAGTGGTTCCAAACATGCTGAAGCATTTATGACCGATATTGCGAAAAAAGGTAAACTTGTAGAGGCTACTTTGCCAATTCGTACTAATGGAGTGATTTGGACGTTGCAAAATTTGGTGCCAATGGCAGCAAAGATGATTATGAAACGTCGGACACCACCACCGCCACCGCTTGTAAAATCAGCTAAGGGTATAAAAACTTTCCGCGAGATGTTCAAGGAGATGACTGAACATGTGAAGCAGGATCATAAATCGCATAAAAAATAAGAGGGGTTCTGGATGAAGCGATACGCATATTACCTGAGTTGCATTAATGAGTCCATGACAAAAGAGGTGGACCGCTCAATAGAGCTTTGGCAAAAAGAGCTGGGACTCGATTTTGTTAAGCTACATGAAGGCACGTGTTGTGGTGGGAGTAATCTCGATTATGTGAGCCCAAAGCATTTTGCTTTAGTGAATGGCCGCAATATTGCTCTTGCTGAAAAAATGGGTCTCGATCTTGTTGTTTCGTGCAATACTTGCTTAATGACGATTAGGTCAGCCAAGAAAAAGTTGGATGAATCCCCTGAACTTAAAAAAGAAGTTAATGATATTCTTAAAAAAGAGGGGCTTCAGTATAAAGGAACATCAGAGGTCAGGCACCTTTTATGGGTTTTGATTGATGATGTTGGTCTTGACACTATTCGCCAGAAAGTAAAGGTGCCGTTGAAAAATTATCGGATTGCTCCTTTTTATGGTTGCCATATTCTTCGACCATCAGCAGTTCTGGGTCATGATAATCCTGTTGATCCAAGTTCTCTTGATCAATTGATTGAGGCACTTGGTGGGGCAACCATTCCGTATAAACATAAAAATCGCTGTTGCGGATTCCATACCTTGCTTGTTGCTGAGCAGGAGTCTCTTAATGTTGCGGCTGAGGCGCTTCAAGAAGCAATTGAGGCAAAAGCTGATTTTATAGTAACGCCTTGTCCACTTTGCCATACCTCGCTCGATGGTTATCAAGCAAAGGCACTTAAAAATGCAGGAATCGAGAGTTCTATTCCCGTTTTTCATCTTTCTGAAATGGTCGGTCTTGCTTTAGGGTATAGCGCGAAACAGCTTGGTATCAAACGGCATATTGTTGGGTGATGTGTTACTGACTTTTTTATCCGATATATTTAATAAGAAACTGAAAAAGTGTAACTTTGCACTTTAGTTATAACTCCCAGTCTGTTATTTTTTAACGTTTTTCTGGGTTGTTTTTTTGTTAAACCATCAAAATTATTGCATTGCATGCTCAAAAATGATCTATTTCTCAGGGCGTTAAAACGTCAGCCATGCTCTCGGACACCAATCTGGGTGATGCGTCAAGCTGGACGTTATTTGCCAGAATACCGTGCTGTGAGAGAAAAAACAGATTTTTTAACTCTCTGTAAAACTCCTGAGTTAGCAACAGAGGTAACCATTCAACCTGTTGAATTAATGGGTGTGGATGCTGCAATTATTTTTTCTGATATTCTTGTGGTTAATGAAGCCATGGGGATGAACGTTGAGATTATTGAGTCAAAAGGGATTAAGCTTACTCCCCCAATACGTTCGCAGGCAGATATTGATAAATTGGTGGTACCTGATATTGATGAAAAACTTGGTTATGTGCTTGATGCTTTGCGCATGACAAAAAAAGAACTTGATAATCGAGTTCCCCTTATTGGTTTTACTGGTGCGGCATGGACACTCTTTACTTACGCGGTCGAGGGTGGTGGATCGAAAAACTATGCTTATGCCAAGAAAATGATGTACCGTGAGCCTGAAATGGCTCATTCCTTGCTCGCTAAAATTTCAACGACGATTACTGCGTACGTTTTGAAACAAATTGAAGCGGGTGCCGATGCGATTCAAATATTTGATTCGTGGGCAAGTGCGCTCTCAGAAGATGATTACCGTGAATACGCTCTTCCTTATATTAAGGATACTGTTCAGGCTATTAAGGCTAAGCATCCTGATACTCCTGTGATTGTTTTTTCAAAAGATTGTAACACGATTCTTTCGGATATTGCCGATACTGGCTGTGATACTGTTGGGTTGGGATGGGGTATTGATATTGGTAAAGCTCGAACTGAACTTAAAGATCGTGTTGCGCTTCAGGGTAATCTTGATCCTACAGTGCTCTACGGAACACCTGCCAGAATCAAGGCTGAAGCAGCTAAGATTCTCAAATCTTTTGGTCAGCACACTGAGCACTCCGGGCATGTTTTCAACCTTGGTCATGGTATTTTGCCAGATATGGATCCTGAAAATCTGAAGGTGCTTGTTGAATTTGTTAAAGAAGAGAGCGCAAAGTATCATTAAGAGCCGTTTTCTTTTTTGGTTTATAACTCCGACTTATGTTCTCTATAGGTCGGAGTTTTTTATTTTCAGGAAATTTTTTGTGCATTCTTTTGTTTGATTTTACACAAGAGCGGATTGATTTCAATGAAAGGGATGATTTTTCAGCTATTTGAGTGAAGGAGCG
>DYND01000004.1 GCA_020721255.1 Chlorobium chlorochromatii
ACCCGCAACCTGCTGATTACAAATCAGCTGCTCTACCAATTGAGCTACACCAGCAATTCACAAAACTCAAAAAACAAGGACGGTAATATAATGAACCGTTTATGAAGTTACAAAACAAAAAACATAATTCCCTTATTTCTTTTCCGCTCCAGCAAAAAAGCCTGCTAAACGAACGACCATTTTTCGCGAAAAGAATCGGTGCGAAATCACTAAGCAACGATCAAGCAATGTTGGAAAAACTCGTACCTGTTTTTTTCGTAAGGCTTTAATTGTTTCTTTAATAAACACCTCCGTAGTTGACAGTGGAAGACGAATTGATTTTATATTATGTCCTGAATGCTCAAAAATAGTTGTTGCTATAAACCCTGGGCAAACAACAAAAGCCCTTACTCCTGTACCTTGTAATTCGATAGCAAGCGCCTCAGTTAAGGTAATCATAAAAGCTTTTGTGGCAGAATAAAGTCCAAGTCCAGGAACACCTTGCAGACCACCCAGAGAGGCAATATTCAGCAGCGTACCTTTTTTTCTAACCACCATATCGGCAACAAAAAGACGAACAAGCTTAGCGGTTGTCATCATATTAACCATCACCAGCTCTTCGATTTTCTGTAAACCAATATCTACAAAAGAACCTGCCCACGATACACCTGCACAATTTACCAGTACATCGATATGGATATTCCGTTTACAACAAAACGCATATACCGATTCCGCCGCACCATTTTCATTCAAATCCATAACACATACCTCAACCTGAATCCCCCTCTCACGACGTAGCTCTTCGGCAAGTAACTGTAATTTATCAACTGAACGAGCAACAAGTACAAGATTATGACCTTGCACGGCAAATTCATGAACAAAGGCTTCACCAATACCCATTGATGCACCTGTAATCAAGGTAAATGAGGACATCGGCTCAGAGCATCATGGGCGGATCTACCCATTTACCATGTTCTTGAACAAGCGCAATCAACCGGTCAACAGCTTCATCTTCAGCAATGTTTTCAGCAACACATTCACGACCAACATAGAGGCTGATACAATTCTTCCCTGCTCCTACATAACCAAAATCAGCATCAGCCATTTCACCCGGACCGTTAACAATACATCCCATAATACCGATTTTCAACCCTTTGAGATGTGCCATACGCTGCTTTATTGCCGCAGCAGCTTTTTCAAGCTCAAAGTATGTCCTGCCACATCCGGGGCAAGAGATAAACTCGGTTTTTGACATTCTGATTCGGGCACCCTGCAAAATGTTAAAGGCTTGATTAATCTCATCTTCAGTAGAAAGTGCTGTATCAAGAGCAATCATATCACCAATACCATCACAAAAAAGCGCGCCTGCCTGAACTGCACTTTCAAGAATATTGGCAAGCCGATCAGCATTAGTCGCTTTACATCGCACAACTAAAGGATAATCCAAGGTGCGACGGTTAAACACCTGCACAAGCCTTCGATAAGTAAAGACAACATGCTCAGATAACACAGAAAAAAGAAGGCGTGGTATCCCCTGCTTGCGCAATTTTTCGGCAAGAACTGCAAGCACCTCTGCTGGAACCGAATCACCCGATTCTTTATGGAGAAAACAGAGTTCTACCGCTGCAAGCCTTTCACTGCCTAAAATCTGCAATAGTTCGTTTTCAAAACGCTCACCTTCAAGAATATCAAATCGAACTTTGGTTACTTTATTGAGTAAGCGCGTAAACAATGCAAAATCATTCGTTGAAGCAACAACAAATCGGGCAGCGTCACCCAACCGCATCAGCAACCCATCGAGAACCTCAAAATCCTCATCATTTTCAACACGCACAGACACAAATTCAGAACGAATAGCATCAACCGGCTTTTGTGGAGCAAGTCGCTGCACCAGTTCATTAAATGCGGCATCCCTATCCGCAAGAGATGCATGCAATTCTGTCTCAACTTTCGGTACACTATCGCCACCAATCATAACACCTGCAAGCGACATCTGGTTAGAAAAACGACGCTTATATTGGAATTGATTAAATGCAGGCTCTTCATCAGAAGCCTGAATAAACTTAATTTGTTGATTACGACTATCAACAACATGCTTGAGAGGAATATGACCTCGATCACCATTAATGAGATGGAAATCGTTATACTTTTTCACAAGCGCAAAACCTACAGGAACTTCATTCACGGGATCTTCAGTCAGAGAGATACGAATAGTATCACCGAGGCCGTCCTCAAGCAAGGATCCAGTACCCATCGCCGATTTCACACGCCCCTCATCGCCATCTCCAGCTTCCGTAACACCAAGATGCAGTGGATAGGCATAACGCAGTTCAGCATCCGCCTGCTTGACAAGCAGACGATACGCCTGAATCATCACTTTAACATTCGATGATTTCATGGAAAAAAGCAGCTCGTAATAGCCCATCTCCTCACAAATACGTGCAAACTCAATAGCCGCTTCAACCATTCCTTCTGGAGAATTACCATAACGGCTTACAATTCTATCAGATAATGAGCCATGATTCGTACCAATACGCATCGAAACGCCAAACTCACGCGCTTTCTCTACAAGAGGAGCAAATTCAAGTCGAACACGTTCAATCTCTTCCTGATATTCAGCATCAGAATAATCGTTATGTGAAAACTTCTTTTTATTGGCATAATTGCCAGGATTGATACGGATATTTTCGACAAACTCAACCGCTTTTAAGGCAGCACGTGCTGAAAAATGGATATCAGCAACCAACGGCGTCATAATCTTATCGCGGCGAAGTTGTTCTCGAATATTTTTTAAATTTTCGGCATCCTTTTCGGTCGGCACTGTTAAACGGATAATTTCACAACCCGCTTCATACAACCGTCTGCACTGCGCCACCGTCGCATCTGTATCCGAGGTGTGCGTATTTGTCATGGACTCAACCCGTATTGGCTGATATCCACCTAAAAACAAGTTTCCAAAAACAACTTCACGAGTTAACCGACGACGATAGTGATACATGGAATTAGACGAACAGTTTGATAAATAAAATTACTCACCTTTAATAATAAAGAGCGTCTCACCAGTCTTGCGGAAATTATATCTCTCTCGAGCAGCTTTTTCAATACTGTCAGGCTCTCGGGCATGCTGAATCCTCTGCTCGTTATCAAGCATTTTTTGTTGTTCAATATTGTAACGCTCAAGCAATAAACGATATTCTATTTCCATACGCACACGTTTCACAATGCCATAATCATCAAAAAGAAACCAAAATAGCAAAAGCAAAGCCGCAACCCTGAAAAGAATTTTTTTCGGGTTTGACTGGAAATACTTAAGAACAGTATTGAACTTTATACGTTTGATAATTTTTTTCACACGCCACAACACAATGGTTCAAAATACTGTAAAAGCATAATAAAGCGTAAAATGACAAAGGAACCCTTATTACAAGGGTTCCTTTGTCGTCTTTAAAATATAAGTTACACACGAAAAGCTTTTTTACCAGGATAACGAGCCTGATCTCCAAGTTCCTCTTCAATACGAAGCAGTTCGTTATACTTTGCCATACGGTCAGAACGTGACATACTGCCAGTTTTGATTTGACCTGCATTTGTTGCTACAGCAATCTGGGCAATAGTACTGTCCTCAGTTTCACCACTGCGATGGCTGATAACTGACGTATAACCATTAGTTTTGGCAAGATCAATCGCTTGAAGTGTTTCAGTAAGTGTTCCAATCTGGTTAACCTTTATCAAAATAGAATTTCCGACACCATGCTCAATACCTTCGGCAAGCCTTTTGCTGTTGGTTACAAAAAGATCGTCACCAACAAGTTGCACCCTTGAACCAATTTTATCAGTCAAAAGCTTCCAGCCTTCCCAATCATCTTCAGCCATACCATCTTCAATGGAAATAATTGGATAGTTCGTTGCCCATGTTTCCCAATATTCAGCCATCTCAAGCGACGTAAGTTCTTGCTTTGATGACTTCTTGAAGATGTACCGTTTTTTAGCAGAATCGTAAAACTCAGAGCTTGCCGGATCAAGAGCAATCATCACCTGAGCTTCACCAAGACCACCTTTATCAGTTGGTGAACCTACTTTATATCCAGCTTTACCGATAGCCTCAATAACCAATTCTATAGCCTCCTCATTAGAACGAAGATTGGGAGCAAAACCACCTTCATCACCAACTGCTGTACTCAATCCTCTGCTTTTCAAAAGAGCCTTTAAGGCATGAAAAATTTCGGCACCACAGCGAAGGGCATCTGAAAATGAATCAAACCCTGCTGGCATGATCATAAATTCCTGAAAATCAACATTATTATCAGCATGTGCGCCACCATTAAGAACATTCATCATCGGCACTGGCAGCGTATTGGCCATTGTCCCACCAATGTAGCGATAGAGTGGCAAACCCGTATAATCAGCACCAGCTTTTGCGCAAGCCATAGAAACACCGAGCAAAGCATTAGCACCAAGTTTTGATTTATTTGGTGTTCCATCAAGCTCAAGCAATGCTTGATCAATCTCCTCCTGCTCAGTAACAAGCATACCGTTCAACGCATCGTTAATGACAGTATTAACATGCTCAACAGCTTTAAGCACACCTTTGCCAAGATAGACCGCTGCATCACCATCCCTCAGCTCTACTGCTTCGTGAATACCGGTCGAAGCACCGCTCGGTACGGCTGCACGACCAAATGAACTTTCTGTGTACACATCAACTTCGACCGTTGGATTTCCTCTCGAATCAAGGATCTGACGGGCAAGAATTTTCCTGATAATAGGCATAAGAAAATATATTTATGGTTGTTACGTACTTTTCGTGCGCAAGTAAGCTAATCAGCAACTGCGCTGTAAAGATACTTGAAAATATATCCTTTTTTCAAGACCATTTCATGATTGGAGCTACCGCAAATCATACTTTTTTTTGTTAATTACTCTTGGGGTTGTTTTGAGTAAAAATAATCGACAACTCGTTATTTAATATTTGTCACCAAAAAGGAGTCATGCTATGCAAGCCGTACAACCGGATCAACTGCGAAACATTGTCATTACAGGCCATGCCGGAAGCGGCAAGACCATCCTTGCCGAATCACTTGCCCTTACTATGGGTATCATCAATCGACTCGGCAGTATTGAAGAGGGAAATACATTGTCTGATTATTCCGCCGATGAAATTGAAAGAAAACACAGTCTCAATACCAGCATCATTAATGGATTTTGGAACGACCGTAAAATAAATATCATCGACACCCCGGGTTTGATTGATTTTCATGGCGATGTAAAATCAGCCATGAGAATCGCTGACACAGTAATGATTACAGTGAACGCGTCGTCAGGAGTTGAAGTTGGTACCGATACTATCTGGGAGTACACCAAAGAGTATTACAAACCAACCATGTTCGTGTTAACTAAACTTGATGCTGATCGTTCGGATTTCAAAACATCTCTTCAAGAACTCCAAGATCATTTTGGTCACCTTGTAACCCCTATACAATTTCCTGTTGATGAAGGACTTGGGCATCACACAATAATTGATGTATTATTGATGAAACAATTGGAGTTCAGCCCTGATAAACCAGGGCAGATGATTATTGCTGATATTTCAGATCTCTATTTAAAGCGAGCTGAAGAACTCCACCAACAATTAGTTGAAGCTGTTGCTGAAACCGATGAAGTATTAATGAATAAATTTTTTGAGGAGGGTAATCTTGCTGAAGAAGAGCTGAGAGCAGGCATAAAATCCGCATTGCTCACAAGAACCTTTTTTCCTCTTTTCTGCACTTCACCACTTCATCTCATTGGAACTGAACGGTTATTGGATACCATAATTAACCTTTGCCCATCACCAATAGAGCGTGGACCAGAACATGCAATGTCAACTATTAATGAAGCTGACAGTCTTCTCCAGCCAAACCCGGAAGGGCCAACTATCGGTTTTATTTTTAAAACAATGTCGGAACCACGCGTTGGCGAAATTTCATATCTACGAGTCTATTCTGGTCATATTGAAACGGGGCACGAATTGATTGATGTACAAACTGGTCAACTCCAAAAACTTGGTCAAGTATATACCATAGTCGGTCAAAAAAGAATGCCTGCGGAAAAACTTCTTGCTGGTGATATTGGCATGGTAGTAAAACTGAAAGATGCACACACCAACGACACGCTTGCTGATAAAGGAACAAACACCCGAATCAGTCCAATCATTTTTCCAGTCCCAGTACTTGCAACAGCAATCGTACCAGTCGCTCAAGGAGACGAAGAAAAAATATCTTCGGGATTACATCATCTCCATGAAGAAGACCCAAGTTTTACCATTGAACATGATGTTGAATTCAATCAAACAATTCTGAAAACACAAGGCGAAACCCATCTTGATACTATTATCAATCGTCTGCAAAATAAATTCAACGTCACGGTTGACATTGCGCCCATCAAAATTCCTTATCGCGAAACCATAAGAATAGCATCATCTGCACAAGGAAAATATAAAAAACAATCTGGAGGAAAAGGGCAATACGGTGATGTATGGGTTAAACTTGAGCCATTGGCGCGCGATTCTGGATTTTCATTTGCCAGTGAAATAGTTGGTGGAGTCGTGCCAACAAGATATTTGCCTGCTGTCGAAAAGGGATTACAAGAAACAATTACAACCGGTATTCTCGCGGGATATCCTATTGTTGATGTTAAAGCCATAGCGTATGACGGCTCATACCATCCTGTGGATAGTTCTGAATTTGCGTTTAAAATAGCTGCAAGTATGGCCTTAAAAAGCGCTTTTGAAAAGGCAAAACCTTTTCTGCTTGAACCATTTTACGCTTTAGATGTTTATGCGCCGGAACAATTTACAGGAGAAATTGTTGGTGATATTTCAAGTAAACGTGGTAAAATTCTTGGTATGGATGCTGATGTGAACATGCAGATTATTCATGCTGAAATACCTCAAGCATCACTAACAACATTTCATCACGCGCTCACCAGACTTACCCAAAGTCGTGCTCGATACTCATATCGTTTCAGCCACTATGAGGAAACGCCACCTGATATTGCTCAGCAAATTATCGGACAGAAATAAAAGCAATTAACGTTTTAACTCAAGGCATACCATCACGGGTGCCTTGAGTTTTTGGAGTCTTATAATTTCCCGAAAAAAGATTTTATTGCCAACCACCAAACAATCCAGATAGCCTCTCGAACATTTTTTTTTGTCATTTTAGATTTACCTACTGACCTGTCAATAAAAACAATAGGAATTTCTTGAAGAGCAAAACCTTTCTTCCATACCCGAAAATTTATTTCAATCTGGAATGAGTAGCCTTGAGAATTTATTCGATCCAGATCCAATGCGCGTAAAACATCACGATGGAAACATTTGAACCCACTGGTAGGATCTTCAACGGGCATACCAGTAACAATTCGAGTATAAATACTTGCCATTTTAGAGAGTATTAACCGCCCAAGCGGCCAATTAATAACATTAATCGTATTGTTCATATATCGTGAGCCAATAACCAAGTGGGACGTACTTTTTTGCATGGTATCAAGAAAACACTGAATTATCACCGGATCATGTGAATAATCTGCATCCATCTCAATCACATACAGGTACTCATGCTGAAGAGCATATTTAAAACCTGTTATATAGGCTGTCCCGAGCCCCATCTTTCTTTCTCTGGACAAAAGAGAAAGCCCTCGAATTGAAGTCTGCATTGCACGCACAATTTCAGCAGTTCCATCAGGAGAGTTATCATCAATAACGAGAATATCGAGAAAGGAGGAATAACGATCAGCAAGCTCCTTAAGTAATTTACCAATACTTGAAGCTTCGTTAAACGTAGGGATAATAACTAAAGTTTGAATTACAGGTTCAAGGGTCATAAAGGGGGTGACAATCTTTCTCTCCGGCATGAAGAATAAGTAGTTGCTGAAACAACAAAGCATTGCCTGAAGATGACAATGCTTTGTTGTGACTCTGGAAATGAAGGCTTATTTTTACTGTGACTCTCTGTGAAATCTGTGAAGAAATCGGAGATCAAAATCGAGCCTGTCAGGTGGTGTGTACTTAAAGTCAAGAATTTCACCATCTGGCAAGATTTCCACAAGTGCTCCACTTGGACATTCATCCGTTGAGAAGCAGGCAGAACAAGATATACACGCATCTTGATCTATATAACACCTGAAACCACCCTCCTGAACATCACCATAAAATTTGTAGCCAATCGCATTAACTTTTGGTGGACATTTATCCAGGCATAACCCACAACCAACACATAAATTTTCAATAATAAAGTAATGCGATTTTGCGCGTGGTGTGCTTTTTTTAACTGCAGGTTGGGGAGCAGATGCAACTGCTACGGCTTTTGGCGCCGGACTTGCTACGGACGACACACCTTTAGCACCGGGAGCCACTGCCTTAGCCGCTGGGGCAACTTTAGCATCACCAGCAGGTTTTGCAGCAGGAGCAGGTTTCGGTGTAGCTTTTACCTCTTTTTTCACAGGAAAAGCGGACTCTTGGGGTAAACCAGAACGACCAAGATTAATCTTAATTGGCTCCATACGAAGTTTATCACCTTTTTGCGGTGATACTTCTTTTGGCTTAGCCTTTACCTCTTTACCCGCTGGAGCAACAACTTTAGGTGCACTTTTGGCATCTTTAGGCTTTGCTGGTGGCGTTTTTGCTGCAGGTGCTGGCGATATATCTGGCTTTTGTACAGGATCGGCCATAAAAACCCTCCTCTTTAATTACAGGATAAAACGTTAAAAACAACATTACCGTAGAGGCTATAATAACCTCTACGGTAAAACATTTCTTAGGCAATAAGCTTAATCAGATAATCAACAACCTGGGTCAACATAACTTGACCCGACACAGATGCATCACCAACCTGTGGAGGTAGCGGAGAATCTGTCTGATAGAAGCCATTACCAATGAATAAAAAGACCAGCATAAACACACCAGAAAAATACAGGAACGTACCAGCCATCTTTGAATCAGAAATCGTCAATACAGGGAAACGGAAGTTTACATCTCTATTGAGGAATTTCTTCCCAAACCAACGAATCGTCCTTGTTTGAATATCAGCACCTTCAAGACGTGAACCACGATCTTCAAACCATACTGCGAAACTGATAAACCACACAAGGTGACCGATCATAAGAATCGTAGAAAGATGTGAACTCGAGAAAATGGTTACAGTCTCCGTCCAGAAATAATAGAAAATACCTGATGTATAATGATGTGCAAGATGAGCCACTGAGTCCCAAGCCTTGGCGTCTGCCGCAGGCACACCATACATCATTGATGCAATCCATGCTCCATCAATGTACCAACAAACAGCAGAAAGACCTTTGATTCCCCAAAGCATAGCAAACCATAACTGATCCTGAATAGAAACACCGCAAGTACCACCATAAACAGGACCAAGACATGGGAAAGAGTACGAGTTTTTCTTTAAGCCAAGATCATCCCAGAGTGGCGATGTATGCGAGAAGAATGCGATACGAACCAAGGCAATAAGAGAAAAAAGAGAACCAGCAACAATAACGTGAACCATAACCCAGTCATTAATACTTGGATCCCTGAACATCCACTCGAACATTGGAAGAGGTTTCAACCAATAGAACGACATCAAAATGTTCGTACCAAAGAGATTCAGTTCACAAATAGTATTCCATACAATAACAGCATACACAGACAGCATAGTAGCAAAACACAGAGCCATAACTGTACCAAGAATCTTCACCTGAACTTCCTGATCACGTCCTTTTGTAATAAAGACTGACTTGATCTGGCTGTAAAGACCATTAAGCTGAATCTTAAGAAGATATTGACCTCCATGATAGACACCTGCAAAAACATAAAGAACACCACAAATAATATGGTTGAAAACAATCAGGTTAATAACTGTCCGTGCCATACCGAATGAAGCACCATTCTTTGGAAGAATTGCAAACGCCTCAAAATCTGCAAATTCTTTAGAGCCAGAAATAATCCGACCGCCTTCTTGAACAAAATCGTAACTAACACGGTTAAACGGTTCACCGTAAAGATAGAAAACGAGATTATCAAGTTCTTTGTAATAAGCAGCAAATGAAGGCTGCTGGAACGCAACAAATGCGATACAACCAAGAGCGATGTTGATATAGCCAATTGCTGTCAAATGAACAGAAAATGCGGCTTTCATATCGTCATTCAAATGGGTCGCTGCATTTGGAGGATTGTTCCACCAGTAAATTCCAAGAGCAAAGAAAACAACAAAGAAAACAAAAGACATAAATGTCTCAGAATTGATGGTCTGGAAATCAGGAATTGGTGCAAAACCGAGCACAAGCCACATCAACATTCCCCAACCAAGAAAGAGTAAAGACATATAAACCGCATGAGGTCCTAATGCTTCTCTGTAACTCTTTGCACTTATCCCGCTGAAAACAACATCACCAAATTTACCAAGGAAGCGGAAATCACGGAAATTACCTGTACGACCAGTAAAAGGATTGGTAAGATTGTGAGTCCAATGACGCCACCCACCAAACATTAGAATCGATCCTGAAACAAGGTGGAAAAGCGCCCAACCAAGAAGATTTGTTGCAGCATACTGCAAATCATCTGTTTTGGTACTGTAAGTATCAATACCAAGAGAAACCATTCTTGGTTTGATTGTCAAATAAAACCAGTTGTCATGAAACCCAGGTGCGCCCCATGGAAACACCTGAATACCCGACACATAGTAAATTGCCATAAGAAAACCTAGAACTCCAAGCAATGCAAGGTGTGCACCTACGACCTGCTCATCATCAACCTTGTCAGTATCAAAAATTTGATACCACTTGGTTGATCGAGTTTCTGTTCTCTGAAATAAAAAACGCCTCATCTTCGCAGCATCCTGCTCTTTAATAACAGATGATGCAGCCGATGGAACGTTCCCTTTGGGAGAAGGAGCGTTCCCCTTAGGCGGTGGGACAGTGCCTTTTGGCTTGACTCCTGCCGGATTCACTTGTTCAGCCATTGTATTCTCTCCTTTTTTTGTACATAATTCAGGTTAAAGAAACCGAAAGAAAAACTGTTGGGTTATGAACAATGCGATACAACCAGACCATCAAAACTTACTCAAAAAAATCTGATAACGTCTTTCCAGTGGATTGAAACGCATTACTCATCATCACGACATCCGAATCTATAGAAAAACAAAATTACAATCAAGCACAAATAGAACGTTCTGTCAGAAGAAAATCACCTGACATATCAGTTATCAAAATAAGAAAATTTATTGAATAATAAATTATTTTTAACCTGTGAGTGATGCCATGTGGCTTCATAATACAGCAGAAAAAATCAACAAAGAATCTCACATAAAACATAAATTATAAACACGTTACGAAACTATGCAAATACCGTTTACTAAACTTTCTGGGGCTGGAAATGACTTTATCATAATTGACAACCAAATGCTTACCATAACGCTATCCGCAGCAACGATTAAGGCTCTTTGTACAAGAAGAACAGGAATAGGCGCCGATGGATTGATTCTCATTGAGCCTTCTCTACTGTACGATTTCAGCATGAAATACCATAATGCTGATGGTTTGCTGGGTTCAATGTGTGGTAATGGTGGTCGATGCGCTGCTTACTTTGCTCGCTCCATTGGCATTCCTTCGGGAAAAAATAATGAGTACACATTTGAAGCTAATGATAACCGCTATGACGCGTGGATTATACACGATAAAACGGTAAAATTACGTATGCTCGCTCCTCAACAGTTTCGGTATGATATTTCGCTTGAGGAGCTTAACTGCCACTCAGTCGATACAGGATCTCCACATGCCGTTATTTATGTATCAGATTTAGCTAAGGTAAACGTCAATGAAACTGGTCGTATCATCAGGCATCGGACGGACATTTTTACAGGTGGTACAAATGTTAATTTTATTGAAATTACATCACCAAACTCTCTTGCAATTCGCACTTTTGAACGAGGGGTTGAGGAAGAGACTCTCGCTTGTGGAACTGGCGCTGTAGCAGCAGCCCTGATGAGCCATTGTTTAGGAAAAACCAAAAGTAATTGTGTGCAAGTAAAAGTACAAAGCGGTGATATACTCTCTATCGAGTTCAGCGATACTATGGATGAAGTGTTTCTTACCGGTCCTGCTAAAATCATTTATGAAGGGAGATTTCAACAAAAAAATCCTTGAACCATGCAAAAGTGTTTACTTACATACTACTTTAGGCGCCTCAATGTAACGTTTGCATCCTTGGTAGTTGCATTCTTACCACCTTTATCGATTTGTTAATGATGCGATACCGTGCTGCCCCAAATATTCCGGTGATAACTCCTGTAGGAATACAGAAAACACCAACTCCCCAGAACCAACCGGTTTGAGCAAAATGCATCATCGAAACGCCTGCAATAACCAGAGAAACTCCCGAACGCAAATAGGCAAGTAAGGTACGTTCGTTGGCAAGAATTGTGCGATCAATCGCCAGTTCATCCCGAAGGATCAGTTCAGTATTGTCAAATTTTGAATAAGGGGAAACACTCATCGTCTTGGTAGTGATATTGCTTGGATATTATTTAATTTGCAACTCTCTTCGTGAACGATTCAGCTCTATGTCCTGTTAATAAAAACAAGAACTGTTACAGAAGAGTATTTTGGGTGATTTTTCTTATTAACGTCAAAAAAAATAAACTATGGAAAAGTGGGTTTGTGTTCCTTGTGGTTATGTTTACGATCCTGCAATTGGTGACCCCGACAACGGTATTGCACCGGGAACTGCATTTGAAAATATTCCTGATGATTGGGTTTGCCCGGTGTGTGGTATGGATAAGACATCTTTTGAATTGGAGTAAGCGGACTGTATTTTATATCGTGAACCCGTCAGCTCAACCATAAAAGAGCTGACGGGTTATTGTTTTTTTTCATGAGACACTATTTAATTTCTACAGGAGCAGACGGAACTTTAGAATTATCTTGCTCTGGCGCACCACTTTTATCCGATTTGCTCGGAATCGTCATTATGCTGTCTGACACAATTGCCTGCTCCAGCAAATACTCCGGAACGCCAATCACCACAGAATCAATAGCAGTAGTATCAGCCGGAGATTCCATAATTACCTCTTTATAATCTGGAATAACTATACCACGTTTGCGCATAATGGAATAAATAATATTAGACCTATTGCGAACATAACGAGATGAACCTGAAGGAGAAAAAATTATAGGGTTTGGAAGAACAGCAGCTAAACGTGATGCCTGCCTTGCGGATAATTGTGCGGGACTGACGCCATAGTAATGCCGAGAAGCTTGAGCAATACCGAAAATACCATCTCCCCACTCAGCGACATTAATATATAACTCAAGAATACGACGTTTAGAGAGTGCTTTTTCAAGCCTCCATGTCAGAATCGCCTCTTTTATTTTACGCACCGGATTTTTTGAAGGCGAAAGGTAGAGATTCTTGGCTAACTGCTGGCTGATAGTACTTCCACCCATTTTGAACTTTTTTGCAAGAATATTTTTTTCAAGCGCACGTTCAAGAGCCTTATAATCAAATCCCTCATGCTGCCAGAATTTGTCATCTTCAGCAATCAAAACTGCCTTAATAAGATTCTGGGAAACATGGCGAAGCGGCACCCATTTCTGTTTAATTTCTTTATCATATAAGCCTTTACCATCCCACTCAGCTTCACGATACTCCATAAACGCTGTTTTTGCAGGATTTTCATCAACAAGCTGTTCAACATTGGGATAAAAAAAATATCGCCCCACATCGGCAATGAACAGCAAAACCAGAAGAAGAAACAGTTTTCTGAACAGCTTCATACGAAATGAATGGTATTGTTAACGTGCGAGCAAAAAAAGATAAGCATGCTAAGAACAAACTGAGAGTATTGCGAAAGGTGCCCTCGGGCAGACTCGAACTGCCGACCCACAGTTTAGGAAACTGTTGCTCTATCCACTGAGCTACAAGGGCGTAGAAAATCTGCAAAATCGCCAAACAACTGTAATGCGAATTGGTATAGAAATTTTACAGAGGGAGTAAACGTTGCAAAAAACTTAAAAGCAGGACTTTTTGTAATTTAAAGAAACAGCGCAGAAAAGCAAAAAGCAAACAAGTATTGTGAAACCACCACTTCAACTCATTACATCAGAAGCAACGTTCAGAGTGAGTAATCTCTTTTTACAAAGATTATGCTTATGTTTACTGCAATAAATTTTTAAAAGAAGAACTTTTCCGCCTTGCACTGTAAACGCTTTATGGGATTAAGTATAAACCTCTCGCCTCTTTTCAAGCATTTCAACAAGAAAAACAGCAAAATAAAGGAGCCACACATGAAAAAAATGTTAGCAATTGCCTCATTGGCGCTATATCACTACCTGCCGTAGCCAAAGGTGTTGAATTCCAGACACCAGGCGCATTAGGTATGGGAGGCGCTGGTGTAGCTCGAAATAATGGAGCATTAACCTCGTACTGGAACCCTGCTGGTGCAGCTTTTGGAGACTCTAATTTTGCTCTCAATGCAGGTGCAGGTGCTGGCATAAAGGGCAGCGATGGCTTGACAGAAAATATTGACCGCTTTTCAGACATTGATTTTGAAAGCGTAAGAGATTTTAATACATCGAATGCAAGCAGCGTCGGAGATCTTGTAAAAACGTTATCGATTATGAACGATATTGATGCACGCCAAGGGCATATTGCTCTTAATGTTGTCGTGCCTGTCAGTTTTTCAATAAAAAACATCTCATTTGGCATCTATGGAAACATGGAGGGGTATATTCAGCCAAAGGTTGATATGGTAAATATTCTTCCGAAAACAACAGCAGGGGGAACACCTGCTCTTACTGTTGCAAATCTTGATGATGCTATCCTTGGAGCTACTTCACCTGCAGGATATTTTTCGGCTGCTCAATTAGCTGCATTAACTGCTGCTATAGATACTTATGATCTGTCGAATACCGTTAATGCAACCAATGTTGCAAATACTATTGACACGCAGTTGAAAGATAGTGGTATTGATCCAGAAATTGCTCTATCTACCGTAACAAATACTATTCTTCCAACTTTGAACACGGGGTCAACTGGTACTAATACATTAGATTACAATACAACCTCTGTTATGACAAAGGCTGTGCAGTATATTGAAATACCAATATCGTATGGTCAGCCAATCAACATTGGCAAAAAAGGTCAATTAGGGCTTGGTGTTACAGGTAAATTCATTTCAGGCACGGTGTACCAGAATCAGGTATTGTTAGTCAATAGACCAAACGGAGAGAACGTTGATGCGTCAGATTTGATTGACGATATTACAGAAAACAAAAAAACATCGACCGCCATTGGTATTGATCTTGGGGCATTATACAAATATGACAAATGGTTAAATGTGGGTATTGTGGGTAAAAACCTGAACTCACCAAAACTTGATGCACCTGACTATTTTACTCCCAAATACAATATAGGAACAGGCAAAGTTGAATTGTCTGAAAGAGTTGCTGGCGGCTCTGTTGAATTGAAACCGCAAGTACGCGCTGGCGTTGCTGTTGAGCCAGTCGGGTGGGTTTCATTGGCGGCTGACCTTGATTTAACCGAGAATGATACTCTTGCTCCCGGAACAGTTATTGGCAGCACCTCCGTCAAAAGCAGAAACTTTGGTGGTGGCTTTGAAGTCAAACCGGCTTCATGGTTGAAAGTACGTGGCGGTGCTTACAAAAACCTTGCTATGTCGAACAGTGGAAGTGTGTTAACGGCTGGATTCAAACTCTTCATGCTTGATGTTGACGGCGCTTTTGCTACAGACACCTTCACCATTGATGGTGATGAATTGCCAAATGAATTTAAAGTGAATGCTGCGATAAGCTTCTCATTCTAAACTTCTCTCACACAACATAAAGCCCCTTGTAACCGGTTGCAGGGGCTTTTATTTGTGCAGTACTCTTCCGGTTGCAACATCAATCAAAACAACTCATTTTTGCCCAAACATCCGGTCGAGCTGAGTAGAAAGAAGACGCTTGATAATACCCTGTATGCCGTGAGGGACAGATATAAGCGACCGCAAAGCATTTACGAAGGTTCTCGTGTAGCAGACAAATTATCGATTACAGAATCATTCCTTAAAGATAATCATCGAGACCTTCTCGCCGGAGTATATCAACGACTTCACGCACCCTGTGCGACTTACCTTTACGGCACACAAGTAATGCGTCGTCAGTTTCAACAATAATCACATCTTTTAACCCGATCGTACACACCAGTTTATCCTTGGGATTCTTAACGAACACATTCTCACAATCAATTTGCACTAAACGCTGGGCAGCATGTTCATCTGCCACAACATGACTGATTTCAGCCATTTTAACCACTTCATCCCAGCAACCAAGATCAGTCCAGCCAAACTCCCCTGTCAAAACAAATACATTATCAGACTTCTCCATAATACCATAATCAATAGAACGAGGATGAAGCCAGGAATAGACATCAGCAATAACCTTCTGTTCTTGCTCCGTACCAAGCGTCTCATAAATCGTCAGCAAATCCTTATACAATTCAGGCATGGATCGCTCAAACTCTTTCTCTATAGCATCAATGTGCCAGATAAATACACCGCTATTCCAATAAAAATCTTGATTTTCAAGAAAAATTTCGGCTGTAGCGTAGTCTGGCTTTTCAGCAAATGCCTTCACCGTAAAGAGATGAATATCATTTTTTGCTGCAAATGGCTCGGGAAGAGCGAGTTTTTTAGCGGTCTGAATATATCCATAAGCGGTCTCGGGTCGGTTTGGATGAATTCCTAATGTCACCAATCCACGTTGTTCACGAGCTATAGCAATTCCCGCCTCAACAATGGTAATAAACTCTTCATTATCGAGAACAAGATGGTCGGACGGCAAAACAATAGTCACAGCATCAGTATCTCTCTTTTTAATATGAGCTGTGGCAAGCGCAATACAAGGTGCCGTATTACGGCTTGATGGTTCAACGATAATATGATCCTGCAGGAAATCCGGCATCGTATCAGCAAGGAGAGAGTGACCGTGTTCACTTGTAATGATAAAGATATTCTCCTCACGCACCAGACCGGAAATACGACGAACTGTTTTTGCAATCATGCTGCCATCATCAAGTAAATCGATGAACTGTTTCGGCATTTTTCGACGAGAAACAGGCCAAAGTTTCTTGCCAAAACCACCAGCCATAATCAAAGCATAGACATGATCATCACAAAAAATACTCATAGCTACTTTATAATCAATGAGTTATATAGATCTTACTGAACTATATTTAGCCAAAGCGAAATAACTTATGAACACCACGACCGTCCTACGACACAGTCTGGCATACATCTGTTCTGTAACAAACCAGAGAACAACTTCAGCGAAATATAAAGAAACAAGCTTTTAATCCTCTATAAAATATTGAGTTATCCTTTATTCATTAACGCATGATTATAATCACCACTGTACATCGTAATCGTCCGGAAGATCCAGCCCAGCATATTATCTGATTGCTTGTAAAGCCGATATGGTTGGTGTCGCTCAAACGTGACCGGCGGCTCGCATCAGGCGGTCGCGAATCGCCCTGCCAAGTCCCTCATTTGACGGGAGTTCGCAATAAATAGTTTCAATACCTTCGGTATCGCAGCGGCGAAAAAAGCTGAAAAGCTCATGCCCATACTCGTCAAGCGTTGTGCATTGTTTGTACAGTGCAACACCTGTTGGCGGTTCCGTAATACCAATAGAGGCGAAAACTGCCGTTGTTACAGGTACTTCGCCCGGATGGTAAAGAATAATGGTGGCTTTCGGTGCGTAATGCGGGTACTTCAACCCTGGGCTTTTCGGCGCGGATGCTTGATCTCCTTTCGTTGCAACGGTGATTTCTGGCACAACCTCCTTCAACTGCTCCAACGTAATAGAGCCCGCACGCAGCAAAAGTGGCGTTGAGCACGAGCAGTCAACAATCGTCGATTCCAGCCCTATCGCACTTGGTGTACCGCAAAGCACAGCATCGATTTTACCGTTTAAATCTTGATAGACCGCCTCCCAGTTTGTGGCGCTTGGTAAACCGGAACGATTGGCTGATGGCGCTGCTACCGGATAGTGTGCCAGCCGCAGAAATTCCCGAGCTACAGCATTTGACGGGCAGCGGATTCCGACGGTTTGCAAGCCTGCTGTTACCGTTTCAGGTACACGAGGGTGTTTGCGCAGCACGAGCGTCAGCGGTCCCGGAAAAAAGCACTCAATCAACCGCGCAGCATCTGGAGTAATCTCCGTTACCACATCCTCAAGCTGCTCAACGTTGGCAATATGGACGATCAGTGGATTATCGCTCGGGCGCCCCTTCGCTCTGAATATTTGATTAATTGCTTCAGGATGGCAGATGCTGGCACCGAGTCCATACACCGTTTCTGTTGGAAAAGCAACAACACCTCCCTCATTGAGAATTGCGGCAGCTTCGGCGGCTGAAGGAGTAAGAGTGGTCTGCATGTTATAAACGTGTTGTGGAAGCTTTGTCAAAGCAACAGGAGTGCCGACAGCACACCAACGGTTGCGCTGACGAGCGGTATCGAGAGATTATCATCAATTTTAACGTCGCCGATACGTACGAAAAACGCCTCGGCGAGTGTTGCTGTTATGGCCATTAAAACGCCAACCAACAGCGGCAAGCCGGGAACAACGTTCACAATCAGTAGAGCAGAGACCAAAAAGGCGACACTGCCCTCAACGCTTTTATGTCCGAAACGATGTTTCCCGAAGATTTTGCCAACAATAGCCGCCAATGTGTCGGAAATAGCAACCAGCGTAAACGCTGTAACTGCAATAATTTTAGGGAAAAAGAGCACCAGCAGCAGCGCCGCAAGAATAATGTTGGTTGCACCATTGAGCGACAGCTTGCTTCCCTCAAGCTCATGCGTTCGCAGCATGGAACCAAACGTTGTGTGATACCATGTTGCGACCGGTTTGAAAAAATTCTTCAAGAGATCAATCACAAAAAAACCGCAAAAGAGCGGCACAAGCAGCAACAACGCCAGTTCCCTGCTGATAAACCAGTAAAGCACCGGAATCGATAGCGATGAGAGGTGAATCGCTTTCCGCGCGACTTCATAGCGGAGTTCCAGTCGGTCGGTCGCTTCCATAATATGATAATGTGGCGGTGAACAAAAGTAAAAGCGCAATACCGCTGTAATGGCTTCAAAATCTGCTTCAGTATTTAAATATACATCCAAATCTTCGTAACAGGAAAGGCGCACCTTGAATCGTACGCCTTTCAGCTCTTTATTTCATCTCTGATTGATGTTTTTCATTATTTCGGAAAAGGCAGCTTACGCTCTCCATCAGGCGAAATAAACCAGACTTGCCCCGTCTCAATATCCATTTTATAAGCGCACGAATTGCCCGCTCCAACAATCCTGTATTTTTCTCCGCCACCGCATCCCGTTAACGAAGCCGAGAGTGCCGCAAGTACGGCAATGAACATGAACTTCATAGTTCCTCCTTGGTGTATTTAATGATTGATGTTTGCCTCTATAGCATTTGAACATTGAAACTTACGCAAAATCTTGTAAAATCGCTATGGGGTTGAGGTATGGTAATTGGTTTTTAAAACTCCCCACCTCAACTATACTGCGTCAACGCTAAGAATACCGCTTGCTCAGCCCCAGCTTCTCAATCCGTGAATAGAGCGTTTTCGGATGCAACGCAAGCAGCTCAGCAGCTCCGCCGACACCACTGACGCGCCCTTTTGCACGGCTGAGTGCGTCGAGAATCAGCTCTCGCTCCATGGCGACAACATCCGCCTCAAAATCACGCATGGTTCTGGCGTGACCGACGGTATGAAGTTCCGACGCAGGAGCAGATGGCGAGAGAATGGTTGAAAAATCAAGTGTCGTTCCTTCAGAAACAATAACCGCCTGCTCAATAAGGTGAGCAAGTTCGCGGATATTGCCCTTCCACTCACGCGCCACAAGCCGTTGCATGTCGATCGCGCGAAAAGCACGAAGCGGCTTACCAAACTCACGTGAACATTTAGCAGCAAAGTGGGTGGCAAGCATGGCAATATCTTCACGGCGTTCGATGAGCGGTGGAATATCGAGCGGAAAGACGTTGAGCCGAAAAAAGAGATCCTCACGGAACCGTCCTTCGGCAACCTCTTTTGCAAGATCGCGATTGGTTGCTGCAATAACACGTACATCCACCTTTATCACCTGCCGTCCGCCAAGGCGCTCAAGCTCGCGCTCCTGAAGCACGCGCAGCAGCTTTGCCTGCAACTCCAGCGGCATTTCACCAATTTCATCAAGGAAAATTGTGCCGCCTTCAGCCAACTCGAATTTGCCAATACGCCGTTCAGTAGCGCCGGTAAAACTCCCCTTTTCGTGGCCAAAAAGCTCGGACTCAATCAGTGGTGCCGGCAAGGTTGCGCAGTTAATCTTGATCAAAGCGCGTTTGTTGCGGGCTGAAAGATTGTGCAAGGCACGGGCAAAAAGCTCCTTGCCGGTACCGGTTTCGCCCTGAATCAGCACCGTGGCATCAGTTGGCGCAACCTGACTGACCCGCCGCAATACCGCCGCAAGCGAGGCGCTGTTGCCGATAATCTCCTCAAAGTTATGAGTGGCCTTGATCTCCTCAATCAGGCAGGTGCGCTCACCTTCAACCTTACGGCGAAGCTCATCAATCTTTTCAAAGGCGAGATAGTTCTGCAGGGCAAGCGAAAGCTGCGGCACAATCAGGTTAACCGTCGCCTGGTCGTGCTCATCATAAGAGCCTGAGGTATTGGAGATAAAAAGTCCAGCGCGGCTGCCCGGCGTATCCCAAAGCGCAACCGTAAGCAGGGAACAAACACCAAACGCCTCCTTGACATAAGCCAGCATACGGTACTCACCGCAAAGTTGACAAAACACTTCACCACTGAAACTACCCGGATGGGTAATCAGCGAAAAACTTTCACGAGCTATATCTTCAAAATTTTCGATATCAAGCGGCGCGTGGACTTGAGCAAAAACGCCAGCATTGTCACGTCTGAAATTATCGTAAAGACGATAAAAACCATCAGCACCCATCACGCGGATGCCAAGAAAGGTGCATGGTACCAGTTTTTCAATCTGCTCACAGACCGCCAAGAGCATCCTATTACGATCTTTGATGGTAAGCAGGGCATTGTTCACGCCAAGCTGCATGGCGGTCTGTGCTTCACGCTGCCGAAGCTCCTCGTAAGCCAGCGCATTGCTCACGGCAACAGCAACCGGCAAGGAGAGTGTTGCAAGAAGCTCTTTGTCGCTCTCCAGCCACTCTTTTTCATCCTTCGACACAAAAGAGAGAAACCCAATCACCTTGCCACCGGTGCGCAGCGGCGAAAGCGCCACCTGCCGCATACCCAGATCGTAGAGCATTTGTGGCAGCAGAACATCGGCGGAATAAAGTTCAAGCGACTTTTCGATACTGATCACAGAAACCGCAACATCAGCAATATGCGGCTCAATCCATGAGCCGGCAATCGGCCTTTTTTTACGCTCAAAAGTTTCGGGAAGCTGAAAACGGAGCATTTCAAAAAAAACGTTGCTGTACCGCTTCTCTTTGTCGAACGTGATAATGGCAGCAGAATCAAACTCGAAAACAAGGCGCAGCTTATCGGTAAGCGTTCGGAAAAGCTCTTGGGGATCGCGAATTGAACCGACTGCATCGCTGATGTACTGCATCAGCTTATGGGTTTCGTGCAGAGATTGTTTCATAAATTCTGTAAAGTTCAGAACATATAGTACAGAAAATTCTGAAATTATCAGAATAACGCAAAGTGAGAGAGATTAAAAAAACCTGATATGGAACGGATTTTATTGATAATCACAACATTTCAATAATCTGGCACACAAATTGCGATATTAATAGCTACGATTGTAATAAAACCATAGCTCCATGATAAACAAGAGTAGAGTAACCAGAACCGTAGCGATTACAGCAGTGGCGTTGATGCTTGCGTGGCCATTGCGAAGCAGCGCAACCGAAACACCGGCAGAAACTCCGCTCACCGTTGAACAAGCCATACAGCTTGTGCGCGAGAACAATCCGGCGCTCAAAGCTGCGGCAGATGAGGTGAAGGCTGCTGACGCTCGAATCACACAACGCCGAAGCGCCTATTTCCCGCAGATCTCCGCCAGCGCCGGATATACCTGGCTTGACCCAGTCTCCGAGAAGAGTTTCGGAGGAGAAGCTCCAATGCAATTCATGCCGCATGATAATTACGATGCCAAAGTTACCGCACAGGCAACGCTGCTCGATTTCGGCAAAAGAGGCAGCAACGTTGCTATTGCGCTGAGCGGCAAAAAAACGGCGGAGCAAGCACTTGAACTGTCGCGCCGAGAAGCGGCATGGCAAACAGTGCAGCTCTTTTACAGTATTCTGTTTCTCCGCGAAAATCTTCGGGTGGAGGAGAAACAGATTGCCGCACTGAACAAAGCTTTGGAGTACTCGACCAAACGCTATCAGGCAGGTGCAGCAACTCCGTTTGATCTCTTCTCCACGAAGGTGCGTCTTGCTGATACCCGCAACCGCACACTTGATCTTGAGCACGAACTTCGTCGCAGCGAATTAACCCTGCGTCGCCTGACGGGCATTGCCGACAATGCTCCGCTGAAACTTCAGGGCTCATTTGCAGTGAAGCCGCAAGATGGTCGTGCGGAAACGGGACTTGTAGCCCAGGCATTAGCGCAGCGCCTCGAACTGCAACTCTCCAGAGAGCAAGAAACAGCGGCAAAACTGCACCGTTCACTGGCTGGAAAAGAGGGTTTGCCGGTTGTTACCGCAAGCCTCTCTTATGGTGTCAGCAATGGCTATCAGCCTGATATCAATGAAATACGCAATAACGTTGCCGCCAACCTGCACCTTGAGATTCCGCTCTTTACCGGTTTCCGCACCAGCGCTGAGCAGCAGGAACGCACTGCTCTGGCACGTGCAGCAACCCGACGACGGCTTGACGCTGAGCAACTGGCGAAAAGCGACATAGCGGAGACTCTCCATGCACTGCAGACAGCATCGGAGAAGATGAGTACGACGGAAGTGCAGGTACAACAGGCGGAACTTGCCGCAAAGCACGCACGGGCACGCTACGAAAACGGCATGGCAACTGCGCTCGACCTGCTCGACACCGAAGCCGCTCTTTCCCAGGCTGAACTTGCCCGCCTGCAAGCCGCTTACGCTTATATGCTGAACACCTATTCACTAAAACGCACAACAGGGGAGATTTTCTGGTAAAATGGAACAACCTGAATCAACAACAATGGCTGAAAAAAACACTTCTCCACAAGAACCGGCAAAAGCTTCAAATCCTTTGCGCATCGTCATTATCGGCACTCTGCTTGCCATCGCCCTGATCTGGGGAGGCAGCAAAGTCTATCACTCACTCCTCTATGTAGAGACGGATAACGCACAGATTGAGGGAGATATTTATCCTGTGATTTCGCGAGTTCCGGGCAAAGTAGCAGAGGTGCTTGCAAGCGACAACCAGCCAGTCAACAAAGGTGATACACTCATCCTGCTCGATGCGACTGATTACGAAGTGCGCCGCGACATTGCCGCTGCCGAGCTGCTCAGCGCACAGGCAGAAGTAAAAGCTGTCACGGAGCAGGCACATGCTGCACAAGCCTCCGCAAGCGCCGCAGAAGCCACAAGCCGCAAACAGCAAGCCGACCTCGCCCGCAACAACAATCTCCGTCAACAGGAGGTCATTTCACAAGCAGAGTTCGACGCCGTCAAAGCGGGAGCACAAGCAGCATCAGCCCAGTATGCCAGTGCCGGTAATAACTATCAGGCAGCGCTTGCCGAGATACCCCTGAAAATGGCTGAGATAAAAAAGTGTGAGGCCAAGCTGCGCGAAGCTGAACTGCAATTATCGTACACCTCCATTACAGCTCCAGCCTCTGGTCAAGTGTCAAAAAAAAATGTGCAGACGGGTCAGTACGTCTCGCCGGGCCAACAGTTGATTGCGCTGGTCGGCAGCAAAGATCTCTGGATTGTCGCCAACTTCAAGGAAACGCAGCTTGAGAAAATCATTGTCGGAGAGCCGGTTATTATCAAAGTAGATGCCTATCCTGGCAAAGAGTTCAAAGGCAAAGTTGAATCACTCTCCTCTGGCACCGGCGCAAAATTTGCCATGCTTCCTCCCGACAACGCCAGCGGAAACTTCATCAAGGTGACACAGCGCATTCCGGTAAAAATTCTCTTTACTGAAAAGCCAGACAAGCACCATCCGCTTGCCGCAGGGATGAACGTCACCGTTGAAGTGAAGGCAAAATGAGAACAATGGTCATTGAACAGGAATCCATATAACGCATGGCAGAGTCACAACAACAGAATGGCACAGCGGTAGCTGCAATGCTGCCAAACCCAGCCCATCATTACGAAACCGGTGCTCGCAAAGTCATCATCACACTGACCGTAATTGTGGCCGCAATGCTGGAGCTGATCGACACCACTATTGTGAACGTTGCCCTGACCCAGATCAGCGGCAACCTCGGTGCCAGCATTGAGGATGTCGCCTGGGTGGTCACCAGCTACGCTATCGCCAACGTCATCGTCATTCCGCTCTCCGGCTTTCTCGGTAACTTGCTCGGACGCCGCAACTACTACATCGGCTCGATTCTGCTTTTTACTGCTGCATCGCTGCTCTGCGGCATCTCCACCGACATCTGGACACTGGTCTTCTTCCGCTTCCTGCAAGGCATCGGTGGCGGAGCGCTGCTGCCGACATCACAGGCGATTCTCTACGAAACATTCAAGCCGGAAGAGCGAGGCACCGCCACCGGCATTTTCTCGATGGGACTTGTGCTCGGCCCAACCTTTGGCCCTCTGCTTGGCGGTTATCTTGTGGACTATTTCTCATGGGAGTGGTGCTTTTTCGTCAACATACCAGTCGGGCTGCTTGCTTCCTGGTCTGCCTTCACCTTTCTCAAGGAACCGAAAGTTCAGCACTCTGTCTCAAAAATTGACTGGACGGGGATCGGACTTCTGGCGGTCGGTATCGGTGCATTGCAATTCATTCTTGAAAAGGGAGAGTCAAAAGACTGGTTTGAAACTCCCTATATCACTTGGTTCACAATCATCGCCGTATTATCGCTCGCAGCCTTTGTCTGGTGGGAACTGCACACCGAAGAGCCTGCCGTTGATCTGCGCGTGCTGACTCGAAGCCGTAATCTGCCAATTGCCGCTGTACTTACTTTTGTCGTAGGATTTGGTCTCTACGGATCACTCTTTGTCTTTCCGGTGTTTGTGCAGCGCCTGCTTGGATTTACTGCCGTACTGACCGGACTGGTGCTCTTTCCCAGCGCCATGGTGACAGGCATCATCTCCATGCCGCTCGGCATGGCGCTTCAGAAAGGCGTTTCACCAAAAAAGCTGATGACCGTTGGTATGATTGCATTCATTACCTTCTGCTGGATGCTTGGTCAACAGACCATGCAGTCAGGCGCTGAAAATTTCTTCTGGATACTCCTGCTTCGCGGTGTCGCTCTCGGATTTATCTTCATTCCCGTCACCATGCTTGCCGTAGCGGGATTGCACGGCAAGGACATTGGGCAGGCGACGGGGCTTAACAACATGGTGCGCCAGCTCGGTGGTTCATTCGGCATAGCCATAACCAACACCCACATTGTCAAACGAGTTGCGGAACACCGCATTGAGCTGCTCAGCCATCTCTCCCCCTACGATCCGGCAGCAATCGCTCGGCTTGATGCGATAAAGCAGACCGCGACCATGAAAAGCGGGCTCTCACCTGCTGGCGCAGAGCTTGCCGCGCTGCATTCGCTTGAAGGTACCGTGACCGCCCAAAGCCACCATCTCGCCTACATGGACGCCTTTATGCTTGTCGCACTGCTGTTTGCCATCGCGTTGCCGCTGCTCTTTTTTATCAAGATTAACAAAGCGGAGAAGGCGGATTTGTCGGGCGCGCATTGAGTTGGGGGCGGAGGACAATCAAAAATACAGAGGACATCGATTGCCTCAGCAGAATATTCTATTTTCACTTTTTAACATCCGGTGGAGGAAGTTCATTATCAGAACCCCAGCTACGTAGCCATTCATGTACAGCATCACCTGAGGTAACATTTCCATGTGCAACAGAATCCATAGCTTGCAAGGTTTCCTGCCAACGCTCTTGCTCGGCACTTAGTCTTTCAATGTATTCTTTAAGTGCTTGATTTATAAGCCAAGCTTTGCTTTTTTGAAGTGAGCTGGTCATCGCCTGCAGACTATAGCTTCAGACAGACCTGAGAGAGTTTTACCGATTAAAAAACCAACCCAGATGTTTGTATCTATCACAACCCTTATATTACTTTCTTTTCGCACGATACCTTTTTCCTCTGACTGTTTCCACTTCTGCCGTAATCTCTTCTAATGTCAGTTCATCCGTTCTTACTTTACTCAAAAACCGATTAAAACGAAGTGGAAAGGTATCTTTTTCCAACATCCGAACAATTTCTGTTTTTTCTTCCATTCCGCACTGAGCTATGAGTGATTTTAACTGATTAAAATCTATCGCCTCATTCTGATTCATAACAGCTTTATCTCAATATTTAAAAGAATATTCACATTTTTCACTTATAGTGTTTTACCATTTTTCATGTTCGCGATCAATAAATCCTAAAATTGCATACCGATGTAAATATCCCCGAAGACTTTTTTGAGAGATAATATGTTCATACCGGTGTGCAGCAGAACGCACAATAATTTCAACTTGCGGCCAGTACAATTGCTTGGGAAAGCTATGTTCCGAATAATAAGTTACGCATATTTTAGAGCATACCAATTCATCAATTGTAATTTTCATTCGAGTAGCGCAGGAATGCGCTTACTTTACATCAGCAAATATGGTTACCACTACAATCACTGTAAATGGCAACTATAGTGGCTACAATTAATGAGATTGTCAAACGAACCGCACGGCGATCTTCTATGGGGCAGAACGCCCAAGATTAGGCGTAAATCAGGAGCGCAGCGAGTAATTTATCCGAGTGCAGGCAGGTCTAAATCCGCCCACCCACACCTTTAAACTTTTCAACAAAAGCGGCAATTTTTTGAAAAACACTCTGTTTTTTTGTCAGGTATTGCGGGTTTAACGGGCTCATTTTAGGAAGAATGGTATTGAGCTCAGTGCCATTGTCACTGGCAAATTCTCGCTTCAGCGAAGTTGAGATATAACGCTTGGCAGCATCTGTATTCAAGTGCTCAGAGCTGATAAGCGCCTCTGCCTCGCGTTGCTGCTCGGCTTGCGCAAAGGTGAAAAAGGTATCAATAACAGTGGCTTTATCATTAATTGTGTCAAAATCGGTGTGATTGATAAAATCCACCAAGAGACTCTCCTTCGCACGGTTGCCAAGGCTGGCACGAATCACCCGACGCACATCTTCAACCAGTGCTCCTTTGTCTTTAACCTTTTTATTGTTCTCAAAAATCAATTCCAGAATGTAGTCCAGGTTGATCTCTTGTGATTTGAGCAGATCTATCTCAAAAACCACGTCATCCCAATCAATGGAGGATTTCTCTTTGTCGGAAACTGCTTTTTCACGGCGAAGCCAATCGCGAATATCGTTATAGGTTGAGCGGTAATCCTGTATTGTACGTGCAGTTGGCATCTTAATCGCTTGCAGCACTTTAAGCTCTTCGTCGCTTACATAATGATGGGCTTTGAATGCCTCAACAGCCTCTGCGTCGTCCATATTGATGCTTTGCAAGGTTTTCAGGCTGGCAAATTCATCGTAGTTTTGCAGCACGTTCTCTACGCGCAAATATTCGCCAAATAATTTTGCGAAGGCCTTTTTATCGGACTCTTTAACAATCTCATCAGGGTTGGGGAAGCGTTGCTGTAATTCCGTTACCACCTCCCTATAGCCCCGTCGGGCTTCACCGGTGACCACATCGGTAAAACCTTCCATGTATTCCTTATAACTCTTTTCCAGCACCACATTTTTGGTGTTGGTATCACCAAATAGCGTAATGGCATCGATGGTGGCTTGTTCTAAATCCCGGAAGGTGACGATATTGCCAAAGGTCTTGGTTGCATCATAAATACGATTGGTACGCGAATAGGCCTGCATCAACCCGTGATAGCGCAGGTTTTTATCAACAAACAAGGTGCTCAACGTCGGCGCATCAAAACCGGTTAAAAACATGCCAACAACAATCAGCAAATCTATTTCCTGGCTTTTGACGCGCTGGGCAAGGTCGCGGTAATAGTTTTGAAAGCCATTGCTATCCAGGCCAAATCTGATTTTAAAGGCTGCGTTATAGTCAGCAATAGCCGCGCCTAAAAACTCTTTGGCGCTGCTGTTCATGGCGGATACATCAAAGCTTTCGTCCAGAATCTCGCCCACGGCATCTTGCTCTTCATTGGCCGCAAACGAGAAGATGGTGGCAACCATCAGTGGCTTATCAGTCTCTTTCTGCAATTGCTTGAACGACTCATAATACAGCTTGGCGGCATCCACACTGCTCACCGCAAACATGGCATTAAAGCCTTTGGCACCGGCTTGCAGACGATGGGTTTTCTGCCGGAAGTTATTCAGAATGTACTTGGATATTTCCCGGATTCGGTCGGGGTGTAACAAGGCTTGCTTGTTTTCTGCCGCGTTGAGTTTTTTTTCATCCTGTTCAGTTTCAATCGCCTTAAACTGAGGGCGCACATTGTTATAGTCCACCTTGAACTTCAACACTTTTTCATCGCGAATGGCATCGGTAATCACATAAGAGTGCAATTCACGACCAAACACACTGGCAGTGGTCTCAGCCCCCAAAGCGTTTTGCGGAAAGATCGGTGTGCCAGTAAAACCAAACTGATAAAACCTTTTAAATTTTTTCTTCAGGTTTTTCTGTGCCTCACCAAATTGGCTGCGGTGCGCCTCATCAAAAATAAACACCACTTGCTTGCTGTAAACAGGCAAGTCTCCTTCACTTTTCATCAGGTGGTTGAGCTTCTGGATGGTGGTGACAATGATTTTGTTGTCGTCCTTATCCAGGTTGCGCTTGAGTCCGGCGGTGCTGTCAGAGCCATTGACGCTATCCGGCGAAAAGCGCTGGTATTCCTTCATGGTCTGGTAATCCAGATCTTTACGATCCACCACGAAAAATACCTTGTCGATAAACTCCAGCTCAGTCGCCAAACGCGCCGCTTTAAAGCTGGTTAAGGTTTTACCCGAACCGGTGGTGTGCCAAATGAAGCCGCCACTTTCGGGCTTGCTCCATTTTTTTGATTGATACGAGCTCTTAATCTTCCATAAAATGCGCTCGGTAGCAGCAATCTGGTAAGGGCGCATCACCAGTAGCGTGTTGCTGACATCAAATACCGAATAATGCAGCAGCACATTGAGCAGGGTGTTTTTCTGGAAGAAGGTGGCGGTAAAGTCTTTCAGGTCTTTAATCAGGCTGTTATCGGCTTTCGCCCAATTCATGGTGAAATCAAAACTGTTTTTGTTGCGCTGAGTGGTGTTGGCAAAATAACGGCTATCGGTGCCATTGGAGATCACAAACAGTTGCAAATATTTATACAGCGACTGTGCACTATTAAGGCTCTCTTTGCTGTAACGGTGCACCTGATTAAAGGCTTCACGAATGGCCACGCCGCGCTTTTTCAGCTCAATCTGCACCAGCGGCAAACCATTGACCAGCACCGTCACATCGTAGCGATTAGCATGCGCTCCGGCTTGTTCAAACTGCTTGATCACCTGCACCTTATTGCGGGCAATGTTCTTTTTGTCTAACAGGTAAATATTCTTAATTCGACCATCGTCAAACACAAAATCATGAATATAGTCATCATGAATTTTGCGGGTTTTGTCGACAATGCTATCGCTTGGTTTATCCAGCCAAGTCTCCACAAATCGCAGCCACTCACCGTCGGAAAACTGCATGTTATTCAGCGATTGCAACTGCTCGCGTGCATTGGCCAGCAGCTTCTCGGGCGAGTTTAAACCTTGGGCATATTCATACCCCTGATTCTGCAAATCCTGAATGAATTCCCGCTCCAAATCATATTCACTTTGGTAGCTTTCATTAACCTGCCATTCCTTGGTGTATTTATCCAGAACAATAAAGTTGTTCGATTCTGCGATGGACGTGGTGTAGCTAATCATTCTTTTTGCCTTTGTTTGATAACTGCAATTGCCTGGCGTTTTGTGCGCTGACAACCTTTTTACCCGTTTCTGCTTCCAATTTCAGTTTAGCTTCTTTGGCAACACCGCCACCACGTTTTGCCACATCCTCATGTTCTGCAAACGACTGAGGGTTAACGACTTCTGAAATCTCTTTGGTGGACAACTCTGCCAGCATATTCATCACCAATTCTTTATTGGTCATGTTGTCACGCAGGTTCTCCTTTTTAAGCCCTTTGTATTGCTTGTATTCTTTGGCGGTTTTTCCTGCCCACGTTTTGTAAATGACATCGGTTAAAAAGGCGAATTCGCCGCCCTCCTGCAAGCCGTGCTTCTTCCACTCGTCGGTTAATTCTTTGCGGATCTCTATGCTTTTTAGCCGTTGGTTGATCCAGTTGTCTGTGTAACCCAGGCGCTTGTAATCCAGCATGGCCTGTTCTATGGATAACTCAGGGTCTTGCAGTTGCTCCAAGCGTTGATTTGCCACCTCGGCCAACCACAGTTTAAAAGGCTCTGCTTTTTTAGAGGGGATAGACTGAATAATCCGGAATAACTGCTGGTTGGTCGCTGCCAGCGTCTTTCTCAATTTGCCCGTGGCAGACTGCATGGCTACCTGGGGACAATTTGTCCCTACGTACTCGCCTAATTGTTCGTCCCTTTTGCGCAGCTTCTTTAGATAATCTGTGGGGTTCGCACTGTCTGTGAGCGCAGCAACCACATCAACAACAGAAAAAAACCACTCTTCAAGTTCAGCATCCCAATGGCTACGGATGTGCACCGATTCAAACAACTGGAGTTTGGTGTCAGTTTGCATGGGCTTTCCCCTTAAAGCTCAACAGCAAATTACGGTAGTGCTCGTATTGCTTTTGGCGCAATGCAATTTCGCGGGGCAAGCCTTCGGTGATGGAGTTGGTCAGGGCATCGAACTTATCCAGAAGAGAGACGATTCGGGCTTGTTCGGCGTAGGTTGGAAGCGGAATTTCAAACGATCTTAAAGCTTTCAAACCTAAATTTTTAATTGTCGAACCTGTTTTTTGAGCTTCAAAATATTTTTTAGAAAAATCGGTTTGCAGGAAATAGTATAAGTATCTTGAATAGAGTTCAGATGATTTAATGTTAAAAAAGGCAACAGATTTACCAAGTATAATTTTTTCATTGTCATAGAATGAAACGCTGCCAATTGTGCCGTTAATTGATAAAAAAACAGTATTTTTAGCCGTAAAAATAATCCCGTGCTTTTTAAACATCGAATTATTCACTTTTTTTGTTTTGTCATTGAAGACAATATTCCCATTGTCTAAATTATTTCCATTTATAAAAAAATATTCCCCATTGTCATCATATTTTGGGGTTCCATGTAAACCATCCCCAATTACACATAGATCCCCCAACGTTTTCCATTCGACTTCTCCTTCTTCAAAACTCAACAACTGGTCACGATAGTAGTTGTATTGTTTTTTGCGGGCGGTAAGCTCGGCGGTAAGCTCGGCGGTAAGCTCGGTGAAGGCGTCCAAAATACGGACGATTTCGGCTTGAATCTCAAACGATTTTTCTGGGTTTTCTGGGCATGGGATGGGGATTTGAAGTTTTTCAACCACAATAGCATCAAGTGTTGGTATTCCTGCAACTCGCACCCTTGATCGCAATAATTGTTGATGACCAATTAGAGCGTAATATAAAAATCTATTGTTTAATGAGTCATTATGTTCAATACAGAAACAGCCATCCGAAGACCAAAAATCGACTACACTGTAACCCACCGTGCCGGCAGAAGCACCGACATTAATAATCATTACTGTATTGGCAGGTCTGTTACCCTGTCCGTAATAACCTAACGGGTCTAAGCCACCGTGAAATACGGGAAATTTTTCGCTATCAGATAGTTGATTTTTCGTTAATCTTCTGCCACGTAAAATATTAGACACCGCTCCCAACGCCTTCCATTCCACTTCAACGCCATCCAGCAGTTTTTCCATAAAATGCATCTCACTCATCGCGGCTGCCTTTTTTCTCAATGGCTCTGATCGCCTTATCGGAATCGCTTTCCAACTGCTGTGCGGCCAGTTGTTTTGCGTTCAACTTACTGACTACCGGTTTGCCCGTGCTCCTTTCCAATTGCTGGCGCGCAGCCTTGGCGGTCTTGGCGCCTTCTTTCGCGACTTGCGCGCTTTCAGCAAGACCTTCGGGGTTACGCACTTGCGAAATATCCGTAGTGGCAACTTCGGCCAGCATGTTGAGCACCAGTTCGGTGTTGGTCATGTTGTCGCGCAGGTTTTCTTTTTTCAGCCCCTTGTGCTGCTTGTATTCGCGGGTGCTCATGCCGCTCCATACGCGGCTCATCAGGTCGGTAAGCGCGGCATATTCTTGGCCTTGCTGAACCCCCGCCTTGTCCCATTCGTCGGTCAGTGCCTTGCGCACTTCGATGGATTTGATGCGCTGGTTGATCCAATTCTCGCTGTAACCCAAGCGACGGTAGCTGTGAATAGCGCGATCAATCGAAAGCTCGGGGTCAACCGTTTCGTCCAAGCGTTCGCGGCCCACCTGTGCCAGCCACAGTTTGAATGGCTCGGCCTTTGGAGAGGGCACGGATTGGATAATGCGCAGAAGCTGTTCTGTGTCGGCCACGTCGGTCAGACGCATTTTTCCGTCGTGGGCTTGCATTTTCAACTGACTACAAACTGTAGTCGGTTCAGCCCCCTCTTGTTTTAGGCGTGTTTTCATCACGCTCCAATACTTGCGGGCGCGCTCATGGCTGGGTTGGTCACTCAAAATGGCAATAACATCAACGACCGAGAACCACCATTTTTCGGCTTCATCCTCCCATAATTGGCGCACTTCCCTGTTATCAAACAAGGTTATTTTGTTTTTCGGTTCATTCATGGTCTTTCTCCCAGTGGATTGCACTGCATAGTGATCATCCAGTAGTTTTTCCATAAAACTTATCGCGCTCGCCTTCTTTTTGAACTGTCATCTGATGGTTGACAGTTGCTTTCTCATTCAGCTCTTGGTCGTCAAAAATGGCCTGCGTGTGCTTGCTGATATTTTGCTTGGTGGTTTGAAAAAGCTCGGCAATTTCTGATTGAGATAACCAAACCGTGCCGTTTTCCAGATGTAAATCAATTTTGGTCTGCCGTCTTCGGTGGTGTAAATAATGACATCGCTCATGGCTTAAGCCTCCTCACCTTCAATCTCAGACACAATCGCATCAATCTCCTTGCGCAACTGGTCAATTTTCGCAACCGTGGTTTTCAGCTCGGCATTGAGCTGAGTAATATCAACCACTTCACGGTTATCTTTAGCTTCCACATAGCTGCTGACCGACAGGTTGTAATCATTGGCAGCGATTGCCTCACAACTGACCGATTTGGCAAAATGCTCAACATTCGTTTTGCTGTCGAATGCCTGCATGATGTGTTCGATGTGGGTGTCGGTGAGGGTGTTGGTATTGGTTTCCTTTTTAAACAGTGCACTGGCATCAATAAACTGGGTGGTGGTGTCGATTTTGTGTTTGGACAGCACCAAAATGGTAACCGCGATGGTGGTGCCAAAAAACAGGTTGGGCGCAAGTGAAATCACGGTTTCGACATAATTGTTGTCCACCAGATATTGGCGGATTTTCTGCTCGGCACCGCCACGGTAAAAAATACCGGGAAAGCAGACAATCGCCGCACGGCCTTTGCCGGACAGGTAACTGAGAGCATGGAGTACAAAAGCCAAGTCGGCTTTGGATTGAGGTGCTAAAACACCAGCCGCAGCAAAGCGCTCATCATTAATCAGGGTTGGGTCGTCACTGCCTATCCATTTCACCGAATACGGCGGGTTGGAGACAATAGCATCAAAGGGTTTGTCATCACCAAAATCCGGGTTTCGCAGCGTATCACCCAATTGAATGTTGAACTTGTCGTAATTGATGTTGTGCAAAAACATGTTCATACGGGCCAGGTTATAGGTGGTGTGGTTGATCTCCTGACCAAAAAAGCCGTCTTCAATAATGTGGGCATCAAAGTGCTTTTTGGATTGCAGCAGCAGGGAACCGGAACCACACGCAGGGTCATAAATCTTATTGACGCTGGTTTGCTTGTGCATCGCCAGTTGTGCTATCAGCCTGGAAACATGTTGCGGTGTGAAAAACTCGCCACCGGATTTACCGGCATTAGCGGCGTAGTTAGAGATCAAAAACTCGTAGGCATCGCCAAACAGGTCGATGTGGCTACCTTCAAAGTCGCCAAAGTCCAGCCTCTCCACCCCTTTGAGTACAGCGGCCAAACGGGTGTTTTTGTCGGCGACGGTGTTACCGAGGCGATTACTGGTGGTATCGAAATCGGCAAACAGCCCTTTAATATCCTGCTCCGAGGGGTAGCCGTTGGCGGAGCTTTCGATGGCGGCAAATATGGCGGCCAGGTCGGTATTCAAGCTTTCGTTGGTGTTGGCTCTGGCGGCAATGCTGGCGAACAGTTGGCTGGGGTAGATGAAGTAGCCCTTGGTTTTAATGGCATCATCTTTGATTTCGGGGGTGATGACCTTATCGCCGAGTTGCGCATAGTTGATGCTGTCATCACCGCCGTCAATGTAACTGGCAAAGTTTTCACTGATAAAGCGATAGAACAAGGTGCCAAGTACATATTGCTTGAAATCCCAGCCATCGACTGCGCCTCGTACATCATTGGCAATCTGCCAGATTTGGCGTTGCAGTTCGGCGCGTTGTTGGGTGCTTGTCATTATGCCTTTCTGTTTAAAATAACCATCAGCTCGGAATTGAGCTTGGTATTATACGAGTTAAAGCATTCTACAATGCCCTTATGTGTGAATATAGATGTCTCCCTAGTTGAGGCGACATCTATATTCACACATAAGGGGTTATTCTGCTACAAGTTCAATTATTAATTTCCCAATATCCTGTTTTATCGCTTCCAATGCGTTCTACTAACCCAAGTTTTTTTAGTTCCTGAATATGTCTTTTAATGGTTGAAATGGAATATCCTGTTTCATTGGCAATTTCAATGTATTTGGCTTTTGGCTTTTGTTTTAAACGATGTAAGATGTTACTTTTTACAGGGTCATTTACAAGGTCATTTATTGCTTTTACAGGGTCATTTTGTCTATTTGCAAAATCAATATACTGAACATGAATTTCGCGGTTTTTTAAGATGTGGTTTTTTCCAAGCAACAAGTTTTCAAAAAAGCGCAATAAAAATTCATTGTTTGCATCAATGTTATTTGAGTGATTTCTATAATTGGCTCTCACTAATGCATTGCGGAAATACCACGAATTTCGCTCAAACATTTCGTTATTCACTTCAAAACCGAACAAGCGCAGGTATTTGATTAAAAATATTGCTGTTGTTCTGGTGTTGCCTTCCCCAAAAACGTGGATTTGCCACAGGAAGGAAATAAAAAGCGCGATGTGTTCAATGGTTTCTTGTTTGCTCAATCCTTTGTAGCTAAACTTCTTTTCTTGTTCAAAATCGTATTCAAATGTGGCTTTCAAACTCTCTGCACTTGCATACAAAACCGTTTCCCCATTTAAAACCCACTCTTGTTTAGTGATGTTGTAGTCGCGGATTTTACCTGCATGGTTGTATATACCCTGAAACAACCTGCGATGAATAGTAAGATATTCAATCGGAGAGAAGGTAAATGTTTGTTCGCTTAAAATTTCTGCAATGCGTGCCGAAACTTTGTCGGCTTCTTCGGTTCGGTTTTCATCGTTTTTTTGGGGGTGCTGTTGGTAATAGCTGTCAATACGTTGTTTAACTTCTTGAATGGAAATATCACCATCAATATTTTTTTTGGCAGTAGCTATCAAATAGTCAGATGGCTTTAACCCATCCACTTGTTGCAAACCGATAGCTGTTTTCCAAACTTTAGCTTTTTCTGCTTTGCTTGGTTCACCCTGTCGTATATATTCATCAAAATTTTCCATACGTTCAATTCATGTACTTGTCTGAATCAGAATTTTTGGGATTAATAAATTTTCTGAATTCATTCGGTTCATTCTTAAATTTTTTTGAATTCTGATTCAGATATTTTTGTTGACATTTACCGAACCTTTGAAGCTTAACGTAAAATCACCAATAAAGCAATGATTCTATGTGAATTAATAAGCTCAATGACTATGTTTTGGCATCGTTCATTCAGACAAGCCCAATAACCATACAATTCACTTCGGCTCTGCTCAGTGAACGATGTCCTGCCACCAACAAAAAAAAGACGTTGCCTTCGACTACGCTCAGGCAACGTCTTTTAAACGTAGATATGTACCGTCTCGAACGTTAAAAACTCAACGCAGCTTCAACAATCTGCTCGGCTTTTGCATTCGGCAAATAGAAATAACGCCCTCCGAGCTTCTGGGCAAGCTTGGGTGCTTCACCCCTCGAAAGATAGTTCATCTGGGTATCGATAACGATAGCAGCAACACCATCAGCCTGGATAGATAGCGATAGTGCCTCAACCTCCTTCTCAAGCTCCTCCTTGGTCGCTTTTTCTGCAGTAGGATCAAAAGTCGATTGCAGGCTGATATTACCACGTCCATCAGTAATAAGCACAAACATCACCTGTGTCACCCCTTTGGTTCGAGCCTGTTTAGCAGTCTCCCAACCAAGATAGAGTGCAGAAGCAAGCGGCGTGCCTCCACCAGTCGGCAGCACATCAAGCTCACGTTTTGCACGGTCAACACTCTGTGATGGCGGAAGCAATACCTGTGCCTGCTTGCCACGGAACGAAATAAGAGCAACCTGATCGCGATGCACATAAGCGTTCTGCAAAAGACTTGCTACAGCACCTTTCGCCTGGCGCATACGGTTCAGCGCCATGGAGCCAGAAGCATCAACCATGAAAATAAAGAGCGTACCCGACTTATCGCGGAATCGCTTGATTTTAACATCGTCCTTCGTGATGAGCAGGGCTGTTTTTGGTCTGCCAGCCATTTTGCTGTCGCGGCGGCGAGTCTCCTGCCACGGTGCAGCAGAGATAAGTGTTGGGATAAGCGCAACTTTACCACTGCGCATCTCACCCGGCTGCGACCGCACAAAACGGCCACGCTTGTTGTTGAGCGCTTCACCACGGCTTCCAGTTGTCGCCTTCTTTTTTGAGGCAAGGGAGATATTGAGAATATTATCCGGCAGTTCCATTTCGACCGCCTCCATCATCAGCTCCTCAATCATATCTGGAGTCTCTTTCTGCTGCTCTTCAGCATCAGAATCTGATGTATCCGCTGGCGCTTCCTCATCTTCCCCCTCCGGTTCATCCTCCGGTGGTGGCGGGAGCTCCTCTTGCGGGGGTGCTTCATTCGATTCAGCCTCTCTCTCCGGCATACGCGTAGCACGAGGAATCAGCACCAGCTTAATCGCCTGCTTCATATCCTCATCTTCAACATCACTGCGCTGGGCAAGTGCTGCCGACGCAAGTGCTGCTCGAACGGTAAAAATATCAACACGATTTCCCTCAACACCCAAACTGATTGCCGTCTGAATCAACGCCTTAATCTGATCGTCAGTAATAGAAACGTGCGGCAACTGCTCTTTTGCGGCTTTAATAAAACCCGCAAGCATGTTCAGTTCATCCTGAGTGTCCTCAGCATCGCGCGTACCCATTACAATATTGACAATTTTTTTCCGGGCACGATAGTCATTCTGCGCCGTAAAAGGCACAATAATGCCAATGCGGTCCAGCAGCCCCATACGAACCTCTCCGTCGGAAGGGTCGTAGGTACCAACGAGCATGAACTTCGCGGGATGCACCTCACTAAGCCCCTCACGCTCAACAAGCACCTCACTGCGCGACATCGCATCCATAATGTGCGACACGGCCGAGCTGTCGAGCAGACTGAGCGAATCAACATAGAGCACACCACCATGGGCTTTAGAGAGCACACCGTGCTGCACCACACGAAGACCAGTAGCAAGAGTTGCCTCAAGATCAACGCCACCAATTAAACGATCTTCAGTAACGTTCAAAGGAAGTTCCACAAAAGGGGTGCTTTCGGGAAGAATATCAGCAAACGCCCTGGCAAGTGTCGATTTTCCCGACCCAACAGCAGAAGGGATAACAACACCGCCAAGTTCTGAATCAACGGCCAGCAGCATAAGCGCCTGCTTGGCCAGATCCATCCCTACAATATCGGTAAACGCTATCATTATACGGCTTCCACTTCTCCGAGGACTTTAGCAAGTTCACGATCAATTTTTTCACCGGCATCAAGAGTTTCAAGCGGATCTTTGCGCAGGCGGTGACGCAGGCAAAGCCCTGCAATCTCCTTAACATGCTGCATGGTAACAACGGTTTCGCCCTTATAGGCTGCATGAGCATGCGCTGTACGGGTAATGGTAAGTTCACCACGGTGACCATCAATACCAAGATTCATACAAAGCTTGGCAATATCAGTCAGCACCTCATCAGTCATGGTAACCTGAGGCAACAAATCCTTTGCCGTCTGAATCTTCTGCTGCAAAGCCTGCTGTTCTGCATTATATTTTTCCATAAACGCATCAGGATTCTCATCAAACTCACGGCGAAGCTTAACAATAGCAACTCGCTTTTGAATATCAAGAATCGTAATGATACGGGCATGAAGACCGAAACGGTCGAGAAGCTGGGGACGAAGTTCACCCTCTTCCGGGTTACCAGAGCCCACAAGCACAAAACGCGCCGGGTGGCGAATACTGATACCTTCACGTTCAACCACGTTTTTACCGCTGGCAGCAACGTCAAGAAGAACGTCAACAAGGTGATCGTCAAGCAAGTTCACTTCATCAATATAGAGAAAGCCCCGGTTAGCCTGAGCGAGCAAGCCTGGCTCAAAAGCCTTGACACCACTGGTCAGTGCCTGTTCGATATCGATGGTACCGCAAACACGGTCTTCAGTAGCACCAAGTGGAAGATCAACAACCGGAACCGGAATTTGCTCAACCTTGAGTGTTGCAGGGTCAATTGCCTTACCGCCTTTTTTACCATCTTCAGCCTCAAGATACTGTTCAACAGTACGATTATAAGTATCACCTGCAACCCTTTCGATGAAAGGAAGCACTTCAGCAAGCGCCCTGACGGTGGTACTCTTTCCGGTACCTCTGTGGCCCATCACCAGCACACCTCCAATTCTCGGGTCAATAATATTGAGAATCAGACTGAGTTTCATCTCCTCCTGACCAACAATTGCGGTAAAAGGAAATGCCAGGCCAGACTTCTTTTTCTTTACTGCTGATTCCGCCTTCGCCTTTGCCGCAACTGGTTTCTTTGCAGCAGTTTTTTTTGCAACTGGTTCAGTCTGAGTCATAATTGGTCGTTTCGCGTTTGGTTGATACCTTCGCCCTGTGAACTCATTCACCGGAAAAGGCTTAATGTTTAGAAGTTAATTTTCAGACTCTGAATTTATACTTTTGGATAGACAATATCAAAAAGTCACTTTTGCAGAGCATTTTCTGCAGCCTCTTTTATACTTTCAGAAAGCGTTGGATGCGCGTGTATCGTAGAAGCAATCTGTTCAGCCGTCAGCTCAAACCGACGGGCAAGTGTCAGTTCGCCAATCAGCTCAACGGCTCCATGCCCCAGAACATGCGCGCCCAGCAGGCTATAATCAGCACTGTTAAACACCAGCTTCACCAAACCCTCAAGATTACCGTAGGCATTCGCTTTGCCCGATGCTGCAAACATGGCACGTCCGACCTTGACCGTATAGCCTCGCGCAATCGCCTGCTCCTCGCTCAGCCCGATACTCGCAACTGACGGCTCAGCATAAACACAGCGAGGAATCATACTCTCATCAATGGGTGTAGAGCTTTTTCCGCCGATAGTATCGACCGCAATAACTGCTTCAGCCGAAGCTTTGTGCGCCAGCAACATACCACCACGAACATCGCCAATTGCGAAAATATTCGTGGCCGTTGTTCTGCATAAGGCATCAGTCACAATAAAACCACGCGCAACCTCAACACCGGCACACTCCAGACCAAGCCCGTCACTGTTACCGGTAACACCAACCGCAACAAGGAGATGATCCGCCTGAACCGGCTGTGGCTCAGCACCCTCAGCAACCAGCATAGCCCGCACCTGCTCACCCTCAACCGTCACATCCTCCAGCTTAGCGCCTGTTACAACAGTTATGCCCGCTTTCTCAAATGAAAGCTGCAGCGCCTCAGAAATCTCTACATCCTCAAGCGGCAACAAACGCGGCAACAGCTCCACAATAGTCACAGCAGTACCTGCCATGGCATAAAACCAAGCCATTTCAACACCGATTGCACCGCCGCCGACCACAATCATTGATGCAGGAAGCTGCTTGAGCGCAAGCGCTTCCCTGCTGGTGATAATGCGTTTTCCGTCAGGCTCCATACCGGAGAGTTGGCGCGAGCGAGCACCCGAAGCAATAATAATATGGTTGGCCGTCACCGTTTCCACACGAACTCCGTCACGAAAAACATCAAGATCGTGAGCACTGTTGAAGAAAGCTTCACCTTGCACAACATCAACACCTGCGCGACGCAGCATAAAGCCGATCCCTTTCGAGAGTTTCAGCGCCACATTACGGCTGCGCTTCACTGCTTCCGCCAAATCAATCTCACCCGACGCAACCTTAATTCCATATCGATCGGCTTTTTTCACCAATTCAAAAAGTTCGGCGCTCCTCAAAAGAGCTTTAGTAGGAATACAACCCCAATTAACACAAACACCGCCCAATGCGGCTTTTTCAATAAGGCAAACCTTCATTCCGGCCTTTGCAGCACGAAGCGCTGCCTCATAACCACCAGGACCAGACCCTATAACCGTAAGATCAACGGAACGAACAGGAAGCTCAGACGACTGTTGCATGGAAAGCATAGCAGATATGGTATGGTTTTGTTATACTGACTCCGCAAGTGTTCTGGCGGTAGTATTCAAGTTTTGGAAAATGCAAAATCAGTTGATAAAAAACGAATCTGAATCGGGGATAGATGCTGCTCTTGAACCGAAAAAGCTCACCCTTCAGGTCAGCCGCGTACAAACGCCAATGCGGATTGACCAATATCTGACACGCCAGGTGGAAAACGCTACACGCAACAAGGTGCAGGAGGCAATTGAGGAGGGACGGGTACTGGTCAATGAAAAAATCGTCAAATCGAACTACCGCATCAAATCGTGCGATGTCATTCAGATGACCTTTCTTCGGCCACCCGCACCGGAACTGGCACCGGAAGATATTCCAATTGACATTATCTATGAAGACGATGATCTGATGGTCATCAACAAACATCCGGGTATGGTCGTCCATCCGGCATTCGGCAACTGGACAGGCACTTTAGCCAACGCCATTCTCCATCACCTCGGCAGAGATGCTGAAGAACTCGACAAGTCCGAACTTCGTCCCGGCATTGTGCACCGACTCGACAAGAACACCTCCGGGCTTATCATTGTCGCAAAAAATCCGGTGGCTCTCCACCGTCTTGCGCGCCAGTTCGCCGATCGCAAAGTGATAAAGATCTATAAGGCAATGGTATGGGGAGTTCCCAATCCACTGTCGGGCACCATAACAACCAATATCGGACGGTCGAGAAAAGACCGGAAAGTAATGGCAAATTTCCCCTACGAAGGCAAGGATGGAAAAACTGCCATTACCGACTACAGCGTCACCGAAAACCTCCACTGGTTTTCACTCCTGTCACTCACGCTGCATACGGGAAGAACTCACCAAATCCGAGCTCACCTGCAACACCTTGGCCACCAGATACTCGGCGACGAAACATACGGAGGCGCCTCACTGCGTACACTCCCCTTCAGCAAAAGCGAGGGATTCGTCAGAAACCTGCTTGAACTGCTGCCACGCCAGGCATTGCACGCCGAAACACTTTCGTTTCAGCAACCATCCAGCAGAGATGAACTCTCTTTTACCGCACCACTACCGGAGGATATGCAGCTTGCGCTGGAGAAGATTCGCGGGATAATGAATCAACTCACTTCATAACCTCATAATAGTATCAGCAACTAAACCGGATCACCCTATGAAAGTCATCGGTATCAACGGCAGCCCTCGCAAAAATGGCAACACAGCAAAGCTCATAAAAAAAGCATTTGAACCACTCGAAGCGGAAGGTATTGAAACAGAACTCATTCAAATTGGTGGCACTCTCATCAGAGGCTGCCTTTCGTGCTACCAATGCGTAAAGCTTAAAGACAAACGTTGCGCAACCAAAAACGACCTTTTTAACGAAGTATTTGAAAAAATACTTGCTGCAGATGCGCTGATTCTTGGTTCACCAGTGTATTTCGCCGACATCACCCCGGAACTTAAAGCACTGATTGATCGAGCAGGATTTGTTGCCCGTGTCAACGGCCACCTGTTGCGCCACAAGGTGGGCGCTGGCGTTGTGTCACTACGCAGAGGCGGTGCCATTCATGCGTTCGACTCCATCAATCACCTTTTTCAGATCAGCAGTATGTTCACCGTTGGTTCAACGTATTGGAACATGGGATTCGGCGGACGAGAAGGCAGCGAAGTAGAAATCGACAAAGAGGGGATGGAAAATATGGCGGATCTTGGTCAATCAATGGCTTTTCTCCTGAAAAAGCTGCATTGCTGCAATAACGAGCAATAACCCGAGAGCTAATTTGACCGGTAAAACTCTCCGTATTCGATTTATGTTTCTATATTCAGAATAACAGTTTTTCCTGAATAACCTTCATCATCCTTTAAACAAGTAAGCAACTATGGCAAACGAAACCAATGGTGTCTTTTCTGATCTCTTCAATGCGGTCGGCGCTCTTCTCCAGAATGTAGCTGATACGCTGGTAAGTGGCGTATCATCCGCCAGTTCAGTGGTACAAGCATGCACCGATTTGTGCGGTACCATTCTTACAAACACAATCAACACTGCTGTTCAAATTATCCAAGGCGTATCAACGGGTATCACCACAGCAATTGCTCCCAAAAAGTAACTCGCACTACTCACTCAGTAACACCCCAGTTGACAAAATAACATGGGGTGTTATTTATTTTCTCCCAAACATCCTGTCGAGCTGATCAAGAGAGAGCTTGATAATAACCGGTCTGCCGTGTGGGCACGTATAAGGCTCACGTGTCGCAAACAAGTTGTCGATCAAGGAGCGCATCTCTTCGAGTGAGAGTTTTTGACCGGTCATAATAGCATTCCTGCATGAGTATGATTTCGCAAGATTATCACGCTTTTCAAGTTTGAGTCTGGCGGCATTATCCTGATACTCGGAAATCATATCCTGCAAAATAGTCACTTCTGTGCCGGGCTTTACATCTTGCGGAACACCTTCAATCATAATGGTTTTATGACCAAAAAGACGCAAATTGAACCCAAGACGATATAAATCGTCGCGAATCTCCTCAAAGACTTCATACTCCCACGCTCGAAACTCAATTTTTTGCGGAAAAAGTAATTGCTGAGAATTTGGCACACTCTGGTTCATCACATCAACAGCACGTTCATAAAGCACCCGTTCATGCGCGACATGCTGATCAATAATCATCAGACCGGTCTTAATCTGACAAATAAGATACTTGTTATGAAGTTGCCAGATTTTTGGTTCAGAATCTTTAGGATTTGGAACACCCTCATCTGCATAAACAGGAGAAAGCAGCACTGATGCCAGCTTCTCCTGCTCTTCAAATAAGCTTGGCTCCGGTGCCATAGCCTCAATTGATGGCAGTGATGGATGAAAAATTTCTTGCTGATGCACAGGATTTGATTTTGACACTGAAGCGTCTTGGCGCGACCCTTCACGATAATCTCTATAAAGATTCCCTGTAGTTCCTATTCGATGCGGAATATCAGGAAAATCAAATGTTCTGGACAATGATGGTTGATAATCGCCAGAGAATGGTGAATGGCGCTCTGTCACCGCTAAATCGGGTGAAAAATCGTGCAACTGGATGGTGCGCTTGATAACCGGATAAAACATATTCCGAACATTACGCTCATCATCAAACTTAATCTCAAGCTTTGCCGGATGCACGTTCACATCAATACGAGAGGGATCAATCGTAAGAAAAAGCAACACAAATGGCGTTTGTCGATCGACTAACAAATCACCATACGCCTGCTGCACCGCCTGCGACAACATCCTGTTCTGGATCAAACGACGATTGATAAAAAAATATTGGTCGAGCTTTTTACGTTTTTGCATTGCAGGTTTTCCAAGAAAACCTTTGACAGAGAGGTAATCATTCTCATGTGAAATCTCAATCATGCTATCGGCAAAATCATCGCCATAAAAAACATTGAGCCGTTCAAAAATATTAGGACTTTTAAGATGAAAAAGCTCGTCATCATCATTGAACATCCGCCACTCAATATCAGGATATGCTAACGCAAACGATTTAATAACCTCGTAAATATGCTGATACTCTGTGGCGTTGGATTTCAAAAATTTGCGCCGAGCCGGAACATTGTAAAAGAGGTTTCTGACGCTCATGGTTGTCCCCTGCTCACCTTGCACGCCTGATTCCTCCGCAAGCACACCGCCCTCATAGCGCAGTTTAAGCCCAAGAGTTGCCGATGCTGTTCGAGTCTTCAGCTCAAAATGGGAGACCGAAGAAATACTGGCAAGCGCCTCTCCACGAAAACCAAGGCTTTGGAGTGAATCCAGATCATCAACACTGGTAATTTTGCTGGTTGCAAAACGCTCAACACTCATCAGGGCATCTTCGCGCACCATACCTGCACCATTATCAACAATGCGAATCAGCTCCTTGCCTGCATCTTTAATGGAGAGTGTGATTTTCGTAGAACCTGCATCGATAGAATTTTCAAGCAGCTCCTTAACAACCGAAGCTGGTCGCTGCACCACCTCACCTGCAGAAATTTTGTTTGCAACGGTATCGGATAATCTTGCAATTTTTGCCATGAGCTATGAGAAAAACAACATTCTTTGCTTATGAATTTTCAACATCTTCAAAAGAAGAGCTGAGCGTACAACCTTGTAAACCATCCATCAAGAGCAATAACGCAGACATTGCCAAAGCTCACGAAGCGCCGCTTCACCGAATCGGAGCTTATTACGCAAACGGTCGCCCTGCACAACAATGGTTTTGCTGATAACCTCCGATGAGTTTTTTTGTGCTATGGCCAAACAGAGCATACCAACCGGTTTTTCTACAGATCCTCCCGAAGGTCCAGCAATGCCGGTTGTCGAAACAGCAATATCCGCACCACTTTTTTCAAGGCATCCTGTTGCCATTGCTCGCGCAACCTCTTCGCTCACGGCACCATAGGTTTCAAAAAGGGCTGAAGGAACACCAAGGCTCCGTTGTTTTGCGTCGTTACTGTACACCACAAAACCTTGTAAAAAATAGGCAGATGATCCCGACACATCAGTCAACCGACTCGCCACCAGCCCGCCTGTACACGACTCCGCAACCGCAATGCGCAACCCCTTTTCCGCAAGCATTTCACCAATCCTTTCTTCAAGCGTTACGTCGCTGATTGCATAAATGAACTCTGATGCCTTTTGCTGAATCGCATCAACAACAAGGTGATTATCACCATCAACCGCTTCACGATCAACGCCAATGCTACTCACCATTAACGTAACTCCTGCTGCATGAGGAAGATATGCAAGTGTTGTGCTGGAAGGCAAAGCATCCTCAACCGCCACGAGTCTTTCTGCAAGCATCGATTCACCAATCCCAACAGTTTTAACCGGTGTATGCAGTATCACCGTATCAGAAAGAGCCGCGAAATAAGGCACAACCGTCAACTCCATCATCGCTTGCATTTCGGATGGAACACCAGGCATCAGCACAAGCGAATGATTATTATACCTCTCACCACAAGGAATAATCATTCCAGCAGCCGTACCCTTGGTATTGGGAATAACGTGCGATCCCTCGATAACCATTGCCTGATCGTGCAGCGCCGGAGAGATTGGTAATCCATATTTTTTAAGACGCGCTTCAAGATTTTGATATGCCTCCTGATTCATCTCCATACCTCGCCTCAGAAGCTGCTGCACAGCTTTTTTAGTACGGTCATCGCGCGTTGGACCAAGACCACCCGTCACAAGCACAATATCCGCTCGCTCAAGGGCTTCGCCAAATACAGCTACCATCTCATCTTCACGATCAGCGCAGGCAATAACTCTCCTGACCGCCACGCCAATACCGGCAAGTACACGAGAGATAAACGCTGCATTCGTATTCACCCGTTGCCCTTTCAGCAACTCATCACCCACCGAAACAATTTCAGCATGCATACTTTTTTATCAAACCAGATAACTTGCAATACGTAAAATATCAGCAAAGACTCCGCCTGCGGTTACCTCTCCACCTGCGCCCGGTCCGCGAACCACAAGAGGCGTTGCACGATAGCGTTCTGTCGTAAAAACCACCATATTTTCAGACCCATTAAGTCCTGCAATCGGGCTGTTGAGTGGAAGGCGTTTAACTCCGATACTTGCAACCCCATCTCTAATCTCGCCGGCGTAGGCAATCGTCATACCCTCTTTACCTGCATTGTCGATCTCTTGAGCGTACCACGTATCAATGGTTGACAACCGCTCCAGAAACTCTGGAACCGGCATTTCACCACGATACTCCGCCGGCACAAGACTTTCGCAAACAACATCACTGTACTCAAGCGTAAAGCCAAGTTCACGACCAAGAATGAGAAACTTACGGGCAAAATCAGCTCCGGAAAGATCATCTCGCGGATCTGGCTCGGTATAGCCAGCCTCTTGCGCACGACGCACAATTTCACTGAATTTGCCGCCTTTGCGCAATTCATTGAAAATAAAGCTCAACGTTCCGGAAAGCACACCTTCAATACTGATAATTTTATCACCACTGTTTTTTAAGTCATGCAAGGTATTGATAATCGGTAATCCCGCACCAACATTTGTTTCATACAGAAAACGCGCATTGCTTTTACGCTGAGCCTCCCGAATGCTCTGATACAATGGCCACGGGGCTGCCATACCGAGCTTATTTGCTGTAACAACGGAAATATTAGCAAGCAGTAAATCAGGATAACGTGCGGCGACCACGGCACTTGCCGTACAATCCACAAAAATGGTATTGTGGAGGTTCATCTCTCGGATAAGCGCAATATATCCCTCAATGCCCTGATGCGTAGCAGATGTTACCAGTGCTTCCTGCCAATGTTCAAGATCAATGCCACAGTCATTCAGTGCCATAGCTCGCGTATTTGCCATACCACAAACCACAACATCAAGATCATTATCTTTTTGCAAATTAACGCGATGCGCACTGAGTTGACCAATCAGGCTTTTGGCGATGGTACCGGTACCTGCAATAAAGAGATGAACTTTCCGCTGCGATAAAAAGAATGATTCATGAATACAGTTCAGCGCTTTATCCTCATCATTCGAGTCAACAACAAGGGAGATATTCATCTCATTGGCACCCTGCGCAACAGCAATAACGTTAATGCCATTTTTGCCGAGTGTCTCAAACAACTGCGCTGAAACACCAGGATGACCCGACATATTGTTGCCAACCACCGCAATCATTGCAAGATTACGACGAATCAACAGCGGCTCAATCTGGCGTGCTTCAATTTCACGAGCGAAAATAGCCTCCAGGATTTTTTTTGCTTTCGCCGCTTGCGAGGGTTTAATGGCGAGAGTTATGGATTGTTCGGATGAGGCTTGCGAAATAAAGATGACATTGATACGATACTGGGCAAGGCAACTGAAAAGGCGAGATGCAATGCCCGGCACACCCACCATACCGCTTCCCGACATATTCAGCAGCACAACACTGTTTATTGATGTGAGACCCGTCACCGGCAAGGTGCGACTCATCTCGGGTGGTGTCGTCTGCTCAATACGTGTACCCTTTGCGGCGGGATTGAACGAATTTTTAATCAGCAAAGGAATACCCGCTTTCATAGCTGGTTGAACCGCAAGTGGATGCAGCACTTTTGCCCCGGCATGGGAGAGTTCCATTGCCTCAGCATACGTGATATAAGGCAAAATTCTCGCATCATGAACGCGCTTAGGGTCAGCACTGAAAAAACCGTCAACATCGCTCCAAATCCACACCTCCGAAGCCGAAAGCGCTGCACCCAGCAATGACGCTGTATAATCCGATCCGCCACGTCCCAACGTCGTAATGGTACCATCCGGTGCTGCAGCAATAAAACCGGTTACAACAGGAACACCGTCAAAGTTTGTCAAACGCTTTTGAATCTGCTGCTCAGAAGCTTGAGCATTGACTCGCGCATCAGGATAATTATTATCGGTAACAATCAATTCACGCGCATCAACAATGAACGACGATAGCTGTCGTACCTGTAAATAACCACTGACAATCTTTGCTGAGAGGCGTTCACCAAAACTTAAAATATGTGCAAGACTTTTTTCAGAGAGCTCTTTAAGCAAAAACACTCCTTGCACAATATTATGAAGATCAGCTAAATCAGCACGGATTATCGAAAGAACATCATCACGATGAGCGTCGATGAAAAGTTCATCAACAATCGAAAAATGGAGATGATCAAGCTCATCAAGAGTTGCCCGGCAACTGCTGTCGCCAACGGATGCCCTGGTGGCAGATTCTAACAAAAGATCAGTTACACGATGAAGAGCAGATACAACTACTATAATTTTCTCTTCAGCCACCGCAGCAGTAATAATATCCGCAACTTTTTTAATTCGCGAGGCTGACCCAAGAGAAGTACCACCAAACTTATATATCCTCATGCTTGCGTTCATGCTTTCATTGAAATGGAAAAAAGAGTACGCTGTAAAAACTACTTTGCTGAATATAAATCATTTCCGGCAGGAGTTGTATAAACGAGTTGGATGTTAACCGAATGACCATAAAAAAAGCGCCCCTGCGGGCGCTTATAAAGTACTAAGTATTTGACGAACTATCAGTTACTCAATGCCTCTGCACCTGCAACAATCTCACTGAGTTCAGTAGTAATTGCCGCCTGACGAGCACGGTTATAGCTGATATTGAGTCCACGAAGCAGCTCTTTGGCATTTTCAGTAGCCGAATCCATTGCTGACATACGGGCAGCCTGCTCCGCGGCATTAGATTCAAGCATCATTTTCCACACCTGAGTGTTAAGATGCTTCGGTACAAGCACATCAATAATTGCAGAAGGTGATGGCTCATAAATATAATCGCCACCACTCTCTTTAACGGATGTCGTTTCCGCTGCAATAGGAAGCAAGACTTCTGCTCTCAAATTTGGCGCAAGCACCGACTTGAACTCATTATAAACAATAACCACACGATCAACCTCCCCTCGGAGATACATCCCTGATGCTATTTCAGCCATCTCTTTGGCTGTGTTAAAATCAAGATTCTGGAAAACAGAGGAGTACCCTTTAATAATTTTATACTCTCTTTTCCGGAAGAAATCGAACCCGCGAGAACCTGCACACATCAAACTAACGTTGCCTTTGCTGTGAAGCGCTGCATAATCTTCATGAATAAGCTTATGCGCAAGCTTTACGGCATTGGTATTGAAAGCACCACACAACCCTCTATCGGCTGTGATAAGAATAACAAGAACTTTGTTGACCTCTGAACGACCCGAAAGTAAGGGATTATTCGAAGTATCGACTTTAAGTGAGAGTGAACCAAGCATCTCCTTAAGCTTCGCCGCATAAGGGCGCGCCATAATAGCGCGCTCTTGTGCTCTTCTCAGCTTTGCAGCAGCAACCATTTTCATTGCTTTGGTTACCTGCTGCGTCGATTTTACCCCTTTGATTCGTACACGTATATCCTTTAATGTAGCCATGAATTACGGGACTGTTAATAAATTGCTTGAAAGCCTGTCAACCTCTCTCTCTTACGCTTTGTTCTTTTGCTTGAAGGCATCTACAAATTTGAGCGCAATCTCTTTCATCTGTGCGGCGAGATCGGCCTCCATACTACCGGTTGCAAGAATTTTCTTCAAGATATCATTGTGCTTGATTTCAAGCAGACTTAGGAACTCCTCTTCAAACTTGCGAAGGAAACGAACCTCAACAGAGTCAAGCAAGCCTTGTGTGCCGAGGAAAATAATAGCTACCTGCTTTTCAACCGGCATTGGCACATACTGTCCCTGCTTTAAAATTTCAACAAGTCGTGCTCCACGGTCGAGCTGCGCTTTTGTTGTTTTATCGAGATCAGAACCAAATTTCGAGAAGGCTTCAAGCTCACGGAACTGAGCAAGATCAAGACGCAGGGTACCTGCAACTTTTTTCATCGCTTTAATCTGTGCAGCACCACCAACACGCGATACCGAAATACCAACGTTAATAGCTGGTCTCTGTCCAGAGTTAAAGAGGTTTGATTCAAGGAATATCTGACCATCCGTGATGGAAATCACGTTGGTTGGAATGTATGCAGAAACGTCACCAGCCTGCGTTTCTATAACTGGTAACGCAGTCAGACTGCCACCACCTTTAATTAATGGTTTAAGCGCGTCAGGAAGATCATTCATCTTCTTTGCAACCTCAACATCATCGGTAATTTTTGCAGCTCTCTCAAGCAGACGGGAGTGCAAATAGAATACATCACCAGGATACGCTTCACGTCCCGGTGGACGACGAAGGAGCAAAGAAACCTGACGATAAGCAACTGCCTGCTTTGAAAGATCATCATAAACAACCAGTGCATGACGGCCAGTATCACGGAAATACTCACCAAGAGTAGCACCTGCAAATGGAGCAATAAACTGCAATGGAGCGGGATCGGAGGCTGTAGCTGAAATAACCGTAGTGTAGGAAAGAGCATCGTATTTTTCAAGGGTACTCACAACCTGCGCAACCGTTGAGCCCTTCAAACCGATGGCGACATAAATACAGAAAACGCCTTTACCTTTCTGATTAATAATGGTATCGATAGCAACTGCTGTTTTACCCGTCTGACGGTCACCGATAATAAGCTCACGCTGTCCGCGTCCGACAGGAATCATTGAGTCAATTGCCTTGAGACCAGTCTGAAGTGGCTCATGTACTGATTTACGATAGATAACACCGGGAGCCCTGCGCTCAAGAGGAAGACGAAGATCAGTATTAATTGCACCCTTACCATCGATGGGCTCACCAAGCGGGTTAATAACCCTGCCAAGCATAGCTTCACCAACAGGGATGGATGCAAGCATACCAGTTCTTTTAACGGTATCACCCTCTTTTACAAGATTGGATTCACCAAACAATACAGCGCCGACATTGTCCTCCTCAAGGTTTAAAGCCATACCCATCACTTTGTTGGGGAACTCAAGAAGCTCGCCTGCGGCAACCTTCGATAAACCATAAACACGAGCAATACCGTCACCAACCTGCAGTACTGTTCCCACATCATAAACTTCCGCTTCTGACTCAAAACCGGCAAGCTGCTTGCGAAGTATGGATGAAACCTCATCAGGCCTGACTGTTGTAGACATATCTTATTCCGCTTGGTTATTTGTTAAGAAAAGAGAAAGATTCTGCTTACCTTATTTCTAATAGTTGGAAGTTTTCCATTCCAAAAGATAAAACCTGAATTTAATGAAAAGCTTTTAGTTATTCAAATCACTTTCGTCTTATTTGAAACACTGGAGTTGCCACATTTCATTAAATTACCCATATTATACAGATTGGAATTTTGCTTGAAGAGAACAACAGTATGAAAACTGTCAAAGGATTTGCTTCTGCAACCGTGGGCAACGTTGCCTGTGGTTTTGACGTGCTTGGATTTGCCATTACCGCTCCAGGTGATGAGGTAATTTTAACTCTTTGCGACACTATAGAGGCATCATCACCTGTATCCATAAGCTGTATCACGGGTGATGGTGGCGCACTTCCCCTCGATCCAAAAAAAAACACATCCAGCTTTGTTGTTCTGAAATTTCTGGAGTATATCCGTGCCCACAAGCAGATTGATTTCACTGGTCACATCTCTCTTGAACTCATCAAGCACCTTCCACTCAGCAGTGGTATGGGCAGCAGTGCGGCAAGTGCAGCGGCGGCACTGATTGCCGCTAATGAGTTGTTTGATAATCCTTGCACTAAAATGGAGCTTGTGCATTTTGCTGTAGAGGGCGAAAGAGTTGCCTGCGGGTCAGCTCATGCCGATAATGCGGCTCCAGCCATACTGGGAAATTTCGTACTGATACGAAGCTATACCCCTCTTGATATTATCACCATTCCATCACCCGATAGCCTTTACTGCTCACTGGCTCACCCGCATACCGAACTTAGAACAGCGTATGCCCGTTCGGTGCTGCCACAAGAGATTCCCCTGAAAACCGCCATCCAGCAATGGGGAAATGTAGGAGCGTTGATTACCGGGTTGCTCACTTCCGATTATGATCTTATAGGGCGATCTCTGGTTGATGTTATCGCCGAACCAAAACGCGCACCACTGATTCCTGGATTTTTTGAGGTCAAGCAGGCCGCACTGGATTCTGGAGCGCTTGGATGCAGCATTGCCGGTTCAGGTCCGTCAGTGTTTGCATTTTCATCATCTGAAAAAACTGCGTTACAAGTAGGCGCTGCCATGAAAGAGGCATTTATGCACTCCAAAGCACACCTTGAGTCGGATGTATGGGTCACCCCAATTTGCAAGCAAGGTGCAAGAATACTCTAAATCAACAACTCATTCAAGACAAAGAACAGTTCAACACATGATCTATTTCAGCACTAATAAATCATCAATACCGGTTTCATTGAAAAAAGCAACACTGGAAGGGCTTGCTCCAGATGGCGGATTATATATACCTTCAGAAATTCCGCACTTTTCGCCCGATGAAATAAAACTGCTTGGAGGCGCCAGCTTCAATAATATCGCCTTTGCCATTGCAAAAAAATTTATTGGCAACAATATTCCGCCCGATCAGCTCAGCGATATGATCGACGACTGCTACAACTTTGAAACACCTCTGATACAACTCGATAACAACACCTTTATCGAAGAGCTTTTCTGCGGTCCAACACTCGCCTTCAAAGATTATGGCGCCCGCTTTCTTGCTCGCCTGACAGGTTATTTTGCCGCAGAGGAAAACAAACAAATTACCGTCTTGGTTGCTACTTCCGGCGATACAGGAAGTGCCGTGGCATATGGCTTTCAAGGTATTGCCAATACAAGAGTTGTACTGCTCTACCCTTCTGGAAAAGTAAGCCATCTGCAGGAACAGCAGCTTACCACCGCAGGGAATAACGTTCATGCACTCGAAGTACAGGGAGATTTTGACGATTGCCAGCGCATGGTGAAAGAGGCGTTTGTGGATCCAGCATTGAACAAATCGTTGACGCTCACTTCGGCCAACTCCATTAATATCTCGCGATTAATTCCACAATCGTTCTATTATGCGTGGGCAAGCCTGAAACTCAATGAGAAATATGGGTTTAATAAATCACTCTTTTGTGTACCCAGTGGTAATTATGGAAACCTGACCGCCGGCGTACTCGCAAAGAGAATGGGCTTCCCGATCAGCCACTTTATTGCCGCATCTAATGCTAACGACAGTGTAACACGGTATATTGATGATGGACGGTACGACCCTCGCCCAACAATCACGACTCTCTCAACAGCCATGGATGTCGGCAATCCAAGCAACTTTGCGCGATTGAGATATCTCTACCACAACGATCACCACGCTATGGGTAACGATATTTCAGGAATCTCGGTATCTGATGAAGAGACTACGGCAACCATAAAAGCTGTCTATGAGCGATATGGTTATGTTATGGAACCTCATACCGCCGTCGCATTCAGAGCGCTTGAACACTACAGAAGCATGGTTGACCAGGTTGATACGCCAGGTATTGTACTTTCAACAGCACATCCTGTAAAATTTCGTGAAGCAATTGAAACGACGCTCAACAAAAAAATTGATATACCTGTTCAACTTCATGAACTGATGGAAAAAAAGAAGTGTGCTACCCTGATCAGAGCCGATTATAAAGAGCTCGCATCCTTTCTTAACAGACTCGATCAGTAATTATCGTATGACTATATCGAATGAACTTCAGAACGCTGGTTTTTCTTTTTATCCTGATACCAATCACCTTTTTCGGGATACTGCTTACACTTATCCTCAACGTTATTGATCGAACTGGCAACAGTTTTCATAAGGTTGCCGCCTGGTGGGGTCGGTTATGCGCGAAGCTTTTTGGCATATCTATTGAGGTTATTGGTCAGGAGAACTACGATTCCGATCAACACTATCTTGTTATCAGCAATCATGCCGGTATGGCTGATATCCCCCTGCTGCTTGGTGTCATGAAATTGAACCTCCGATTTATGGCAAAAGAGGAGCTTGGTAAAATACCACTCTTCGGACGTGCACTAAAACAGGCGGGTTATGTGATGATCAAGCGTGGGCAAAACAGAGATGCGCTTCAAAGCCTTTTTGCTGCTATAGAAGTTCTTAAAAAAGGACATTCACTCCATATTTTCCCTGAAGGAACACGCTCACAAACAGGAGAGCTACTGCCATTCAAACGAGGAGCTTTTCGAGTTGCTGAAAAAGGTGGCGCACCGATACTTCCTGTTACCATCATCGGCAGCCATCTTATAACACCCAAAAAAAGCCTGAAAATTAACAAAGGCAGCATCAAAGTTATCATCGACAAACCATTAGAGCCATCAGCGTTCAACAATATTGATGATTTGATGGCTGCATGTTCCAAAGTAGTAACCACGAATTTCAATCACTACAGGAATAACTGACCAGTTGCAAGTGCTGCAACAACATGGATGAAAGCGCCGCCGGTGGTGAGGGCTTGACCGACCGAACAGAACGTTATTGCCATCCTCGTAGGGGCGTATTGCAATACGCCCTTACAAACGCCCGCGTAACACGATAAACGTCATTCACCTCCAGCTTTTTGCAAACATTTTACTATGTTTGAGACAATCCTCGTGATCAAAACTCACCAGAGAGTCAACCTGCTCACACGGCTCAATAGCATCAACACTTCAACGTATCTGCATAATGGCAAAAACAATGGTATTCATCGACAGTCGGGTCAACGATCTTGATCAGTTGGTTTCGCAATTTGACGCAGGCACAGAATATCGTGTGCTTGATGCTACTTCTGACGGTTTGCTCCAGCGGAAGTTCCGCCCTCATTTTTCATTAACTCCTTATAGGAATTACGGCGAAAAGGTGCGAAAAATGTAGTCACTAATTTATTTGTATATCAAAGGTTTTTTCTTATATTATCAAGGAGTATAGAAAACCTTGATATAGTCACAATGTATATCGACACCAGCAAAACCACCATCAACGGCAAAACCTACCATCGTTACCTGTTTCGTGAATCGTATCGTGAAGATGGCAAGGTCAAGAATCGTACTCTGGGCAAGATCTCCAAATGTTCGGAAGCCGAAGTTGCCGCAATTAAACTTGCTCTGAAATACAAAAACAACTTGTCAGTACTGCTGAATATCGAGGATGTTGAACTCCATGAAGGGCTTCGTGTTGGTGTGGTATATGCGCTGAAAACGCTTGCCGAGAGGCTCGGCATCAGTAAAGCGCTTGGCAGTAGCCGCCAGGGGAAGCTTGCGTTGTGGCAGATCATAGCACGATTGATCGGACAAGGTTCACGCCTCGGTGCGGTCAGGATAGCAGCAAGTTATGGTGCCTGCGATGTGCTTGAATTAGAGAGTTTTACAGAGGATGACCTCTATGAAAACTTGGCGTGGCTGACAGAAAATCAGGAGCATATTGAAATGCAGTTATTCAAGCACCATTCGGCGGGAGCTATTCCGGAATTATTGCTGTATGATGTTACCTCATCATATCTTGAAGGGATGGAGAATGTTCTTGCTGCCTTTGGTTACAATCGTGATGGCAAAAAAGGAAAGAAACAGATCGTCATTGGCTTGTTGTGTACAGCAGATGGCGATCCGGTAGCGGTGAGGGTATTTGCAGGTAATACCTGCGACAAGTCAACAGTTGCAGAGCAGATTCGTACTGTTGCTAAGACATTTGGAATTGAAGAGATAACGATGGTTGGCGACAAGGGGATGATCAAAACACCGCAGGCCAAAGAGTTGACCGACGCAGGATTCCATTACATTACCTCACTTTCAAAACCAGAAATAAGAACACTCCTGAAGGCAGAGGTACTGCAAATGGATTTTTTTGATACAGAGCTGTATGAGGTTGAAAATAAAACAGATGGCGTTCGATATGTGCTGAGAAAAAATCCTGTTCGAGAGGTGGAGATGGCAAAGAATCGTCAAGAACGGGTCAAAAAAATCCAGCGTTCTGTTGAGGAGAAAAATAGTTACTTGGCTGGTTCTGTCAAGCGTAACAAAGATGTTGCCTTAAGGGTTCTTCAGAAAAAGATTAACCAGTACAAGTTGAACGATGTCCTGGAACTGACCAATCAGGATCGGGTGTTCAAGGTAACGGTCAATGAAGAAATGCTGAAGGGAACAGCTCTTCTGGACGGATGTTATGTCATCAAAACTGATGTGAAGAAAGAGATTCTTTCGACCAAGGCAGTTCACGATCGGTACAAAGATCTGGCCAAAGTTGAGCATGCTTTCCGGACATTTAAACAAAGTCATCTTGAAATCAGACCGGTTCATGTGCGAACCGAAGCCAGCACTCGTGGCCATGTTTTTGCTGTCATGCTTGACTATAAAATTGAGCGACTGTTGTCGGAACTGTGGAAAAAATGTGAATGCACGGTGCCGGAAGGAATTGATGAACTTGGTGCAATACGCAGCACAATCGTTACGCTCAAGGGGGTTAGCTGCCAGAAAATTCCTCACTCGAAAGGACTTGCCGCTGAGTTACTTGTCGCTGCAGGGATGACACTTCCCTCAATCATTCAAGCCAAAAATGTCGATGTAGTCACAAGAAAAAAGCTCGCCGTTAAGCGTAACTAATACCTTAACAACGCTTTATAGGGATTCCTTGTTCTTTTATTTCTGGAACTTCCGTTCCAGAAGCCGAAGTAAGCAACCGTGTTGTTGACAAGTTAGTGCGGGTAGAACTCTTGCAAGGAACAGAGACGTGGCTGTATATTCACATAGAAGTTCAGAGCACAAAGCAATCTGACTTTGCCAAGCGAATGTTCGTTTACAATTACCGTATTTTTGACAAGTACGATAAACCAGTAGCAAGCTTTGCGATTCTTGCTGACAGGCACCGACATTGGCGACCAAATTCCTGGGGCTTTGCATTTGCAGGCAGCAAACATACCTTGGAATTTTCAATTGTCAAGCTGATTGATTATGAACCAAAAACAGATGAGCTTCTCACTTTGGATAATGCGTTTGGATTGATTACAGCGGCACATTTACTCACCCAGCAAACCCGCAGGAAAAATGAAGATCGCTATGATGCCAAACTCCGTTTGATAAGGCTGTTGTATGAGCGCCAGTGGGAGCGAAAGCGCATTGTGGAACTTTTGCGGGTTATTGACTGGTTTTTAGAATTACCAAAAGAGTTACGACAAAAATTAAAAACTGAAATCTGTCAGATAGAGGAGCAACAAAAGATGAAATACGTTACCAGTTTTGAGCGGGATGCTCTGGAAGAGGGCTTTGTGCAAGGCAAAGAACTTGGTGTTGCTGAGGGATTATTACAAGGCAGGACTGAGGTGGCACGCAAGCTTATGGCAAGTGGGTTTAGTGCGGAACAGGCTGCAAGTATTGCTGAAGTGCCTGTGGATTCACTGTAATGGTCTTGAACCATGATTCTCTCGTGGTGGATTGCGTAGCAATATGGAGGTTCATAGCTTGTTCAATCCAAATCCTTTAGATAACAGGTTAGATGCATATAATCAAATAAATTACGAAAAGAAAACCATGAGCCTGCGTTCACCTCGAAAATTAATCACCTTTGACTGGGCAATGAAGCGATTACTGCGCAGCAAAGCCAACTTTGAGATACTTGAAGGTTTTTTAAGCGAGCTGTTGGGCGAAGACATTTTCATTCTTGAAATTCTGGAGAGTGAAAGCAAAAGAGTCCTTTTCACTACTGAGCATGTCCGACGAAGAACTTCGTGCCTACAACCGTTACCAGGATTCCTTGCGCGATGAAGCAAGTTATGTTGAAACAAACTATTATTTCGCCAAGATGGAAGGCAAGGAGGAAGGAAAACTTGAAGTTGCTGAAAAAATGGTAGCAAAGGGAATGAGTGCCGAAGAGGTCGCTGAGGTTGCAGGAATAGATGTACAGTTGCTAAGCCAATAAAGAACCCCGCCGCAAGCAGCAGGGTATTTTGAAGATAAATCTATCATACTTTACGCCTCAAAAGGCGGGGAATATGACCCATAGAGATTCAAGCACCGTCCGATAGCAATATACCTAAATCTGCCGATAGAGGTTTACCATTTCAATAGCCGTCATAGCCGCATCAAAACCCTTGTTACCTGCTTTCGTGCCTGCTCGCTCAATTGCCTGTTCAAGATTTTCTGTAGTAAGCACACCAAATGCAATGGGCACCATAGTTTCAAGTGATGCCTGCGCAATGCCTTTGGTTGCTTCGGCAGCAATAACATCAAAATGAGGTGTTGAACCGCGGATAATAACTCCAAGCGTTATAATCGCATCATACTTGCCACTCAACGCCACTTTTTTTGCTACCATCGGCAGCTCAAAAGCGCCAGGACAACGATAAATGGTAACGTTCTCTTCTGCACCACCATGACGACGAATACAATCAACAGCGCCCTCAACCAGCTTTTGACCAATAAAATCGTTAAAGCGCGACACAACAAGCGCAAATCGCATCTCCTGCGCACCAAGCCCACCTTCAATCTGCGTAATCTGCATAAAAATTATAATTTGGAGTTATTTCTGCGGATGATAATACCCCAGCATCCGTTCAACAAGATCAATAAGTACATGCCCGATCGAGATATGACACTCCTGAATACGATCGGCAGAACCTGCATGTGGAACAATAATTTCAAGATCAGCCTTACCTTTCAAGAAACCTCCATCACCACCAAGCAGAGCACAGGTTTTCAGTCCCTGCGTTTTTGCACCAGTAAGTGCATTAACCACACTCATGCTGTTACCGCTGGTAGATAGCCCGACAAAAATATCGCCTTGACGACCATACGCCTCAACAAGACGAGCAAAAACTGCATCATAGCCAAGGTCATTAGCGCCTGCCGTCAAAGCCGATGTGTCAGTAGAGAGTGCAATGGCAGGAAGCGCCGGACGCTCAACGCTGCTCCTATAACGAATGGTCAACTCAGTTGCAAGATGCTGCGCATCGGCGGCACTGCCACCATTGCCACAAAACAGCACTTTTCCACCCGACTCAAAAGTCTCCGCCATCATGCGTGCCATCGCTACAATAACGGCGCTGTTCTGACGCGCCACCGTCTCTTTAAGACGCGCACTGTACAGCATAATATCAAGCACCAGCTCTTCATACGGGGTACGATCCGTCATTCCACAAGCGCACCTGTATTGCTTTCCCATAACAATGAAATTAACATGGATTCATTACAATAAAATAAACCACCGTCACCACATCATCACAACGGCAACATAGTGCCAATCCCGAGCAAATCGGCGATATTGGCCCGAGGATCAATCACTGGCTTAAGAAGTGGTGAAGCACAAGTCATCAGTGTGGTAACACCTGGTCCGTGACCAGCTTCAAGACAGTCGCTATGAATAACAATACCAATGGTCATGGCGCCTTTGCGGTATGCCCTTCCATAACGATTGTCGTGATCGAGCAGAGCAACAAAATCTCCGAGACGAATGTTGTCGATACCGTACTCTTTGACGGTTTCGGAGTCGCTGGTCATGATATCGTAGTCCCCCTTGGCAACATGCGCGGAACCGATGCCTGAGCCCATACAGACTGCGGGCACTATGGTGGTAACTGGTACTTCAAGCACGCCACCAGCAAGTTCGCGAATCTTCATGGCATGAAGCAGAGTCGGATCGAGATTAAAAAGGGCAATATCGGGATAATCAATAAGCTTCAACCCTTGACCTTTACCTCTAATGATAATGGTATCACTGTAAAGCAACTTCTCTTTCGCCTCGCGTTCAAAATCGACAATCACATGCTCAGATCCGCCGTGGTGACCGAGAACACGCCCCACCGCGCCTTTAGCTTCACCGGTTGCAACAGTTGCCGTATTGCCCGAACATGAAAATATTTGCAAACCAACATTGGGATGCTCATAAGGTTTCATGGTATCGGCAGTACAACTAACGCCTGGCTCAATATGGTCGCCCTGCCAGCCAAACGCAGGATCACCAACCTGAACGTTAAGCGTAATACCTCCAATAGCGGGAAGAAGAAACGGTGTTCCGTGATGGTCAACCTCCCAAGTACCTCTGGTACGTGGTTGCCCGGGTTGACATTGCAACAGAAACTCGACAAGCTTTAGTTCATTAGTCTTCAGCATAACATCATAAAAAATTGTGTTGATCATCCAGGATAAACGCTAAAACAACAAAAGGCGCATTGTGGTGCGCCCTTTGCTTGTGTTGAATCATACTTACCGTCCGCCAGTTACGCTGACAAAACGAAAATAATTAAAGAGGAGTTACATCTTCAGCCTGCAAACCTTTTGCTCCCTGAGTTACTTCCATCATTACTTTCTGGCCTTCAACAAGTGTTTTACGTCCAGTACCATTGATAGCACTATGATGCACAAACACATCTTTCCCACCTTTCTGTTCGATGAAGCCGTAACCTTTCTCTTCGTTGAACCACTTAACGGTTCCCTCAACCTGAGTACCCATATCTACCTCTTTTTTATTTTTGCCAGTTAAACTTGGCGTTACAATGAGCAAACTCCGACATGAAGCGCTCAAAAACGAATCAATTTTTCGTAAGACTAATTTACTTACTTTATGCTAATTCAAAAAGGAAGTTCTTTGCTTTATGCTACTTTTTTTGTTAGACAAAAAAGAGCGAATAATAGCAAAAAAACCAAATAACTCTTTATAAAAAAATATCCTATCTTATAGCCCAGAATTTAATCTTCCTGTCATCACTTCCGCTGACAATCATTTTACCATCAGGAGAAACATCGACGGACTGCACTTCGAGCACATGACCACGATAAAGATGAAGTTCCTTGCCTGAAGATATATCCCACAATCTGACCGTTTCATCGTTCGCAGCACTCACCACTTTAGAGCCATCAGGGGTGAAACAGACACTACGGACGGCGTCGCCATGACCTGCAAGAACTTTGATAATATCTCCACTTGAAGCATCAAGAATTTTAACCTGTGCATCACGACCACAAAAAGCAATCAACTTATCATCAGGGCTGAACGCCAACGAATGAGAGAGCCTGTCATCCGTTTTGTAGTTGGCAATATTTTTGCCTGTTGCAACATCCCAGATTTTTATAACGGTCTCTTCTCCGCAACTTGCAATTCTTTTTCCGTCATGGCTATAGGCAAGGCATTCAATATACGATTTGTGACCGAGAAACTGCGATAGCTCTTTTCCGGTCTGAACATCCCAGAGGCGGATTGTGGTATCGCGTGAACAGCTTGCCACAACTTTGCAATCCGGGCTAAAGGCAACCATCCGCACCGCGGTATCGTGCCCTTTGCAGACGTGCAGACACTGACCGGTTGCGGCATCCCATATTCTAACGGTGCTGTCAGTGCTGCCACTGGCAAGTCGTTTTCCGTCACGGCTGTAATCGATGCACTCTACCCAAGTTTCATGCCCTTTCATGGTGAACAGACTTTTGCCGGACTCCACATCCCACAACATCACTGTTTCATCAAAACTGCCACTTACAAGCTTCTTGCCATCGGTGCTGAATTTTACCCCCAGCACCCGATCAAGATGACCTTCCATCGTCTTAATGAGATTAACATCTTCAACAACTTTCGGAAGTGTGAGTTCTACTTCCTTTTTTCCGAATATTTTAGATAAGAAACCCATACGCCTTGCTCATGTTTTGAATTGATACTCATTGAAACTTTATTTCCGGCACAACATCACAAAGAGCACTATGCCGATTTTTATCGTCCAATTTAAAAAAAATTATCACCTTCCGCGAATTATCACCGTTATCACGAAAAATTGTAGCTCCGCCCTTTCCATTGGGAGCCTTTGCCAAATTTGATACTATAAAATGAATTGCAGGCAATAGCAAACAGCACAATCTCGGAGAAAAGGTGTAACAACACAACCTGAAGCGGCTGACGGAACGCAAAAGCAATTAGAAGCCTGGTGAAAAGCACAACCACAATCTGTGCAAGTGGAAGCCAGAAATACGAAATGCTGAATTTCACAGCAAACAGCGCATGGAAAAAAAACGCATAAGGCGCAATATAGAAAAGGAGCGTCATGGCAATCATCGCAAAAAGAGCGATAGAGTTATAGCCAAGACCGGCAAAAAGGTTTTTTGAAAACCCATCCCAAACCTCGCGGAAATTGCGATACATTCGGCAACTGACCGTATCGGTGCCATTAAAAGCAACAACGGTGCCGCCGGCTTTCTTCACCGCCATGCAAAGCCATACATCTTCAACAATATTATTTTTTACGGCGACATGCCCATTGATGCGCTCATACATCGCCTTGCGAAAGAGAATAAACTGACCGTTTGCAAAACTGAATGCTGGATTTTTGCTTGTCCGCACAAGCCGGAGTGGCAAATAACACATCAAAATAAAATAGACCATCGGCACTACAAGCTTTTCCCAGAATGAGCCCAGCTCCTGATAGGGTGTCATGGAGAGCATATCCGCGTCAGAAGCTTTCAGTGCGCCAACTGCGCGACGCAAGGAATCCGGCTCATGTTTGGTATCCGCATCGGTAAAAAGCAGCAGCTCCCCTTTTGCCTGCTGCCCGAGCTGATGACATGCCCACGTTTTTCCATGCCACCCATCGGGAAGTGATTCCCCTGCGAAAATACGCAAACGCCCACCCGACTCATGAGCAAGAGTATGCAACAATTCTGGTGTGGTATCGGTTGAACCATCGTCCAGCACAAGTATCTCAAATGCTGCATAATCCTGCTGCAACAGTGAGCGCACACACCGCTCGATGTTCAACGCTTCGTTCCGTGCCGGTATCAACACAGAAACGAATCTGCCGTTGTCAGACGCATGTAAAGGCATAGCTGGCAGATCAATCAGGTTTCTCAGCACAATTCCAAGAAAAAACAGCAATGACAGCAACACCAGTATCTGATAAAAAAATAACATAACAGCGATAAAAAAAGGCTACCCTTACGGGCAGCCTGTGGTTCATGAGTATGGCAAACTCATTCAGTCGATCAGTTTATTGATGTTGTACTCAAAAATACCTTCCGCACCAGCTCTTTTCAGCTCAGGAATCAATTTACGTACAATTTTTTCGGTCACAATCACCTCAAGCGCCACCCATTGCTCTCCGGCAAGACTCGATATGGTCGGCTGACGCAATGCGGGAATAATAGCCATAATCTTGTCAATCGAAGATTTCGGAGCGTTCATCTTCAGACCAACTTTGCCCTGCGCATTAATTGCGCCAAGCAGTAGCATGGCCATATTCTCAATCTTCTCGCGTTTCCAAGGATCATTCCATGAATTTTTGTTGGCAATCAGCTTTGTGTTAGACTCCAGAATGGTATCGATAATGCGTAGCTTATTGGCCCTTAGCGACGAGCCGGTCTCCGTCACCTCCACGATGGCATCAGCAAGATCGGGCGGTTTGACCTCTGTCGCCCCCCAACTGAACTCCACCGAAGCGTTGACACCGTGTTTAGCAAGATATTTCTTTGTAATATTCACCACTTCGGTCGCAATATGCTTGCCTTCAAGCTCTTTGACCGAGGTTATGGGCGAGCTTTCAGGCACACACAATACCCAGCGCACCGGTCTCATGGAGGCTTTTGAGTAAACCAGATCGGCAACCTCAACCACCTCGGCATCAGTCTCAATAATCCAGTCCTTACCGGTCAGACCTACATCAAAAGCGCCAAGTTCAACATAATGCGCCATCTCCTGAGCACGAATAAGAATAGCTTCCAGCTCATCATCATCTATCGAAGGAAAATAGGAGCGGCTCTGAACCGAAAAATGAAATCCTGCCTGACCAAAAAGATCAATTGTCGAATCCTGCAGACTTCCTTTCGGCAATCCAAGTTTCAACACCTTGTTTACATTATCCATAACAACAACTTAAAATTAAGGTTATAATTCCTTGAGCTGAACAATACCATTATGAAACACGCCATAAGGTGAACTGCCATCAATCCATGTTCCAAGATTTACATACTTGCTTGAACCATCAGGAAGCTGCTCAATACCCTTGACATGGTTATGACCGCATACAAAATAATCGAAATCTTTCTTGGCTGCCAACGATTCCGCAAAATTCAATAGACGATTTGTTTCCACGGCAATATTAACTGGTTTATGCGTCCTGCTCAGTTGCGACAGACCTTTCATCAATCCAATTGCCAGATCGGGCTGAAACCCTTTAAGGAGAGAGAGATTAAAACTGTGTCTGATAACGCGCGAAAAAATCTTGTAACCAAGGTCGCCACTTCCCAAACCGTCGCCGTGAGCAATAATGAATTTGCGTCCGTCCAAAGAAAACTCGTGCATTCCATACAGCGTTTTGATGCCCAACTCATCATCAAAGTATCGACCAAGAGAAAAATCGTGGTTTCCTGCAACATAGGAAACCTCAATATTGTGGCGCACAAGATCGGATAAAAGACAAAAAAATCGAGTAAATCCCTTGGGAATGAGATGACGAAACTCCATCCAATAATCAAGAATATCGCCAAGCATATAAAGTGAACTGCCTTCGGCTTTTATAATATCAAACAATCGCTCAAGGTTATCCAGCTTCTGTCGTTCGCACTGTTTATCCTGAAGACCTAAGTGAATGTCACTGATGAAATAAGTCCCCGGCATATTACAACACCCATGATGCTGCAATAACCGTGAGAGGAATGGTCAGGTTATCAACCTCTTTGGGGCTCACTCCTTCGGCAATCGTCGCAATCAACGCAATCAACAGAATCTTTACCACATGAAACGATTCCGGCACAATCAGATGAGTAAAAAAAAGCCCTGCGGCAACACTACCAACAAGAAATGCAAGACTCCCCTCAACACTTTTATCACTGAGCACATAGTATTTATGCTTGCCGTAGCGCGTACCAATAATGGGCGCCAAACCATCTCCCCAGCCAAGAATAGCCATGGCCAGAACTCCTGCCGGCTGTTTGTAGTATATCGTACCACAAATGATGGCGACAATCACAAAATAGAGAGTTCCTTTCAGCAATTCTCGCTTGTTACCAGTGCGGGTCATCGTCTTCACCGCTTGATCATCATCAGCAGCAAAGAGACCTTTCTGGATAAGAAGAACCATCCAGACCGCAAAAACCGCAATGTTAAGGTACTGTGACCAATGACCGCTCACAAAAAGCGGAAGAAAAACAATAGTAGAACCAGCAAAGATATGAACAATTTTGCGACTGATATCACGCGGCATAGCATAATTAGTCACCATATAATCCATAAATGGAGGCACACTGAAGACGTATGCAAAGGTTAGCAGAGTCACAAACGCATTGTGCCATACAACGGGAAGTGAGAAAAAAGTGGCAGGTAAAGTATTCATGGCATGTACTTAGCTCCAACCATACCAGCCACAAGCAGATTACTGATTAAAAACAGAATATTGTTGATAACCTGAAACCTGAGAAAAGTGTTGTGCTCCTGCACATCACTCTTGCCGATTGCGTTTCCAAAACCATCTTCAACAGCACCTGTTACAAACGACAAACCGCCCTTTGGGTCGCGCAGCAACTTCACCTGAATCACCAAGTTCAGTGCAAGACCAATCAGAACAAAAATTGAAGGCAATATAAATCCCCATATAAAAGAGAGATAGGCCATAACACCAAAAACCATATCAATGATCAAAAACGAAGCCAGAAAAGTATTTCTGGCACCGATCATCACGGTGAGCGACTTCAGACCGCCCTCTTTATCGCCTTCGGCAGACTTGAAATCATTCAGAATAATCAAGGCCACTGCCATGAAAAAGTTCAAACCAGCCAGCCATAAAGCCTCGGGACGTATTTCAGCAAACAGGGCATTTGCAGACAAAAAGGTGACAAATCCATAAGAAAAGCCAACCGCTGGAGCAGAAGTGAGAATATTTTTTTTCAGCTTGAGGGGTGGTGCCGAATAAATATAAGCGACAAAAAGCGCTGATAAAATTCCGACAAGAATAATCAAACCACGAGTTCCGCCAATATGAAGCCATAGCAACACACCAAGTCCTGCGGCAAGCAACAGCACAATAATGCTGTTCAATAACCCCTCTTTTTCACTCAAGCGACCAGATGGAATTGGTCGTGATGGTTCATTGACACGGTCGAGTTCAAGATCAAAGACATCGTTGACCGATTGGCTGAAACCGGTACCAAGTGGTCCGTACATCAGAAAAATAGCGAGAAGAAGAAGATAGTCGTGTACCGTTCCTCTCATTGCTCCCGAAGACATGACACCAGCGGCCAGACAGGGAAAAACACTCAACCACGTAACAGGATCAAGCAACTCAAGATGTGCTCTTACTTTATCAATAAACCCAAGTTTTGCGCTAACTGGCATACGTCACTGCTCTCCGCTGCCCTGTAACGGGCATAATTAAATGATCAAGCGTTTCAGAGCCTGAATTTACAAATACCACGCAAGATAAAAAACTCCGAAATAAATGAGCGTTCAGCGCATATTCACTGACAAATGCGTGCCGGAATGCATTAGCCTGCCAATAAGGGTGGCCGAAGTTGCGCCGGTAACAAGCACATCGAGTAAATCGCCCGGCTGATAGCGTTCCCGATCGAAAACCACTGCGCGGTTGCCTGCTGTTCGCCCCATGAGTTGCGCCGAAGATCGCCGACTCTCTGATTCAGCCAACACCTCGACAACCGAGCCGATGGCTTCACAGAAAAGTTCAGCAGAGATGCTGTTCTGAAGGTCGATAATCTCCTGCAACCGACGTTTTTTGACTGCTTCCGGCACATCATCCTCAAGCGTTTTCGCCGCAAGCGTTCCCTCTCTTGTTGAATAATAAAACATGTAGGCAGCGTCGAACCGAACATCGGAAAGTAGCTTAAGCGATGCCTTGTGATCATCTTCCAGCTCACCACAAAAGCCAGCAATAATATCGGTTGAAAGTGTTACATCAGGAATCAGCGAACGGATCAGTGCTATTTTTTCTCGATACTCCTCAATGGTGTGACCGCGATTCATCATGCCAAGCATTCGTGATGAACCGGACTGCACCGGTAAATGGATATGGTTGCAGATGTTCGGACGAGAAGCAATGGTGCGGACAAGCGATTCGGAGATATCTTTTGGATGCGATGTGGTAAAGCGAATACGTGCCTGTGGCGCCTCCCGGCTGACAGCATCGAGCAGCGCTGCAAAATCGCACACAGCTCTATCATCATAATAAGAGTTGACATTCTGGCCAAGCAGGGTAATCTCCCGATAACCGGATGCTGCAAGATTCTGGACTTCACGGACAACGGAATCAAAGGGCTGGCTGCGTTCACGACCTCGGGTAAAGGGCACAACACAATAGGCACACATATTGTTGCAACCGCGCATGACAGGCACAAATGCACTGATAGCGCTCTGCCTCACCGGCTCAATACCATCATAAGTTTCTGCCGTGTTAAAAGCAAGTGTTGCACCTTTGCCACCACGCTGCGCCTGTGCAATAAGTTCAGGAAGAGTACGATACGTATCCGGTCCGGCAAGAAAATCGATAGCAGGATAGCGGGCAAACAGCTCTTCACGCTGGTGCTGCGGAATACAGCCGACAACACCAATAATCAAATGTTTATTCCGTTTTTTCTGCCCATGCAAATGCTGCAACAAATGCCCGACACGATCAACAGCATTCTCACGCACGGCACAGGTGTTGAGGAGTATAATCCCTGCTGTCGCATCGGAATCTGCAACCACATAGCCCTCCTGCTGAAGGAGGGCTGTGATAATACCGGAATCAGCAAGATTCATCTGGCAGCCAAACGTATGGATAAAAAAGGCGTTACCCTTTTCTCTTCGCATTTTTTCAGGCGCCAAAATGAATATGCTTGTATTTTTCAAGCAAAGCTTCACTCTCCTCTTTGCACTGACCGCACACCGTGCCGCATTTGGTGCGCTCCTGAAGCTCAAGATAGGTGCGAGCACCTTCGAGCACTGCATCTTCGATGTCGTGGTCGGTTATGTTCATGCACTGGCAGACGATTTTGACCTGCTCCTGCTTCACTTTATCCTCTTGTCCGGTGCGCGTATAGTAGTTGTTGATTGCCGCACGCAACGCCTTATCGCCAAGTACAGAGCAGTGAATTTTGTTATCCGGCAAACCGCCAAGCTCCTGAGCAACCTCTTTTGGGGAGATATTAAACGCGGCCTCAATCGTCCTGCCCTTCACCATTTCAGAGAGAACGGATGTGCTGGCAATAGCGCTGGCGCAGCCATACGTCTTCCACTGGCAATCGGTGATGATATCCTTCTCTTTATCCACTTTGATAACAACCATCATCTGGTCGCCACACTGCAGATTCCCCTCCATTCCAACGCCATCGAAATCATCGGTATTCTCGCCCTGAAGAATATTTTTCGGGTTCATGAAGTGCTCCTTCAATGTTTCGCTATATGCCCATTCACCTGCTTGCAGCATGCAATCCTCCTTTTATATATGCCGTTGACATGTTTCTGATTTTTTGAATTGTACGTGGTAAAACATCGAGAAGGTACTCAACCTCCTGCAGTGTGGTATCGCGCCCCATGCTGAAACGGATTGAGCCATGAGCAAACTCGGCATCAACACCGGTAGCAAGAAGCACGTGCGACGGATCAAGCGAACCTGACGCACAGGCAGAACCAGTCGAAACTGCAATGCCTTCAAGATCAAGATAGAGCAGAATGGACTCACCCTCAACGCCCTCAAACGAAACATTCAGTGTTCCAGTAAGCGAATCAGTCGGGTGACCATTTATGGAGATATGGTCAATCGATGACTCTATACCCTGCTGCAGCACCTGTTTCAAATGTAGCAAACGCTCCTCCTCCGCTGGCATTTCAATCGCCCGCATTTCGACCGCTTTAGCCAAGCCAAGAATGCCAAGCGTATTTTCCGTCCCGGCACGCCGACCATGCTCCTGATGACCACCCCTTATCAAAGGACAATAAGGAATGCCTTGCTTCACAAAAAGTGCGCCAACCCCTTTTGGTCCATAAATTTTATGCGCCGACATCGTGAGAAAATCAACGCCAAGCGTGCGAACATCCACCGGCAGCTTACCGACGGCCTGCACCGCATCCGTGTGCATGTAGGCGCCATTCTCATGCACCATTCTGGTAATGGTTGCAATATCTTGAATCGTACCAATCTCATTGTTGGCCATCATCACGGAAACAAGACCAACATTGTCGTTCAGCAAACTGGCAAGTTGATCGAGATCAATTTTACCATAGCGATCAACATCAAGATATTTCACTGTGGCACCTCTATGCACAAGGCACTCCGCCGTCTCAAGCACACAGGGATGTTCGATTTTTGTGGTAATAATCGTATTGCGCTTTGAGCAGGGAGAACACTGACTGGAAGCGCAGACAAAAAGCGAAAGCACGGTATTATTGGCTTCCGATCCACTCCCGACAAAAACAATTTCCTGCTCTTTTGCCCCGATAAAGTCGGCGACCTGTTGGCGGGCATGTTCAACATTAGCCCTTGCTTCACGCCCGAAAGCATGCATGCTGGATGGATTGCCAAACATTTCCATGCTCGCGATCATCTCTTTTTTTACCTCTGGATGAAGCGGTGTTGTGGCATTGTGATCAAAATAAACCTTCATGTCTGCCATAAGAGTCTCATCTTGCGTTATTACGGCTCAAGCCATTATTAAGATTGATACTATGATTCGTCGATAATTTATAATGTCGGAATCTTTTTCGACTTTACCATTTTAATGATATCAATGATTATACATTAAGAAATGGTTATTCGATTATAATTATATTATAAAATAAGACTTTTTTTGTCTTATTGCTACAAAAAAACACAACAAAACATTATTTCTCAAACCATTGCCATAGCACTAATCAACACCATACGACGTAACAAACCGCCACAGCTCCTTGTCGGTATCACCACGTTGGCGAAGTGCAAGCAAAGCCTCCGAGCCTGAAGCCGTATTTTGCATTTCGCGACTGATTTTTTGGCTCAACCATTCCAATTCACCAGCACTGAAATTTTTCCGTATCAGAAAAATCCGGTCGTGAGGCGTAAAAAGTTTGTGCAGACGCGCTCCAGCAAGATTATCAGCACGATAGAAAAAGATTTGGGATGAACCGGAAACAAGCTGCTGCCTCTCCGACAGAAGCACAAATTCCTTAAGCGACGGGAGAAATGATGTACGCTGCATCACGGCTGGCAGAGGCATATCTCCAAATGTATGATACAGTAACGGCTCTTCAGCCAGTACAATAAGCTGGCGCATACTGCTGATTGCACCAGCAATAGGCTGGCGAAATGCCTGCTGTAACCACATCTTCTCACTCACCGTCTCTGGAAATGGCAATGCTGGCGCAATAAGATCATGCCGAAGCGCACGAAACGTGGAATCTGGCGTATGCACCGCATCAAACGAGAGTGGACTTTGCGCAATCTGCAACTGCCGCTTACCTATAAGCAGAACACCGCAGAGACTATCAGAAAGCAACGGTTTCAGCATCATTTGATCTTCACGCAATGCGCCCTGCACGGTGCGCAATGTCACCGGTACAAGCAACAATGCTTCTGCGGCAACTGGATTGACTGCCCGAACTTCCGCAATGAGTTCCAGCATTTTTCCACGTTTGATATGCAGTGCCCGATCAATATCCCGACTTTTCGCTACGCCATCAGCTTGCTCCAGAATAGCGGCTTTGCGTTGCAGCAAGCCTGCTGTTTCATGCAACAAACGTTGTACCTTCGCCTCAAGCGCACGATGCCCTTTGCCCAGCACGAAACTGTTGGGATATTGCAAAAGCGCACGTTTCAGCGCCAGCGCCCCAATTTTTTCCTGCGCATCGAAAAGTTCAAAAATTCTCGATTTCTCCATCAGCAAGCCCGACAACCGACGTCCGGCACGCTGTTCAAGCTGCAAATACTCTTGTGCCGGGTAGGGTGGCACCACATCACGGCTGAGCGCAAAACCCTGCTGCAACGCCATAATACGCTCTTCAGCATCAAGCGATTTGCTTTCACCAAGCATCAACAGCGACACAGCTTGAGCGTAAGGCATGGAATGAACACGAAAATAGTCAGCAGCTTCGCGGCAAGGGTCAGCTTTACGCACAATCGCCGCATTCGCTTCGAGGCGCAGCACCTGAATCAGCAGGGGCTGATGCGCCTCCTCCGCTAACATCTGCGCTCTAAAAAGGAGATAACTGGCGTTTCGCCGCTGCTTTTCAAGAAGCTGAAGACTTTTGGCAGCAGCTCGAATTGCCTGAATACGCTGCACAACATCGCCATCACTCCTCAACACATTTTTCGACTCCGCCGCAATTTTAGCAGCAATAGCATCAGTCGTTTTCAAGCTAAGCTCCGGCTCTGCCACCGCACAGCGCAGCAAACCGGCAAGTGCTGTCATTCGCGTTGCGGGATCATATTCAGTTATTATATAACGGCTGTAAATGGCGGCAGCTTTAGCATGATCACCACTGTGCTGATAGAGTGCTGCTTTGTCAAAAATGATCGATTGTGAGGGTGAGGCAAGGCGTTCGAGCGAGGTTGCTGCCGCTTTAAAATTGCCAAGTTCACGATGCCATGTTGCTTTATCCACAAAAAGCTGGTTGCGCAAGGAATCAGGCAAAGAAGCTGCAGGAAGTTGCTCAAGGCGTTTCGCGGTTTTAAACGCGGCATAATAGTCGCCGGTTAACCCTTCGATATCGCGCTTTTCATAGAGTGCTTTCACCATTCGTGAGGCGTTAACCTCCAGCGTATCGAGTGCAATCGCGTGGTTGTAGCAATCAAGTGCTTTACTATAATCATGACTGCGACGATATTGGGATGCCTGCTGGTAAAGTGCTTCAGGCGTCTGATCTGCCTGATTGCCAGTGCCACATCCTGAAAAAAGAAAAAGAGCAATTAGCACCATTCCTGACGGAAGCCGTCGGAAATGAATCATCATAACATGGAGCCTCCAGCTCCCTTTTCAAAAATTAATAGTATGTTGAGTATGAATATAAAAGAACTATGAATTTAACAAGGGTACCCTTGATAATTGTCGGTCAGAACGTTGCTGAATACAAGGAGTCACAATGGATGCAGAACAAATAATCGCTCAGTAATACGTAACGCTATACCACGTTCGAGATAGTTTGGTATCATAAAATAAACAACATAATTTCAATCATGATAGCAGAAAACACAACAGCACCGGCGTTTACCCTGCCCGATTCTGAAGGGAAAAGCATCTCTCTCGCGGATTTTGCAGGAAAAAAAGTACTCATCATCTTTTATCCTGGAGACGACACACCAGTCTGCACTGCACAACTGTGCGATTACCGCAACAACGTGCAGGAGTTCACCAGGCGCGGCATTGCCGTATTAGGCATCAGCTCCGACAGTGCAGCCTCACACAAAAGCTTTGCCGAGCGCAATCAGCTCCCCTTCACCCTTTTAAGCGACACCGAAAAAAGCGTCGCCAAAGCGTATGATGCTCTCGGATTTCTGGGCATGTCGCAACGCGCCTATGTGCTGGTTGATGAAACAGGACTGGTGCTGTTAGCCTACAGCGACTTTCTGCCAATTATCTATCAACCGATGAAGGATTTGCTGGCGAGAATTGATGGGGTGTCGTGTGAGTAAACGGTAAAAACGTTGAAATATTAACACTATACACATCACCAGTGGCAAGGTTAACCCTGTGGTTAGCTGTTATAGAGCGAAAATTTCAGCAATGACTGCCAATACATTTGCTTTTGTTTTGGAGTCGATTGCTCCGAGTTTGTGAACCAATCGTGATTTATCAACTGTTCTGATTTGGTCAAGAACAATCTGCGCATCTTTGCCATTAAAAGAACAGTTAACCCAAGTCGGGTAATCTCTGCCTTTGGTGGTCATGCGAGCAACAATAACCGTAGCTACGTAATGATTCATTTCGTCTGGTGAAATAACAACACATGGTCGAGTCTTACAAATTTCACGCCCTATCGTGGGATCAAGGCTGACAAGGTACACCTCAAAACGTTTGACTACCATTGCCATTCGTACTCATCCCATGAGGATTGACTATCAAGTCCACTATCAAGAAGAGAATCATCTCCCGTTGCTGCCATGCTCTTGAATTTTTCATCCCAGCCCTTACGAGAAAATGATGCTGAACGAACAATTAACTTTTCATCCTCAATTTCAAGCTCAACATCTGAACCGAAATGGCACTGCTCAAGCAGCACCTTTGGTATCCTGATTCCCTGAGAATTTCCAATACGAACGATACTTGTTCGCATATATCCCTCCATCGTTAATAATTAACTTGAGTATATACAATGTAATTACAAAAGAGTGAGTTTTTTAAAACTTAATCTCCACCGACTAACCATGACTTCCCACCACCACCAATCACTTCTTCATAGAAAACGGCAGCGCACCTTCCCCGCGTGGCATAAGCTGATCGTAGCCGCCAACTTTATCGTAAACGCGGACGTAATCAACAACCATATCTGCAGGTAAAACGGTGGTCTCATCAGGGTCATTTGGAAAACGCCCCTCTACAGCTATGTTCATAATAATGTAAAATGCTTGATCAAAAGGCGCCGGCCATCGGTTCAATTCGTTTTCATTACTTGGGAGAACGCCGCGAACATCAACCTTTTTACTGCTGCTCCACCAGAAATTATGCGTTGCAAGAAGTTGCCCGTCAATGTATGAACGAATCTCCCCAGGCTCCCACTCAAGCGCATACACATGGAAATCAGTAACACGTTGATTAACCGGCAAATTGTAATCTTTCCTGACAAATGCGTTAACCGGCCAACGCGATCCAAAGTGGATAGTATTCCTAAGCTGATTCGGCGTCTGGCCATCAACCTCCACAATATCAATTTCTCCTGAGGCTGCCCACACCCCGTACGAATCATTCTGAGGCAACATCCAGATAGCTGGCCAAATTCCTTTACTTGCTGGCAATTTTGCTCTGAATTCATAACGACCGTACGTTTTGCTGAAAAGCGAATTACCAAACCTGTCGCGTGTTTTCAGACGAGCAGAGGTGTACCCGCATCCCATAAACGACTCCTTCATCACACGAAGGTGCAGCATACCATCTTTAATAAACGCATTTTCCGGTGCATTGGTATAATATTGCAACTCATTATTTCCCCAGCCATTAACCCACTGCTTGGTATCATAAGCATAAAACCCGTTACCCAAATCAAAGTCCCATTTACTTCTGTCAATCACCTTTCCTTCAAACTCGTCGCTCCATATTAATTGCCAATAGGGTGCCCTTGGTAATTCAACAGCACACGATGGCGATGGTGCACTCCAAGCGATAATAACCAACATCAAAACAGTAAAAAGCCTGTACAACGTACCCATGAGCACACTCTCGATAATGTTAATAGACCAACGAGGCCAATAATAAAGAACCGCAAAAAAATAAAATCAGACCCGAAAGTAAAAAAAGAATACAGTTCAATCAACAACAGCTTATCAGCGAACCATTGCCAATAAAGCGTTGCGTTTCCATAATCGAGCGGGTTTGTGTATCTTCGCGCACGAGTATGCTCACTTTCACGTAACGCTCAACTTTACACACCAATACATTATGGAAAAAACTCTTACAATCCTGAAACCCGATTGCGTCCGCAAACAGCTTATTGGCGCTGTCATCGACCAAATTGAACGCGCCGGCTTCCGCGTCGTTGCAATGAAGAAAACCCGTCTCACGCAAGAGACCGCCGGCGAATTTTATGCCGTTCACCGTGAACGCCCATTTTATGGCGAACTTGTTGAGTTCATGTCTTCAGGACCATGCGTTCCAATGATTCTTGAGAAGGATAACGCTGTTACCGACTTCCGCGCCATCATTGGCGCCACCGATCCAGCCGAGGCTGCTGCCGGTACCGTGCGCAAACTCTATGCCGACAGCAAGGGCGAAAACATCATCCACGGCTCTGACTCTGTAGAGAATGCCGCTATAGAAGCTGCGTTTTTCTTTTCGGCTGAAGAGGTTGTCCGCGCAAACTGATTATCCGAAAAATGAGAAGAAAAAGCGATCGCAAGGTCGCTTTTTTTGTTATCAGCCGTTCTTCCTGACTTCATCAATAAAACCAGTAAGTGTATATAAAAAAAGAGATTGCCCAAAAATTTAGGCACTACAGAGCGGTGACAAGCGAACTCGTTATTTGAGTTTTTTCCTGACTTCATCAATAAAACCTCGTAAGTGCATATAAAATAAGAGATGGTCTAAA
>DYND01000005.1 GCA_020721255.1 Chlorobium chlorochromatii
CAGCTTCCGTTGCAACGGCCATTCTGGTAATGCTGTGCTCCAATGCAACAATCGGTTCAACAGAACGCGCAAATGTTATCTGAACTGGACCTCGAACCTGACCCGCATTTTTTCCCGTACTCATCACGGCACCAAACGTGCGGATATCGTAATATTTTGAACACATCCATTTTCTTGCCGCCTCTGTTTTTTCTCCTTTTTCTTTTGACTGCACTTCCTTTTGTTCGTGAGCTTCATCAATCAAAGCATTAAGCACTCCTTTCTCTTTGATGAAAATATCTTGCCCAGAGAGCTGAACATAGTTCCGAACCTTGCGTTTCAAACAAACGTCAGTTACAAGACCCATACCTGTCTCAGCATCAATACGAGGAAGATTGCCTGCATCAGGATCACCATTCGGATTACCATCCTGTACATCAAATAAGAGGACAAAATCATACCGTTTTTCAATATTGCTCATAGTTATTCTCCCTGATTTTCAGATTCATTTTTTGAAGACGATTTCGTAAATAATTCTTGGCGTTGATGATAGTAACCAATAGCAAAACGTGCTTGATCTTCCATGGCAAGATGAGATGGCATATCGGCGCTGATACCATCAAAAATATCTGCAAGCATTCGCTCAAGATTCACCTTTCGACCAACATTGCTAAGTTTGGCAAGATGATGGTTTTTCAGCTTCAGCAATTGAGGAAAAACCGTTACCGGTGAAGAAGATGCGGCTCCGTAAAAGCGATCACGAATTGTTGCATTTAATCCAGGATTCGCCTCTTCCTGAATTTTTTCAAGAACAGCAAAAAGCCTGCCAAGCCGATAACCCTGATTATTATTGGAAGTATCAAGTGCCACAGTAATCTCCTTTTCTTTGGTTGAATGAATTCTGTAATAACGATTGAGATAAGCCTTCAGAATACCTGCCTGAGTTCTTGTGACATCTTGCGTCGCTCTTATACGACGGATGGTTTGCTGAAGCATGGTTGCCGGATAGAGTGAGCCGGATAACACTGCTCGAACGATTTGACCCGATAAATTAGGTGGAACATTATCAACTTTACCTTCCTGAGCCATTGCCGAAAGAATCCAGAACAGCGCATAATGCTTGTCATCTTTTGGTGGGCGAATAATTTGAAGATCATCGAAATGCTGCCGGATTTTTTCAGCAAACTCTTGAATAGTACCATTATGCCAGAACCTTACTGAAATGCGGGCAGCATTAGGGGCAAGTCCCAAAACATAAAATTTTGTTGCTTCATCGCTGCCCACATGACCAGTATAGACACCATCATAAAGAGCTTTAACCGCACGAACATCAGCATCGGGATCATCTTTTGGCGGAAATGCAAAAAACGCAGGGAATACATCTTCAAAAGCATCTTTTTTCTGTGACCAAAAGACAGTTGTGGCATCACCAATCTGAAGTTTATTTTTGGAGTCTTTGGCAAGTAACATATTCAGTACGGTGGTATAGGCAAATGCCGCATTATCACTCATCGAAGCATTATAATTCTGAGTCTTGCCATACGACTCAAACGCTTTCAAGTTAAACGATACCAAAGCCGCTCCCGATGATTGGGCGCCACGAACACCTTTTATTGAAGCATTCAATCGAGCAATTGGCTCTTTTTTACCTGAAATCAAACAAATACCACTGTTTTTAGCTTGATCAGTAACAGACACATAAGGCATTAACGTAGCACAAAGTGTCGGATCAGAAGAGCCTGCAACTCTAAAAACAACGTTAGCATTGCTTTCAAAGACTTCAGTCCAAAGCTCTTTTGATGGCTCATGTGAAGTAATCTGTTCGACAGGATTATTGGCCAAAAATGCAAGTAATGGCGCAATAAGTGATGCGGAGGGTTCATCCTCAAAAATTTCTGTTAACCGCTTATAAAAAGAGTTTTTCCGAGCGTCAATATCATCCCGATTCCTCGGATTAGCGCCCACAGCATACTCTACATTGTCCCACAACAAATTTGCTTTAACACCAACTGTTTTTTTCTCTGCAGCAGGGACTAATATTGGTTTTGCCTTTTTCTTTTTCCCTTCGCCTTCGCGAGTATCTTCAAGCGCAACAAAATTGCCATCGTTGTCAATAACAATCACAAAGGGAATTTCTTTCCACTCAAACCCTTCAGGCGCAATATTGCTCTCAGGATCCGCCGCTTTGCGTTGGTAGTATTCGTAAAGTGCCTGTAAAATCATCGTTTCACCTCCTCGCTATCCCACTCAGGGATATCAATAACTCCGTTGTTTAATTGCGCTCTAAAAAAAGCTGGTGAAGGATTTTCAGCATCTCTTGAAAAGTCAAGATCATACAGCATAAAACCGAGATCACGGGTTTCGTTAATCGGTGAGGGTTCTTGTACGCTATCCTCAACTAATCGAAAATCACAACTGAATTCGCGACAACCGAGATAAGGTTGATTGAAACATTGCCCTTTTCGTGCCCGTCGCTCAAAAATCCCGTAATACTTTCCCGGATTTTCATCTTTCCGCAACTCTTCCGCTTCGTAAGGATCTTGCAGCGTTTCGGGAAGTGGACGGCTTACTTTTGATCGTTCAGCAAGCGGAATAAACTCAAGCTCTGCATAAAGTCTATAGGCAACATCGCGCAGAAAAAGAGTAGCTCGCTGTTGGCGAGCATCTTCAATAAAAATACCATCACTCCGCTCACTGGCAACCATACCAACTTCATTGCGCCGTACTGAAACCCATTCAATCGGGTTCAGCACCTCAATTTTCCTGATACGCCAGCGAATGGCCGGTTTCCAGAAAATAGCCTCAAAAATAGCCCGTGCTGCCGATGGCGTTATAACATCGTAGCTGACACGCTCTACCTTCATCTCTGGTCGAGTAAAACAGGCATAATCGCCTTTAACTTCAAGACAAAACGTTTTATTCCAACGCTCCATGTTCATCTCCTTGTTGACTTGCTCTTAGCAATAAAAATTCGGGGTTGCCTTAACATCAAGGCCAAATACAGGGTCATAAAGGCTTTCAACGGTCTGAACCCAAACACCGGCAATATTTTCAATAACACCATTATCCCGTAATTGCCGTATATCCTGATCATAGACATTCACTGAGAAGCGTTGCAACCGTCGTATTAATCCTCTGCTCACGCCACCAAAACGTAAATCATCAATCAACCGATTACTGCCCATATACCTGACCACAACACCCTGCTGTTGAGCATCGTTAATTAATTTGAAACGCTGTGCTGCCGTGCGGAACTGGATTTTGAACTCCCTCGCATCCGTGCCTGCCAGTAAATCCATGATGTCGTGTTGATCAAATCCATTGAGTCCGTTGAAATAACAAATAAAATATTCTTTAAACGCTTCGGGTAAGAGCGACAACGACAGTTCAGGATACAAACGAAACATTTCTTTTGCTGCATTTTCAGCTTTCAACAAACGACCTCTTGGCGATGGTTTTGGCGGATTGAACACAAAAACATTGCCATATTCCGCTTTACCTTCTCGATTACAACGGCCAGCCGCCTGCGCAATGCTTTCCAAGCCACTGAATGCGCGAAACACAACCGGAAAATCAATATCAACGCCAGCTTCCAGTAATTGCGTGCTGATAACCCTAACTGGTAAGTTTTCCTGAAGCTTTAATTTCACCGACGCAATAACATTGCTCCTGTGTTCAGGGCACATCAATGCGGAAAGATGAACCGTTCCTTCAGGCATCTGCGCATAAAGATCACGACAATCATTGCGGGTATTAACAATACACAAGGCTTGTTGATACTTGCCAAGCTCCTCGGCAATCTGTACCCATTCATAGCGCTCGTCGGCATCTCCAAGAATATGAACCTTAACCCGCTGGAAGATTTTGAAAAGTTCTTCAGGACTGTGTATTAACTCACGAACACTCCCTTCATTGAACCCTTTCAGAACATCTGTTCCACTACCAACCTTGCCCGTTAAGACCGGTTGCGTTGCTGTACAAAGCACTATGGAGGTTTTGAAATATTCGGTCAACACTTTTATTACTGACACAATAGGCTGGAGATAATCCGTAGGCAACATTTGCGCTTCGTCGAGAATCACGACAGAATTGACAATGTTATGAAGTTTCCGGCAGGCAGAGCTTTTAGCTGCAAATAAAGACTCAAAGAACTGGACGTTTGTCGTTACAATAATCGGCGCATCCCAATTTTCTGTAGCCAGCTTTGACGTTAGGGTTTCTCTCTTCGAATCGAGATTGCTGTGATGCTCAAGAACTGCGTCGTCACCAAAAATGCCACGATAGATTGCAGCGGTCTGCTCAATAATGCTGGTATAAGGAATAGCTATGATAATCCGCTTTTTACCATATCGGATCGCATGTTCAAGGGCAAACGCCATTGATGAAAGTGTTTTGCCGCCGCCGGTAGGCACCGTTAGGGAAAAAAGCCCCGGGGCTAAAGCCGCTTGTTTCCGACAACTATCAAGAATGCTTTTTCTTGCACAGTTAATCGGGGTGTCGTCTGCACCAGTAAGCTTTTCGGCCATAAACTGATCGAACTTCTCTTTCAGTTCAGCAAGATCATAATCTCTTTTCCGTGTATCTGACTTTTCCTGATTCATAAAAGCTTCCGTATCAAGAAAATCCGCATCGACCAGACACGAGTAGAGCATACGAATCCAAAGATGTACCGGCTCAGTACATTCAAACATGCTTTGACACGGTGCTGATTTCGGCAATGACGTGCCCAGAATATCCTCTGGTGGATTACCGTCAAGCGCACGCTGCAGATGCTCTATTTCTTTAAGACGCTCTTCAAGTGATTTTTTGCCCGTTCCAGATTCATAATACCAATCGGGTAATCCCGTATGATGGCCAGCAATGAGATATGCAAGTATGCGACCGATACCTTCATTTTTCTGAACAGCATAACGCGCACCTGCAGCAGAGTGATCAATTTTACTCATCACTATCCTCCGCATATATGCCATTATTTCGGCGAATGTATTCCTGCCACTGTGGATTATACTTACCAAGATCGTGCAACAAGCCCGCAGCCTTTGTCCAATCGCCATTACCAAATTCATCGGCAAATCCGGCAGCTTTTTCAGCCACATGCACCAGATGATCTTTCAGATCATGCACCTCCCAGGTACCATCATTTTTTTGCCGAAGATGAGCAACAGCCTGTTTTGATTGTAACACCATAGGTATGAGTTAAAATGAGCAGGACAAAAATCATAAAACCAACAAAGCAAAACATACCACTCTACAAACAGAATGCAAAGTATTTTCACAATAAGAGCGGCGTATTCAAAAAAAACAATGAAAAAATCAGAAGGGAACATGCTGCGCTTCGATACGCGCTTCGCGCTACTCAGCGTCCGTAATCTTCGAATCAATAGTGTGATGATCGCCGTGCAAACGATACGCGCTTTGCGCTACCCTGCGTCCGTAATCCCTTGATACGTTATCTCACGTATTTGCTGCACAAGCTCAGAGAGCGACACAACCGTAACTCCAGCTTTGACTGGATAACCTTGTGAAACCGGCGCCACAACAAACAGATGGGCGGGCGCAATATCCTCAAGTGCCAGATAGCTGCCCCTCGACAGTGTTGGTGCTACGGAAGCCTTGCATTCAATGGCAAAAAGCTTGCCGGAGAGTTGCAGCAGAATATCAATTTCACTGCCGTTAGAGGTTCTGTAAAACGAGAATTCTGCACGAGGAAAAAGGCCTTTGAGGTTGGCAATAACCAGGCTCTCCCATAATGAACCGAAAACCGGATGACCGGCAATCTGGTTAAAATCTTCCAATCCAAGCAGAGCCGCAACAATGCCGGTATCCGCGACATACACTTTAGGCGATTTAACCATGCGCTTACCGGTATTAGAAATATATGGCGGCATTATATGAACCATAAAGGTCTCTTGCAGCAGATCGAGGTAGTTACGCACACTGGTGTGACTGACCCCGAGAGAACCGCCAATGGCTGAAAGATTGACAATCTGACCGTTGTTATGAGCAAGCATCTGCCACAACCGTCTCATCGTCTGTGGTGAAAAACCGCTCCACTGCTGCAAATCGCGCTCAAGAAAGGTGGCAATAAAATCCTCCCGCCACTGATATGATACGTCCGGCTCCTTTTGCAGCAAACTTCGGGGAAACCCGCCAACCGCCAGATAGTGCTCATAAGAGACATGCTCTTTGACCTCTTCCCATAAAAAGGGAGTCAACTGCTTGTAGGTGATACGTCCTGCCAGCGATTCCGAACTCTGCATGAGCAGATCGCGGGATGCCGAGCCGAGAACAAGAAAATGGCCATTTTCACCCCACTCATCAACCATGCTGCGAATCAGCGGAAACAGGTCAGGATTTGCCACATTGGCAAGGCCCAAGAACTGCGGTAACTGGCGAGTGCTTTATGCACTCCTCCACCTCGGCGGTTGCAAGTCGGTTAAGATATGGTATCATTTACAGGTATGTATATTGAAAATAAAATTTTCAATATACATACCTGTAAGGATAAACAAATACTGATCGATGCCTATTACGACAAATGAATGGATCAGCTTGAAAACAGCTCAACCCAATTGCAACACACTGCATCTCTGGCTGATGAGTTGTTTGTACGATATTTTCATTTCATCAGGAAGAAAGCTGTTGTCAATCCAGGTTTCCCAAAGAGGAACGGCTTTGCCGAATTTCACGAACATGTTCAACTGCACCTTTTCATCGATGCCAAGCGTCGTGAACGCCCGCTGAAAATCCTCTTTGTTGAGCCTTTTTTTCTTCCCGTTGAGGGTGAGCGCGAACTCTTCAGTATCAGCACTATTGATCAGAGCAGTCGCAACCATATCGTACGCTGGAGCAAGGCAATAACCTCTCTCTGGCAGGTTGATCAGAGAAAAGTTTTTCAGGTGCATATCAGCATTACCAGTAAGAAAACTGAACAAGAGCATCTCAAAAAAGTTGATAACATCCAGACCAGGATTAACCGAATAGCGGCGAATTGCTTTGGCGATCTGCTCGCAGGAACCACGATATTTATGCTCTGTAAGCTTTTCTGTTATCTGGCACATATCTTCCATCGGGAGCTTGCCTGTTCTGGTACGGTCAAGACGCTTTGTAAGGTATGCCAGTGAACCTGACTGCATCCGAATAAGGGTGTGAGGCACTGTTTTGATCTTTGCCGCTTCCGCAAGATGCATGGTAAGGTCTTCTACTTCAGGTAGATGGGGATAGTGCTCTGTTGGTGGTTTAAGAATGTAGCCACCCCATAATCCCACAATGGTAAAACGTTGCGGAGCGGTGCTCTGGACGGATTCTTCCAGATGCAGGGAGAGTTTCGGCTGTACCCCCGCAATGGTCACATGACTGCGTACCACTTCGAGTGCCAGTGCTTCAAGCTGGGTTTCGTCATAAGGCAAAATCGGGGGCTGCGTGGTACCAAATATTTTTCTGCTGCATTGGGAATGATACTCTGCATCACCATGCTCCATTGGCTTATAGCAAAAGAGACAACGCTTCATCTTTACTCCGTTATGAGTGGCACAACACTGACCGCTCCGATACAATCCCTGCAGCATGAGAGTAACAGACCCATACGATCACGAGGATTGAGCTTCCAGTTTTTTTCGGCAACCTCAAGCAGCCATCCTTCAGGAATCAGTCCATCAAAAAACGGAAAGAGGATTTTGCTTGAATATATCGACGCCCTCAAGGGTAGCGTTACACTCACTGGTTCAGTATTTTCGGAAGCGAGATAGAGTGGATCATACTCGAAATGGTAGCCCTCTTCATTCTCGACGAGCCAGCCGACAATTCGGTTATAGAGTTGTATTGCAGCTTTTCGCATCAGCTCACTCCTCCCTCGGTTGAAGCACGGGGCCAAGTTCAAAACCAAAAAGCGCCAGTACTTGATTAACTTTATCCATGCGCAATGTCTTTTTGCCTTGTTCAAGGTCACGAATAAAACGAAGCCCCGTTCCAGCTTTTTCCGCCAAGTCGGGCTGCGTCATACCAAGCGATTTTCGTCGATCGCGAACAAAGGTGCTGAGATTAACAAGGAGTGCCATAATACCTTATCGGGTATAATCTATTGATGAGTTTAACGAAATATACCACTTCGGGTATAAAATCAAATATTAAGCGACAGTTTATACCCGATCAGGCGCTTTTTCTTCCGTTGCTGCACGATGCTGCCAAACCCTTCACGCCGCTGGTCGGCGATAGAGAAATTTCTGAAACTCGGTGAAGGTGGCAAGAATCTGCTCTGTACTGCCAAGAGCCGCCGTAGCATCGGGCAGCGCCTGATATTTAAGCTGTAAAAGATGCGGCAACTTCTCCTGATCAAGCTCACCGACACCACTCTCAATGTATTTGGCAAGCACAAAAGCAACAAACTCGCGCTGTTTATCATCCAGTCCGTCATAAATGCTGTTTTGCGCCTCCGCCACCCTTGCTTTACGAGTGATTGGGCGCTGAGCAAAAGAGACGAATTCAAGCACATCGAAAAGATCGCTGTGTTCGGCATTGATCAGCTTCTGAATCGACTCAAGCTCCCCTTTTCCGTAACCAGCTTCGGCCAGCTTGGCGAGCAGCGCTTTACGTGTTTGCGGATTCGACCACAACACTCGCAGCTCCTCCTCACTCTTGAAACACTCCGGCAGCAGCACGCCAAACAATCCCTGTATAAACTCCTGTGCGGCGATCACTTTGCCATCAGCACTCCAGAACGACGTTGCAACTGTATGCTGAATTTCACGCTCTTTGCCATCACTCAACTTGATCTTCAACGTTTTTCGAGGCTCATCGGATGGTTTTTCTGAAGATTCCGATGGTTGCTCGATGTATGGCAACGACTCATCCTGAATACACGCTTGCGCATCAGCCTCAGTTATGGTGGTCTGGTCAACTGGCTCACCATCCCACTCCACATCTCTGAAATGGTGGCAGGCATCAACAAAATCGTAGATGGTGAAGTACTCTTTACCGTCAAAAAGCCGTGTGCCGCGCCCGATAATCTGCTTGAACTCGATGATACTGTTGATCGGTCGAAACAGTGCGATGTTCCGCACATTGCGCGCATTAACGCCCGTCGAGAGCTTTTGCGACGTCGTCAGCACCGTCGGAATTGTTTTGTCATTATCCTGAAAATCTTCCAGATGCTGTTCGCCCAGCTTGCCATCATTGGCCGTCACACGCACACAATAGTTCGACGAGGTGCTGCTTTTGTACTGGTTTATAAGGTCGCGAATCAGCGCCGCATGAGGTTGATTGGCACAGAAAACAATCGTCTTCTCCTGCGGATTAATGTTTGCCAGCAAAATCTGGACTCGTTTGGCTTCACGCGCCATAATTTCAATGGTGCGGTTGAAGTCGGGTTCGGTATAGAGCTTTCCCGCCTCAACCTCACCTTCAATAACCTGATCGTCTGACGTGTAGATGTAATCGTCAAGCGTGGTCTTGATGCGCTTGACGCGGAACGGAGTAAGAAAACCGTCGCTGATACCATCGTTCAGCGAATAGATAAAAACCGGCTCCCCAAAATAGGCGTAAGTATCGGCATTGTCGGTGCGTTTTGGCGTTGCAGTAAGGCCGACCTGCACTGCCGGAGAAAAATATTCGAGAATCCCCCGCCAGTTACCTTCGTTGTTGGCTCCGCCACGGTGGCACTCATCAATAATAATGAGGTCGAAATAGTCGGGAGGATAATTGCCAAAGCAAGGGGTATTATCCTTGCCAGTCATAAAGGTCTGGAAGATGGTAAAAAAGATGCTGCCGTTGGTTGGCACACGTCCCTGCTTACGCATTTCATCTGGATTGATGCGGACAAGTGCGTCGGCAGGAAAAGGAGAGAAATCGTTCATTGCCTGATTGGCAAGAATGTTGCGATCGGCAAGAAAAAGCGCACGAGGTCGCCGCTTGCCATCACGATTGAGGTTCCATCTGCTCTGAAAAAGTTTCCAGACAATCTGAAAAGCTATGAAAGTTTTACCCGTGCCGGTTGCCAGCGTCAGCAGAACACGCTGCTTCTCTTGCGCAATCGCTTCCAACGCTTTGTTGACTGCAAGTTCCTGGTAATAACGAACGGTCTTAGTGCCACCAATCTCCTCAAAGGGGATGCTGTTGAAGCGCTCTTCCCAGCAATTCGGTTCTGCAAAAGTCTTCAGCCACAGCTCCTCCGGCGTTGGAAAAACATCAATCAGTGCTTCGGCGCCACTTTTCATGCAAATCTGATAAATCTCCCGCCCATTCGTGGCAAACGTAGTGGCAAGCCCAAGTTTTTCAGCATAATTCTTCGCCTGCGCCACCCCTTCGCCAACCTCAAGGTCACTGCTTTTAGCCTCTATCACCGCCAGCTTTCTGCCTCGATACACAAGCACGTAATCCGCCGTCAACGATTTACCTCGACTGCCACCAGTCTGAATCCTGCCCGCAGTAATCGAATATTCGCGCAGAACTTTTGTGCCCGCTACAACTCCCCAGCCGCTCGCCTGCAGTTGCGGGTCAATAAGTTCAGCTCTCGTTTCGGCTTCGTTCATACATCAGTCAAATGAGGATTATGCAAGGATGTCAAAGTTTTGCGTTTAAAGAAGCAAAATATTTAAAATGAATAACTTAGATAATTAATAAATATTTATTTGTGCTTTGCTTTTAAATAAGAAGTCAAGCCCAAAATGGCACATAACTACGATACCGTGTTGAGCTTTGAGTCAAATCTGCCAATTTAATTTTTTCAGCATCTAAAGTTGCTGCAATAACTTGGGAAACTGTAGCACTTTTGCTTTCAGGTAGTTTAAACCGATCACGAAGACTTTGATTAGTCATACGCTCATTCATCACATAACGCAAACAACAATGCTGATAACAAGCACGAATACGGTCGTTGCGATCCATGTCATCAACTAACTGATGAGCAAACAAAACTGCTGTGGTTCGACATTCGCCTACACGGAAATCAGGTGCTGGCAGTTGGTAAACTTCGGCAGCCTGAATTACCTTGTCCACTCCACTTCCTTTTTCTTCACAAATCCCCAGCCTTCGCATGAGAGCAGCAAATCGCTCATTGCGTGAACGGTATTCATCAATAAAACGATCAGGAGAAATGAATGGTTTTCCTGGATTTGAAATCTCTATTCGGTCGTTATAGAGTTCAATCATTACTGATGTTCCTGATTCAGTAAGATCCTGATGAATCAGAGCGTTTGCGACCAATTCTCGTATAGCAATCTCAGGAAACATCTTTACTTCTCGGCGAAGAGCAAGTTCGATAACCTCATTTGAAGGGATCAAGCCATTGATATATTCCAATAATCCCTGAAAACCCACTGCGTATCCTTTTACTCCTTGCTGATCAGATTTTGTTTTCAATTTGTTGTTACCATCATAAACAATAACACGTGGAGCTTTCCGTGCCAGTTGCTCAAACTGAGCCAGCGTTTTCGCAAAGAGGAGAGCACCAAGATTGTTAATAGTCCAGAGCTTACCAGTCCTCTCAATCAATTGATCACTACTCAATCTCTCCAAAACTCCAGATCGAGTGGATGGATAGGGTAGATGTAAAAGATCAAAATAGCTTTGGGTATCAAGAAATTGCACAACTGTCTGACCATCGCACCTGGTCATTACTGGCTTGAGTACCCAATCCTGATCTCCTTCGGCAAAAATGCGCTTCAAGTGATCCGCTGTCATGGAAACCAAATCTTCACCAGCACGCATCAAATAGGCTCCATCAAAATCAAGAGGTTTCCCTATAGGGCGAGAAGGTATCTTAAAAACCAGTACTCTTCCATCAGGATGACACAGTTCAAATACCTCAACTCTAAAGCGCAGCTTTTGCACAATAAGAGCCTTCATATCATTGAGATGAGATTCAGACAAAAAGGCTTGTGTTCCAACTACCCTACGCGGTGGCTTATCTGTTACACCAAGGACAAGACAACCACCCTTTTCATTAGCCAACGCAACGCAATAGCGAAGCAACCTCGTAGTGTCGAACTGGTTTGAAGCCGTTTTAAATTCTAAAATTTCGTTTTCTGCAGGTGCGGCCAACCATCTATTCAGAATATCAAGTGTTATCATAATTCCCCCATGAACGCCTGGTGCAGCATTGACCTCTTCAGCTCATCGAGCGCCAAAAGCTTTTGCCGGTAAATCGCTTCGAGACGTTTGGTTTCTTCGCGTAAAGAATCCAGTTTTTCGACAATTCGTTGCTGCTCGACAAGTTTTGGTGGCAACCAAATCGTAAGAGCATTCCATTTTGATTTGTTAATTATGGGCAATGTTGCCTGAGCAGAGTGAAAAACAACTTTCTGTTGAAAATCATGAGTCAACATCTTATAATAAATAAACTTATAAAATATTCCACTAAAAGGAGTCAACGTGTTAATTTGCTGATTCGTAGTAATATCGAAATCACAGAACCCGCACTTACCAATTGTACCAATACACACCATCAACACAGAGCCTGCCGAAACTTTGCGAGCTTGCTCCAATCCCTTTTGGCTGAGTTTATCTTTGTCATAATCCAATGACCCATCTTCATTGAAATCCCCCGGTTTTACAAATGAAATAAAGTCACCATAATTTGACTTGTCGGCAGTTTTAGGCGTTGAACCGGTCTGCGTCGTACCGAGTTCTCCCAGACGCCTCTCCACCCACCCGTCATCGCGCTGGGCGAAAACGGCATTCAAATACGAGTCAAAAAGCGCACGGGCGTTCTTGAGATTCCTTTCGGCATTCGCTCTCGCGGTGGCAATAGCCGCAAATGCTTCGTCGAGCACAGCGACGATATGCTGCTGTTCAGGAAGTGGGGGAACAGGAATTGCAACTTCTTTAAGTTTGCTTCCAGACAACTCTTTAAAAGTTGCTCCTGTTCCAAGCGAGTTTAGTAAATCGACAATACTAACGCAATAATAATAAAGAAACTTGTAATTGAGATTCCTGCCCGTAATCAAACCTTTGCAGCCCTGATTCGTCGCCATCGGTTCAGTATTGATAACCAGATGCCCGATTGGAGCACGTGAAGAAAGAATCACTGAGTAAGGAGGCAACATTCTTGCAGAACTGTTGCAAAGCCCCAAGTCAGTAATCTTTCGTTCAGTATCCTCTACGAAAGGGCTTTGACGTTTACCCATCTCGGCTGGAGTAATCCACAAATACCGACCATCCCAATATTCATCAATTCCTGTTTTAGGAGTTCCTCCGTTTATAACTTCGCACACTTCCCCGAGCTTCTTCATTTCCCATCCAGCTTTCATTCCACAACCTCCCCTGCATCCCACAACCGAAGCCGCTCGGCAATAGCGTCAGGGCTTGGTAGATCATCACGATAAGCTTCAGGCAGTTCTGGAAACACCGTGTAGGTTGCAACACCGATTGGGCGACTTGCGGTGCGCAGGGCATATTCAACCACAGTCTTGTTTTTGTCGCGACAGATGATGATGCCGATTGGCGCATGTTCACCCTCCAGCCGCTCCTGCCTGTCAAGCGCTTCAAGGTAAAACTCCATCTTACCTTTGTGCTCCGGTTGAAATGCTCCGATTTTAAGCTCTATGGCAACAAGGCAACGCAAGCGGCGGTGAAAAAGCAGCAGGTCAATAAAGTACTCCTGCCCGCCAACCTCCAAGCGGTGCTGATTGCCAATAAAGGTAAAAGAGCCTCCCATTTCTGCCAGAAAACGACGCAGGTTCTGCACCAATGCCTGCTCCAGTTGTCGCTCGGAGTGTTCATCGGCCAACTCCAGAAAGTCGAAGGTGTAGTGATCTTTAACCGCCAGCACAGCCTGAGCTTGCAGTTCAGGTGTGAGAGTTTTATCAAAATTGGTCTGGTTGAGCAGGTATTTTTCGTAGCTCTTGTTATCCACCTGATGCTGAAGCACCGCCTTCGTCCAGCCAAAGCGAGCCGTCGCCCGAAGATAAAATTCACGCTCCAGCTCGTCTTTACATCGAGTGAAAATTACAAGATTTTTAGCCCAGCTAATTTCTCTAACCAATGGTTGGAGAATTGGCTGATCTCGATAGGTGCCAAAAAACTGACGCATGAACCAGAGATTTTGCGCAGAAAATCCGTTTCGACCTGGAAATTCTACTTGTAAATCGCGGGCAAGAGTCTCTACAACAGCCTTTCCCCAACCAAGTTTTTTTTGCTTCAAATCAATAGATTCGCCAATCTCCCAATAGAGTTTCACCATCTCCGTATTCACCGCACGGAATGCCTGATACTGACGCTGGCGGATACGAGCCTTGATATCGACAAGAAACTCCTTGTAATCATTCGTCATAAGATCACTCATAACAGCCCCCGAATCCCACGCAGCACCCCCACGCTCTCCGCATCAAGCGCCACAATCTCATCCATAATATCCTGCGGCGTGCGGTGCGCCACTTCGCCGCCGCTATTGGGATTCTTGACCGAGAGATCCCACGTTATGCGGTCAACGTCGGCAATGCTGACACTCCACGATTTTGCAGAATCAGCATGGCTTTTCTGCAACGCCACAAACTCCGCCAGATCATTATCGTTCAGTGGATTGGTTTTACCGAGGTTGCGCCCGGGATCGAGCTGATAGTACCAGATGCTCCTCGTCGGCGCGCCCTTCTCAAAAAAGAGGACAACCGTTTTAACGCCCGCGCCCTGAAACGTGCCGCCCGGGCAGTCGAGCACGGTGTGCAGCGTGCAGCTTTCGAGCAGCAGTTTGCGCAGGCTGACGGAAGCGTTATCGGTATTGGAGAGAAAGGTGTTTTTAATAACAATGCCAGCCCTGCCGCCAGCTTTGAGAATTTTGATGAAATGCTGGAGAAAGAGAAAGGCGGTCTCGCCCGACTTGATGGGAAAGTTCTGCTGCACCTCGGCCCGCTCTTTGCCGCCAAACGGCGGATTGGCAATGATAATGTCGAAGCGGTCGCGCTCCTGAATATCGGTGAGATTTTCGGCAAGCGTGTTGGTATGCACAATATTTGGCGCTTCAACACCGTGCAGAATCATGTTCATAATGCCAATGATGTAGGCTAACCCCTTTTTCTCTTTGCCATAAAAGGTGCTTTTCTGCAACGTCTCCATATCGCTTGTGGTCAAGCTCTTGCTCGCCCGCAAATAGTCGTATGCTTCGGCCAGAAAGCCCGCCGAACCAACAGCGCCATCGTAAATCTTCTGCCCGATAACGGGCGCAACAACCTGAACAATCGCTTTAATGAGCGGACGTGGCGTGTAATATTCGCCTCCATTACGCCCGGCATTACCCATGTTTTTGATTTTACTCTCGTACAGGTGCGACATTTCGTGCTTCTCCGCATTGGTACGGAAGCGCAACTCATCAATCAGGTTAATCACCTCGCGTAAATTATAACCGCTCTGAATACGATTTTTCAACTCGCTGAAAATTTCGCCAATCTTGTACTGAATGGTAGCAGAACTCTCAGCCGACGTTTTAAAGCTTTTCAAGTAGGGAAACAGTTCACGATCAACAAAATCCTTGAGGTCGTCGCCCGTTGCCGCGCGATTGTGGTCAATTTTACCATCAGCAGTTTTCGGTGCTGCCCATGACTGCCAGCGAAACGAAGGAGTAAAAAGCGGTACATACAGCGTTCCCGAAAGCGCCGCCGCCATCTGCTTATCCTGCTCAAAATCATCAAGATATTTAAGAAAAAGTATCCACGATGTCTGTTCTATGTAATCGAGCTCACTACCACAACCTGCGTCTTTGTGGAGGATATCGTCAATATTCTTGAAGGTCTGTTCAAACAATGTTCTTCTCCGTAATAATCTTTTGCTGATAATGGTGAATCTTGCCACAAAACAATGGCTCTGGGTGCACCGGGAAACGTCTGGAATATAGCACAGACAAGTGTTATGCAACCATCACGTGCAGATGGTTGCGGTATGAAAAACCATTTTTCAAAACACGAAAACTTTTACGAAAACTTTGATGTTACGAAAGAAAAGACTAAAATAGTCCGGTATCCGAATCAACACGAAATCAACAACCAACCAACTTTTATAAAACTTTTATAAAATTATGCAAATCACTATAAATAATCGTCAGTACGAAGCTAATGCCGGGGATCGGTTGCTCGACATCGCACGCTCAAATCACGAACATATAGGATATTTTTGTGGCGGCAATGCGCTTTGCCAAACCTGCTACGTAAAAGTACTTGAGGGTGCTGAGCTGCTCTCACCGTTGAATGACGACGAAAAGGCGCTGCTTTCGGATAATCTTATCCGCGAAGGAACAAGAATGGCGTGCCAGACGACGGTTGAAAAACCAGGAACAATACGCTTTATTTCGGCAGTGGAAGAGGTTAAGCAGATGTTTGAAACAAATCCAATACAACTTGCTGGCTATGCAGGAAAAATGGGATGGGAAGCAATGGTCAAATTTCCCGACACACTGCAATATCAGTCGAAAAGAGAGCTTGATTTAATGGATGTTATCGCCGATGTGCTCAGCAGTATTGGATACGCATTCAAGCTGATCAGCAAAGCTTTAGCGCCGTCGTGCTCTTGCTCAACAGAGCGCTGCGACTGCAACACCGCAAAGGTTAATTGAGCGACTCAACAAATTGAGTATATTTGAGGCAACTCTTTTCATGGTGGAAAAAAACACCGAGAAAGAGTTGCCTTTTTCTGTTTCTCTGTTGCAATAACCATACCAAAGCCGATGGGACACCTTTCTGATATCGGACATGTAGAGTTTGATCTTGGCGCAAAAACCCTTGAGCGCTGGCTTATCAAACCTGAAAAAACCATGAGCATTGTGCTTGGCATCCCCAGAGAACGAGCTCAGGATGAACGACGGGTGGCACTTTCTCCAGCCGGTGTACAAATTCTGGTTGAAGAAGGCATTCAGGTTGTGGTTGAAAAGGCGGCCGGAAGCTTCTGCAACTTCAGCGATCTTGATTATGGCGAAGCGGGCGCAACTGTTGTGGACTCGCCCGAAGAGCTTTATGAGCAGTGTAATGTTATTGTGAAAGTTTCGCCTCCACAACTGGATGAGCTACAGCTCTTTACAAATGGGCAGTTACTTATTTCGGCACTGCATCTCAGTACCGTAACACCGCAATTGCTGAAAACACTGATCGAAAAGAATATTACTGCCATCGGCTTTGAGTTTATCGAAACGCGGGATGGCGAGCTGCCAATCGTAAGAACGTTGAGCGAAATTGCCGGCTCGCTTGCTGTACAGACAGCGGCAAAATATCTTGAAACAGGGTATGGTGGAAGTGGCATTCTGCTTGGTGGTATAGCGGGTGTTCCACCGGCACACGTCACCATTATCGGAGCGGGAACCGTGGGGCTTTTTGCTGCGCAGGATGCGCTGGGGCTTGGTGCACAGGTGACCGTTATCGACAAGGAGATCAATCGTCTGAGACGATTTGAGGCATTTTTCAACCGCCATCTGGTCACAGCAATTGCCAACGATCATTACATTGCGGAGCTGGCAAAAACGTCGGATGTGCTGATTGGCGCGTTAAGCCCAAAACAGAAAATTTTCAAGCCTTTAGTGAATGAGCAGGTGGTCAAGTCGATGAAATCCGGTTCGGTGATTATCGACGTCTCGATTGATCAGGGTGCCTGTTTTGCCACAAGCCGCCACACGTCACACACCAACCCTATTTACGTCAAGCACGGGGTAACGCACTACTGCGTCCCCAATATTCCTTCGGCAGTCGCAAAAACGGCATCATTCGCGCTCACCAATACCTTGCTTCCTTTTCTCCTGAAACTCACCGAACACGAAACTATTTCTGATATTCTCTGGAAAAGCCACAGTTTACGACGCGGAACGTATCTCTTTAAAGGATACGTCACAAAAAAAATCCTTGCCGATCTGACCGATGTGCCGTTCAGGGAGATTGATATGCTCCTCGCCGCAAGCTAATGGCAGCAAATTATACCAGCTCATCAAGCGGTTTTCCAAATTTTCGCGCAATATATGAGGCGCAGGAGACTCCGGAATAGGTAACAGCGATGACGCCCTGCCCGGGAAAAGTACTGTCGCCAGTAAGAAATAGATTTTTGATCGGCGTTTTATTCTGCGGCTTCTGCAAAACATTTTGACCCGCTTTCAGGAGTGGCCCGTAAGAGCCTTCATGGCGATTGAGATAACGCTGATGCGTGAGCGGCGTGGCAAGCACCTTGACTTCAATCGCTTTCGATAACCCTGGCAAAATACGCTCTGTTCGAGCAATAATTGCCGCTGCCATCTCGTCCTTTGCCGCACGATAATCCCCGCTGCCACGTTTGCAATGCTGCCAGGACTCCACTTTGTCTGTCACAAAAGCGTGAACAATATGTTTGCCCTTTGGCGCCAGCGATGGATCAAGAATGGTCGGCGAAGAAAAGTATATGGTCCCGCCAAGCGTATCATAAGATTTCCAATCATCCACCAGAATATGGTGCACATCAAAACCGGCAGGAATAACGGAAGCATCAACACCAAGAAAGAGCTGAAACCAGCTCGGCGCCTGCAGAAATCGATCATTCTCAACACGATGGCGTACATCGGGCACGAGGCGATTGAAAGTGTCCCAAATGGTTGCGTTGCTGATAACAATCTTCGCAAAATGCTCAGAACCATCCGCCAGCCTTACACCACGAGCCTCGCCATTTTCGAGAAGAATTTCAGTTACTTCCGCCTGATAGCGAAGCATGCCGCCAAATTTTTCAAACCCTTTACATAATGCGGCTGGGATAGCACCAGAACCGCCAACGGGATAGTTAATACCGCCAAAATGGCGATCCGCCAGACAAATGCCGGCATTCACCAGCGGCGTTGCCATAGCATTCTGCACCGCCCATGAGTACGCCTCAATATCAATAAAGTGCAGCAGCTCCTCGTCGCGAAGATAACGCCGCGCCCTTTTCCCCATAGAAAGAAAGGTTTTCAGGGCAAGCGACACGGTTTTAAGCGGATAACGCCCCCCAACCGACAGCAGATGCGTTACATCCTCCAGAGAACCCGCAGGTAGCGAACTGAGAATATCATAAACTTCGTCAAGTTCACTGTAAAAATTCTTGATGCCGTATGCCTCATGCGGGAATTTGGAACACAGTGCTTCGAGAAAAGCTTTACGGTCGTAACCTGCAGCAATAGTAAAGCCATTGGGAAGGTGATAATGAATCTGCACAGGATCGGGAATAGTACGAACCTCAACGCCAAGCTTTCTGAAAATGCGCGTGTGCAGATTCAGCGTGCCACTGCTGCCATTTGCGCCAAAACCATAAAAAACTGAAGCACCCGCATCAAACCGATAACCGTCGCGCTCAAATGAGGAGCAACTGCCGCCAGGATAGCGGTTCTTCTCCAAAACAAGTGTCGAAATACCGCGCTCTTGCAAAAGCGCAGCAGCAGTCAACCCGCCAATACCGGAGCCAATAACAATAACATCAGTCGATGAGGTCGTGGAAGTCATGCTCTAATCCTTGGAATCACACAACGCGGTTGACACAGCGCAATGTTCGTTAAGACTTTATGTGACAAGAAAGTAAGCAAATATTTTTTCTTTTGCCGCCCTCGCTTGCAGAGAACAAAAATTATAAAAAAATACCGTTCCAGCACCTCTAACACCAGTAACTGAGCAATATGACGTATATTCATCACAACAGGAAAGTAGCCCTGACAGAGAGATTATTAAGAGTGAAAGAGAGAAAAACCCAACGATGAATACTGAATATGAGTGGCCACTATGGCACAATGCAAAACTTATCTGTGGCATTGATGAAGCTGGGCGTGGTCCACTTGCAGGACCAGTCGTGGCGGCAGCAGTCGTTTTTCCACGTCACTTTCGAGCTGAAGAAACTCCTCTGGAACGGCTTGATGATTCCAAAAAGCTCTCAGCCAAGGAGCGTGAACTCTTAGCGCCGCTGATTAAAAAGGCTGCCAAATTCTGGGCAATAGCCGCCGTTGAGCACGATTGCATTGACGCAATAAATATTCTGCAGGCAACCATGCTTGCCATGAATAATGCTGTCATGTTGTTACCGCAACTGCCTGATCTTTTGCTTGTTGATGGCAACCGCTTTACATCAGAGCTGACCATTCCTTTTCAAACCGTTGTAAAAGGTGATTCAAAAGTCTTTTCAATTGCCGCTGCATCGGTGCTTGCAAAAACACATCGTGATGAGACCATGGTCGCTTATGGCGCACAATATCCGCTGTACGGTTTTGAACGTCACGCCGGCTATGCCACAAAAACGCACATTGAGACTATACGGCAACTTGGGCGCTGCCCGATTCACCGCCAGAGCTTCAAGCTTCGACAATTAGGCGAAAAACCATGAAAATCTCTTACGATCCGCACCTGCTTGGCCCTAAAGGTGAGCAGATTGCCGCAGACTATCTCAATAAAGCAGGCTATCATATTGTTGTACGGAACTACCGCGTACATCGCAATGAGATTGATATTATTGCCCTGTACAAACAAACTCTCTGCTTTATTGAAGTAAAGACACGCTTTTCTACCGAAAAAGGTCATCCCGCTGACGCAGTAACACCTCAAAAACAGCGAGAGATCATCAAAGTCGCTCATGCGTACCTTGCATTCTCAGGCAACATGGAAACGAATTGTCGCTTTGATGTTATTGCCGTGCTCATCCACAGCCTCGAGAAAAACACCATCACCGGCTTTTCCGTTGACCATATTGAGGATGCCTTTTGGGCAAGCTACTGAATTGCCGATTATGGCAACAACGGTTATGCTTAAAAGGGGGTAACGGGATACGCAAAAGAACGCCGTTTTTATTATCTTGAGGTACAAGTTTCATCCCACAAGTTATCACTGATTGATCATGCAGGAAGACGATATCCTTACTCCACCGGAATCCCCAAAAGTGCCTCTTGCGGAAGCGAGTTATGGTGCCACTAATATTCAGGTGCTTGACGGCATTGAGCATGTTCGTATGCGTCCCGCCATGTACATTGGTGATATTCACAGCAGGGGTCTGCACCACTTGGTGTACGAAATTGTTGATAACTCAATTGATGAAACGCTCGGTGGCTTCAACGACTATATTTTTGTGGCACTGAATATTGATGGTTCTGTTACCGTAATTGACCATGGTCGCGGTATTCCGGTCGATCTGCACGCGGAGAAACAGAAATCGGCGCTTGAGCTGGTTATGACGGTTATTGGCGCCGGTGGCAAGTTCGATAAAGGAGCCTACAAAGTCTCCGGTGGGTTGCATGGCGTTGGCGCGTCGGTTGTTAACGCATTGTCGGAGTGGTGCGAAGTTGAGGTCTCGCGCGATGGAAATATCTATTTTCAGCGCTATGAACGTGGCGTGCCGCAATGTGGAGTAAAAATTATTGGTTCATCTGACCAGCGTGGCACCAAAACCACCTTCATGCCCGATAATACCATTTTCAAAACAACAGAGTTCCGAAAAGATATTATTGTTGATCGTATGCGCGAGCTGGCGTTTCTTAACAAAGAGCTGCGCATTATTGTTCAGGATAGCGAGGGTGAACAGGAGGTGTTCCACTATGAGGGCGGCATCAAAGAGTTTGTGCTCTTTACCGATCAGAACCGCATCAATCTCCTTAAAGAGCCCATTTATCTCTATGGCGAACGCGACAGCACCATTGTTGAAATCGCTTTGCAGTACAACGACTCCTATCAGGAAAACGTTTTCAGCTACGTCAACAACATTAACACGCATGAAGGTGGTACGCATGTTACCGGCTTTCGCAAAGCACTTACACGAACGCTTAACGCCTACGCACAAAAGAACGACTTGCTGAAAAACTTGAAGCTTGCGTTGACCGGTGATGATTTTAAGGAAGGCTTGACTGCCGTTATTTCAGTGAAGGTTGCTGAACCACAGTTTGAGGGACAAACCAAAACGAAGCTTGGTAACTCCGAAACACAAAGCACCGTAGAAAGCGTTGTTAATGAGCAACTTGCGGAGTTTGCGGAAAGCAATCCCAATGTGCTCAAAATGATTATCGAAAAGGTGAAAGGTGCCGCCATGTCGCGCGAAGCTGCCCGCAAAGCCAAGGAGCTGACACGCCGCAAATCGGTACTTGAAAGCTCTGGATTGCCCGGCAAACTCGCTGACTGCTCGATTAATGATCCCGAACATTGTGAACTTTACATTGTGGAGGGTGATTCGGCAGGCGGCAGCGCCAAGCAGGGACGCGATCGCAGCTTTCAGGCAATCCTGCCGCTGAAGGGTAAAATTCTCAACGTTGAAAAAGCACGATTGCATAAAATGCTTGAGAACGAGGAGATTAAAACCATCATTCTTGCTCTTGGCACCAGCTTTGGTGAAGAGGAGTTCTCTGTAGAAAAACTGCGCTATGGCAAAATCATTATCATGACTGATGCCGACGTTGACGGAGCACACATTAGAACCTTGCTCCTCACTTTTTTCTTCCGCTACATGCGCTCCTTGATTGAAGCTGGCAGAGTGTTTATTGCCCAGCCACCGCTTTATCTCGTAAAATCCGGTAAAGATCAGCAATACGCCTGGGATGACGATGAGCGTAACAGTATTTCAGAGGGAATGAAAAAGATGCAGAAAGGAAAAGCAAATATCCATATTCAGCGCTATAAAGGTCTTGGAGAGATGAACCCTGAGCAGCTCTGGAGCACCACCATGGATCCTGCACACCGTTCGCTGTTGCTCGTGAACGTTCAGAATGCCATGGAAGCAGATCAGGTATTCTCCACGTTGATGGGCGATAAAGTTGAGCCTCGTCGTGAATTTATTGAAAAAAATGCTCGATACGTCCGCCGGTTAGATGTCTGAGGTACGAACGTAAACCTCTTTGCGGAGCTGCTCCATCCACTCGCTTAAAACCTGCTGACTTTTGTTGTTACGGGCAAGCTCTGCAAGAGAAGTATAATCTTTTTCGGGATCGAGTGTATGCGCTGGAATCCGTCCGTTTAACTGATAAATAGCAAAAAATGGTTCTCCACGTTGGGGCTCCATTTTTTCTGGCTTACTCATATCACCAGGTTGTTTCAACCGTTCAATCACCTTTTGCATCTGTGGAAAAAACATTGATGGCGAAAGGAGTGTTGGTGACGCACCCGAACCCTTAACCACACCACCAACGGCTGCAGAAGCGGGATCATCTGAATATTGTTTTGCCATATCACCAAACGTTGCATTACCACTTAAAATAGCGTTATATGCTTCGTTAAGCTGACGAAGCGGTTCAGAGAAATCTTTCACAGAACGGTCAAATCCGATAAGGATATGGCGGACATGAATTGAGTTCACCTCTTTACTGAGCATCTGAATCAAATGAAAACCATAGCGCGTTTCAACAACATCAGAAATTCCTCCCTCTTTTAGGGCGTAAGCCGCTTTCTCAAAGCTCGGGATAAACTGCCCTTTTCGCGCAATACCAAGATCACCACCCATCTTTGCAGAGCCTGGATCATCGGAATACTTGGCTGCCAGTTCAGCAAAATTAGCTCCTTGCTTCAGCTCAGATTGCAGACGAGTAATCGTTGCCAGCGATCGAGCACGACTCTCAGCCGAGACTGCTGGATATTTGATAATTTGTGAAACAGAAAGAACCTCAGGAATTACTGGAAGCTGCTCTCGATTGTTATTATAAAAATCCATAACCTCAGCATACGTTACCGTAACATCCGCAGTTTTTTTTCTGCGAAGCGTTTCGATTAACTGCTGACTGCGCAACTCTTCACGAAGATTTTCACGTATAGCCACCGTTGACTTGCCAAGACGTACCTCCATTTCTCTCGTGGAAGAAAAGCGCGAACGAACCTGCTGTAACCGCTCTTTTGTCATTGAATCAAGCAAATTGAGATCAATGTTGACACTATCAATTTTTGCTTTAGACAGCATGGTTTTCTGATCAATCAAACCATCAAGAATTGAACGAGAAAGGGTTTTATCGTTGACCAATTCAGGATATTGCAAACGAGCCATCACCGCACGATTTTCGATATCTGAAGCAAAAATAGCTTCATTACCAACAACCGCTATAACCCGATCAACCACAGCAGCAAATGCGTGAGATTGTAAACATGTTGAACCAGCAAGGCAAAGCATTGCTGTATTTTTTACGATTTTCTTTATACCTCGCATGACTGTTGCACTCAATAATGAATTAATATTTCTACAAGCAGAGCATCTTGTTTATGCCGCTTTATTGCTGCTCAAGCGAACTGAACTTTTCGTAAGCCGCAGCCAATCGTACACGATAGGAGCTGCAACAAAAATCGAAGAATAGGTGCCAATAAGCACACCTGAAAAGACAGCAAAAGCAAAGCCACGAATTGCAGGGCCAGCAAAAATAAAGAGCACAAAAACCGAAAGAAGCACCGTTCCTGAGGTAATAATTGTCCGACTTAAGGTCTGGTTCATGCTCTCATTGAAAATCCGCTCATACTCAGAAGGTTTCTGCCCTTGTATTCTCTCTCTGATTCGATCGTAAACCACAACAGTATCAGTAATTGAGTATCCGGCTATGGTGAGAAACGCTGCGATAATGCTCTGATCCATCTCAAGTGGCATAAATGGAAACATGCCGCCAAGAAAACTGAACATACCTAACACAACAAAAATATCATGAAAAATAGCAAGTACGCCGGCAGTGGCAAACTTCAGTTCAAAACGTATGCCAACATAAAGAAGAATAGCGGCAAGCGAGGCAAGCAATGCTTTCAGCGCTGACCATTTCAAATCTGAAGCTATACTTGGGCCAACGGCATCAATCCGTACAATTTCATGCACATTCCCTTTGATCTTCTCATGCAGAGCATTGGTAACCAATGTTTTAAGCTGAGCAGTATCACCATCAAAAACGGTACTTAACAAAAATGAACGATCCATACCGTACTGTTTCAGCGTACCAGAAACACCTGCGGCATCAAGCACCGAACGAATCTGCGCAACATCCACTTGTTTTTCGAAACGTATCACAACTTCTGAACCACCACGAAAATCAATACCGTAATTCAATCCTTTTACTGCCAATGACACCATTCCTGCAAGTAACAACACTAATGAAATGCCATAAGCAATTTTACGATACCGTATAAAATCAAACTTGGTCTTCTGAAAGATCCTCATGAGTTACAACGTCTTTTGAAAAATTAACCGAAACTTTTTTCTGACATAAGTTTTTTAGAGAGCAGGAAATTGAAAATCTCTTTTGTCACAACAATTGCTGTAAAGAGACTTGCCGAAGTCCCAATCATCAGCGTTACAGCAAAACCCTGAATCGGACCAATACCATAGGTATAAAGCAAAAATGCTGCTGACAGGGTGGTGACATGAGAATCAAAAATTGAGGAAAATGCGCGATCATACCCTTGAGTAATCGCCGACCCTAAAGACTTTCCTGCCGACAACTCTTCTCTTACTCTCTCATAAATCAAGACGTTCGCATCAACGGCCATACCTATGGTCAATACAATACCAGCAATACCGGGCAGTGAAAGCGACGCATTAAAACCTGCAAGTACTGACAGCACAATAAGAATATTGAGCACCAGCGCTATATTTGCCGCAATACCTGCCTTTTTATAATAGAGCAGCATGAAAACCGAAACCGCTAAAAATGCCCATAACAGCGACTGAATACCAGCGCGAATGTAATCGGCACCAAGTGATGGACCCACTGTACGCTCCTCAGTAATTCTTACAGGAGCAGGAAGTGCACCCGCTTTGAGCACTATTTCAAGATCTTTTGCCTCTTCAAGGCTCTCAATACCATTAATCACCGAATTGCCACTTGGAATCTTTGATTGTACGACTGGGGCACTATAAACTGCACCATCAAGCACAATAGCAATACGTTTCCCAATGTTCGCTCCCGTAACACGCGCCCATTTTGACGTACCTTCACTATTCATCGACATCAAAACCTCAGGCTGCACTCCCTCTGCCCCAAACGTTGCTTTAGCCTCCGTGATAACCCCGCCCGTCAATTCAGAGGTTTTTTTCACGAGGTAGATAACATATAGCTTCTGGGTATCTCTGCCATTTTCTGGTTTAGCAGCAAGCAGTAGCTCAGTATCCATTGGTAGCAACGCCTGTACGTCACCGCGCTGCAACAGCGCTAAAACCAATTCACGCGATTGTGCTGTTGTATAGGCAGTACCATCCGGAGCAACGGAAATAAGATCATAAAGAGGATTGGCGGATACAGGCTTCGCAGGTTGAGTCGCAACGTTTGGAGCCGGTGGCGCTGCTGGAGTCGTTTCGACTTTTGCGGCAAGCGAATCAACGGATTGGACTGCAGGCTGTGGAGCGCTGCTGTTTTGAGCAAGATGAGCGTTAATGGTCTCAAGCGTTCTTACTAAAACTTCAGGCTCTCGGAGCAATCGGAACTCAAGCTTCGCTGTACCTTTTAACAAATTTTTTACCCGAGTTTCATCAGAAACACCAGGTAATTCAATGATGATTTTGCGGCTACCCTGAGTTGTAATAACTGGTTCTGCAACACCATATTGATCAATACGATTACGGATAATCTCTTTTGCACGGCTCAGTGCATCTTCTGACTCTTTCTCTAATTTGGAGATAATCTCTTGATCACTGTTGCGGATATCATAAAAATAGCGGCTCAAGCGAATATTTTCTTTCTTGAATTCTGCCACAATTAAATCAATCACTCGAGCATCACTTTTTGCGGCATTCGCACGGACGTTCTGCATAAGAGCAGTAAATTTCGCATCTTTATTCCACGCTTTCTGCTCAAAGAGATCAACTTGATCAACCTCCATCACCAGATGAATGCCGCCTTTTAAATCAAGACCAAGCTTCAAACTTTTCTTGCGTGCATCCTCAATTTCATCACGATGGCTCAGCACATATTTCAGGCTATCCTGAGTTGTACCAAAGCTGTCAAGCTGTTTGGAAAAAGTGTAATCGCGCCACGTTGGCCACAACGACCAAAGCGACACTAAGGCGATAACAACAATTAAAAAAAGATTAAAACGTTTGTTTTTCATTGATGATATAGCGTTTCGCTCGAAATAAATAGTTGTGGGAATATATAAAACGAGGGAGTGATTAACTAACGCGGTGCTGAGGACTGGAGCAAACTGAAAAATCGTCACTTAACAGAAAACGCCCGATAGAGTAACGGACGTTTTCTGCTGTAAATGATTGGAGAACGTAATTTATCCCCATGTATCGAGAGAGATGTTCTGATACCAGCCTTCAGCAAACATTGCCTCTTGATGGAGGTGATCATCACTCGCGTCAATTGGCGTTAAACCACCGGAACCCTTGATTTCAACAATACCACCAACAGCGAGCTTATAAACCCCAGCTACAGAAATAGCATAGTTTGGCGCAAGCAAGCTATAGCATGTATTGACAAGCGATGGCGGTGCCGGCACCTTGCCCTGAAAGAGCCGGACAATAGCAGCAGCAGCTACTTTACCCTGACTGCTTGCGGCAAAACCTGACTTCGGCATAGCTCCAGCAATAGTAGCATCGCCAATAACGTGAACTCCAGGATGCAAGGTTGACTCAAAAGAGACTGGATTAATCGGGCACCAGCCTGTTCCATCCGTAAGACCTGCATCAACAGCAATTTTTCCCGCTTTCTGTGCCGGGATAATATTGATAACATCACCTTTTTCAGCGCCAAACTCTGTGGTCACCATCATGGTTGCTGCATCAACTTTGGTAATTTTTCCACCCATGGATGCAGCACGCCACTCAATCATTCCGGGATAGAAACGCTCCCACCCTTTTTTAAATAATCCTTGTTTGGAGAAGCTATCCTTGGCATCAAAAATCACAATTTTTGACAGTGGCTTTTTCTCTTTCAGGTAGTGAGCAATCATGCTTACTCGCTCATAGGGGCCAGGAGGACATCTGAATGGATTGGCTGGAGCTGCAATAAATACTTTCCCTCCATCTTTCATATCAAGAAGCTGTTTGTGTAACAACGTGGTTTGGGCTCCTGCCTGCCATGCATGCGGCATAACACTGTTTGCAACACTTTCGCTATACCCCTCAATCGCATCATATTTAAAGTCAATACCAGGCGCAACAATCAAGCGATCATATCCGAGCACTTTACCACTCTTCAGTGTAACCTGATTCTTATTTACATCAAGAGCGGTTGCAACATCCGCAACAACAGTAACCTGATATTTGTTTTGCAGTACCTCATAGTTGTGTGCAATATCCTGCATTGTCTTCAAACCGCCCAGAACCCAGTTACTGAATGGGCAGGTGTAAAACACAGCTTTTGGCTCAACAAGCGTCACTTTAATGGATGGATCGAGCTTTCGAAGATATTTGGCGGCAGCAGCTCCACCAAAACCTCCACCAATGACGACCACTCGCTTTGAGGATGCGAAAGCATTATTAGACCGACCAAAAAGACCAAGAGCAGAACCTGCAACCCCCGACAAGAGAAGCTTATTAAAATCCCTGCGTGATAGTGTATTACTCATTATCAATTCTCCTGCTGGTTTATTTATTGTTAGAAAGTGTTCCAAAATACTCAGCAATCAAGCGGAGCTCTTCATCAGTATAGCCTTTAGTATGGCGTGCCATAACCGTTGAGGGACGAGCGCCTGCTTTAAAATCTTTTAAAGCTGTTTCAAGATACTCAACACTTCTACCATTAATTGAAGGGATAATGCCTGCACTTTTGCCATCTGTACCATGGCACGAGGCACATGAAAGCGAAAGAATTTCACCTCGTGGGCTGCATTCAGCTTGTTTCGTTACTGCTTTTTTTGTTGCCTTGGCATTGCAATCACTTGGTAACATAGTACTTACCGCGGCAATTGCTGTTAAACAGAGAGCTGATGCAATAAGCCGGATTTTTTTGTTTACCACCATAACATATTCCTCCATAATTTTTATTGAAAAAAAGAGAACCTTTAATGAACTATTTGCATGAGGGGAAAAAGCTGCTCTAACACCGTACTGCTTTAAAAAATGGCTTTTATCATTTCAAAATGGAAAAGCAGGCACGTTAACATTCACAGCCTCAATAAAAAACTCCGCTTTTTTAAATAAGAAGAGTGTATTAAACTCTCTTGCACTGTCACATGCTAAAATATCCCACGCATCGCGGAACCATTGAAACGACAATAAAAGTTAACAGAGAAAAACCTTATCGTCGTTATCGTTAAATAACTGAAAGGATAGATTATGTTTATCTTGTTAAGTTATTCTAATTTTAAGAAATTTCCGGAATTATCACAATTGTTAATATAAAAAACAATCAGTAAATACGCCAATAATACACAGGACTGATATAGGGCTATATCAAGGTTTAACCTCGAAACATAATGTGCTACAGGGCATTTACAGCAGCACTGATATTTATCAACCAGTTACTTGTTTCACGTGAAACATTCATTTATTCATGTATGATATTATTGTGGCCGGCGCTGGCCATGCAGGGTGCGAGGCCGCACTCGCCTCAGCACGGATGGGTTTATCAACGCTCTTGATTTCCTCAGACTTAACGGCAGTTGCACGAATGTCGTGCAATCCGGCAATTGGTGGCGTTGCTAAAGGGCAGATAACAAGAGAGATTGATGCGCTTGGCGGAGAGATGGCAAAAGCCATTGACGCAACAGGGATACAATTTAGAATGTTGAATAGAAGTAAGGGCCCGGCAATGCACTCACCAAGAGCACAAGCTGACCGAACACTCTACACGCTATACATGCGCAGAGTCATTGAGGAGGAAAGAAATATTGATTTACTTCAAGATACAGTTATCGGTATTCAATGGTCGGGAAGAACTTGTATTGGAATAACACTCCCTTCCGGTCGAATCATAGATGGTAAGGCGACAATCTTAACCTGTGGAACATTCCTTAATGGCTTAATTCATATTGGAATGAACCACTATCCTGGAGGACGCACCATCGCGGAGCCACCAGTATATGGATTAACTGAAAACCTTGTGGGATACGGCTTTAAAGCAGGACGATTAAAAACAGGTACTCCGGCACGTATTGATGCGCGAAGCATCGATTATGAAGAAGTGGAAGAACAGTATGGAGATAGTGAAACGATTACATTTTCATTTCAAACAAATCCTGTCATTAATCGAAAGCAAATAAGTTGTTTTGTAACCAAAACCACAACCAGAACTCACGAAATCCTCAAAACAGGATTTGATCGCTCTCCGCTTTTCAGCGGAAAAGTTCAAGGGATTGGTCCGCGATATTGTCCATCAATTGAAGATAAGATCTGCCGTTTCCCAGACAAACAGAGTCACCACATCTTTCTTGAACCAGAGGGATTTGATACCAATGAAATGTATGTCAATGGGTTTTCCACTTCATTGCCAGAAGACATTCAATTAGAAGGATTACGCTCTATACCGGGACTTCAAAAGGTAAAAATGATCAGACCAGGATATGCTATAGAGTATGATTACTTTTTCCCACATCAAATTAAAAGCACTCTTGAGACTAAATTACTCGATAACCTCTATTTCGCGGGGCAGATTAATGGAACTTCTGGCTATGAAGAAGCTGCTGCGCAAGGATTGATGGCAGGTATCAACGCTGCGCTGAAAGTGAAGAATCAACTACCTCTTTTACTGAAACGCTCGGACGCATACATAGGGGTCTTGATTGATGATCTCATAACAAAAGATACAAATGAACCATATAGAATGTTCACCTCTTCAGCGGAGCATCGCTTAATGCTACGGCACGATAACGCTGATACACGGCTCACTCATTTTGGCTATCATGCAGGATTGGTGAAGCAATCAATAATGGATAAATGCCAGGATAAAATTGCAAATATCGAAGCACTGAAGCAACTGCTGATAACCACAAAACTTCAACCAAACGAGAGTAATCTTCTTTTTAGGCAGTTCGATTATCCAATGGTTACCACTCCGCAAAATGCAATAACACTCTTAAAGCGCCCAAGGATTCATTTCCAGATGCTTCTTGAAGCATCGCCGTTACTCAAGGAACTTGCCGAGAGCATCAGCACCGACATGTTAGCCTATGAACAAGTCGAAATTGATATAAAGTATGAAGGTTATCTGAAAAGAGATGTGATGATGACTGAAAAGATTCAACGTCTTGATGCTCATCAAATACCTGCGAATTATAACTATCATAACGTTTCAGGACTATCAAATGAAGGCAGGGAAAAATTAAAAAAACACCAGCCGGAAACCATTGGCCAAGCATCGAGAATATTGGGAGTCTCACCTTCAGATGTCTCTGTACTGATGATCCATCTTGGGAGATAAAAATCAAAAAAAACAAAATAATCGCGCACTCGGGTTGAAACATTCTAAAAGGATAGCGCTGAGAAGGCTATAAGTTTCACGTGAAACGGTATATTATCCATGAAAAGCTGATGCTGAAGAGATAAGCCTGTATCAGACTAAAATATGCCACATAAGAAGGAAGGAGATAGAATGGATAACTTTATTAATGATGTTGTCAATAACGACCTATTATTTGGCAAGGATAAAGAGGAAGGGATTGTAGGAGCATATCAACTGTCCGACACGCTTATCAGGGTTTTTAATCGTCAAAATGGGGCGGTCTATAGCCACGATGAACCATTTTATCCATTTTTTTTTGCATCAGATGAAGCCATTCTTGAAGGGTTTATTCCCGAAGACAAAGAAAAGTTCTGGCTGCTGAAGCTCTCGGGTTCTAACTACTACAAAGCGTTAGCAATTTTTAAAAACTGGAAAAATCAACGCAACGCCATTGATTACATTAATAAAAAACGATATAACGAAACACAAGAGAATGAGAATAAAAATTCACTCTATGATAGTAACCCATTCATTTATAATAAAGGGGATGCGGTAACACAATATCTGTTGCAAAGTGGCAAAACGCTTTTTAAAGGTATGATGTTTGATGACCTCTATCGGATGCAGCTTGATATTGAAACCAATTATGATGCCATCAAAAAAGGGAAAACTTTTGGGGAAGATGAAGTTATCATTATTTCATTATCTGATAACCGAGGATGGGAGACAGCACTCCATTCAAAAAATCGAAGTGAAAAAAAACTGCTCGAAGAGCTGATAGAAGTTATAACAATTAAAGATCCCGATGTTCTTGAGGGACATAATATTTTTAGTTTTGACCTCTCTTATCTTCAAAAAAGGTATGAAAAACATGGTATTCCGTTTGCAATAGGAAGAGATCATACTATACCTAAAGTATATCAGGCAAGCATAAGGTTTGCTGATCGTAGTATTGATTACCCGTTTTTTGATGTTCCAGGACGCCATGTTATAGACACACTCTTTTTAGTACAAAGCTATGATATTACAAAAAGGTCCATGCAAAGCTATGGATTAAAAGCAGTGGCAAAACATTTCGGGTTTGCTTCTCCAGACCGTACATACGTTGATTATAGCGATATTGCAACACTATGGGCGCATGACTATCAAAAGTTGCTTGCCTATGCACTTGATGATGTCCGGGAAACAAGAGCACTTGCTTCGCTTCTCTCCGGCAGTAATTTTTACATGGCACAAATGCTACCCTACACCTATGCTATGACATCGCGGATTGGGCAGGCTGCAAAAATTGAAATATTATTAGTGAGAGAATATCTACGTCGCAAACAGGCTATTCCAAAACCATCATCAGGTCAACAAAGCTCTGGTGGATATACCGAAGTATTCCTCAAAGGCATTCTTGGTCCGATTGTTTATGCCGATGTGGAATCTCTCTATCCATCAATTATGCTCACCTACAATATTTGCCCGAAAAGTGATGAATTACGAGTGTTTCCAAGTGTTCTGAATGACCTGAAAGAGCTGCGTTTTAAAGCAAAAGATAAAGCACGCTCCGAGAAAAAACTTGGCAATACAGCACTCGCTGATAACTTTGATGCCATGCAGGGCTCATTTAAAATTCTCATTAATGCCATGTATGGCTATTTAGGTTTCAATGGTGGAATTTTTAACGACTTCACAGAAGCTGATAAAGTCACCTCTACCGGGCAAAGCATCGCAAAAAAGATGATTGTAGAATTTGAAACGCGAGGCTGTAAAATCATCGAAGTAGATACCGATGGGATTCTGTTCATTCCACCAGCCTCAATTAAATCAGAAGAGGATGAGAGGAAATTAGTCAATGAAGTTTCGCAACTTATGCCGGAGGGTATTAATATCGGGTATGATGGTCGCTTTAAAAAAATGATCTCTTATATGAAAAAAAATTACGCACTGCTCACGTATGAGGGAGTAATGACACTGAAGGGATCATCATTGACCAGCAGAAGTGGGGAAAAATTTGGAAGGGATTTTGTTCGACGAGGATTTGAAACACTGTTAACTGAAGATGTTGAAGGATTACACCATCTTTATACTGAGTATAAAAACAAAATTCTCAACCATAAGCTTGATGTGTCAGAATTTTCAAAAACAGAAACATTAAAAAGCTCTCTTACGCAATATTTAGACGATGTCAAATCTGGAAAAAGATCAAAATCAATCACCTATGAAATCGCCATTAAATCAGGCATGAGTATTGTCAAAGGTGATAAAATTACCTACTACGTTTCAGGCGGGAGTAATGCAACATCTTCATGGGATAAAGGGAAATTGGCTTCAGAGTGGCATCAAGAAAAACCGGATGAGAACACTCAATTCTACCTCAAACGACTTGACGAATATTGTCAGAAATTCTTACCTTTTTTCAAACCACAAGATTACAGTATGATTTTTTCGACCGACACACTTTTCACGTTTTCGCCAGACGGAATAGAGCTGCAGAAAGAGATACGCAATACTGAAGCTATGGCTGTCAATAATGATGAATCCTGATCAGACGAAAACCATCAATTAAAGCTTCTGGAACATCTGAGAACCCGATAATGATAAAAAAGAGTGATATTTTCATTTTATCTCTAAGGAACTCTGTAGTATATTTTATGGTAATAATAGTTTAAGCCTTTTATTTATAATCAATTCTGAACATCATTATGATAGATAACAAAGTATTGCCAATTACCGATGACGTTACATGGATAGGTATCTTAGACCCGGGTCTTATTACGTTCGATATTGTTATGGAGACGAAATATGGGACAACGTATAACTCATATTTCATCAATGCCGAGAAAAAAACGGTTGTTGAAACATCGAAAGAGAAATTTTGGCCTGAATATTTAGCTAAAATTCAGCAAATGACCGATCCAGCAGAAATTGAATACATCATTGTTGATCATACTGAACCGGATCATTCAGGAAACGTCCGCAATCTTCTTGCAGTAGCCCCAAACGCTACCGTTGTAGGAAGTGGTAACGCCATCAAATTTCTCAGAGATCAAACTGGACATGATTTTAAATCAATCATTGTTAAAACAGGTGATACTTTAAATTTAGGGAATAAAACACTGCATTTTATTAATGCCCCTAACTTGCATTGGCCTGATACCATCTACACTTGGTTGGAAGAAGATCGTGTACTCTTTACTTGCGATTCATTTGGATCGCACTTCTGCCATGAGGCAATGTATGATGATTTAGTCGGTGATTTTGACAGCTCATTTACCTACTATTTTGATGCTATTCTCAAACCCTTCAGCAAATACATGATTCAAGCAATTGAAAAAATCAGTACGCTTGACATAAACGTTATTTGCCCTGGTCATGGACCAATTTTACGCTCACACTGGAAAAAATATGTTGACCTGTCCTTGAAGTATGCCAATACAGCTATTGCATTACCAAACGAGAAAAATATTTTGATCGCATACGTTTCAGCTTATGAAAACACCACCTTAATGGCAGAAAAAATTGCTGAAGGTCTTCGCAAATCATGTGATTTTCAAGTCAATATCTGCGACATTGAGCATATGAGTTCACACGAGCTTGAGGAGAAAATTGCCCATTGTACAGGAATTATTGTAGGATCTCCAACGATCAATCAAAATATATTGCCACAAATCTATAATCTCTTTGCAACTATTAATCCGATTCGCGATAAAGGTAAACTTGCCGCAGCCTTTGGTTCCTATGGATGGAGTGGAGAAGCTTCAAAAATGATTGAGGCAAATTTCACCATGCTGAAACTCAAAGTATTTGAGCAGAATTTAATGGTGAAATTCAAACCGCATGAGCCTGAATTCGAAAAATGTAATGCTTTTGGTAAAGCATTTGCTGAAAAAATGATAGAGATGTATCAATTGAGCTGCTTTATTTGAATAGCAGAACAAGAAAATGCTATAATCAAAAGAGCTGCAGCAATAAACTGCGGCTCTTTTGCTATCGAAAAATAATATCGTTAACGATGTTCTGCACCAAAGCTTGATTTAATTTTTCGATAATCTCTTTTTTTCGATAGTTCAGTTCCATACGCCAGGAAGGATTCTTGACACGAATAAAGAGTTGACCCTCAGAAAATCGCTCTAATATTGTGGCATGAGCAATGGTATCACCAACCACATCATTCCACACTTGAAGGGTTTTAAATTGTTGACGAGCTTCTTCTAACCCTAGAACATGGCACAAATCAACGATAATTGTGGAAAAAATTTTGGGATCTTTAATTCTCGACATTATTATCGTGCTTTCATTTCTTCAAACTTTCAATAGCGAATAAAGAGATATGTTTCGCAGGTCTAACTTCTGTTGAAGTGATAATACTTTGACCGCAACTCTCTAATAAAGTAAAGATATTCTTGACTCTGATAGAGTCAAGTTCACTGAAAATATCGTCCAACAAACACAAGGGAGATTCTCCAAGAAGCTCAGAGAAAAAACGATGCTCAGCTAACTTTAAGGTGATTAAAAATGTACGTAACTGACCTTGAGACGCATATTTTTTTATCTCTTTATCATTCAAAAAGAACATAATATCGTCTCGATGAGGACCAATCATCGTCTGAGCTCGCAAAATTTCCGTATGTTGTACTTCTTGATATTTCCTTATAAAAATATCATATAACGCTTCAGGAGCAATAGCATCAGTAATTTTGCCGATTGAAGAACGATAGACTATCGATGGATACTCACCAAGAGAAAAGTGCTGTGACACCTCATAAAAGGGTTGAGAAAAAGCAGTGAGAAACGCTAATCGGATAGACATAATTGAAGCAGCTAAACGTGCAAGCATTTCCGTCCATAAAGATAACATGTCATCAGAGAGAACCTGGCGATCGCGCAATTGTAAAAGCAGAGCATTACGTTGCTGTAAAACTTTGCGATACGCAAGTAAATCCTCAAGATATCGATGATTTGTTTGACTGATAGCGGTATCGAGAAAACGGCGACGTTCAGATGGTGGCCCAGTTACAATAATGAGTTCAGATGGTGAAAATGTAATACAAGGAAGACGCCCGATATGCTTTGAAAAAGGCTTGATATCAAGATTATTTACCGTAACACCTTTTTCTTTTTCTTTAGTATATCCAACTTTAACAGAGGTTGATATTTTTTCAGAATTCAAAAAATGACCTTCGAGTAAAAAAAAATCGGAGTTAAACATCAGGCATTCACTATCTGCAGAGTTTACAAAACCTTTTGTTAAAGCGCAGTAGTGAATACCCTCAAGTACTGATGTTTTTCCTGAACCATTTACGCCATAAATGAGATTAATACCCTCATTTGGTTCAAAAACCAGGGATGGATGATTCCGAAAATTGTCATAATGTATTGTCTGTAGTTCCAAAAAAATACCTCAAATGTCAATTATTAATCCGTACAGGCATCACCAGAATAATGAGCTTATCATCATCAATCTCTTTATACGGTTTAAAAATTACTGCAGTCGTTGGACTTTTCAGTTCAATACAAATCTGCTGATCATCTAAGTGGGCCAATGCTGCTTCGATAAATTTCGCATTGAACCCAATGGTAATAGGTTCGCCTGTATAAGTGCATGGTAGTTCCTCCTGTGCAGCCTCACCATCATTCATATTTTCAGCGATCAGTTTCATCACTGAACCGTCTATGACCATTTTAATATCGCCGATACTGGAAAAACGTCCAACACGACGCACTGAATCATAAATTAAAGCTCGATCAATAATCACAGATTTATCGTGCTCTAATGGAATAACAGCTTCATAATTTGGATATGGTTCAATAATCAATGCAGCATCTAAAATGATATTCCCAACCGCAAAACGAATAAATCGACGATCGGTATCTAAAGACATCGTTAAGGATTCAGCTTGTGAAAGCTTTTGAAGAATGGAGAGTACCCGAGCTGGAACTACAATTTTTTGTTTTTCACCGACATCAAATGATGAACTTTTTCTTGATCGTACCAATCGATGACCATCAGTTGAAACAGCAGTAATAGTATTACCAGCTAATTCAAAAAGAACACCCATCATAGCAGGACGCATACCATCAATACTGCAGGCAAATGTTGTTTTATGAATTAAATCCAAAAACTCTGAAGTTTCAAATTCAAGAGAGATATCATATACCTTTTCATATTTCTCCTGTTTGCTCTCAAAAATGCAGGCAATTTTATACTTACCTTTATCAGTCACAATGTGCATCATCCCTTGATCACTAATCTCCTGGCGTTCAATAGTGAACGTCACAGAGGTATCATACATACTTCTTAAAAAATCTTGAAGTATTTTTGCATTAATACCAATATGCAATGTGTCTGAAGTTTCAACGGTACTTTTGGCTGTAATCGAAATTTCCCCATCAGTACCAAAAAGCAATAAAGATCCAGGTTCTAAAGAAAAATGAACATTTTCAAAACGAGGATCCATAGTTTTTGCAGGAATAGCTTGTGCTACTTTACTAACAGGATCCTGAAGCTGACGAATCGAACATGCGAAGTTCATCTATTTCAATGTTAAATATTTATTGATAAAAAAATTGTTGTTGTTGTTGTGAGTGTTGAAATCGTCATACTTAAGTTTTAGTACCTTCTATCTCTCTTTAAAAAAAGGATTTATCATATTATTAAAACTTAGTTTTCTGTTGATAGTATGATGATAACCCTCACTTCATTATGTGGGTAATCTGTTAATACATTCTCTGCCTTATGTTGGAGTGTTGATAACCTTCAACTTATCAAGATATGCTAAACACAACACTCACAACTTATCAACACTTATAACGTCCTACATTGACAAAATTTCTATACGTTTTCGAATTTCTTCAATTTTTTTTCTTTCCTCACTTTCCAGGGTAATTTTTTTACTCATTGTGTTAACAGCGTGAATCACTGTTGAATGATCTCTGCCACCAAAATGAAGACCAATCGTTTTCAGTGATGAATCAGTCATTAATTTCCCCAGATACATAGCTGCCTGCCGTCCCACCGATATCTCTTTCTTTTTTGATTTGCCTTTCAAATCATTTGGTGTGATAGAAAAGTATGCGCACACTGCTTTTTCAATAGTATCAAGGGTCAGTTGTTTAGTTGTATGTCTGATAATATCTTTGAGTGTTGATTTTGTAAAGGTTAAATCGATTTCCTGGTTATCGAGTGATTTAGCAGCGAGTAATTTCACAATACAACCTTCCAACTCTCTGACATTTTCAGTAACGTTGGTCGCAATAAATTCGATCACCGCCTCATCGAGATTAACACCATTCTGCTGAAGTTTACTGAGAATAATCGCTTTTCTTGTTTCATAATCAGGCGGTTGTATATCTGCTGATAATCCCCAGTTAAATCGTGAAATTAAACGATCTTCAATTCCCTTAATATCCTTGATTGGTCGATCCGCTGAGAGAATAATTTGTTTGTTTGACTGATGAAGCGTGTTAAAAATATGAAAAATCTCTTCCTGTGTTTTTTCTTTGCCTGAAAAAAATTGAATATCATCAATAATAAGAACATCAATGGATCGATAAAAAGAGGAAAACTCCTGAATTTTACCGTTTTGTATGGCATTGACAAAGTCAATCGCAAATTTTTCACTTGAAACATAGAGTACACGTTCCGATAACCTGTTTTCACGGACACTATTACCAACAGCCTGCATAATGTGTGTTTTACCAAGTCCTACTCCCCCATAAATTACGAGTGGATTAAAAGCGTTTTGTCCAGGGCTTTGTGCTACGGCTTTTGCCGCTGCAAAAGCTAATGAGTTACAATCACCACGAATGAGTGTTTCAAAGGTGTATTTAGCATTAAGATGAGTTTCAAAACGCGCTAAATTACGATCGAATTCTTGATTTTGCTTTGTTGGTGTTTCCGCAATCCGACTTGTGGCAATAAAATCGCTGTTCATAGCATGATGATGTGGCAACTCAATAGTTACTGGCTGCCCTTGCGATTTATCCATCACAATTGAATACATCAATCGAGCTTCAGGTCCAATAGCTTCCTTCAGCGCTTGTTTTAAAAACGATGAATAGTTCTCTTCAATCCATTCATAGAAAAATTGGCTGGGTACTTCTATGGTCAGTTCACTATTTGAAAAACTCAGTGGTTTAATAGGAAAAAACCAGGTTTTAAAAGCGAGAGGATTAATTTTTTCTTTAATAATCGAGAGACAGATGTCCCAAATTTGCTGCTCCATTGAGCTTTTTTTTCTTGGTTGTATAAGGGTATTTTCTTGTTCTGTTTTTGATGTATTTTTTACCATACCACTGATGTATTTACTCATAATTTATAGGTATGATGAACATCATCAACATTTAATTGTGCATAAGTTAGTTTTTTGTGTGGATAAAAAACAATTTCATTTAATGAAAATCCATTCCTTTACCAGCACCATTTGTTATGAGGTTATCAACAATTTAAATTATTATTAAATATAGTATTATCTATAATCCCTTTCTTTTTAGTCAACATTTGTTGATATCTTGATTCTCTTGTATTTATTGTGTTTTACAAGGTCGATTTTTTTTCATCCACAAGTTGTCCACATTCTGTAAAATTAAGAATGATATGTGGAATTCTTTTTCAAAGCGGAAGCGGTCGATCGTGATTTTGATCATGCACTCTATCTGGTTAAACTTGAACTTGTTATTCATTGTTTATTGTGTTAAATTGAAAACCGTCTAATTTTGAATATTATATTCTTACTTTTAACACGTGTGGAGTACTAAGCGATGAAAAGAACCTTTCAGCCGAGTAATAGAAAAAGAAGAAACAAACATGGTTTCCGTCAGAGAATGTCCACGAAAAATGGTCGTAGAGTTCTTTCTGCAAGAAGAGCGAAAGGGCGTCATTCGTTAACAGTCAGTTGTGATATGGGTACAGCTCGACCATAATTTTTTTGAAGCTCACTGCTTGTTGATTATTCAGGTTTTGGATACACTACATAAGCACTCACTGCGTAAGCATGAGATTCTCAGGAAGAAGCGAGTTATTACAGCGCTTTTCAGTGGTGGAAAAAGTGTAAAAGGTAATTTTTTACGCATCGTTTATACTTCTCTTAAACCTGAAGAGCATATTCATGGTAATCTTCCGCTTGTTTTGTTCACGGTGAGCAAAAAAAATATTTCTTCTGCTGTTCAACGTAATCGTGTAAAAAGAGCGATGAAAGAAGCTTATCGTCTTGAAAAGCCTTATCTTATTATGGATAAGGGTGATACAGTAGGTGAACAGCTCTGCATTGCGTTTATTTACATCAACCGTATGAAAAGTTTCCCTACTTTTGAAGCATTCAGGCAAGAGATTCGTTATGTTACAGGTAGTATGGTGCTTTTTTAGATTATTGATGAGCCTTGATCAATTGTTCGTAAGGCTGTAAAAGTTTTTTATCGGGTTAAGGAGCTGTAGGTGTATGAAGAGCTGGAAGGTGATTAATCAAATACCGATAGCGCTGATAAAATTCTACAGGGCATTTATTTCTCCTTTGCTTGGTCCCTCCTGTAAGTATTTTCCTACTTGTTCCAGTTATGCGCTGGAAGCCTTTCAACAACACAATTTTTTTTATGCCTTATGGTTAACAGTCTGGCGCATTCTTCGCTGTAATCCATTTTCTCCAGGTGGTTTTGATCCTGTTCCGCCTGTTTCTTGTCGTAAAAATGATGTTTCTGATAAATAATAACGTGGGTGGTCATGGATAAAAATTCGGTAACTGGTTTAGCAATTATAGCGGTGATTATGATGGTCTGGCTTCAGTTTATGGCGCCAGAAAATAAACCTGTTCCACCGCCAGTCCCAGTCAAGACAGTGCAACAGGTACCGCTTTCTTCCGTTCCTTTGGCTTCAATTCCTGTTGCTGACAATTTTGGTCTTTTTGCAACGTCAGCAGGAGGTGAAGAGAAGCTCTTTACCGTTGAGAATGATGTTTTTAAGGCAAAGCTTTCATCAAAAGGAGCAACCGTAAAGTCTCTGGTGCTCAAAAAGCATCTTGATGGTCATCTCAAAGAGTTTGATATGATCAGTAACAGCAAAAACGGTGCGCTTTCGCTACTCTTTTTAACGCGTGAAGGGAAGAAAATTGATACGCGTGATCTCTATTTCACCGCCACAACGCTCGATACACTGCGTTCAATCACCGGTAAAGATCGTTATTCATTACGTTATCATCTCGATGTTTCACCGCAGCAGGGAATTGATATTAGGTACACTTTTGGTGGTGACAGCTACAATGTGGGTTACGATGTTACCCTGACTGGTTTTGCAAATGAACTTGCCGGGAATGAGTATCAGTTACAGTGGGATGGTGGTATTGCCTATTCTGAAAAAAATAAACAGGACGAAGCACAGAGTACTTGGGCAAGTGCCTTTCTGGGTGGCAGTCAGGTGAAGATTGATGCAAGCAAACCTCAAGAGGTTTTTCGAGAAGAGCAATCTGGTGCAGCGAAGTGGGTAGCAGTACAAAGCAAATATTTTGTTGCTGCTCTTATTCCACAAAGCAACACATCAGGTATTTATCTTGATGGTAAACGTGCTGCAGGCAGTGAGTTCGAGAATTATCTCGCTGCATTGAAGATGGATGTTCCCGCAGTTGGTACTGTGACGAATAATAAGTTCAATCTCTACCTTGGCCCGCTCGATTATAACATTATTAAAGCACAAAAGGTCGGTCTTGAAAAGGTGATGGATTTTGGGTGGGACTGGTTGACAAGACCTTTTGCTGAATATATTATTCTGCCAGTTTTTACCTGGATGAATGGTTTTATCAGTAATTACGGTGTTATCATCATCATTTTCGCTTTTCTTATTAAGCTTGTTACGTATCCGCTCTCAATCGCTTCCACGAAGTCGATGAAGAAAATGTCGGCACTTCAACCAGTGTTGAAGGAGCTTCAGGATAAGTATAAGGATAATCCAGCCAAGTTGCAGAGTGAGCTATCACGGATTTATAAAGAGGCTGGTGTTAATCCTGTGGGCGGATGTTTACCGGTATTGCTGCAAATGCCATTACTTTTTGCCATGTTCTATGTGTTCCGTTCATCTATTCAGCTCCGTCAACATGGTTTTTTATGGGCAAAAGATTTATCGGTACCGGATTCAATTTTTAATTTTGGATTTTCGATACCGGTGTATGGTGATCACATTGCAGTTTTTCCAATTCTTATGGCGGTGACGGTTTATCTTCAGCAGAAAATTACACCGACGACGCAGTCGAATGAGCAGATGAAGGTGATGATGTATATGTTTCCTGCAATGATGCTGCTTTTCTTCAACAATATGCCTGCTGGTTTAGGGCTTTACTATTTAATGTTTAACATTTTCAGTGTTGCACAACAGTATTATATCAATAAAACGACGACAGCGGACGATATGCCTGCGGTTAGCCTGGTAAGCCCATCATCAAGTGCATCGAAGAAGCAGAAAAAAAGTGGCGCTAAAAAGTAGCTCTCCTTATGGCGTTGTTGGAACAGGCTGATATCTGGTTCTTTCGGTTGTTGAACCTCTCTCTGGTTCATCCCGCATTGGATGATCTCATGGTTTTTCTAACAACGCCTAAGCTTTCTCTGCATATTTTGTTGCTCATTGCTCTGTTTGTGCTGGTCCGAGCGGGAAAGTCAGGTATTGCAATAATATTGCTGGTATTTGCATCCCTGGGGCTTGCAGATTTTATTGCTTCAGGTATTCTTAAACCTCTTGTTCAGCGTATTCGCCCGTGTTTTGCGCTCGATCATGTGCGCTTGTTGATTAGTCAGCCGCATAGTTTCTCTTTTGCGTCATCTCATGCCGCAAACTCCGCTGCAGTTGCTTCCATTCTCTGGATTTTTTTTCATCGTGGTGTTTTTGTTGAAAAGCTCTTTACTGTGCTGGTTATCCTCTACGCTTTAGCGATTGCTTTTTCTCGTGCTTATGTCGGTGTTCACTATCCAAGTGATCTGCTTGCCGGTATAATGATTGGTATTGGCAGTGCATTTTTAATCTATCTTCTTTTTTCATGGGTTTTAAAGAATATTGTACAGCCTCGGCGTATGCGTCAACATCGTGTTGATTGAGGTACTTGGCGTATCGGGTGTTGTTTTCTTAATCTCTTTTATTTTTTTGGTTATGGCGGAAGAGCGTTTCATCAAAGGTGATACTATTACCTTGACGGTTACTGATCTTGCTGAAAAAGATCAATGTTTCGGTCGTCTTGATAATGGTATGGCGGTTATGGTGAGCGGTATGCTTGCTGTCGGCGACCGCGTTTCTGCTCGAATTAAAAAGGTCCGCCAGCGCTACATTGAGGCAATCGCCATTGAGATTCTTGAGCCTTCCCCGGAACGCACCGACCCGTTATGCACCTATTTTGGGGTCTGTGGTGGCTGCAAGCTTATGCACATTCGTTATGATGTACAACTTCTGTACAAGCAGAAAAAGGTTACGGATGCTCTTGAACATCTTGGTGGATTTTCTGCTCCTCCTGTTCATCCGGTTCATGCGGCTTCGAGTCCATTTCATTATCGAAACAAGATTGAATTTTCGTTCTCGAATATGCGTTATCTGCTGACCGAAGAGCTTTTGCTTGAGCAGCTAACTCGCACCAAAGAGTTTGCTCTTGGATTCCATACGCCGGGTAATTATGAAAAGGTAATCGATATCGATTACTGCTATCTTGCCAAAGAGGAGATGAATCGCGTGCTTGCATTAACCCGTGAGTTTGCCCTTGCTCATACGCTTGAACCTTATGGAGTGAAGTCGCATACCGGTTTTTTGCGCAATCTGGTTGTGCGTTTCAGTGAGAATCGCCAGGAGGTTATGGTGAATTTAGTGACGTCGTGGCATGATGCAACGCTGATGCAGCGCTATACACAGCACCTGAAAACGGGTATGGAGACCAAAAAGTTGACAGTGGTGAATAATGTTACCGAGCGTCATAATACTGTGGCTACGGGTGATGCGGAGTTTACGCTTTATGGCGACGGTTATATTACCGAACGTCTTGGTATGCTTGATTTCAGAATATCAGCGAACTCTTTTTTTCAGACGAATACTGCACAGGCAGAGGTGCTCTACAACAGCATTCTTGCGGTTGCCAAGTTGCAGCCCGATGATACGGTTTATGACCTGTATTGCGGAACAGGAACCATCACCCTATATTTAGCACAACATTGCCGTCAAGTTGTTGGTTTGGAGGTGGTTGCAAGTTCCATCAATGATGCCCGAAGTAATTCAGAGTTAAATGGAATCACCAATGCGACATTTTTTCAGGTGGATCTTAAAGATTTTCGTGCCATGCTTGAAACACTTGGTGCTTATGACGCACCACGAGTTATTGTGACCGATCCGCCTCGTGCAGGAATGCACCCCAAAGCAATTAAAACCATGCTCGATATTAAGCCGGAACGCATTGTCTATGTCAGTTGTAATCCCGCAAGTCTGGCACGGGATGGTAAGGAAATTGCAGAGGCCGGATACAGGCTAACCTCTGTGCAGCCGGTTGATATGTTTCCGCACACCAGCCATATTGAGAGTGTGGCTTGTTTTGAACGGTGCTTGTAACTGCTTGTAAAAAAAAGCTTTTTGCTTATACGCCTCGTCTGGAGGGATCCCAGAGGTATTTATGGAGTTGGAGCTGGAGTCTTGCCCGGAGGCGGTCGCGGAGCATCCATTCCGCAAGTTCCCCGGGATCAAGTTTACCGAATGCTACTCCCATCATGACGGTGAATGAGTCGGTCAAACAATGTTCATGCAGAAGCGATTTCGCCCACTCATAATCCTCCTTTCCTGCAATAACAATCTTGAATTCAAAGGTGTGGCGGTGGATAGATTCTGCTTCAAGCGCAAGGCGGATGTTCTCGGGATTGTTGTGCTGTGACACTCCAGAGGAGGGAGGCTTGATATCAATGATTTTATGGACTCGTTTATCAACTTTTTCAACAGAGATAAATCCTCCCGTTTCAAGAAGTACCTTTTGATTGAGATCGCAGAGTTGTGTCATCAGCGGGTAAACTGCCGGCTGAAGCAGTGGTTCTCCTCCGGTGACTTCGATAAAGGGAGCTTGAAAGGTGAGCGTTCTCTTAATAATCTCTTCTATCTCAAGCTCGATTCCATTATTTTCAGCATAGGCAGTGTCGCAACCTGCACAGCCGTGGCCGCAGCCTGCAAGGCGTATAAAGGTGCAAGGCCAGCCGGCAAATGAGGCTTCTCCCTGAATGGAGTGAAAAATTTCGCTGATCGTAAGAGTTTTGGCGCTCATGATTTTTGTAAAGTCAGCAGCTTTTCCAGGGCATCAGGGTAAAGAGCATGTTCACATGCAAGCACCCTCGCTGCAAGAGTCTCAGGTGTATCATCCGGTAAAACTGGCACGGTTCGCTGAAGCAGAATTTCTCCCTTGTCATACTCCTCATTGACAAAGTGCACCGTCGCTCCGGTTTCGGTTTCACCTGCTTCAAGCACTGCGGTATGAACATGTATGCCATACATCCCCTCACCACCGAATTTTGGGAGAAGAGCAGGATGAATATTGAGCATTTTGCCCGGAAATTCCGAAACAACTGCGTCCGGCACTTTGCGCATATAGCCCGCCAGCAGAATAATATCAATGTGATGCTCTTTCAGGCGTTTAACCATCGCTAAGGTAAACTCGTCAAACGAGGCGAACTGTTTTTCGGTGATATGCGCCGTTGCTATGCTGTTCTGCTCGGCAAATTCCATAGCTCCGCACTGTGCTCTGTTCGACAGGCAAAGGACGATTTCTGCCGGTAGTTGTTTGTTCCTGATCGCCTGAAAGAGTGCCTTGAAATTGCTACCGTTGCCGGAGCAGAAGACTGCGATGCGGGTTTTGTTGGTCGTCATTGAGTGTAATGGTCTTTGATTATTTTAGTGTCGATTCATTTCTAAGTTTTTCGGAGAGTCCCTTCATTTATATCAGAATGACACCATCGTGAATTAACTTAAGTTAATATCTTAAAAAGATTTATTGATGTACTTATATCTGGTTTTAAGATCAACTATACCGCAGGCGGTGATGAAATAAACCTTAGGAATTATATCATTTTATCATGCAAGAATACTCTTTTCCGGTTTTTTTTGAATCAGAATAGAGAATTTTTTTTAAAGGAAATAAGTTTTTAAATTACTGTTAAAGTTACATCTAAAACCAAATACTATAATTCACCTATAATCTAACAAGGAGTCTTTTTATGGATGCCATCGATAATGCTATGGGGCTAAACCAAATCGGTTTTGCAGAATTTACTGCAAGTTTGATTAACTCAACGTTTGATGCTTTGATTTCTGCTAATCTGAGGCAGATGGAAGCTTACAGCGAGTTGGTCAAAACTCTTGGTCTGACGCTTTCAGAGTATATAATGAATACTCAGGACAGTATTACAGGGGAGGAAATTTTGGGATTTCTCGAACAGGTTTTGCCAAACTATACGGGCGAAGGTAGTAAAGTTAATGTTGGTGCTACTTTAGAAAAGACAGATGTACTTATACTAAATAAGGCACTTGCTATTACTGGCGATGAAACACCGACGCCAGCAGTAACTGAAGCAACACCTATTACCGACTCAGCGTTTAAGGACCTTCTGCAAGCTGCAGCACGAAGAATTTCTGCCGATAAATACTCTTTTCTCCAAGAAATGGTAAAGCAGGGAATGCTAAGGCTAGTGGTTGAAACTGGTGTAATAGAAACAAAAATGACCTTTTCAACTTATAATACGGCGAGTTCACTCAGTGAATCAACTGCATATAATCGGACACAGACTAATACAAATAATAGAAGTTCCAGAGGATTTTTGCAGACCATTTTTGGTGGCCCATCAAAGACAAAAGTCGCAACAACCTCAATACAAATTACAACAGCAAAAGCATCTGATCGAAGTTCAGATGGAACATCAGTTAATATCTTTGGTGGTGTAAAGCTCAATTTTAAAACCGATTATTTGCAACTTGGAAAGTAAGTTAAGGCAATGAGTGATATAAAACTACAAGATCTGGGCATGGCAGAATTTGTTGCTGGTCTCATATCGGAAACATTCGAAGCGATCACTGCTTCGGTTGAAGATCAGATGAAGCGTGAATCTGAATTGAGAGCTGCTGTGGTTTTGACTCCACAGCAGTTTAGGAAACAGTTTTTTTCTGATGAGAAAATACTGACGCAGATTACCGATGAGTCTTTAGAGCAGCTTTTTGGCGTGGCAGCGGATGGAAAAAATTGCATTCAACCGAACGCATTCTATAGGCCGGCGACAAAAGTTGATGCTGAGCTGCCAGCAGTGTATGAGGCACTTCAAATCACTCTTGAAGAGGGAGATGAGAAGGATTTTATGGGAGCTGAATCTGGAGGATATCAGTTTACTGCTCAGGGTGTCAAGAAAATCAGGGAAGCGGTTATAAACAATGAGGTTGTCATGCAGCAGGATACTCTCAGGCAACTCCTTAATAGAGGCTTTCCAAGGATTCTTGTTGATTCCGGGAAAATTTTGTCAAAGGTATCTTTCAGTTTAGTTACCAATGAAACAGAAACGCCAGCAAGTGCAGAAATTAGTCCAACAGGCAAGGCAATTATTGCGTCACGCTTACAGTTGGTAAGTCGTCTTGGCTTGAAACGTTCCAATCTGGTGAATCCTGCGCTACAGTTCAAGATAAAGACCGCTGATGCTACTGCTGATTCAACACAAACATCAACAGCTAATCTTTATGGTGAAGTAGAGATCCATTTTAAAACGGTTTTCTAATGGCGGAAACGATCAAGGTGACTGATTCAATCCGTGACTTTTCTAAGTTGCTTTACGCTGAAACAGTTTCATCGGTAGAACAAATTTTTGATGAAAATTCGGCGTACTCAGATTTAAAGCTTTCCGGTGTAAGGGTTTGTTGCGGTACGGAATCGATTAATCATAATCATTCACAATACTTTTTGCCTGAAACTACTCCTTGGCTGGTGGAGTTGTATTTCGGGTTGCAAATGCTGGGAGAACGAAAGGATGAGAGTATACTTTTTCTTTCCGAACCAAGCAGTTGTGTTGCAGCTTGGCCATGTGATGTGTTACAGGGGATAGAAAAAAAATGGGTTGCTACTCTTGCTTTGTCAGGTGTTAACTCGGTTGCTCGATTGGCTGCGATCTCTCACGAGCAGTTACTTGTTTTTAAACAACAGTTCCGTTCAAATAGGGTTTTTGAGTTTTACAGGAAAGCCCAGATTGCCCTTCAGCCCTCTCCTTTTCTCCCAGTGACTGCTCTTGATTCTATGAAATTTTTTGAAATTCTTTCTCTTTCTACCGAAAGGATGCTCTCAATTGCACCGGCGTTAACCACTCGGGATGTTTTAAATATCACCGCTTTTTTGGGTGGGCTTGCCGCAGTGATAAAAGATCGTTATCTCAAGCCAAAAACGTTACGAGAATTTCTGAATTCGTAACTCTATGATGTATTGAAGGTTTTTCAAAAAGCTGATTTTCTTTCTTGTGGTCATGATAAGGAAGATGCGCTGTACGTGGTAGAGAGTTCAGCCAAGTCATTCCCGGCGAAAATATGTTGCCTTAAAGAAAAATAACCAGAGATTGATTATGAAAACGCTTTACATCGTTCGTCATGCTAAAGCAGGAAGCTCGCATTCCGGTGATTTTGAGCGGATGCTCAATGAGGCGGGACTAAAAGCTGCCCATGTTATGGGTGAGTTGCTGGAGGAGAAGGGCGTTGTGCCGGATTTGGTTATTGCCAGTCCTGCAGTGAGGGCGCTCAGGACGTCAGAGATTTTTTGCGAGATTCTTGGATATCCGGTGGAGCGTCTTGAGCAGCGGATGGAGATATACGAGGGCGGTGCTTTACGACTTATGAGTATTCTTCAACAGGTTGGCGATAGCCACAATACGGTTCTGATGTTTGGGCATAATCCGACTATGACCTTATTGGTCAGCTTGCTTGCCGGCAGTGATCATGAAAGCATGGCAACGTGTGGGGTGGTGCGGCTTGACTATGATGGTGATGTGTGGAGCGATTTATGTTCGGGAAGTTGCAGGCAGGCGTGGTATGATTATCCTAAATTGCATCAGTAGAGCAGTTAATCGCGCTCTGGTTTCGGTTCCCGAGTCATCAGCTCTAAAATAGCTTGTTGTGCTGGCTTGGCTTCAAAGAGCATTTGATATACGGCTTTGGTAATCGGCATGTCAATGCCAACTGAAAGGCTCAATTCATAAACAGCTTTAGTACTGTGAACGCCCTCGGCAATCATGTTCATTGAGTTTATGATGTCGTCAAGCGAGCGGCCACGACCAATTTCCTCTCCAACAAAACGGTTACGGCTGTGACGGCTTAAACAGGTAACTACCAAATCGCCAATTCCTGCAAGACCGGATATGGTGACGTTTTCCCCACCAAGTTTGCAGCCAAGTCGTGATATTTCAGTGAGTCCTCTGGTTATGAGCGCTGCTTTGGCATTATCGCCAAACCCGACACCATCAGAAATTCCTGCAGCAATGGCGATGATGTTTTTTACTGAACCGGCGATTTCAACGCCAATGATGTCGGTGTTGACGTACACGCGAAAGCGCTTGGTATGGAACACCTCCTGCACTTTTTGTGCTGTAGAGAGTGAGATTGATGATGCTACCACCGTGGTTGGTTGATCTTGCGATACCTCTTCAGCATGGCTTGGTCCATAAAGTGCCGCAACCTGTGATTCCTGGAGATCCGGGAGTACATCAAGCAGCACTTCCGACATACGTTTACCGGTGCCGACTTCAATGCCTTTCGCGACGTTGACAATGATTTTGCCACGCATTGAGAGATCACTGAAGTTCTGGGCGGTTTCCCGCAGTGCTTGTGATGGTACTGCCGTCACAATTATCTCAGCCCAGCTTATTAACAGTGGTAGATGATGGGTGATCTGTAACGTTTCCGGAAAAGGTATGCCTTTGAGATAACGCAGGTTCTGGCGTTCAGCATCGAGCATAAACGCAAACTCCGGGCGGTGCGCCCAGAGCCTGACTTGATACCCTTTTTTTGCGAGAAGTACGGCAAGGGTGGTTCCCCAACTGCCAGCTCCCAGAACTGCAATATTCATCAGAATCTTGTGTAGCTCATTAATGCTTGCCGAAGGTAATACGGTTTTCCGTGCCTGAAATCAGTCTTCTGATATTGGCTCGGTGGGTATAGAGAATGGCAATAGCAACAATAAGCCCAAAAATCATTAAGTGATAGTCGAGGCTGTCGTGAAAAAAAACTTTCGATCCAAAAAGTTTAATGTAATAGTCGAGTCCGCCGCCAAGTTCAAAAATATATTTACGTATGGCAATAATCAATGGAAACGCAACTGCTGCAAGCATTGATGCCACTGAAACATGGCGTGAAATATAGACGGTCAGCAAGAAAATAGCAATCACCATTAACATGCTTATCGGCGCAATACCAATAAGCATTCCGGCTGCTGTACTGACACCTTTGCCGCCTTTAAAGCCGGCAAAAAGGGTGAAAACGTGACCGATAACGGCGCTGATACCGGCAAGAAGCCGCAAAGCAACATCATTGAGATCAGGAAAAACGTCAATCGGATGATGACGGAAAAAAGCGACAACAGAAACTGCGGCAACAATGCCCTTGATAATATCAATCAATGTTACGGTTAAGCCGGCCTTCCAGCCAAGTACTCTGAAGGCATTCGTTCCTCCGGCATTGCCGCTGCCGAAGTTCCGGATATCAATCCCCTTGAGCATTTTTCCAGCCATGAGACTGGTTGGAATGGAGCCGATAATATAGCTCACCACTAAAATGGTCAGTAACGTTAACATAATCGGTTCGGATTATCAGATTCTGGATACTTTTCCAATAATGTACGCATTTTCACCTTCAGATTTCAAGCGGGCGAGTATGCCATCCACTGCATTTTTATCGACAATCATCACAAGACCAACGCCAAGATTAAACGTGCGGCGCATATCCTCTTCCGGTACGTTGCCCTCTTTGCGGATAATGTCGAAAATCACTGGTTCCGCCCATGCGTTCCATTCAACATCGAGCTTTAAACCGTCAGGCACAATGCGCATGGTGTTGCCCATGAGTCCGCCACCAGTAATGTGCGACAGCCCGTGAATATCTTCTGACCCGAAGAAAGGTTCAATAACAGGGAGATAGGAACGGTGGATTTTCAGCAGCGCCTCGCCAACGGTGCCTTCAAGTCCGGAAAATGTCTGGTGCATCCTGCCATCCAGCACTTTTCGTGCGAGCGAGTAGCCGTTGGTGTGCAGGCCGGTTGATGGCAGCCCCAGCATAACGTCATCAGCCTTGACTGAAGAGCCGTTAATGATTTTTTCATGATCCACGACACCCACAATGGAGCCGGCAAGGTCAAAATCTCTCTCCTGATAGAGTCCGGGCATTTCAGCGGTTTCGCCACCAATCAGGGCACATCCGTTTTCGCGACAGGCATTCACCATGCCGGTTACCACTGATGCCGCAATATCGGGCGTCAGTTTTCCACAAGCGTAGTAATCGAGAAAGAAGAGCGGCTTTGCGCCACAGACAAGAATATCGTTCACACAGTGGTTGACGAGGCATGAGCCGACGGTATTGTACTGTCCAAGTTCAATGGCAATTTTCAGTTTCGTGCCAACGCCGTCAATACTGCTGACGAGTACTGGTTTTTTATATTGAGCAAAATCAGGTAGAAAAAAACCGCCGAAAGCTCCAATATCCGTGATGACTCCGGGCGTAAAGGTCTGGCGAACTTGTGGTTTAATCATGCGGACAAACTCTTCGCCTGCACTGATATCGACTCCGGCTTTTTTGTAATCCATAGGGTTTTACCTCTTAATTCCTTAACGTTTCTTAACCGCACTTAACAATTAACGTGCTGCTATAGCTTTATTTAGCTGGTATTTCAAAAATGCAATGATTTTCTGGAGTACAGAAAAACTCTTTGTGGAGATTATTCACCGCCGTTGCAACTTCAGGTTCTTCGACCACAAAGCCGACGTTAATTTCCGAAGCTCCCTGGGATATCATTCTGAGATTGACATCTTTCAATGCACTGAAAATTCTGCCTGCAACACCGCGTGACATGCGGAGATTATCGCCGACAACGCTGATGGTTGCGACGTTGTGTTCTATCTCAACATCACCAAACTGTTTCAAATCCTGAATCAGTTCGTTGCTGAAACTTTTATCGTCAACGGTGAGCGACACGGAAACTTCGCTGGTTGAAATCATCTCAACAGAAACGCTGTAACGGGCAAAGACATCGAAAAGCTGATTCATAAAGCCGTGCCGACCCATCATGCGGTTCGAGCGGATGTTGATGATGCACTGTCCTTTTTTTACAGCAATGGATTTCACAAGACCTTCGTAGCTCATTCCCGAAAGTCGCTCAGGGTCGTTGGTAATAATGGTGCCTTTGGCGTCAGGGCAGATCGAGTTCAGCACATAGACCGGAATATTTTTCTGGACGGCTGGTGCAATGGTGTCGGGGTGGAGCACTTTGGCACCGAGATAGGCAAGTTCAGCCGCTTCCGAAAAGGTCATTACCCTGATGCTCCGAGCGTCGGGGACAAGTCGTGGATCACAGGTCATAACTCCATCAACATCGGTCCAAATCTCTATGGCGTTGTCGTTGAGCCATGCGCCAAGCAGTGCGGCTGAAAAGTCGGAGCCGCCACGCCCAAGTGTTGTTGTGCGGCCATCTTTTGTTGCGCCGATGTAGCCTTGTGTAATAACCGTGGTGCCGGCATCAAGCAGCGGTTTAATAATGCGGTGAACATTTGCGTCGCATACGTCGTCAAGCGGACGAGCAAAGCCGAAATTATCGTCGGTAATCATCACGGTACGAACATCAACCCATGCAACGTTATGCCCGCGCTCCTGCATGGCTGCGGCAAATACGGTTGTTGAGAGCAGTTCACCGAATGAGCAGAACATATCTTTAGAGCGTTCAGTGAGTTCGCCCACAATATCAACGCCCTTGATAAGTAGCTCCAGGCGATTGGCAAATTGTTCAATGGTAACGGCAAGCTCAGCTTTCAGTTCCGATCCACTGATAAGCTCATCAACAAGGTTGATGTGGAATGCACGCACTTCAGCGGCAAGCGCCATTGCTTCATCAAGAGCGCTGCGTCCGGCAGCATCGGCGATATGGACAAGTTTATTGGTAATGCCGCTGCATGCGCTCAGTACTACAAGCGGTGTCTGTTTTTTTTCTTCTCGGGCAACAATGGAAATAGCCTGCTGCATAGCTCGGGACGTTCCTACTGATGTCCCGCCAAATTTCATGACCGCCATAGTTTTTTAATACATTTGTTAACTGGTATATTTTCTGTATGAACAGAGTCCGTTATATATCTCCGACCACTATCTGGCGACTACTTGCCAGAAACGCAATACTCTTCGGCGTGGTTGCATGTACCATTTTTGGTATGAGCAGTTGCCAAAGTGTACGAACAGGTTCGGGATATCATTATGAGGATAAATATAGCTTAAAAAAGAGAAAATCGAACATCTCCTGCAGGCTGGAAGCTGGTGGTGCTGCGGTCATTAAACCATTGCCGCTGAAGGTGCAGCAACAATCATTCGACCATCTGTTTTTCTCCATTGACGGGTTGTTAGGCGCCGCTTATCGCAGTGGGGAAAGTACGCCTGACGGTTTCGATTGTTCCGGCTTTGTTCAATACCTTTATCTGCAGGAGTTTGGCATGATTCTGCCACGTACAGCCGGAGAGCTTGCCGCCTTTGGGGCGCTTGTTACCGGTATGAATGTGAGGCGAGGCGACCTTGTTTTTTTCAGCATTGATGGCAATCGGATTGATCACGTCGGCATTATGATTGATAGCCGCCGTTTTGCTCATGCTGCAAGTAGTGGCGTGCGGCTGGATAATCTTTTCGCTCCCTATTATCAAAAGCGATACGCTTTTGGCTCGCGCTTGATAACGCCCTACTGAGCCGTATTGCAAGTTGAAATCAAACTTTCGGAAACCTGACACGAAGGGTGGAGAATGCAACCATCACCGATTCAAAACATGCAATACCGTTTCAGGAGACTTTCTGACTAAATTGAGCAAGACAAGTGCCGGACCTTGGGGCTTTCGGTCACCTCGTTCCCAATGCCTCAACGTTGCTACACTAATGCCAAATGCTGCAGCGAATTCCTCCTGAGTCAATTCTGTTTTTTGCCTGATACTTTTCACGTTGACCGGTTCCGGGTGGAATTCCCTGACCGCCACCTTTTTTCCCTGTGCATATTCAACAGCCTCTTCCAGACTCTTTTTTATACTCTCAAATGCGTTATCCATGTTTACCCTTGTAAGTTTTTTATGCGTATTATCACAATATAGTGATCGTTCAGGTTATCACTCGATAACCGAAATGTCAACAGGACTGCACACTGTGTTTACAAATGACACCCTTTCAGGGCGACAGATACCAACAAATGGGTGCAGCCCATCGAAAAGCAATTACATCCATATTGTACTCTGCACGAAATGAAAAGCATTCCTCATCCAATTCAATATCAAGGAAGCAAGCGCAACTTGGCTCACGTGATTTTGCGCTATATCCCCCAAAATGTCGAGTGCCTTATTGAGCCATTTGCTGGCTCTGCCGCAATCACTATTGCCGCTGCCGCTCGTCAGTTGGCAAAAGGATATCTCATCAATGATCTGAACAAGCCATTAGCCGAATTATTGCGCTTAATTGTTGAGTTTCCGATTGATACTGCATCCTTCTATGAGAAGGTATGGAATGAGCAGCATGGCGACTCCGTGGAACACTACTACAGGATTCGTGCAGAGTTCAACCGAACACAAGATCCTCGTCTTTTCCTCTATTTGTTGGCAAGATGCGTCAAAGGTTCCGTTCGATATAATGCTGATGGGATGTTCAATCAAAGCCCTGACAAACGACGTCATGGAACCCAACCTCAAACCATGCGCACAAATATTTATGGCGTTTCGAGCTTGCTTAAAAACAAGACTGGATTCTCCTCGCAGAATTTCAGAGAGATATTGGCAAAAGCTGAAAAAAACGATCTGGTTTATATGGATCCGCTCTATCAAGGAGTATGTGGGGATCGTGATTCCCGTTATTTTTCCTGTATTGATCATGAAGAATTTATCACTGCCCTTATTGAGCTGAACAGACGCTAAATCCCATATATCGTCAGCTATGACGGGCGCAGAGGGGAGAAAATATTCGGAGTATACTGCCTGAATTCCTTGAGCTTACTCGTGTTGAACTTGAAGCAGGACGTTCGAGCCAGGCAACGTTACTTGGACGCGATGAAGTTACCTTTGAATCCTTATACCTTTCGCCCGCATTGACAGCGAAGCTCAATCACAAATCGGTCGATTACCATCAACTGAAAATGCAGCAGTACGCTTTGCTCGAATCTGATATCGAATATGCCTGAATTTCCAAAAGATTTTATTGATCTCTGCCATTCAGTTACTGCCAAACGCCCCAAAACGGTCATTGACCATATTCTGGAATATGGTTTTATAACAACCGAGGATTTAAGTCAAGCGTCAAAGAAAATATCACTAATATATTGTAAGAAAAAGAGTTAGTTAAAAATTCAGTTGTTTGTAATTTCCGAACAACTGCCAATCACGGTAAAGAATAGTCGATAGCGCACTATGCTTTGCCACTGATATTGGCTATTAGTTTTCGTGTGCGCAATATGAGTGGGACGCAGTTCAGACAACAACAAAACTTCCGTGTCAGTACAAAAGTACAATAAACCAGTGGAGCTGATCTGGAATTTCAGAGTATTTTGTTTTAATGATCATCCAATATATATTTATGGATGTGAAGAGCCGACACGCCACATCAATGGCATACGTTGGGTATGGCAGATTGATTCTGCCTGAAATTATACAATGCAGCGGCACCTCAAGCCAAAAAAACGAACTATAAAGACGATTCTCAAGTAGAGTGCGGGTCTTGTTAAAATATGGAGGTATCTCATGACTCAAGTTATTGTTTGCAATATCGAAGATGACATAAACGTCCTTCTTAAAGTGCGCGCTACCCGGCATGGCTGGAGTATGGAGGAAGAGGTTCGTCAGATTCTGCGCGGTGCTGTCAGCAACGTAGGGCAAACTCGTCCAGGACTTGGCTCAAGCATTGCTGCCCGGTTTGAGGGCATAGGCCTGACCGAGCCGTTACCTGAACTCCATGGAAACGCCATTGAACCGATGGGCTTTGGTTCATGATTATTCTGGACACTAACGTCTTGTCTGGTCTGATGCAGCAGCAGCCCGACCCGCAGGTTGTGGCTTGGCTGGACGGTCAATCTGCCCACTCCATCTGGTTGAACAGCATCACGTTATTCGAAATCCGATTCGGTTTGGCCTTGCTGGTATCCGGTCGCCGCAAAAAATTGCTTCAGGAACGATTCGAGGCACTCTTGCAAGATGACCTGCAGAACCGTATTTTGCTCTTTGATGCTAACGCTGCAACCCAAGCTGCACAATTGGCGGCTGAGCGTAAGGTCTGTGGTCGTCCAGTAGATATGCGTGACACCTTTATTGCTGGTATTGTTTTGGCGCACAACGCAATCCTGGCAACTCGTAACATTCGTCACTTTAGCGATTTATCTGTCACCGTCGTCAATCCTTGGGACTGGCAAGCCTGAAAAGAAAGATGTTGCCTTCTTCACTTCCCACGTTGAAGGAACAAATATCTCACCTTATGTCTGGTACAGTGGATTAAACCATTCGGCCAGGAGGTTTTCCGGGTACTCAAAGAGAGCGGGAGTTTCGTTCTCGATTTGGGCGGAGCATATCGTGCCGGTGTTCCATCACGTTCTCTGTACAACTTCCGGGTACTCTTGGCTTTTTGCGATGAGATCGGGTTTCAACTGGCGGAGGACTTCTATTGGTTCAATCCGGCAAAGTTGCCATCACCAATTGAATGGGTCAACAAACGAAAGCTTTGTGCAAAGGATTCGGTCAACACTGTCTGGTGGTTTAGCAAGACCGACTTTCCGAAAGCCGACATCAGGAAAGTACTGACTCCCTATTCTGACCGTATGAAAAAATTGATCGAGGATCCGTATAGATTCCCTTCAGAACTCCCCGCATTTTTTATCAAGATGCTTTCGATTATTCTCGCTTTGTGCAAGTACCTTTACTTGCAAGATTATGAGATGATTCTGCCACGCACTGCTGCCTTTGATTCGCGTTTGAAAACGACCTACTGAGCCGTATTGCCAGTTGAAAACGCTATATTCTGCCATCCAATTGTTATAAATCTTGTCAATCTTCTTTAGCTTTATGCCGCATACCGGATTACACAATTATTTTGAACTGACCTTTGAGCTTGAGGCGGAGTATCACGAGCTTTGCATTGCGCTGCTTGCCGGTGAAGGTGTGGAATCGTTTCTTGAGGAGGATCACCAATTGCTTGCATACCTGCCTGAAGCTGAATGGACGGCGGAGAAGGAGGAGGCAATTCGTGCAGTGTTGCTTGAGCGGCTTGGGAGTGTTCCCGAGTATGAGGCGACGTTGATTGCTGATCGAAACTGGAATGAGGAGTGGGAGGCGACTTTGGAGCCTATCGAGATATCCGACCGGTTGCTGATTGTGCAGAAAAACAAGGGTACTCATGTTAAACCCGGTCAGATTGTTATCGAAATCAACCCGAAAATGTCGTTCGGTACCGGTTATCATGCTACGACGCGCTTGATGTTGCGGCAGATGGAGCAGCTCGATCTTCGGGATAAAAAAATCATGGATATCGGTACCGGCACGGGTGTGCTTGCTATTGCTGCCCGCAAGCTTGGCAACAATCTGCCGATCCTCGCTTTCGACAATAATGCGTGGGCTGCAGAAAATGCGGAGGAGAATATTACCGAAAATCATGCAGAGGATATTATCATCAAGCTGCTTGATGCGGAGGAGGATCTTATCGCCAATTTGAAAGAGGGCTACGACTTTATTCTTGCCAACATCAATAAAAACGTCATCGACCGCATTTTGCCGGCAATTCGCAAATATGCTCCTGCTGCTCCGGTGCTTCTTTCCGGCGTTCTTGTGTATGATGAACCGTGGCTGAAAAAACTACAGAAAGAGCTTGGCTATGAGATGGTGCAAACCATCTACGAAGACGAGTGGCTTTCAGCATTTATCCGTCCATTACCATTACAATGAAAAAACGAATTTCTTCTCTTGATATCGGCACCAACACCGCACTGTTGCTGATTGCTGATCTTGAACCCGAAAGTGGCTCTGTTATGCCGGTTTTCCATAAGCAGACCATTGTTCGGTTGGGGAAGCATGTTGATGCCGACAAACGAATTGACTCGGCGGCAATTCAGCGCCTTGTGGACTGTATGGTGGAGTATCGCCAGCTCAGCGACGAACATGGCTCCGAAGCGATATTTGCTGTCGGCACCAGTGCCCTGCGCGATGCAAAAAATCGTGATGAGGTGATAGAGAGTGTTGCTCGTGCGGCGGGCATTACTGTTGAGTGCATCTCTGGCCATGAAGAGGCAGAGCTGACCTTTTGTGGTGCAGTTGCCGGTATGAATGACCTCACGGAGCGCTTTACCGTTATCGATATCGGTGGTGGCAGTACGGAAATATCGATGGGTTCGTTTGATGCGGTGGAGGAACGGTTAAGTCTTGATATTGGCTCGGTGCGCTTGACCGAACGATTTTTTTCAACTCTTCCGCCTTCGGAAGAGGAGTTTGAAGCTGCGAAAATGTATATCACCATGCTCTTTACCTCGAAGATTATCCCCTTTTTTGCCGGACGTGAGCGGGTGTATGGTGTCGCAGGAACCTTGACCACCATTGCGCAAGTGGCTCAGGAATTGCAACATTTCGACGCGCTGAAAGTTCACAACTATGCGCTCCAGTATAACGATGTTCACACTTTTCTTGAGCGATTGAAATCGAGTACGCTTGAGGAGATAAGAGCGCTCGGCATTCCCGACGGTCGTGCCGACGTTATCACCATGGGAACCTTGATTCTGAACCAGTTCATGCGGCTGCTGGGTGTTGGAGAGATTCGTGTCAGCATTCAGGGGCTACGCTTCGGGATTGCGCAAAAGGAGCTGCTTCGTCTCCGGGGAAACATGTGAATGCGTCAGATTGGGTGCGTCTTTGTGGCGCTCGTCAGGCTGGCAAGATTTGGTCAACCAAAGAATTGGATACAAAACTGATTAATGACACCGTTGATTTGGCATTGCAGGAAGGGGTGTTTATCTTTTTGAAAGATTAAGATAAACTAATAAATAGGGCACTTAATTGTACTATGGAACAAAATATAAGTTTTAAATACAAGTTTCAAGAGAACTACAATCCGGTTTACACGAACGGGGTGTATGGTGGTTTTAATGCATCCGGAGATTTGGTTGCAAATTTTTTCTTTGAACGATCACCGATTCCAAGGGAAGAAGTTTTTGATATTTACTCTGGCAAGCCAATTGAGCCTGATATCTCAGATGTCCCTATACCCTCTATAATTAGGTCTATACAAACAGGAATTGTCATAAATCTTGATACAGCGAAAGTTATTCGCGATTGGCTGGATACTCATATAAATAAAGCGGAAGCACAAACAGTCTCATGATAAATAGTCAACAAATACCATGGGTAGCCGCACCTCAGAATTTACAATATAAGTACGGCTTTGGTATTCCCGATTCTGTTGGAGTTAAGAGTGTTTTTCCATTTATGATGGCGTGCGCAGTATTCGCCTCTGGTGTAACATTTGTTGCAAGCGGAAAAGCAGAATTATACCGAAAAGGATATACCGGGTCAGTAAACGATCAAGAATTCGCAAAAGACAGAAGTGCGATAAAAATTAGAGATTTCGCAGAGCTTACTATTGGTTGGGATGGCTATAAAGCCTTGCCAATTCCAAATACGGTAATTAACAGGGCACTTGCCATTATCGGAAAGCTTAAAATACAGCCACACCACATCTTTCCTTCGGGAAGAGAAACGATTCAGCTTGAATATGACATTGCTGAGAAATCTTTAGAAATAGAGATTGGCGCTGATAAGATTGAGTTTTTGTCAGTTGATGGTGATGTGGCTAAAGAATGGAAAAGTGATGATTTATATGATGTATTATTGTCAGTAAACGATTTTTACACAAAGAAAATAGCTTCATGAATCCTGAACGTATTGAGGCAGGTGAGGTTTTATTTAGAGCTGTTCAGGTTCATCCAAATCTCTGGAAAGGCAATAGACCATCTTCTGTACTCTTCAGAAATAACCAAGGGGTATCTGTGGATAGAGACGGTAAAAGGACAGAGAATGAGATTTGTGAGTTTTTGCAATAACATCTTTCGGAGTATAAGCTAAAAGCCATAATATCGTTAACTGCTGAAAGATGTAAAGATATCGGAGTGCTTCCACTGCCAAAATCCTTAGATGAAAACCCGTATCATGCTGAATTACATGAGTCAGAAACAGAGGTTTTAATAAGCAAGGCTAAAGCTCGATCACTTGCTATCCACTGCCAAATAGTTAAAGATTTTTCGGGTTGATTTTACTGAAACCTATCATCTTACATTAGGCTTTGGTTTGGGGAATTCCGTTAATTTGCCACTATTGACTGCACCACCTGCAATTGGAATGTTCCTATTTGAGAGATGCTAAAAACCCTGCCGATGTTATTGATGCGCTTCAGTATCACGATGTTCGCGCTTTTCTCGATCGATTGAAAACGAGCAATCTTGATGAGATTAATCAAATTGCCTTGTGTTTCTATATCGGAAAAGCATAAATTGCCTTGTAAATTAAAAATCACTGATTTTATGCCATCTTAACCAAGGCAGATGCTTCGCTTTATTGATAACGATCTTCGGCGCTGGCAGGAAAGCACACGTCGCAAACCTCTCATACTCCGTGGCGCTCGTCAGGTTGGCAAGACTTGGTCACTCAAAGAGTTTGGCAAAAGCCGGTTTGAATCGCTTGCTCTCGTCGATCTTGAGCGAAATCAGTCACTTCGCAAACTCTTCGATGGTGATTTGAAGGTAACGTGCATTTGTTCTGACCTTGAAGTTATCCTTCAGCAAAAGATTACACCAGGAAAAACGCTGCTCTTTTTTGATGAGATACAAGCCTGCCCTCGAGCCATAACCGCCTTGCGCTATTTTTATGAGGAGATGCCGGAACTGCATGTTGTGGCCGCCGGTTCGCTCCTTGAATTTGCGCTTGAAGAGAGCTCTTTTCCTGTCGGCAGGGTTCAGTTTCTCAATCTCTATCCACTTTGTTTTGCTGAATATCTGGAGGCAATCGGTAATTGCGCTGCGGCGGCGGCAGTTCTGGGCAATCCTGCTGAAATATCACCGACAGTGCATGAGCTGCTGCGTGAGGAGCTGAAACGCTATTTCTTTATCGGGGGAATGCCGGCATCAGTCAAGGCGTACCTCGACAACAACTCATTGCGTGATGCCTTTGAGGTACACCAGGAGATTGCTGAATCCTACAGGATGGATTTTGCCAAATATACTCCCAAGGTTGACCGCTTCTGTCTCGATTCAGTCTTTACCTCACTGTCGCAGCATATCGGAAAACAGATCAAATATGCACGACTGGGTGAAGGGTATAGCGGTCCAACATTGAAAAAAGCATTCGACGTCTTGTGCCTGGCTCAGGTAGCCCGAAGAATCCCCTCTGTCGATCCTTCAGCGCTTCCTTTGGGAGCGACTGCCTCGGCAAAATCATTCAAGGCGCTCATGCTCGATATAGGATTGATGCGCTTCCTCTCCGGTATGCCGAATGATATTGAGTATGCCAAAAGCGACCTGCTTGCCATCTACAGGGGAGCTATGGCAGAACAGTTTGTCGGGCAAGAAATGCTGGTAGCTCAACAGGGTGGTCTTTATTACTGGGAGCGACAGGCCAAAAGCAGTTCGGCTGAAGTTGACTATCTGGCTGTTTTGAACGGCAAGATTCATCCGGTTGAGGTGAAAAGCGGCGCCACCGGCAGTTTGAGGAGCCTGCACCTCTTTCTTGCTTCATACCCAGAGTCCGGCACTGCATTGGTCTTTTCCGATCGTCCGTATGCAGATCTTCCCGAACAAAAGATAACATTCCTGCCACTTTACAGCGCTTTTGCTGCCACAAAAAGCTAGTAGCGGGAGATGGGCATCCCTCTTTTTGGATCTATTCCAAAGTGTTGCAAAAAATCTGTGAACTTTCAATCAATCAAGTGATCGCCGAGAGCCCTTTCTGCTTAACAAGAGAAAGGAGTTTCAGTGTTGGACCAGCGGGTTTCTTGACCCCTCGTTCCCATTGACTGACCGAATCTTTGCTCACATTCATGTACAGGGCAAAAACTCTCTGGCTGACCTCCTCACGTTCACGCAAGGCTTTGATATCAGTGGCACTGAACGCATGAACCGGAGTCAAGCATGCTTCGTCAAACTCGCGCATTGTCTTTTTGTCGATCACACCAGCATCATACATGCCGGACATAGTTTCATGGATCGCTGCAAATGCGTCGCTCTTGTATGTTTTTACTTTATTCATAGCATTTTACAAGCTGGAAGTCTCCAGCTTTAATGAGTTTTTCGAGCTGATCATCTGAAAGTGCAAAAGTGCTTTTTGCCATCTTTTTGAACCAGCGAACTTCGTCTATTTTTATATTGTCCTTGTCTTTTTTGGGAAAGCCAAAAACGAAAAAAGCCTTCTCTTCCTGTCGATAAAGGATGATCGACCGAAACCCACCAGATTTTCCCTCACTAGGTCGGGCAATCCTTTGTTTAATGACTCCACCTCCGTAATCCGCATCTATCAGCCCCCGTTCAGCATCGCGTATCGCCTCGCATAACTCTTTATCAAAGATTCCCTCTTCCCTGGCGAATTTTGAAAACCACTTATTTTTGAAAATCCGCACAATTTTGTTTCGACCGGTAAGATTACTTTGTTTTGATGAATATATAGAACTAAGATCCACCTTGCAAAAGAGTTCATGCACTGATATTTTATAATGATGGCGGAACTCCCCTCAAATCATTAATATCGGGAAACAATTTTTTGTGATCACCATGGGCTTTCATTCTTGACTATTTTATTCTTTTGTTGGGTTTCGGAGAGATTCCTGTCAGCATTCAAGAACTGCGCTTCGGGATTGCGCAAAAAGAGCAGCTTCGTCTCCGGGGAAACATCTAATCGCGTAGATACAGATTGGCTGAGCGCTACTGTCTTTCGAAAAAAAGAGAAACGCGCGTTCATCCTCACGGAGCCGATACTTCTTTCTCAGCTCCTCTGCTGAGATCGGGAAATCGCGTCGCTGAATGCTTGCCTCAATAATTGAGTGCCTCTGAAGAAATGCTTTGAAGCTTTTCGGCTTGTATGGAATGCACTCAACCACATGGAACGTTCTACCCGGGAATTGCTCTATTTTTTGGTTGGATGTGAGATAATCCACAGTCTGGTTCACAAACTCAAGATTATGATGTTTTGCAAGCACTGCAGAAAGTCTGGCCTTGATAATTGCCGGATCCGGCTCGTAGAGATACTCGTTTACTGAAGTAGCAACCACTTTATCTGCGTTTCCATCACCGATAATCTCGATTACTTTCTCTGAATCGGAGCTCAAGCAAACCGCCTTGACTGTTACTGGTTTATCAGTTGGCTCATTGCGCTCAAGCAGCAGCAGAATCTCCTTGCATTCACGATCAACTGATACCACCGTCACTTGTTGCAGTGACGGCAAGAGACGTTTCAGCCCGCTGATTTCAAGCGCTGGCGATGCTTTAATGCAGACACTCTGTGCTTTTTGGAGCAAGAGATTATGGCAAGCAACAACATCCGGACTTGTCGATTCCAGCGCTATTGAGCGTTGCCCTTGCTCGCGACGTGCCGGATCAACAAAAATCCAGTCGAAATAATCGTCCATAAAGGACTCAAGCAACGTAAGACTGTCGCCATGGTTGACAGCAACATTCGTTATGCCGAGTACGTTCAGGTTATGCGTTACCACTTCGCAAAGTAACAGATCGCGTTCACAATAAACGACCTCCTGAAACATTTGTGCCATTGCTATTGAGTCAATGCCGAGTCCTCCGCTCAAATCGATCGCCCTTTTTCCTGACATCAGCAAGGCTTTGTATGCAGCAGTGCGTTCGCCAGAGGCTTGCTCAAGCGCCAGCGGAGTGTAAATCAAGGTGTGCCGCAACAGTTTTGGTAATTTTTTTACTGCTTTCTGGCGGCAGGCAAGCTGTTCAGCCATTGCCCGAATTGACAACTCTTTCCGACCATGCAACTGCATTGCAAACGCTGCCGGATTGTCAGCCGAATGTTTTGCGAGCAATTCTTGAACGTTAGGTTGCAACAGGTTATGGAGCTCGTCGAGGGTCATTCAGTTCTCTTCATGGCTTGAAAAAAGCACTTCATGCGTCAATTCTATATTCCGATGAAAACTTTCGGGTAATCGTGCCCAATCAAACAAATCCACGAGGATAGGAATATTGCTTTCTCGGATCGTATCTTTTAGCTCAACGAATATATCTATCGGAATTTTCTCCCCGTTTTTGCTGCGTATCACCAAATCCAAATCGCTGCCTTCGTGTGCGGACCCATCAACACGGCTGCCATAAGCCCATACCTCTATTGGATAGTTAACCAATGAAAATATGCTTATAAGAGTTTGTTTATCTTTATTTCTCAGCAGCATGGTTTTGCATGTTTATGGCAGCAGCCAACTCCTTTGCATCAGCGATAAATTGCGGTAACAGCACTACTATATCTTCAGCAAACGCCACTCCGTAATCGTGCGCGGTATTGTTTCGGTTATCTCTGTATTCGAGCCAACGCTCACAACTTTCAGCACTTATAATGCTTCGTAATACTGCCTGCCGAAAAATATCTTTAAAATACAGTTTGTCAACCTCTTTCGACGAATGGAAATATGGTTTGAGCACCTTGCGAAGCAATTTGCCACTCTGCTCTAAAATAATTTCAAACTCTTTTATAGATGCAGAACGGTACATTTCATAATCAATCTCCTCAACATTTGCTTTCAGTAAAAGAGAGTGCGCTTTTTCGAGTGTGCTTATGCAGCGCTCATAGTATGAAGTATCTATTTCCATAAGGGATTTTTTGTGCTACGAAGAAGTAATTGGCGGATGAACAACGTTATACCGTTGCTTGAGTTCCATGATGCGTCGATATGAGCGGTCGATACGTTCTGGTGTGATAACCTTTCGCGCGATCAGCGACTTGATGATTGCCGTTGCTTTTGAGGCAATTGCCGGGTCATACGCCGTATTGTTGCCAAAGAGCAGAATATCCACACCAGCCTCAATCGCGAGTTGAATGGCAGCGTCAAGGCCATAATGGTCGGCAATGGCGCGCATTTGCATATCATCACTTACAATTACTCCTGAGAACCCGAGTTGCACCCTGAGCAACCCGTCAAGCGTTGTTTTTGAGAGCGTTGCGGGATAGCGTGGGTCAAGCTTTTCATTAAAAACATGTGCGGTCATAATGGCATCCCGATAACCTGAGGCAATCATGGCGCGATATGGCTCCAACTCGCGCTCCGACCAGCTTGCTGTAATGTCGGTGAAATCGAGGTGTGTATCGGTGGTTGAGCTGCCGTGACCGGGAAAATGCTTGAGCGTGGGGATAATGCCTTCGTCGCGGTAAGCGTTGCACGTCAGCCGGATGTTGTTGGTTACTACCAATGGGTCTGCCGAAAAGCTTCGCTCTACTTTTCCAATCACAGGATTATCGGGGTTGCTGTTAAGGTCGGCAACAGGCGCAAGATTCATGTTGATGCGCATTGCTTTCAGTGTTCGCGCAATCTGCACCGCTACACCTCTGGTGCTGTCGGGATTGTTGAGCCGCCCAAGATATGCTGCCGAAACGCTGGGCGGAAAGCCTCTGGCCGGTTTGAGCCGGTTGACTCGCCCTCCCTCTTGATCGAGAGCAATCAAGAGCGGAATCTGCGAAAGCTGCTGTAACTCACAGGTCAAACGAGAGAGCTGCGCCGGACTGCTGATATTCCTTGTGGTGGAGCGTGATGGCACGTCGTAGTCAAAAAGCACCACTCCGCCAATCCGGCGCTGTTCTATATCGGCGACAATCTCCGGCGCATCAGCAACCGAGAGACCCCTGAAGCCGATCATCAGCATCTGCCCTACTTTAATTGAGAGGCTGTCGGGCAACGTGGCGGCGGCAGATGGCGTGGTAAACATGCACAAAAACAACACCAGCGCCGCCGTTATCGTTTGAATACTCTTCATGCACTTCTTACGGTTAACTCCTCTCCGGCAACATCAACAGCAATGGTCTCACCCTCCTGCACTTTCCCCGACAGAATGAGTTCCGAAATCTTGTTGGTAATCTTGCGCTGCATCACTCGCTTGAGCGGTCGTGCACCAAAAGCCGGATCGAAGCCCGCGCTTGATAGCCAAGTCATTGCCGCATCGGAAATGGTGAGGCTGATACGCTGGCGTAGTGCTGCCGCGCGGATATGATCAAATTGGATCAGAACAATTTTTTTCAAGTCATCCCGCGTCAGTGGCGTAAAGAGAATCACCTCGTCAATCCGGTTGAGAAACTCAGGGCGAACCTTCTGCTTCAGCAACAGGAAGAGCTTCTCCTGCAAGCTGGAGAGCACTGACTCACGGTTTGCCGCATCCATCTGTTCCATTTCGGCCTGGATAAGCTGCGCGCCGATATTGCTCGTCATGATGATGATGGTGTTCTTGAAGTTCACCGTCCGCCCTTTACTGTCGGTCAGGCGCCCGTCGTCAAGAATTTGCAGGAGAATGTTGAAAACATCAGGATGCGCTTTTTCGATTTCGTCGAGCAAGACAACGGAAAAAGGCTTGCGTCGAACCGCTTCAGTGAGCTGACCGCCCTCTTCGTAGCCAACATAGCCTGGAGGCGCACCAACAAGGCGACTGACGTTATGCGCCTCCATATATTCGCTCATATCAATGCGTATCATCGCTTCTTCATCATCAAAAAGATAATCGGCAAGCGTTCGGGCAAGCTCGGTTTTTCCTACACCGGTTGGACCGAGAAAAATGAAGGAACCAATTGGACGTTTATCGTCACCCATGCCGGCTCTTGAGCGCTTGACCGCATCACTGACGGCGGTAACCGCATCCTCCTGCCCAATCACCCGCTTATGCAGCTCTTCCTCAATCAGCAAAAGTTTCTGACGCTCCGATTGCAGCATTTTGCTCAGCGGTATGCCCGTCCATTTTGAGACAATGTCGGCAATATCCTCGGCATCGATCTCCTCCTTCATAATCAGATTGCCCGAAGATTTTTTCTCTTCAATCTTCAGGCGGTTCTCTTCCAGCGCGCGCTCAATCGCAACCGTTTTTCCATAGCGTATCTCCGCCACCTTGCCGTAGTCGCCCTGGCGCTCAAATTCCTCCGCCTGCACGCGCAGTTGCTCAATCTGCGATTTCAGGTCTCGCGATGACTGTATTAATTCCTTTTCACTCTCCCACTTAGCTTTGATAACGGTCTGTTCTTCAATGAGATTGGAGAGCTGTTTTTCTATCTCTTCGAGCCGTTGTTTTGTATCTGCAGTGCTCATTATTTTCAGCGTTTGATTACAAAGTGTGAATAGAAAATATTGTTGTAAATTGCCGCTCTTATAAAAAGAGGACAGTAAAAAGAGGACATCCTGTTTCGTTCAGCTCAAATTACAAAAAAGTAACGGAGAATAGCGTGAATACGTTTCCAATTAGCTCTCTCGTTGTGCCCGATGAGCACAAACCGCTTTTAATCGCGGGTCCATGCCTTATCGAAAACCGCGCAATGGCGATGGAAACGGCTGAAGAGTTGCAACGTATCAGCCTGGAAAATGGCGTGAGTTTTATTTTCAAGGGATCGTATCGCAAAGCAAACCGAACCTCAGGTACCTCATTCTCCGGTATTGGCGACACGGAAGCGCTCGAAGTGCTCGCCGAGATTCGTCAGAGATACAACATGCCGGTGATAACTGATGTTCACGAATCAAAAGATGTTACCCTTGCTGCCCGCTATGTTGATGTGCTCCAGATTCCGGCATTTCTCTGCCGTCAAACGGAGCTGCTGGTTGCTGCCGGTGAGAGTGGTCTTCCGGTCAATATCAAAAAAGGGCAGTTCATGGCGCCTGAGGATATGGCGCTTGCCGCTGCAAAAGTTGCACAAACGGGCAATAGCCGCGTAATGCTGACCGAACGCGGTTCAAGCTTCGGCTACCACAATCTTGTTGTCGATTTCAGAGGATTGGTCAAAATGGCAGAATCAGGATATCCGGTGCTTTACGATGCTACGCACAGTCTTCAGCTTCCCGGAGCGGGGCAAGGTGTTTCCGGAGGAGAGCGGCAGTACGTGATGCCTCTCGCCCGCGCCGCGGTGGCTGCCGGTGTTAACGGCCTCTTTTTTGAGGTGCATCCCAATCCCGCCAAAGCGCTTTCGGATGCAGCCACACAGGTTGCATTGGCTGATTTCGGAATTATGGTCAAACAACTGCTCCACCTCTATCGGTGTGTGCATGCTCTTCATTCACTCTAAAACATCATACACTTTTGGAAGGTTTTCAATATTTCGGGATGCAGCCATCGCAAGCAGATCCATCATCAAAAATCGATCAGGCGCTCAAAGCCGTTAAGGCACTTGTTTTGCCCGTTGATGGCGTCCTGAACGGCAGCAGAATTACCTTTGACAGTAATGGCGGGGAAATTTGCTCAATTTCAGTGAGGGATGCTGTTGCGATAAAAGAGGCACTGAAACAGGGCATACGTGTTGCCGTAGTCTCGGAGCGAGATACAGAGGGATACCGCCCGTTACTTGAAGCGCTCGGCGTGCACGACCTTTACCTCAACGGCGAAAGTCCACTCTACTCCTACGAAGCTTTTCGCTTGCGTCACAATCTTTCAGATGAGGATTGCGCTTATATCGGCGACGATATCGGCGATATTGCCGTGCTTGAAAAAGTTGGGTTGCCCGCCACCGCTATCGATGGCGCTGATTATCTCCGCAACCGCGTTGGTTACATTTCGGGCTATGAAGGCGGAAAAGGGTGTATTCGGGAAATGGTCGAGATGATTCTTATCCGGCAGGGCAAATGGCCATATATTGAACGTGCTGAAGGGGAGACAGAATAAAACCTCCGGCATTGCTTTTCACGCTTGTTCTTCAGTAATGATTGCCGGGGTGACGACGGGGCTTATGGCGTTACGGAGGAATTGTTCAGGAGCTGTGCGGTTTCTGCAAGTGAGAGCATTCCGACAATATTGGTGCCGTGATTTGGTTCAACATGCACATCGCCCCGATATTCCAAACCATTTTCAAGTGCCTGTTCAAGCACGGCTATTTTTCCAAGCAGACTGTACGCTGCCGATTGTGGCGTTGAGCAGGCGACAGGCGGATTTTCTGCGCCATGCAGATAATACCCTTCAGGAAGCTGCTCAAGGTGCAGATAATCATGCCAGTGCGTTATCGATGCACCTGAACGGGCGAGATGGAATGGAAAACTCGCATCAGGCTTGAGCGTCATCAATATGCTTGCCATCAGCGCATTCCCAAGCGCATGAGCAAGAATCGTCAATGTGTCGAACGATGGCTTTGCAACATCATCGGGCGACATTCCGGCAGGAGTTTTGAGCCATGCACGCCCTTTTCCCTCACGTTGAACAATTCCAATCTCCACAAGATCTTTTTTTGGATCAAGCTGATGTTTTCTGCATCCCGACCTTGTGGTGATAACGCTGACTTTTGGAACAGGCACAAAAAAATCCCTTTTCTGCAGACGAATATGGAGATGCCCCGTCGCTTCGTTCAGCAAAGCGGGCTGGACGGCAACCGGTAACTGGCGCGCAAAAAAGCCATAACTCATGCCACTCCGCTGATCAAGATAGCGGGCAACAATGCGTTTGTAAAAGGGGCTGCGGTATTCAAGCCCTTCCGTGGATGTGTGCGTCAGCAACGCGGCATTGTTGCTCCACAAGGCGCTGCACTGCATAAAATCTGCGGCAACAGCCTCAAATTCGGGTGTCGCAGTATCGAGTTCGCCGTGCATGATGTCGAGCTCATCCGCGCGTGGTGGCACAACTTGCGCCGTGAGTTTGGGAACCAGAGCACAACGAACATCCTCTCGCGACGGCTCAGGCGTGTGAAACGTAGCGACGCCTCCATTCATGGTGCAGATTGTCCAGGAGTTCTCGGTCACAAAAATCAGGATGTGCACCATATCGCGGGCGAGCCTGCCAACAATAGCATCAAGGCGCTGCTGAGGCAACGAGTCGGACGTAAGCGGCGCGGGCTCATCATAAATACCGACAATGATATTGTTGTAGAGCGTTGTGACTCTGTTAATAGCCAGCAGATCGTCAGGGAAATAGCCCGGCGCGAGAATAACCGTTCCTGATGCAAATCGTCCGTCAGCTCCTGCAGCATCCTCTTTTGCAAGAACGGTTATGCCAAGCGACTGCATTACGGTGACAAGGGCATTGCAAAACTGTTCCAGACGAACCGAAAGCGATGGAGCAGGATAAAGAACCGGCTTGAGCCGACCACACATATCGTCAATGCCGAGCGGCGTGTCAAGCGGAATACCGAGCAGATGGTGAAGCGCGTCAGGGCTGATACTATTACTCATGGAACTATTTCAAGCGGAGTGTTATTCAGACAAGATGATCGGATGCTGTTACTGCCCAGCGTCATGCTCACGGCCCCAGAGCAGTTTGGTACGCAGGATTTCACCGTAATTCCTTTTATTATTGGCAACAAGATTAATAACCACAGGCGATTTTCTCACCGTAATAGGCTCTTGGGGTGCCAGCAGTTTTTTCAAACTTCCATCGCAATTAAGCGGAAATTCACCATCAGGTGCGTCAACCGAGACTTCAATATTTTTATCATCACTGATGACAATCGGGCGCACCGTCAGCATATGCGGACATATTGGCGTAATCACGAAAACGCTCGATTTTGGTGCTATAATCGGACCGCCAGCCGACATGGAGTAAGCCGTCGATCCTGTTGAGCTTGCAATAATGATGCCATCCGCCCGATAGGCGCTGAGCAGCACTCCATCGAGCTTGATAATAAAGGCTGGAATCCTGGGATAGTTGCCTTTTTCAATAACCACGTCATTCAATGCTCGGAATTTCAGCCTATGATGACCATCTTGCACCGTTGCTTCCAATTGTGAACGAGCATGGATAGTATAAGAACCATCAAGCACCTGTTCAACCGCAGAAAACATCTCCGCTTGAGTAAACTCTGTCAAAAAACCGAGATACCCGACATTGATGCCAATGACCGGCTTTGTTACAGCGTAATGCGATGTAAAGAGCAGTGTGCCATCGCCACCAAGTGAGATAAAAGCATCACAATGGCGATTCAGCTCTTCAATTGGAGCTGAAGGTTCAATCTGCATTTTTTCGGCAGAAAGCGTCTCAAAAACGTAGTCAACCTGCCGCTCATCCAGCCACTCGGCAAGTTGACGGGCAAGCACCAGCGCACGCTCTCGCGAAACATTGACAACGATTCCGAATTTCATGACCGGTTCATCTCTTTAAGATGTTGATAAAGGCAATTTGCCTGGCTGAAACGCAATTCAAGTTGTTGCAAATCGCCCACCCTCACTTCATTGGCAAGCAGCGCGAGTGCCTGTGAAAATTGCTCAAGCTCATCGGCAATGTTGTCGCTGTTGGTGGCAACGATGTCGCGCCAAATCTCCCAGGAGCTGCCGGAGAGGCGCGCAAGTGTGGCGAAGCCTGGTCCAGAGGCGTGGAGTGCATCGCCGCAATGCTGCATCAGCAGCGTCGAGAGGAGTTGCGGCAGATGGCTGACTCGCGCAATAATTCGATCGTGGTCATCCGGCGTCATGGCAAGCGTTGTGCATCCGGCGGATTGCATCAGTTTGACAAGAAAAGCGCCTTTGCCGCTCGTAAGCAAGGTATGATCATCACAAAAGATAAGCCGTTTGCCGAGTAATAACTCTTCGTGGCTCTCTTGGCACCCTTTCTGCTCTTTGCCCGCCATCGGGTGCATTCCTATAAACGGAAGGTCAAGCTCTCGCGCTCTCCGCGCAATCAACGCTTTTGTGCTTGAAACGTCGCTTACTAATGTTGAGGGTGGAGCAAGCTGCTTGATCTCCCCAAGCAAAGCAATATTTACCTCAACCGGAGCGGCAAGAATCACGAGGTCCGCGCTGTAGAGCGTTTTTTTATCATCAATAAAGCGGTCAAGACCATGCGCAAGCACGAACTGCTGCTCTTCAGCGCTCAAGTAGGGATCAAAACCGTGAAGCTCAATGCCATACTCTTTCGCAAGAGGCGACTGTTTGATTGCTCGCACCAGCGACATGCCAATCAAGCCAAGCCCGACAATCGCAATGCTTTTAAACGGTAAGTCTGCCATTATGCCACGTTATGGCTTTTGGTTTGCACGGCTTCCGGGAGCATCAATCGGCAGCCCTTGCTTGCAGAGCGGGCACTCTTCAGGCGTGTAACTGACCACCTCCATCGACAGTACCGAAAACTGGTCATCCGCAAGTTTCACGCGTCCGTTGCTGCGGTCAACCACTGAACCTACGCCAACCAGCGATGCACCGGCAGCGTTGATGAGTGCAATCACTTCAGCGACTGAGCCACCGGTGGTAATAACGTCCTCAATTACCAGCACACGTTCACCAGGTTCAAGGCTGAAGCCACGGCGTATCGTCATAGTGCCCTCTTTGCGTTCAGCAAAAATTGTCTTCACGCCAAGCTGGCGACCGACCTCAGTACCAACAACAATACCACCAATTGCAGGAGAGATAACCGTTTCCACGCCCTTGCCTGCAAAATGCTCCGCCACTTTGCTGCAAACAGTCGTCAAATGTTCGGGATATTGCAGTACCTTCGCACATTGAAAGTAGGCATTACTGTGGCGTCCCGAGGTCAATTTGAAGTGGCCATCGAGCAAAGCGCCAGTTGTTTTAAAAACGTCGAGCATAGATGAGGTACTCATAACAAAGAGTGGTGCCGGTGAATGTTGGATTGAGAAGTCATGAACAGTAAAGATAAAGAAGCGGCGCCCAAAAGCTAAAGGAAAACTTTTCGTAAATCTTTTTCAACCGATGGCTTGTTTATTGAGGCTCTGCCCATTTTTCGCTGTCGCGCCAACTCATGATTGTTACGCCGTTGCGCTCATACGAATCATCACCTCCATAGATCAGCCAAGGTTGAAGTGCCTCTTCTCCTGCAAATCGTGCAGCTTTGAGGCCTGCACGGATAGAGTCACCGGTGATGGTCTGGCCTGATTTTATTTCAACTGGTTGCAGTTTTGTGCCACGTTCAAAAACAATGTCCGCTTCAAGGCCGTTATTGTCGCGCCAGAAATAGAGATCAGGAGGCAGCCCCCGGTTATAGCGGGATTTGAGAAACTCGCTGATGATGAATGATTCAAAAATTGCTCCCCTCATGGGATGCAGAGCAAGGAGTTCCGGTGAACGGATACCAAGCAACCAGCAAGCGAGACCTTGATCCAAAAAATAAAGTTTTGGCGTTTTTATAAGTCGCTTTCCGAAGTTTCGAAAGTATGGCGGAAGCAGGTGAACAATGTAGCTTGATTCCAGAACAGAGAGCCATGAACAAGCTGTTTTATGGGAAATACCTGTTTCACCCGCCAGCGCATTAAGGTTCAGCAGTTGTCCGTTTCGCCCTGCACAGAGGCGCACAAAGCGCTGGAATACCGATAAATCATGAACTCGTAACACCTGCCGGATATCCCGCTCGATATACGTGGCGATGTAACTTGCAAACCAGTCGGCAGGCGCTATATCCCTCACATGAAGAGCAGGATAAGAACCCTTTATGATCAGCGTGTCAAGCGATAGTGACAATTGCGATGCTGCCGGAAGTTCTGAAATGGACAAGGGAAGCAAAGCGGTCATACCAACGCGACCGGCAAGTGACTGGGTGACTCCGGCGAGCAGTCCGAATTGCTGTGAACCGGTCAAAATGAATTTTCCGGGAATAGGCTCTTCGTCAACCATGCCCTGAAGGTATGAAAAGAGATCCGGCCAGCGCTGGGCTTCATCGAAGATGGCTCCATCACGAAACCGGAGAAGGAACCCTTTTGCATCTTCCAAGGCAAAGGCACGTTCTGCAGGGTCTTCAAGGGTTATGTATGGCTTATCGGCAAAAACGGCTTTTGCCAGCGTTGTTTTTCCTGACTGCCTTGGGCCGGTTATTGCAATAACAGGAAATGTTTTGGCCAACCGCTGAAGGGTTGCTGTTAGTTTACGATAAATCATAGGATATTATACAAATTGCGAATTGAATGCGCAAATTGTATAACTCTCCTCCCGCTCACGTCAAACTCCGGTTCCGCTCAAGCTTTTTCTCCTTCACCGAACTATCAGCCGAAGTGGACGTCACCTGCTACCTCTGCGGCGGCAAGGGATGCAAGGTCTGTAAAAAATCAGGCTGGCTCGAAATCATGGGCTGCGGCATGGTACACCCCAACGTCATGCGCAACTGCGGCATAGACCCCGAAGAGTGGTCAGGCTACGCCTTTGGTATGGGCGTTGACCGCACGGTGCTGCTGAGGTATAAGTATAACCACGCAAACAGTTTTATAAAAGTCATCACGCAGTTTTATAAAACTCGAA
>DYND01000032.1 GCA_020721255.1 Chlorobium chlorochromatii
AGGTCATCACCCTTTCAAGGTGGTAGCACGGGTTCGAATCCCGTTGGGGTCACTCCATAAAGCTCTGTTCGTTGCCGGTACAGAGCTTTTTTTATTCATGAAAGCAGATGATTACTCTCTTATGAAAATATCTGTCAGTTGGCTTAAAGATTTTCTTCCCTCCTTTTCTTTCGATATCTCTTCCCTTGTTGAAAAATTGACGTTTCTCGGACTGGAAGTGGAGGATGTTCAGGCATCTTCTCTTCCTGATGATCGAGTTGTTATTGGTCGTATTGATGAGGTGCGGCAGCATCCCAATGCTGAGAGGTTGACAATTTGCAGCGTTGATGTTGGTTGTGAAGAGCCACTTCAGATTGTGTGTGGTGCGCCAAATGTGAAGGCGGGTATGCTTGTTCCTGTAGCTACAGAGAAAGCGAAATTGCCGTTGCCTGACGGTCAGATAATGACTATCAAGCCATCCAAAATACGTGGCGAACGTTCATTCGGGATGATTTGCGCTGCCGATGAGCTTGGTCTTTCTGAGGATCATTCAGGAGTGATGGAGCTTGATGCATCATATATTCTTGGTCAGCCGCTTTCCCGTTATCTCGACAGTGATGTGGTGCTTGATATTGCAGTGACACCAAATCGTCCGGATGTGCTCTCGCACCTTGGTATTGCCAGAGAGCTCGCCGGACGTGAACCAATACGTTATCCAAAGCAAGCAACAGTACCATTTGCCAAAACCGGTCAGTTAGTTGAGATACAGGATGCTGAGGCTTGTTCGTATTACACTGCCGTTGTAATTCGAGGGGTTACGATTGCTGAATCACCGGCATGGCTGAAGAAAAAGCTGGAAAGCATTGGGTTGCGCCCGAAGAACAACATCGTTGATATTACTAATTACATTCTTCATGGTCTTGGTCAACCGCTGCATGCTTTTGATCTTGCTAAACTTCGAGGAGAGCGCCTTGTTGTGCGTTGTGATGTACAGCACGCATTTACAGGGATTAATCAGCAGAGTTGCCTGCTTGAAGCCGGTATGCCGGTTATTTGTGATAGTGAAGGTCCTGTAGCTCTTGCGGGTGTTATGGGCGGTCTGGATTCAGCAGTCAGCGAGGCAACAACCGATATTCTTCTTGAATCGGCATGGTTTGCCCCGTCGATGGTTCGCAAAGCTGCCAAAAAAAGTGGGATGTCTTCCGATTCGTCCTACCGTTTTGAAAGAGGAATTGATCCGCACAACGTTAAACGTGCCTCAGAGTGCGCGGTTGCTTTGATTCTGGAGCTTGCCGGTGGTTGTATTACCGATGCGCAAGAGTGTGGCACAGTGCCTTTAGCGCTCCGGCAGGTTGTGTTGCGCCCTGAGCGTGTTAATGCATTATTGGGGAGCTCTCTTGCTGCTGCTGATATGGTTGACATGCTGGAGCATATTGGTTTTTCAACAGATGGCACCATAAGCGAATTGATACCTGTTGTTGTGCCATCGTTCCGAGTTGATGTTGCTGATGAGATTGATTTGGTGGAGGAGATTGCCCGATTGTACGGTTATGACAATATTGAACCATCAAGGCAGATGGCCACCATCTATCCACAATCCCGCAATACACCAGAATTTTTCCCTGATTTTCTTCGCTCACTGGTAGCTGGTTTACAATTTCGTGAGATTCTTACAAATCCTCTTATGAAGCGCGAAGAGGCGGCCTTGTTCAGTGATGCTCTGGTTGAAGTGCTTAATCCAATCAGTGAAGGGCTTGAAGTGCTTCGCCCTGCTCTTGTTCCTGGATTTCTCAAAGTGATAAGCCATAATATTCGACATGGCAATAAAGATTTACGGCTCTTTGAGATTGCGCGTGGATTTGAACGAAATGTTGAGGCGAGTTTCATGGGTAGTAATGTTCTGGATCGTTATAGTGAGAAGGAATATCTTGTTCTTGCTATGACGGGTTCTCGTTTTCCTCGAAGCTGGAATCAGTCAACAGATAAAGTTGATTTTTATGATTTGACAGGCTCTGTTGAGATGCTGTTGGAGAAGCTGAATTTACTTGATAAATCAGCAGTTAATATTTATAATGAAGACTCAGTTACTGTTGATATTGCTCTCAAAGAGAGAGGTAAGACCCGTTCTTTCCGCATTGGTGTGGTAAAACGGATTGGTACTGAGTTGTTGAGAACGTTTGATATCGGGCAGGATGTTTATGTGGCTGAAATTGATGCAGCGCTTCTGGAAAGCTGTTTCAATCCCGCAGTTATTTACGAGCCACCATCCAAATTTCCAGTTGTTCAGAGAGATCTGTCGCTTATTTTGCCACATGATGTTCCTGTACAGTCACTTGTTGAGCTGATTCGATCAACCGATGTTCTGATAAAGCGAGTTACGGTGTTTGATTTGTTCGAACGCTCACATGAGCAAGGAACTGAACGCAGTGTTGCGTTATCCCTTGAAATTGCTGATACTCAGGGGACATTGCAGGAGGATAAAATCAGCGATATTCTTTTAAAAGTCGGCAGCAATGCCGAGAGTAAACTTGGTGCGGTAATTCGACAAGTCTGATACTCTTTGTTCTATGCAAGATTTTGACGGGCAAAACATTAAGGTTGACGTCAACCTTCTTGAAAATAATATTGAACAACTCATTGTTCAGTTGACAGAGTGTCGAAAAGAGAATGAGGTGTTGCGATCTGAACTTACAAGTCTGCAGAATATTGTCAGATCATTCAAATTGCCTGGAATAATTAGTTCAGGGACTCCTGATGGTCGCGGCAATTTTGATGGAGTGTTCAGCGTTGCTGAGCGGCTGCAGGTGAAGCAGAAGTTGGTTCTGATGTTGCAGAAAATAGAGATGGAACTAAGAAATAGTCAGACGTTGTGACGGTGATGCAATGGAAAAAATTGATGTCAATGTTTATGGCGATAGTTATCCTTTAAGGGTTGAGCGACGCGATGTAACCGAAAAGGCAGCTCAGGATGTTGATAGTATAATGAGACTTTTTGCTGAGAAGGCGCCAACATTTGAACCAGTAAGGCTGGCTGTTCTTGCGGCAATTTCATTTGCAGAAAGGAAAATTGAGCTTGAAGAGGAGATGGCATCACTCAGGCAGAATGTTGCTCGCCTTAATGTTTTGATTGGCGAGAATTTACATTAGCCCATTACAGTACAGACCCGGAATTACCCGCACCAGTTGATTGAGGTTGTTGTAAGGTACAAGAACTAACATTACAAAATAGGGAGCCGAACTCTTCTTTTTGATTGCAGGCCTTGTTGATTAATTTGTTTGCCTCGTGTTAACAGTTATTCAAGAGCAGTGGAAACGCTGTTCCGCTGGAAGCAAAATATTGGAAGGAGGTGCCCACCGTGTTTCACGGGTTCTTGAATCTTACGCATCTTGACTTTTGGTGCGGTTTTTTTGTTTAAAAAAAAGAGCTTCTTGTGCTGAGTATAAGAGCGTCAAAATGGAGATAGTTTAATGGGGATAGTTATAAACCTGTTTTTGATTGTTTTTGCTGCAGTTATTTTTTTTGCGGTAGGTTTTTTTGTCGGGCGTTATTTTCTTGAACGGATTGGCACAACTAAAGTGCTTGAAGCTGAGGAGCGTGCCGTGCAATTAGTGCAGGAAGCGCAGAAAGAGGCTAATGAGTACAGGGAGCTGAAGGTTAGTGAGGTGAATCAGGAGTGGAAAAAGAAGCGCCGCGAGTTTGACCAGGAAGTTGTTATAAAGAATAACAAATTCAGCCAGTTACAGAAACAGACGCAGCAGCGTGAAGCGCAACTGAAAAAGCAGAGTCAGGACTTGAAAGATGCAGAGCGTAAGCTTCAGGAGCAGCGCAAGCAAATTGACCAGACGACAGAACAGGTGGCAATGCGTTCTTCAGAGCTTGAGAGGGTTATTTTAGAGCAAAATCAGCGTCTGGAGAGCATCAGTAATCTGCAGGCTGAGGATGCCCGCCAGATGCTGATTGATAACATGCTTGCTAAAGCACGTGAGGAAGCGACGGAGACGATTCACCAGATTCATGAAGAGGCTGAGCAGAAAGCTGAGCGCTTGGCGGAAAAGACGCTTCTTACTGCTATTCAACGGATCTCTTTTGAACAGGCTACCGAGAATGCTCTTTCGGTTGTGCATATTCAGAGTGACGAACTTAAAGGACGTATTATTGGTCGTGAGGGACGCAACATCAAGGCATTTGAAAATGCTACCGGTGTGGATATTATAGTTGATGATACTCCGGAGGTTGTGATTCTTTCATGCTTCGACCCGCTACGTCGGGAGCTTGCAAAGTTGACTTTACAGAAGTTACTGATTGACGGAATTATCCATCCGGTAGCTATTGAGAAAGCGTTTGCTGATGCCAAGAAAGAGATTGATGATGTGATTATGAGTGCTGGTGAAGAGGTGATTTCATCGCTTCAGATCGGAGATATGCCATCAGAGATTATTCATCTTATTGGTAAGATGAAATTTTATACGGTGTATGGTCAGAATTTGCTGCAACACAGCCGTGAGGTGGCGATGCTTGCCGGTTTGATGGCTGCGGAGTTGAAGCTCGATGCCCGATTGGCGAAGCGTGCTGGTCTGTTGCACGATATTGGTTTGGTGCTGCCTGAAAGTGACGAGCCTCATGCACTTACTGGTATGAATTTGATGAAACGCTTTAATGAGCCATCGGTGGTATTAAATGCTATTGGTGCGCACCATGGCGAAATGGAGCGGGAGACGCCAATTGCTGATCTTGTTGATGCAGCTAACACTATTTCGCTGTCGCGACCTGGTGCCCGTGGCGCCGTGACTGCCGATGGCAATGTTAAGCGTCTTGAGAGTCTTGAAGAGATTGCCAAAGGATTTCCTGGTGTTTTGAAAACCTACGCATTACAGGCTGGCAGAGAGATTCGGGTAATTGTTGAAGGCGATAATGTCAGCGATTCACAGGCTGATATGCTTGCTCACGATATTGCTCACAAAATTGAGTCTGAAGCGCAATATCCCGGTCAGATTAAAGTATCTATTATCCGCGAAAAACGCTCTATTGCTTACGCAAAATAGAGTTTCCCATTTTTAGCTTTTACGTCTCTTGGGAGAGTTTAAAACTCTCCCTTGGTTGACGGAATTGCATCTCCTTGTACCGTAATTGCCGCCTTCATTGCATAAGCAAATGCTTTAAAGAGTGCTTCGATTTTATGGTGAGTATTGTGCCCCTCAAGAATAGCAAGATGGATATTGGCTTTCAATGTTCCTGAAAGAGACAAGAAGAAGTGCTCCAGCATTTCCGTTGAAAAACCCTGAATTACCGGACGTTTGAACTTGGCATTAACAACGCAATAGCTGCGGCCACCAAGATCAAGTGCACAGCGCGCCAAGGCTTCATCCATTGGAATAATTGACCATCCGTAGCGCTGAATGCCGCGTTTATCGCCCAGTGCGTCGGTTAAGGCACTGCCGATAACAATTGCAATATCTTCAACGGTGTGGTGATCATCAACATCAAGATCGCCTTGGCACGTCAGCGTGATATCAATGCCGGAGTGCTTGCTGAAATTGGTCAACATGTGGTCGAGAAAGACTACACCGGAGTTGATGGTACCGTTTCCTTGCCCATCAAGTGTAAGGCTGCAGGTAATATCAGTCTCTTTGGTGGTACGGGTTACGGTGGCGGTGCGCGGTGTGTTGCTGGTGTATTCAGGCATAACTTGATTAGTGCATGATTTTGTTAAAGAGGTACATGAGTGTACTGCAGTATGACTGAGAGTAAAATAGAACTCCCTATGGGGAGATAAACAACCATGTTTCCGATTTCTGGAAACACTCTTTTTTGGATATTTTTTAAATGTTTCTAAATTGTTGCCTTCTTTTAGTTAAATATACTTAAAGATATTTGAGAATTTATTAAGGTAGCGGGAAATGCATCTTTTCATTGTCGTGGTCAGCTTGCTTGCATCGATTCTGCTGATCGGTGTTATTTTATTGCAAAGTCCGAAAAGTGGCAGTGGTCTTACCGGTGGAATTGCAAGTCTTGGGACGGTGCAGACACTTGGTGTAAGAAGAACTGGTGATTTTTTAAGTAAGACAACTGGAATACTTGCTGCTATTGTTATGTTACTTTGCTTTATTGCTCAGTTTACCTTACCGAATAAAGAATCAGACAGAGTTGCACCAAAAAGTATTCTTCAGCAGAGTGTACCAGCACAGCCAGTCGCTCCATTAAAGCCTGCGCCTGCTGCTCCATTACTTCCAGCATTACCAGCAAAATAGAGAGAATATCACTGCTGCACCCGTGGCTCAATGGTAGAGCAACTGACTCTTAATCAGTGGGTTGGAGGTTCGAGTCCTCCCGGGTGCACAATAAAAAAGGCCTGCAGGTTGACGCTTGCAGGTCTTTTTTTATTTGATAACATCCCTTTCTCCCTATATCCCCTAATTAACCACTTGGAATGAAAACAGTGTCAGATTTGTTAACTCTGATGCTCATTGTGGTGATAAGAATAAAATTACGTAAATCATTCTGTAATTATTTGTTTTTTTTGGAGTTAACACTCTAAAATAAAGAGCGTTAGTGAACGATTATTCAGTTCTTTTGATTATTTTAATGCT
>DYND01000022.1:0-22859 GCA_020721255.1 Chlorobium chlorochromatii
TGGAGGCTGTTTTCGGGAAATTGGATTTATCATTAAAAGAGCAGAGATTTACGACAGGGTCTCGAAAATTGTATGAAAATAATGTTTGTTGGGCTCTCTCTGGTGTGACTATATTCGGTTTTAAGGGTCGCATAGATATTGCGCCTTTTTTTATTCCCTTGATGAATAAGTCAGGTTATGATTAATCTTGAACAACTTCAACCAAGTGCGTCAGTTTCTGGTATTATCCCAAATAGCATAGTCATTATTGTAAGCGCGCAGTGGTTTGGTTCGGAGGCACTTGAGCTTACCTACAAAACGCCGGATGGCAAAGTCGCCAATGAATTACTCTATCGCCATGATGAAGATCGTCTGGAAATTGTTGAGCGAGGCCGACCATGGAGTTTTGATGGTGATGGAGCGCTTTTTCGGTTAGTCTCCGAAGCACTGCGCATTCGGCTTGCCTATTTATTCGATCCGGTCCTTGCTGTCCATACATCCAATATTGAGCCACTCCCACATCAAATATCTGCTGTTTATGAAGCAATGCTGCCTCGTCAGCCGCTGCGCTTTCTTTTAGCTGATGATCCTGGAGCGGGGAAAACGATTATGGCAGGATTGTTGATTAAGGAGTTGATTGTTCGTGGTGATCTTCAACGTTGTTTGATTGTTTGCCCTGGTGGTTTGGCCGAGCAGTGGCAGGATGAGCTTTACCGGCGTTTTCATTTGCCTTTCGAGATTCTAACTAACGATAAACTTGACGCAGCACGTACAGGCAACTGGTTTCTTGAAACCAACCTTGTGATTGCTCGCCTTGACAAACTCTCGCGCAATGAGAATGTGCAGTTAAAGTTGCAAGCTCCTGATTGCCGATGGGATTTAGTCATTTGTGATGAAGCTCACAAAATGTCGGCTACTGTTTTTGGCGGTGAAACCAAATACACCAAACGTTATCGCCTTGGTCAATTGCTTTCTACCTTGACACGTCATTTCCTTTTAATGTCAGCCACACCTCACAACGGCAAAGAAGCTGATTTTCAGCTTTTTATGGCGCTGCTTGATGGGGATCGTTTCGAGGGCAAATTTCGTGATGGCGTCCATTCGGCTGATGTATCGGACTTGATGCGACGAATGGTCAAAGAAAACTTGCGAAAGTTTGATGGCACGCCACTTTTCCCGGAGCGCATTGCCTATACACTTCCCTATCACCTCTCTCACAATGAGGAAGCGCTTTACAAAGCAGTCACCAGCTATGTGCGCGAAGAATTTAATCGAGCAGAAGCGTTGGATAAAGACGGGCGTTCAGGTACCGTTGGTTTTGCACTAACTATACTGCAACGCAGGCTGGCGTCATCTCCTGAGGCAATTTACCAATCATTGCGTCGTCGTCGCGAAAAGCTTGACAACCGTTTTCGCGAACTTGAACTGCTCCAGCGTGCTGGAAAGGTTGCGTCGGTGCAGTCGTCTGCATCCCGAATGATCGACAGCGATGATGTTGATGATTTTGATGAGGCACCTGAAAACGAAGTGGAAGCTCTTGAGGAGGAGATCCTTGACCAAGCAACTGCGGCACGTTCTATTGACGAACTACGGAGAGAGATAGAAACCCTCAAGGTCTTGGAAGCGAGCGCCTTGGCTGTTCGCAGTACTGGCACTGATACCAAATGGGCGGAACTCTCAAGCCTGTTGGGCGAAATATTCACCATCGCAGCACAACACCAACTGGTTGAAACGGAAATGCCTTATGGTTCCGGTCCGATTCCACAACCAAAGCCTTCTCCACACCAGAAGCTGGTTATATTTACCGAGCATCGTGATACTCTTAATTATCTGGAAGAACGCATTACCGCATTTTTGGGATGCAGGGAAGCTTTGGTGATTATTCATGGTGGCACAGGTCGTGAAGAGCGGCTCAAAGTTCAGGAAGCTTTCAAGCACGACACTAAAGTACAAGTACTTCTTGCAACCGATGCAGCAGGTGAGGGTATTAACCTTCAACGTGCTCACCTTATGGTTAATTACGATCTGCCCTGGAACCCCAACCGGCTGGAACAACGCTTCGGACGTATTCATCGTATTGGTCAGACTGAGGTGTGCTACTTATGGAATCTGGTGGCTGATGATACCCGTGAAGGTGATGTTTATCGCAAACTGCTTGAAAAGCTGGAACAGGCACGACAATCTTTAGGCGGTCAGGTTTTTGACGTGCTGGGTAAACTCGCCTTCGAGGCTGATGGGAAACTGATGTCGTTGCGCGACCTGCTTATCGAGGCGATCCGTTACGGAGAAAAACCCGAAACAAAAGCATTTCTCACAACAGTGCTCGATACCGCACTCGACAGCAGTCATCTGCAATCTCTGCTTGAAGAGAGAATGCTGGTTCACGATGCCATGGATTCCAGCAATGTGCAACGTATCTGCGAGGATATGGAGCGGGCTGATGCACGCAGGTTACAGCCTCACTACATCGAGTCATTTTTTTTGGAGGCATTCAAGCGTCTTGGTGGTAATGCCCGACAGCGCGAACCCCGTCGATTTGAGATAACCCATGTTCCCGCGCCAATCAGGCATCGTGACCGTCTTATCGGTATTGGTGCATCTGTGCTGCCACGCTATGAGCGTATTGCGTTCGAGAAAACCCTGATTGCACCGCAGGGAGAGCCGTTGGCAGCATTTCTCTGCCCCGGGCATCCGCTGCTCGATTCTGTTATTGACCTTACACTCGAGCGTCATCGCGATTTGCTGAAACGAGGTACCGTTCTGGTTGATGAACGTGATTTTGGCACCAGTCCAAGAGTGTTGTTCTATCAGGAGCATGCCATTCAGGATGCCGGCTTAACTCGTGACGGCAACCGCCGTGTTGTCTCCCGTCGCCTGATGTATGTCGAACTGGACGACAAGGCAACAGTGCGTCACGTTCAATACGCACCTTACCTCGATTTTCGCCCACTTGCCACAGGCGAACCCGATATTGAAATCCTGCTTAATCGCCCGGAATGTCAGTGGATTACCCGTGAACTGGAGCAGAGTGCCCAGAGTTACGCCATCACCCACGTTGTGCCGGAGCATCTTGCAGAAATAAAAGGGCGCAAACTCAAACTGATAGCCAAAACTGAGGCTGCGGTAAAAGATCGTCTCACCAAGGAAATTACCTATTGGGATCATAGGGCTGAAGAGCTGAAGCTGCAGGAACGGGCAGGTAAACCCAATGCCCGGCTCAACTCCGGCGAAGCACGAAAGCGTGCCGATTTATTGCAAGGACGATTGCAAAAACGGCTCGAAGAGTTACGGCTTGAAGCCCAACTGTCACCACTGCCGCCATTGGTGCTTGGGGGAATGCTTGTTGTGCCGATTGGGCTCATAAATGCCATGACAGGCTACACCGAACAAATTTCCAGCATCCCGACCGATACCCGGGTGAGCGCTGCCCGCGCACGGGCAATTATCATGGATATTGAGCGCTCTCTCGGCTTTGACCCCATTGATCGGGAACTTGAAAAGCTTGGTTACGATATCGAAAGCCGCATTCACGGTACAGGCAAACTGCGTTTCATTGAAGTTAAGGGGCGTATTTCCGGTGCTCCAACCATCACCGTTACCCGCAACGAGATTCTCTACTCGCTCAACAAGCCTGACGACTTTATTCTGGCTATCGTCGAGTTTCTTGATGCCAAGACGCACAAAGTACATTACATTAAAAAGCCGTTTAATCGGGAACCTGATTTTGGTGTTTGTAGCGTCAATTACAACTTTGCCGAACTTATTGCCAAAGGAGAGCTTCCATCTTGAACTTGTTTAAACTGCTCTTGAGCGGGATCAGGAATTGATGTAAAATATTGTAATTTGTCGAGGTCTTGAAAAAGTCGCAACGCTGTTGAGACAATTGGCATCACTATCGTCTGTTTTTTTGCGTAAAGGGGGGAGCTTAAACAATAATAAATGCAACGTCAACTGTCCTATTGGAGATTCAAATGCAGAATGAAGATGAAATAGTTAATGGAACTACTAACTGGTTTGAAGACGAAAATGATGAAGTAGATGACTCTCAGATAAAGGAGTACGATATTACTGCATCGCCAAATGACTTCAACATGTCAACCATGTTCAGCTTCATAGAGTCTGGTGCGGTTAAGATCCCTGGATTTCAGCGAAACTATGTCTGGGATATCAAGAGAGCATCCAAGCTGATTGAATCAATTCTTATAGGCTTGCCGATTCCCCAGATTTTTCTTTATGAGGAGTCGCGTAACAAATTTTTGGTGATTGATGGTCAGCAGCGTTTAATGACGATTTACTACTTCATCAAACAGCGCTTTCCAAGAAAGGAAAAACGTATTGAGCTTCGAAGAATCTTTGACGAAAAGGGAAATATACCGGATGACGTACTGCAAGATGACGCTTATTTTATAAAGTTTAATCTTCAGCTTACCGAGCGTTTGCCGGATCGGCCAAATCGACGAAACAAGCTCAATTATGGAACACTTGGAGAATTAAAGAGCACGTTTGATCTTCGCACGGTACGAAATATCATCATCAAGCAGAATCTTCCTGATTCTAAAGAGGGTGATGTGTCGTCTATTTATGAAATATTTAATCGTCTGAATACCGGCGGGGTCAATCTAAAACCACAGGAAATCAGGACAAGCCTCTATCACTCATATTTTTATGAGATGCTCTACCGCATCAACCTGGATCCTCGTTGGCGTAAACTCCTGGGATTGGCAGAGCCGGACTTGCACATGAAAGACATCGAAATTCTTTTGCGTGCCTATGCCATGATGATGTGTGGCGCTGAATACAAACCATCAATGACAAGATTTTTGAATCTGACATCAAAACGGGCAGAATCCCTTTCAAAAGAGAAGGTTGATTATCTGGAAAAACTTTTCAATGCGTTTCTGGTCTCCTGTTCTTTTTTGCCGGAGAATGCGTTCTTCAGGGCTAATGAAGAGCGGGTAAACATCTCTTTTATTGACTCTGTTTTTGCCTCATATTGTACAACGGCATTTACCAATAACACGCTTGATTTACCTGTTTTAAGTCCCGAAAAATTGCAATGCCTTAAAATGGATCCCGAATTTGTTAGTGCAGCTCGGTTTGATACAGCAAGTTCGATAAATGTTGCCAAAAGGCTGGGAAGATCAAATGTAATTCTTCATGGATAAAAACATGCCAATCACAGAAGAAACCTTCATTGATTCGTTGTATGAAGAACAAAAAGAACTGATCGCATTTCTTCAACAGCAGGGTCAACTATCTTATTCGCAAAGAGTTGATGCGTTTCTAAGTAAAACACTTTTGTTGTCTTGTGCGAGTTACTTTGAAAGTCGCATTACAGACTCAATATCCGATTATGCAAATAGCGTTTCAAATTTTGACGAGGCATTGGTCTCATTGGTTCGCATAAAAGCAATCGAACGTCAGTATCACTCCTATTTTAACTGGAGCGAAAGATCAAATACAAGCAAGTTTTTTTCAATGTTCGGTTCAACAATAAAAGATACAGCCAAAAAGGAACTGAAGAGAGGTGATCTTGCTGAAGCTGTTGCCGCTTTTCTGGAGCTTGGTGATTTACGAAACCTCTTGGTGCATGAGAATTTTGCTGTTTATCCACTTGAAAAGACATCGGCTGAAATATATGTGCTTTACGGTCAAGCTCTAAGATTTGTTGGATACATAGAGGCAAAACTTAATCCGATCACGGTCGGAGCATCGAAGGTACCACAATGAAACTTGCTACAATCGACATCACCTACTTCCGCTGCTTTGAATTGCTTGCAGTCAAACTTCACCCCGACATCAATGTTATCGTTGGTGCCAATGGCGCAGGCAAAAGCAGCATACTTGATGCTATTGCTATTGCACTTTATGAAATCGTTGCTGCAAATGGTGGGGGTGGAAAGAGCCAGAGAAAAATGCAGGGGGCTGCACTTCAGGCTACGGATATCTACGTTCCACCTTCAGTGAAGCACAATATCTTTGGGCGCAAGAAATTCGTACAGATTAGCGCAGGGGTAACGGATTACTATCCGGTCGAAGATTTCACAGGAAAAACACCTGACGGACAGAACGCCCTGCTGGAGTGGACAGAACTTATTGAATATCGTATTCCAAACACATTTACCTACGACACAGCTACATCGGAAAGAGTCGCGGAGCTTCATCGTTATGTGAAGGCACTCTGGGAGGAAATAATCAAAAGTCCGCAAGCGATGATTCCATTGCCTGTTGTGGCGTATTACCGTGCCACTCGGAGAATGGGGGGGATGCCTGATCTTGGAGATATTTTCAAACTTGATCTTTCCAGAGATAAGGCATTCGTCAGTGCTCTTGATGCAGCAGCTAATTTTACGGCGATGTGCCAGTGGTTCTACTTGCGTGAGAATGCCGAGCTTCGTGCCAATGTAAACGCCGAGAATGGCGATAGCAAGGAGTTTGCCGACTTACGTGCTGTACGACAGGCATTAAAACATACAATCGAAGGGCTGGAACGAGTCTATTTTGATGGTAGCCCGCCCCGACTGATGGTTGAAATCCGGGAATTTGATGGCACTTTGCGTGCATTCGAGCTGGCGCAACTGAGCGACGGATACCGGAACCTGCTTGCGCTGGTACTCGACTTTGCCCGTGGGCTTGCACAGGCTAATCCAAACTGGACAAACCCGCTTGAGGCTCCTGGCATTTTGCTGATTGACGAGATTGAACTGCATCTTCATCCTCGCTGGCAGCAGAAGGTTATTCCTGCTCTTCGGGAAGCTTTTCCTAACACCCAGCTCATTGTTTCAACACACAGCCCTGCGGTGCTCACCACTGTACGCCGCGAACATATCAAACTGCTTGGCGCTGACCATCAGTTTGAGCAGATTCCTGATGATGTAGGTACTTACGGTGCCGACAATTCCCGCGTTCTGGCAGAGGTGTTTGGTACTTACCCACGACCTCAAAATATTGATACAGTCCAACAATTAGCTGAATACTGGCAGGCCGTGGAAGCTCAAGAACACAATACCGATAAAGCAAAAGCTCTACGTCAAGAGCTTGAATCAGCATTGGGAACGAGCGATCCCGATCTTCTTCGCGCCGATCTTAGGATAAAACAGTTGCAATTTTTGAAGCAACGATGAAGACTATTCAGCGAAATATACCCCCGGACTGCCTTACCAAACAGTCCAATAATCAGCCTTGGAGCGATTTTGCACGGACTTCATGCCATACCGAAACCCGAAACATTCTCATTCAAGAACAATGTGGTCTTTGCTGTTATTGTGAAAGTCTGGTCAATAGTGGTGATGGTCATATAGAACACCTGGAACCGCGCAAGAAGAATCAGAAAAGAACATACGACTACACCAATCTGGCCATCTCATGTAATGGTGGGAATGGGCAACATTGTGGACACTTCAAGGATGCTCCGCATAACCATGATTTCGCTTGGGATCCAAAAAAATTCTCATATCCCCATAATTCGGAAACTGCATCGTTCTTCCGTTATCTTCCCGATGGCAGTATCAACCCGACCTCAATCAATCAAGAAAAATCACTCTTTCTCATTGGTTATCTTGGTCTCAACTGTCCGAGTCTTCAGGAGCGACGACGTAGCCACGCAAGCAGATTGATTGATGCTTTGACAGAGCAACCCGATGTTGAGACAAGGAATTTCCTTTGCGAATATTATCTAAAACCCGATACAGATAATTATTTGCAATCATTTTACTCGCTCTCAAAAGCGATTTTGGAACCATGACCTACAAGAAAAAACTCATTGAAGTTGCCCTGCCACTTGAAGCGATCAACATTGCCAGTGCACGCGAAAAATCCATTCGTCATGGTCATCCTTCGACGCTCCATTTGTGGTGGGCACGCCGACCTTTGGCTGCAGCACGGGCGGTCATTTTTGCCCAGATGGTGGATGACCCGTCAGCCCATCCCGATATTTTCCCTACTGAAAAGAAACAGGAGAAAGAGCGTCAACGGCTTTTTCGCATTATTGAGGATTTGGTGAAGTGGGAGAATACCACCAACGAAACGGTATTGCAGCAGGCACGTGACGAAATCTGGCAGAGCTGGCGCTACACTTGCGCTGAAAATGCCGACCATCCGCGAGCGAAAGAGCTGTTCGACCGCTACAAACTGCCAGCCTTTCACGATCCTTTTGCCGGAGGCGGAGCGCTGCCTCTTGAGGCGCAGCGACTTGGACTTGAGAGCTATGCCAGCGACCTGAATCCTGTTGCTGTGTTGATTAACAAGGCAATGATTGAGATTCCGCCGAAGTTCGCAGGCAAACCGCCGGTTAATCCTGAATGGCAGAATAAATCGTTGGCCGATAAAATGGGTCACGAATGGAAAGGTGCTCAAGGCTTGGCGGCGGATGTGCGCTACTACGGCAAGTGGATGCGCGACGAAGCTGAAAAGCGTATTGGTCACCTCTATCCAAAGATTGAAGTGACGGCAATAATGGCTGAAGAGCGACCTGACCTGAAGAAATATGTTGGCAGGCAGCTTACCGTTATTGCATGGCTTTGGGCACGGACGGTAAAAAGTCCCAATCCGGCATTTGCCAATATTGATGTGCCGCTTGCATCAACCTTTATGCTCTCCACCAAGCCGGGCAAAGAGGCTTATGTTGATCCGGTGATTGAGAATGGTGGTTATCGCTTTACGGTAAAGGTAGGCAAGCCTAAGAATGTGGATGGGGTGAAGCTCGGTACTGCCGCAGGAAAGCGTGTGGCATTTCGCTGTTTGATGTCAGGTGTTCCTCTTTCTTACGATCACATTCGTGAAGAGGGTAAATCCGGTCGTATGGGTGTAAAGTTGATGGCCATTGTTGCTGAAGGTGATCGGGGCAGGGTCTATCTTTCACCGACGCAAGAGATGGAAGCTATTGCACTAACTGCACAACAGTCATGGATGCCTGATACACCTCTCCACGGTAAGTGCCGCGTCAACGTTTCCAATTATGGATTAGATGTTTACGGCGATCTTTTCACCTCTCGCCAGCTTGTGGCGCTAACAACCTTCTCCGATCTGGTACAGGAAGCACGTGAGCAAGTATTACTGGGAGTGCAGGCGTCCCGCCTGCATACAATAAACAACACAGGCGAGACGCCTGTGCTCCTAAGTAAACATTCGCCACATTGGCATTCTCGTGGATATTTACCTCATTTCGAGGGGGGCTCTATACCGCAGAGTATTACTTTCCGATTAAACGACAGCCTTCCGCAGCATTTGCTTGACACATGGCGTGAAGAGCTTAGCCATCTGCCTGAATCTGAGGCAACTAGTGAGCGTCGGACACGGATAGCGGAGGCTCTTGATGCGGGATATGGTGAGTGCTTGTTAGTCGATACAGAAAATGGGGCGGTGGTGGAGCAGGCTTTGCTCCATTTTAATGGTGAACGGTACAACCTGCACGCATGGGTTGTAATGCCAAACCATGTGCATGTGCTGCTGACCCCTATGGGTGATTACACGTTATCCTCAATTCTTCATTCGTGGAAATCTTGGTCAGCCAAAGTGATTAACACGCGGCTTGGTCGGTCGGGTGCGTTGTGGATGCCGGAGTATTTTGATCGAGCTATACGGGATCAGGAACATTTCGATAGGGTAGTTAGGTATATCCATGAAAATCCGGTTAAGGCTGGGTTGTGTAGTGTGGCTGATGAATATCGGTTAAGTAGTGCGCGGGAGGTGGGAGAGGAGGCGCGGGGAGAAGAGCCGCGGGCGGGACGCCCGCGCTCCCAGTACGAAGCACCATTTGTCACAGCCTATGCGGATGCTATGGCGGTGTATTTAGCGTTCGCTGTGGATAAATGTTGCGACTATTGGTCGGCAATTTGCACTTGGCATAATTCTGGTGAAAAAATGCGGAATACATTTGGTCGACAAGCGATTCCAATGAGTTGGGATTACGCCGAGGTTAATCCAATGTGTTATTCATCCGGTAACTGGATGGCTATGGTTGATTGGGTTTGGAAGGCTATTATGTTTAGTCCTGCAAAGTTAGAAGGGATTGCTGTTCAATCTGATGCCCAGACACAGGTTGTTAGTTTTGGGAAGCTCATTTCTACCGACCCACCTTATTACGATAACATTGGCTATGCTGACCTCTCAGATTTTTTTTATGTCTGGCTACGTTGCTCGCTGAAATCCGTTTTCCCTGACCTCTTCGCGACACTCGCTGTCCCCAAGGCTGAGGAACTGGTGGCGACACCCTACCGACATGGGAGCAAGGCAAAGGCAGAGAGCTTTTTCCTTGATGGCATGACAAAAGCAATGCACCGTCTTGCTGAACAAGCACATCCGGCCTTTCCCGTGACAATTTATTATGCCTTCAAGCAGGCAGAGAGTGATGAAGGTGATGGAACAACCAATACCGGGTGGGACACCTTTCTTGCTGCTGTGATCGAAGCGGGGTTTGCTATCACCGGCACTTGGCCTATGCGCACCGAACTGAGTAACCGCATGATTGGTGCAGGTACCAACGCTCTCGCCTCCAGCATCGTTCTCGTCTGCCGTCAACGCTCCACGAACGCACCCACTGCCACTCGTCGTGAATTTGTAACCACGCTCAAATCCGAACTGCCGCAAGCCTTGGCACATCTGCAAGCTGGTAACATTGCGCCGGTGGATCTTGCCCAAGCGGCCATTGGCCCCGGTATGGCGGTCTATACCCGTTATGCAAAAGTCCTTGATGCCGACGGCAAACCTGTTCCGGTACGTGCTGCACTGGCGCTGATCAATCAGGTGCTTGATGAAGCTCTGGCGGAGCAGGAGGGCGATTTCGATGCCGACACTCGCTGGGCGCTCACCTGGTTTGAGCAGATGGGTTTTAACGATGGCGATTATGGCGTTGCTGAGCAGCTCTCCAAATCAAAAAATACCGCAGTAACTGGCATGGTTGACGCGGGTATCATTCTCTCTAAAGCGGGCAAAGTGCGCCTGCTGAAACCCGCCGAACTCTCCGGGAACGTGGGCGTCTCGCCCGCAATTATATCAGGGAGCGCAACAAATGTCTCGCATGAATTCGAAAAGAAAATATGCAGTCAAGATGGCAGCGCTCCCTTGTCCGCTCATAGGATCACCGTATGGGAAATGGTGCACCAACTCATCAGGGTACTCGAAGCCGGCGGCGAAAGTGCTGCTGCTAATCTTGTTGAAAAACTTGGCACTGAGGCCGAAATTGCCCGTGAACTCTGTTATCGTCTCTACACCCTCTGTGAACGAAAAAAACGCGCCAATGAAGCCATGAGCTACAACGGTCTGGTACAGAGTTGGCCGGAGATTACCCGTCTGGCTCAGGAAAAACGCTCTGCTGTTACCTCCAACAACTATAACTTGTTTGATCAAGAGTAAACCATGTCCATTACCAATCACGAACGTGTCGGCAAGGCACTGGCTCAACTGAAAGCGGGATTATCGCCTTTTGTCGATCGCGAGGTTAATGCTGCCATTGACGACAATATACTTTCGATATCCAGGCTGAAAAGTTTCATTGACGACCCGATCCTTGTCAACAAAAGCATCGGAGAATGGGATGTGGCCGCGCTGTTAAAACTGATGTGGGATATCTGGAATGAGCTTTTCCGCAAAACACTTGGCTTTTCCGAACGAAGCCTTGTTTCAGAAATTCGCGATTGGCGTAACAAATGGGCGCATCAGGAACCCTTTTCCAGCGATGATGCCTATCGCGCCCTCGACTCTATCGCCCGCCTGCTTACTGCCGTTTCCGCACCTGAGGCTGATGAGGTCGAGAAGGCGAAGATGGAGTTGCTTCGTGTTCGTTTTGATGAGCAGGTGAGGGGAGAGCGAAGAAAATCGAGCAGCATAGCGCTTGAAACCGGTGTAACCGGTATGCTTAAACCGTGGCGTGAGGTAGTGATGCCGCATGACGATGTTGCTAATGGCCGTTATCAGCAGGCTGAGTTTGCTGCCGATCTCTGGCAGGTTCACCTTGGCGAAGGTACTGATGAGTACCGTGACCCGATAGAATTTTTCCGCCGTACTTACCTTACCGAAAGCTTGAAAGAAATGTTGACTGGCGCCTTGCTGCGTTTGAGCCAAGGCGGGGGCGATCCGGTGGTGCAGTTGCAAACCAACTTTGGCGGCGGCAAAACCCACTCGATGCTGGCGCTGTATCATCTCTTTTCAGGAGTTTCGCCAACCGAGTTGGCCGGTGTTGATACATTGCTCTCCGCTACCGGTGTGAGCATTGTGCCCAAGGTGAACCGTGTTGTTCTGGTGGGTAACAAAATTTCGCCGGGCAATCCTGTTGTTAAAGGTGACGGAACGGTAGTGCGCACACTTTGGGGTGAACTTGCGTGGCAGCTCGGCGGAAAAAAAGCCTATGCCCGTGTGGCTGCCGATGACGAAAAAGCGACAAGTCCGGGTGACGTGTTGCGTGAACTTTTCAACGAATACAGCCCCTGTATGATTCTGGTTGATGAATGGGTAGCTTATGCCCGCCAACTTCACGACCAGAGCGATCTTCCGGCAGGGGGCTTTGAGACGCAATTTACCTTTGCTCAAGTGTTGACCGAATCGGCAAAATTAGCTAAAAATTGCATGTTGGTCATCAGCTTGCCAGCCTCAGATACCTCCGGATCCCCACATACGCAAGCCAATGATGTTGAGGTTGGTGGCTCACGCGGACGCGAAGCACTCGATCGGTTGCGCAATGTAGTGGGGCGTGTGGAATCGTCATGGCGACCTGCCAGTGCTGAAGAGGGGTTTGAAATTGTGCGTCGTCGCCTTTTCCGGCCACTTTCAGATCCTGATCAGTTCAAGCATCGCGATGTTGTGGCGCGTGCCTTTGCCGATTTTTATCGTAGCCATCATACCGAGTTTCCACCAGAAACGCGTGATGCCGGGTATGAGCAGCGTATCAAGGCCGCTTACCCGATTCATCCCGAAATTTTCGACCGACTCTACACCGACTGGTCAACGCTGGTGAAGTTTCAGCGCACACGCGGTGTGTTGCGCCTGATGGCGGCAGTCATTCACAGCCTCTGGGAAAATGGTGACCGAAACTCGCTTATTCTGCCCGCAAATGTCTCTCTTGACGATCCGCGTGTGCAGTCCGAATTAACCCGATACTTATCAGATAACTGGGTGCCGGTTATTGAAAAGGATGTTGATGGACCGAACTCACTTCCTCTTAAAATTGACAATGAGCGGTCCAATCTTGGCAAGTATTCTGCATGTCGTCGAGTTTCCCGTGCCATTTACATGGGTTCTGCACCAACAACGGCGGCAGCTCACAAGGGAATCGAAGATCGGCAGGTGAAGCTTGGTTGCGTTATGCCCGGAGAACCGCCGGGGATTTTTGACGATGCTCTGCGGAGTATGGCAAGTTGTGCTACCTACCTCTATCAGGACGGATCGCACTACTGGTATTCGACCCAGCCCACAGTTACCAAACTTGCTGAGGATCGCGCCGATCAGTTAAAACGAGAGCCCGATAAAGTGGTTGCTGAACTGGAAAGACGGCTTCGCAGAGAACTTGCAAGTACAGGTGATTTTAATCGTGTCCATCCCATGCCAAAAAGCGGAGTTGATGTGCCGGACGATTTTGATGCGCGGTTGGTGGTATTGGGTATGAATCAACCATACACAAAGGAGATCGGTAATTTGGCCGAACAGGCTGCCCATGCGATTTTACAGAGCCGAGGTAATACGCCACGCTTGTATCGCAATACTCTGGTGTTTCTTGCTGCTGATAAAACGAGAATGCAGGATCTTGATGAAGCCACAAGAAAATATCTTGCATGGCACTCAATTCTGGATGAGCAGAAAAATCTCAATCTTTCACCCTATCAGGTAACACAGGCTGAAAACCAGAAGCATGCAGCGGAGACTGTTGTTACCTCACGCTTGCCAGAAACATGGCAATGGTTGTTGGTACCTGTTCAAAGTAAACCTCAAGATGTGGTAACCTGGTATGTTATGCGCCTGACAGGAACTGATACGCTGGCCATGCGTGCCAGCAAGAAACTTCGAACTGAAGAACTCCTGTTGACCAGTTTCGCTCCGTCGCGCTTGCGTATGGAATTAGATGGTATTCCACTCTGGCGTGGTAACCATGTGGCGGTGAAGCAGCTTGTAGAAGATTTTGCACGGTATCTCTACCTGCCGCGTCTCAAAAACCCGTCGGTATTGTTACACACTATCAGCGAGGGGTTGAAGTTGCTCACGTGGCAGGAGGATAGTTTTGGTTTTGCCGATAGCTTTGATGAAGCAGCATGTCGCTACAGAGGCTTACGCAATGGTACCGTAGTACACCTGACCGATCCCCACTCGCCTGAGCTTGTGGTGAAACCTGACGTTGCCGGCAGGCAAATTGATGCAGAGCTTGAGGTATCTGTTCCTGTTCTACCAACACAGGATGGAGATAGTGGACAGACGACCGGCGTCGGCAGTGGCGAGACGGTCCAACAGGGCAACGTTCACACGTTAGAGGCACAGCCAATTGTTGCAACGAAACCAAAGCGTTTTCACGGAACAGCCAACCTCGATGCCACTCGTGTTGGGCGCGATGCCAGCAAGATTGCCGAAGAAGTAATTGCCCATTTGTCGGGCATTGTTGGGGCACGGGTAAATGTTACCATCGAAATCGAAGCTGAATTGCCCGACGGAGTTCCGGATAACATTGTAAGAACCGTAACCGAGAACAGCAGAACGCTGAAGTTTACCAGCCAAGGATTTGAAAAGGAGTAGCTAATATTCTCGTGTTCAATTAGTTCCCTTACAGCCACAGGAACCCCCAAACCCCCTCAAATACCGCAGCCGCAGTTTTTCGGGAAAACGCTCAATGGCATAACGGAGCATTACCCTCGGCATCGTAAAAGAATGGCGCTCCAAGAATGCCTCAAGGGTTGGCAGGTCACGCTTGCCAACCTCACTGAGCATCCAGCCGGTCGCCTTGTGAAGCAGCTCATGTGGGTCATCAAGCAAAAGCTCTGCCAGAGCAAGCGTATCATCAAACTCACCTTTTCGTATAAAATGAAAAGTGGCGGTGATGGCAATCCTTCTCTCCCATAAACTTTTCGATGCAACAAGCTGGTACAACGGCGACCTGTCACGCGAACGCAAAAAAGCGCCAACAAGATATTGGGATGAAATATCCACAAGATCCCAGTTGTTGATAAAAAGGGTATGCTCCAGATAGAGCTCATAAATGTGCTGACGCACCACCTCATCACCCTTTGCAATCAGCTTGTCGCCCCTTCGGGGCTTTATTTCATGCTTGCTCAGCCAGTTTGCTCCACCTCGCCATCTCTTTTTCTAACTGCTGTTGTAAGGTTTGCAACTCAGTGCCAAGCTTCTGCTGCAACCCAAAATCAGCGCCAGCGGAGGCAAGTTGCGATGCTATTTCAGATTGACGGTTTTCAGCTACTTGAATCGAGCGCTCAAGCTGCTCAAGCTCACGCTTCTCCTTGCTGGAGAGCTTGCTCTGCTTTGGCGAAGTGGTAACGACTGATTTCGGTGCTTCAACCACTTTTTTCACCGGTTTCTGCTCTCCCTTTGCCTCCAATGCCTTTAGCTCCAGATAGAGCGTGTAGTTACCAGGATAGCGACGAATGGTGCCATTTGCCTCGAATGCAAAAATATACTCAACTGTGCGATCAAGAAAATAACGGTCGTGGCTCACCACCATAAGACAGCCTTGATAGGTATCGAGATAATCCTCAAGCACCCTCAGTGTCGGAATATCGAGATCGTTGGTCGGCTCATCAAGCAGAAGCACATTGGGTGAACCGATAAGCTGCCGCAGCAGGTAAAGGCGCCGCCGCTCTCCACCGGAAAGGGTACGCACATAGCTGTACTGGGTGGAGGGGGCAAAAAGAAAGCGCTCAAGCATTTTTGACGCTGAGACGACTGTTCCATCCTTTGTCGTAATTTGTTCAGCCTCCGCCTGTATGCACTCAATCACCCGCTTATCGTCGTCAAGCCCCCGACTTTGCTGATCGTAATAGCCAATTTTTACCGTCTTGCCCATATCGATATGGCCACTGTCAGGCTTGACTCGCTCGGTAATCATCTCAAACAAGGTGGTTTTCCCCGAACCATTCTGTCCGATAATACCGATGCGATCGCCTTTTTGGAGGTGATATTCAAAGTCGCGAAGAAGCACTTTGTCGCCGTAAGACTTCGATACCTTATGAAACTCAATAATCTTATCCCCCAAGCGGCCAGCCCCAAGACCGATATCAAGCTCCTTTGTTTTCTCCTTTTTCGGCGCATACACCAAACTTTCAGCTCGAAGCATACGCGCTTTCTGTTTCGTCGTTCGTGCCTTGCAGCCACTGCGCATCCAGTCAAGTTCCTGGCGAACAAGTGCCTGACGCTTGCGGTCATCACGTATCGCCTGCTCCTCCTGTTCGGCTTTCTGCTGCAGATAGCTTGAGTAGCCGCCGGTAAAAGTGGTTGCAGTGCGGCCATCCAGCTCAAGCATACGCGTCGCCACACGGTCAAGAAAATATCGATCATGCGTAATCAACAGCACGGCACCCTGATAGCGCCGGATATACTGCTCAAGCCACTCAACACTGTCGGCATCAAGATGGTTGGTCGGCTCATCAAGAATCAGTCCATCACTCGGCACCACCAGCGCATGAGCGAGCGCAACCCGCTTGCGCTGACCACCGGAGAGTGTGCCCATAATTGCCGTCAAATCGTAGAGACCAAGCTTGCCAAGCACCGTTTTCGCATTCGACTCCAGTTCCCATGCGCCACACACATCAAGCTCATGCGCCAGCGTGCTCATACGTTCCAGCAACGAAGGATCATTACTATGGTTCGTTTCAAGCTCTTTACAGACAAGCTCATATTCATAAATAAGATCCATAGCCTTGCCGCTCGACTTCAAAATAGCCTGCAGCACTGTATCCTCAGCATTATAAGGCGAATCCTGCGGCAGATAGGCAATCCGCTTCTGGTTCGCCACCATCACCTTCCCCTTATCGGGCGTTTCAACACCGGCAAGAATTTTCAGCAGTGTACTTTTGCCACTCCCGTTTGCACCAATAATTCCAATCTTGTCACGGTCATCAATACCAAACGAAACATCCTCAAACAGATGCTTCAGACCATACTTTTTCTCTAACCCTTCAACCGTTAAAAGCACCATACCTCTTCACCATTCCTTACGTTATTTCCGTTCTTGACAACCCTAAAGATGGTAATATAGCTATTGCGTACCGTTTTACAGCCTCAACGCTTGTTCAACGCATTTCAATGCAACAGTTTCCTATTCTCCTTTTTTATTGATAAACTTCATACATTAAACGTTGAATGCTCAACAACGAGTATTCCGCTGCTCACCTTTGCTAATAAAAAAGCCCCCTAAACTGAAACAGCGTATGAGTGAACTTGAAATGTTGCTGGCATGGAGCCCTGTACCTCTCCCAGAACTGCTACGCCAGATGCCACAGAACCAGCAGCAGGAGATAATCGCTTGGGCAAAAAACATTATTGAAAAAAAAACGGAAGGGCTTGACGATCTTTACAACGCCATAAGCATGATTGTCAAATACATTCCGAATTTCATGGTGGTGCCACTTATGGTTGAGCATATCCGTCCACGAATTGCTGCGGAAGTCTGTATCAAAATGGGAGTAGATCAAGCAACAGGATACGCTAACGACCTGCCACTCGACTATTTCAGTAAAGTCTCCAGCCATCTCGACGCACCAATGATGGCGCAGATTCTTGCAAAAATGAAACGGAACGCTGTCGAAAAGTACATTCTGCTGACACTACAGAAACAACCAGCCCGTATGCTCGACATTGCAGTATATCTCGACCGCCACATACTTGAGCTGTTAGCTAAACGAATTACGCTTCCGCAAGAAGATAACGAGCTTGCCATAAGTCCGCATAAAGCAATTATCGACAAAATCCGCTCAATGCAGTAGTGCAAAAAGGTGCCTTGGGGTAATAAAAATATTTTTATTTGACGGGTAGTTTTATTAAACTTCACTATATAAAGATAGTAAACACTAAACAGAGGGTACCATGGCTGATTTATCAGGAGTTTTTACGAACGGTGCGGCTGCCTATGGAAAATTTCTGGAGGTTTTCATAGATGGTCATTGGTGGGTTGTTGGTGATGCCTTGGAAAACATTGGCAAAACCACGAAAAGACTTGGTGCTAATGCTTATCCACACCTTTATGGCGGCGGAACGTCATCAGGATTGAGAGGATCTTCGCCTAAAACTTCGGGTTATGCAAAACCTACAAAAGAAGTTGAAAAGCGTTTTAGAGACTAAACAAATAATCGATATAATTTTTTTGTCGATTGTTACGAATGTAAAAAAACGAGGTCAAAAGCCTCGTTTTTTTATTGCCCGTTTTTTAAGCTACAGGACCTGATCACAGCAATCAACATTACCGGAATGAAAGCAACACTGAGCTGCAGCAACTTGAAAAAGATGTACAACAAGCGAGCAGTTGTTAAAAACTCTTCCATTGAAGTAAAGCAGGGCGAAATTGTTGGACTTTTGGGACCAAACGGCGCAGGGAAAACCACCACTTTTTACATGATTGTGGGGCTTGTCCGTCCGGATGGTGGCAACGTTTTTCTCGATACAACTGATATTACCCACCAGCCAATGTACAAGCGGGCGCGTCTCGGTGTAGGTTATCTGCCGCAGGAGGCTTCGGTGTTTCGCAATTTAACGGTTCATGAGAACATCCTCAGCGTGCTGGAATTCACCACTTTCACCAAAAAAGAGCGGCAGGAACAAACTGAAAAGATGCTCGAAGAGCTGAATATCACGCATATTCGTAACAGTATGGGCTATGCGCTTTCGGGCGGTGAACGGCGACGAACTGAGATTGCAAGAGCATTAGCGCTCAACCCGAAATTTATTCTGCTCGATGAGCCATTTGCGGGCGTTGACCCCATTGCAGTGGAGGATATCCAGCAGATTGTTGGAGCACTCGCCAAGCGCAATATTGGTGTGCTGATTACCGACCATAATGTGCACGAAACCCTCTCCATTACCAGCCACGCCTATCTGCTGTTCGATGGCAGCATTTTCATGCAGGGCACTGCAGAGGAGATTGCCGCGAATCCCGAAGTGCGCAAAATGTATCTTGGCGAAAAGTTTACCCTCGACCGTTATTAATGGTCTCAACCAACCAGCGAAAGTACCATGCTTCAATTACACCAGGAAGGCATTCAGGCGCTTGAAAACCTTCGTACAGCAGGTGAGTTTCCCCTTGCATGGAAAACCATGGCGGAGCTTGAGCAACAAACCAACAAAGCGCTAAAAGATTTTCTTGAAGAGCGTTACAAAGTATCGCAACAGCTTGGCGGCATGTCGTTGATGATAGAGCTACTCGACCGTTTAGTACGAACAGATGATAAAGAGTCACTTGATGGTGATACCTTGTCGGAAAGCGAAAAGCTGGAGGTGGTGCAGGCGCTTGACCGGCAAAACCACCTGCTGCAACTCTATCCGCGATATGCCACCATGTTGCTTGGAATGCTGGAAGAGGTTGCAGCCAGGGAGCATCGACCGCTGCGAATTCTCGAACTGGCAAGCGGTTCAGGAGGATTGGCGATTGCGATTGCTGAGGAGGCGCAGCGAAAAAAGATGAATATCTCCGTTACAGGCTCTGATATTGTACAGAAATACGTGGATGAAGGAAATCGTCAGGCAACAGCGAAAAAACTTCCTCTGAATTTTCAGCTTCTCAATGCTTTTGATTTACCAGAGTTCCGCGAAGGCGCATTCGATATCACCATTATGGCGCATAGCCTCCATCACTTCACGCCCGGGCAACTTGCAGTGATTATCGCACAAGCGGTAAAGCATACAACCACCGCTTTTATCGGCATTGATGGCCATCGAAGTATTGTAATGGCTGGTGGCATTCCGCTGGTAGCTCTTCTGCAGGCAATTCCCGCCTTTATTGCTGACGGTTTTACCTCTGCCCGAAAATTTTATACCGAAAAAGAACTGGAAATCATTGCCGAAATAGCCACCGGCAGAAGTGACCACAGCATCACTGTTGAATGGCCGGTCAACATACTCACCGTCCGTCCGAGGTAATGCCCGTCATTAAAAAGCACGAACAGGTCTTATCCGGCCATGAGCCTCTTTACCAACATCACTTTGATAACCGAAGTTAAAGTATTGATACCATGCAAGATCAGAACCCAACTCTGACGAACTCCAATAGCTATCTGTAGCAGAAAATCCTCCAACCACAGTTTTATTGAGATAGAGCTGGTTCAACTCATCCTTGCTCGGCAAAAACCAGTCGGTGTAATCATTTCCCTTGTAAGCAACAGCAACAGCCGCCGCACTATACGGATAAGTTTTAGCGGGATAGCGTTCCAGCATTTTACGAGTGTTTAATGCCCCCTGACCAATGGCATTAAGGGTGCCAAGCTCCTGATACGCATAATCACCATTGTTATGGATAACACTTTGACCGGTACTCCAGCGGAACTGCACCGCCTCAACGCACCCTTGCCATGCATCAGTATAAGGCATAAGCACATCATCTTTTGCGGCAATCAAACCATGCTGACCAGAAGGGTCAACATAAAAAATAATACCACCACCATATTCTTGCCCAATCCGATACGCTCCATGCTGTTGGGGAGCTTTGGTTGCAGGTGATGTAAAAAAGGAACGCAAGAGTGCAGGCAGATCACCCTTGTCTTGACATCCTGATAAGCCGGCAAACAACACCAGAATTACGAGCGCAACAACCGCTCTCTGTAGTTTTTGAAATCCATTAAGCTTGGCAATCCGCGAATCAACCAGATGATCATCGTCATGAGCATAGTGTCGAAAAATATCTTTCATGGCAATATGGTATTTGAGGGTGAAGAGGAGAAAAAAAACATAACTAAACATTGTTAACAATTGTATCAATATATAACTCAGCTTTGCTTTTTCCTAAAAGTTGGCTGTTCCATAAAGAGCTGAAAGAGTCTCCATTGCTGGATTTCTCTGCCTGCTTGAGTACATTATGACAATGCACGACAATGAGAAAAACCTTGCCCGAATAATTGACCTGAAACACAACAAATGCCCGATACCAGCCATAATCTGCATGGAGCAGCATCCGATACACAGGTACAGAATATCGAACTTATAGCACCTGCCGGCGACATGACCTCGCTGGTAACGGCGCTGAAGGCCGGCGCTGATGCGGTCTATTTTGGTGCTGATGGCTATAACATGCGCGCCGGCAGCGGCAATTTCAGGGAGTCGGACTTTCCCGCAGTGATGGCACTCTGCACGGAGTACAAGGCCAAGGCTTATCTTGCGCTGAATACCATTGTGTATGATGGTGAGCTGAAGCGGATGATGCAGACAGTCGCGGCAGCAAAGGCGACGGGTATTGATGCCATAATCTGCTCCGACATGGCGGTTATTGACGCTTGTCGAAAAGCCGATATGCCGTTTCATCTTTCGACACAGGCATCGGTGAGCAACTACAGCGCCGTACAATGTTATGCGGCACTTGGCGCACGGATGGTTGTACTGGCAAGGGAGCTTACCATTGAGCAAGTACGGCATATCACCAGCAAAATCAAAAGCGACGGCCTTGATGTGCGCATTGAGTGCTTTGTCCACGGCGCAATGTGTGTTGCCGTGTCGGGGCGCTGCTTTATGTCGCAGGAGGTTTTCGGGCGTTCGGCAAACCGTGGGCAGTGCGTGCAGCCGTGCCGCAGGCAGTACATTATTACCGACCCTGAAGAGCATGAGGAGCTTGAGCTGGGCACCGATTATGTGATGAGCCCGAAAGATCTTTGCGCCATTGAGTTTCTGGATGTGCTCATTGACGCAGGCATCAGCGCATTCAAAATTGAAGGACGAAGCCGCAGCCCGGAGTATGTGCATACCACGACCACAGCCTACCGCCGCGCACTCGACCTCTGCACGAATCATCGCACTGACGCAGAATTCAGAAGCAGGTACAGCGAACTGACCATTGCGCTCAAACATGATCTCGCTCAAGTGTATAACCGTGGTTTTTCAACGGGATTTTATTTCGGGAAACCACTGGAAGCATGGACACGAGAATACGGCTCACTTGCTCAAGAGAAAAAAACCTATATCGGCGATATCATCAAATATTATCCGAAAGCAGGAGTTGCCGAACTGCACCTTCGTGCCCGAGGTCTCAAGCGCGGCGACAAACTCTCTATTCTTGGATCGAAAACCGGTGTAGTCACCATAATTGCTGATGCTTTTTTTACGAACGATCAACCCGATATTGATGCGGTAAAAGGTGATAGTGTCACCTTCAAATCCCCGACGGTACGAAAAAACGACAAAGTGTATCTGCTGGAAAAGCGAGGGTGACAGGGGATACAATATTTGATCTGTTGATTTTTCATTGCGTATATTATCAATACGTCTGAGTTACAGAGGTTTCTTTCAGATGAATCGGATGAAATCTTTTTCCAAATAGTGAATGATGGAGAAGTAATGCACATGGCAAATCAACTTGAATTAATTGAAGCTGAAGCGCTGAAGCTGTCAATTGCAGAACGGGCTTCGCTTGCACAACTGTTGCTTGCGAGTCTTGAAGAGAAAAGTCTTGAAGAGAAATACGAGATTGATGACGCGTGGGATATTGAAACACAGCGTAGAATTACTGACATCGAACGCGGAGTAACGCAGGTTATTCCCATAGCAGACGCTCTTGCTCAAGTTCGGACAGCACTACCATGAAACTTGTTCTTGTGCCCGAAGCGGTTGCCGAGTTGCACGATGCTACAAAATTCTATACGCTTAAAGCTAACAAGGAGCTTGGGTTTGCATTTGTGGCTGAGTTTGAACGTACTGCTGAAAAAGTCCTTGCAAACCCATTGCTTGGTACCATATTTCGCGACACTCGTCGAAGATAT
>DYND01000022.1:22959-24265 GCA_020721255.1 Chlorobium chlorochromatii
TTTTTACGCCATTTAATCTTTTTATATATTTTCCTGTTACGCCATAAAAATGGCGTTTTTTCATAACCGATCAATTAAAACCACTCTACTATGGCAGTTAATTTTGATGGAACACCCACAGCACTCCAAGACTCACAGTTCTGGATAACGGATTTTTACCATGATGACACGGTTGCCGCGGCATATAGTTCAACTTATTTTGCGTCAATTGATGATGATAATGGCGATCCTTCTGTCCATTTGTTTGATGATAACCATAATGGTTTGCCTGATCGTTATGTAACAGTCGAAGGTCGTTCAGGTTCGATTACGTGGGATGCTTATGGATATTTTACTGTTAAAGATAACGAATACGTTACAATAGGACGCATGGCTTATGATACATCTGGCAATGTTGTTGGTTTTTACGAAGTCGACCATGATTACATGTATGTGGTGGAAAAAGATACCAACCCATCGGATAAACTCGTTGGTACGTTCCCCATTCATGATGAGTCTTCCTACACTGAAACAGGAAAACTATATGATGATAATGGCGATGGGGTAATTGACCGTTTGGAGATTACCGATTCGTGGTACAACCAGAATATGGAATGGGAAAGTGATACTGAAACGCACAAGGTTACATGGAGTGGTACCAGTTTCACTGCAAATTTAGTAGAAACTATTGCCTTTGGTGGTTTTGATGCTAATGGCAGACCAACCTATGTCATAGATGAGGAAGATGGCAATACACCTATAACTTGGCAGGCCAGTGATGCTAATCATGTTGTAGCAATAATATCGGATGAGTATGAAACCGTAAAAATTTATGATACCAATGGTGATAATCTTCCAGATAGAGTCAGCAGCACGTGGTATGAGGATGATAATACCCCAGTTACTGATACAGGGCATTTTGAAGGATGGTCAAGCTTAAGCTCTACTCATCCAACTGTAACAATTGTGCTAGAAATATCAACTTATGATGATGAGATTTATCGTGGTTTTGTACTTGGTTCAAGCAGTGACCCACAGGTTATAATTCCAATTGAAACAGCATCATTGGGAAGCACGGGTACTCCTCAAGCTAATCTGACCACTGTTGTAGCGCTGAAAGAAGCATTACAAGATGCTTATCAAGACTTTGCTAATAAAGCAGATGTTGAGGCTGGAATTGCTGCGTATTACAATAGCCTGCCAAGTGGTACTGTTTTAACGCAAATTTCCTATGATTATTCAAATAGCGCTCCCAATATTTATACACTGACTGCGGTAAATGTCAACAAAAATGTCGCTGTTTTTAAAAAAAGTTACTCTTTCTTAT
>DYND01000023.1 GCA_020721255.1 Chlorobium chlorochromatii
AGTTTATTGATCTTCCCGATGGTTTCTGTCAGTTTATTGGTGAAGTCAGGAAAAAACTCAAATAACGAGTTCGCTTATCACTGTATAATTTCAATTTATACCTCTGAAATAAAAACACCCCGTTAGTGATATTTTTTTCTAACGGGGTGTTTTTATTTCAGAGGTATGCACTTACAGATAAAAATCTTTGTCGGCACCTTATTTGAAGAATTCATTCAGCGTATAAGTTCTACGATTCACCTCAATACAGAGTTGTCGTTCGAGAGAATCATAAAAAACAGGAATATCTCTCATTGTCCACTTGATACCGCGATTATCGAAATCAATCACATAGCGATTTTCGTTATCAAGTATTTGCTGCGGCAGATTAATACGAATATCCGGCTGGGTTGAGAGCACAAAGAGTTCTATTTCACCAGCAATGATTTTATTGATCATCTCTTTCGTTGGTGACAATTTTCTGCGTCCAGAAGCGGGGCTTATCTGAACTTGCAGTTTTCCATTATTATCTCTTTTTGCCGAAGTGATAAAATATTTTTCAGCTTTATGAGCTGCATTCCCCGACCACGGCCCTGCTGTATTGACCCTGACCTGGTTTTTGCTGGTGTCCGGACGGCTGAGCGTAGGTTGCATTGTGTTGTGCAGTTTAAATTTGCAAAAATCACACAGTTGAAACTGGCGTTAATAATGTTGAAATTAGTAAAAGCCGCTTAAATAACAAAGGGATTCACGATGAATCCCTTTGTTGTGAGTGAACCAGATGAATGAGCAGTTACTTGTCATTGATGACTTCGTACTCCGCATTTTCAACATTTCCATCTTCACCTGTTTTTTTACTTTTTGCACTTTCACCACCTTGTACATCAGGTGCTCCTTGTGCAGTTTCCGGATTTTGTGACTGATACAGGTTAGATGCAATTTCATTCCACTCCTTATTCAGTTCATCCATAGCGCTTTTGATGGACTCAATAGTGCCATTTTTATAAGCCTCTTTCAGTTTTTCAAGAGCACCTTCAAGCACTGGCTTCTTGTCAGCAGGTATTTTATCGCCAAGCTCTTTCAACTGCTTTTCTGTGCTGAAAATCAGAGAATCTGCAACGTTTTTCGTTTCAATATCCTCTTTGCGCTTCTGATCATCTGCCGCGTGTACTTTTGCATCCTCTTTCATCTTATTTATTTCGGCATCGGTGAGTTTGCTGCTCGACTCAATTTTGATGCTCTGCTCTTTTCCTGTTGCTTTGTCTTTTGCAGAAACATGCAGAATTCCGTTTGAATCAATGTCGAAAGTCACCTCAATCTGAGGGGTTCCTCTGTGTGATGGCGGAATATCGCCGAGGTGGAAACGTCCAAGCGTTTTATTGTCTGTAGCCATAGGGCGTTCACCTTGCAAGACATGAACTTCAACCGATGTTTGATTATCACTTGCGGTTGAAAAAACTTCCTGCTTTTTTGTTGGAATTGTGGTGTTTGCGTCGATCAGCTTGGTCATAACACCGCCTAACGTTTCAATACCAAGAGATAGTGGAGTTACGTCAAGCAAGAGTACATCGGTAACATCACCCTTCAATACGCCACCCTGAATGGCAGCGCCAATAGCAACAACCTCATCCGGATTAACACTTCTGTTTGGCTCTTTTCCAAAAAAATCTTTGACCAAAGTCTGTACTTTCGGGATGCGTGTTGAACCACCTACAAGCACGACTTCATCAATCTCCTTCATTTCAACGCCAGAATTTTTAATGGCACGACGGCAAGGATCAAGAATTTTATCAAAGAGATCAGATGCCAAAGCCTCAAATTTTGCGCGAGTCAGATTAATCACCAAGTGCTTTGGGCCTTCCTGAGTTGCTGTAATAAACGGAAGATTGATTTCGGTATCTGTTCTTGATGAGAGTTCAATTTTAGCTTTCTCTGCAGCCTCTTTAAGACGTTGCAGTGCTATAGCGTCATTACGCAAATCCAACCCTTCCTGCTTTTTAAATTCTTCAGCAAGGTAGTTAATAATTTTCTGGTCAAAATCGTCACCACCGAGATGCGTATCACCATCGGTTGACTTTACCTCAAAAACGCCATCACCAAGTTCAAGAATTGAAATGTCAAATGTTCCACCACCAAGGTCAAAAACAGCTACTTTTTCATTCGACTGTTTTCTGTCAAGACCATAAGCTAATGCTGCCGCTGTTGGTTCGTTAATAATTCGCTTCACCTCAAGACCAGCAATGCGACCAGCATCTTTTGTGGCTTGACGTTGCGCATCATTGAAATATGCTGGTACGGTAATGACCGCTTCGGTAACTTTTTCACCAAGAAAATCTTCAGCAGTTTGTTTCATTTTCTGCAAAACCATTGCTGAAACTTCCTGAGGAGAGTACACTTTGTCGTTAATTTTTACACGCGCCTCACCGCTTTCATTGATAATTTCATAAGGTGCAAGCTTTTTTTCGCTTTCAATTTCATTGTATTTGCGCCCCATAAAACGCTTTATCGAAAAAATGGTGTTTTTCGGGTTCGTAATTGCCTGACGTTTTGCCGCCTGACCGACCAGACGATCACCAGTTTTTGTTAAACCAATTATCGATGGTGTTGTGCGATTCCCCTCTGAATTTTCGATAACAGTTGGCTGTGACCCCTGCATAACAGCGACACAGGAGTTCGTTGTACCGAGATCAATACCGATAATTTTTCCCATAATTGCTCTATCCTTTATTTTTTAAATGTCTTTTAAAAATGTTGGGTTTTGCGATTGGTTTATCGCAAAACCCTCAATTGTTTGCTCACCTGATTGTAATCTCTTTAGTTGTTTTTACCGGTGCATCTTTTGGCAAATTAATGCGCAATATTCCGTTATCAAAATCGGCTTGAATATTGTTCTGATCGATAATCTCGCCAAGATTAAAGCTTCTTGAAAAACATCCCGATAGTCTCTCAACACGGTGATAATCTTTTTTTGTCATTTCAGACTCTTGCTTTCTTTCGGCTTTAATGGTAAGCACATCATCCTCAATATTGAGCGAAATATTCTCTTTTGTGATACCAGGTAACTCAGCATCAATATGAAAAGCTGATTGATCTTCAGATATATCCACTTTAAAAGCTGGAACTGAAGGCATTTGTGAACCAGGCCATATATCGTCAAATAGTTTTAACGGATCTTTTGATAATTTTAAGAGCATGCTTTCCTCCTTTTGACTCAGACTTTGTTTTTTCTTATTACTAATTGTTGAATAAAAACTACAACACAAGTAATTAAGCAAAAAGCGTGCCAAAGCGCGTATGGAGGAATTATCGGGGGTGAGGGGTGTGAAGTGTGTCAAAAATTGTTCAGGAGCGCCAAGCTTAGTGTCTTTTTGTCACTCCTGAAGAAAAAATGTCATACATGTTGTGTTGGAAGTCGTGTTCCTGGTTTTTGTGCGCTATTGAGGCGATTTTGCAGATTGGCGACAAGACTTTTTGATGTCAGATAGCATGTATAAATAATGCTCTCATCAACAATTTTGTAATAGCATTTCATCCCCTCTTTTCTGCGGCTGACCATTCCATTTTCATGCATAAGTGTCAAATGCTTTGAAACGTTCGCCTGGCTTGCATTGACGAGACCAACAACCTCCATAACCGTACGTTCCTGATCGCACAGTGTCCGTAAAATCCTTAGTCGCATAGGTTCAGCAAGTAATTTAAAGCGGTGAGAAACCGCCTCAAGCATATCATCCGATAAAATAGAATTCCATTGCTTGCCTTCTTCTTCAGTAAGCGTAATCTGGTTCATAGTCAATTAAAGTCGAGTTACTATTCAATTAAACGTCTCATATCCGGTGATTTCTTGCTTATTTGTTATTGGTTTCTCTGTAAAAAAATATGCAATATTTCAGATATTTATTGAGTTTTACTTTTGGCTTAGTAGCTTAATATACAAAGTCTTAGGCAATTGTTAATCTTATAAATTACTCTCTTCTGTGCAGTGGCGTGTTAGGTGCATAATTGAATTAATCAGTGTTTGTGGTGCTGTAAATCTGATGATTCGTTCTTTGATAATCAGTTTTGTTTTCATGGCGTCGTTAAACTCTTCCGTGCATGATGTGCATTCTGCAAGATGCTGGAAAAATTTTTCTTTTTCATGGCAGGAAAGCTCGCCGTCAACAGCGGCACTGATAAGTTGATAAGCTTGTTGGCAGTTCATAATATATAACTCGTTATAAGTAATGTAGTTTACCGATCAGCACTGCCATGAAAACCGCGTTCTGAGGCGTACGTCTCAAGTTGTTCTCGAAGCATTTTTCTCCCTCGAAACAACCTTGATCGTATGGTGCCTATTGGGCTCTCTACCATGTTGGCAATCTCCTCATACGTAAAGCCCTCAATGTCACACAATTCAATAACCTCTCTGAACTCCTCTGGTAATGAGTGTAGCGCCTGGTAAACCTCTTCGTGCAATAAAGAATGAAAATAGTCGCTATCCGCTTCAGTGGTATCGATGGTGCTATCTTTTATTGAGTGATAAAAATCTTTGATAAGATCGTAATCGACTTTGCCTGGCTCTTTTGAGTTTTTACGAAAAACATTGATATAGTTATTCTTTAAAATTTTAAACAACCACGCTTTGCAGTTTGTTCCCCGTTCAAAAGAATTAAAAAAACGATATGCTTTGAGATAGGTTTCCTGCACCAAATCTTCGGCATCATCTGTATTCATGGTGAGGTGGAGTGCGTAATTATAAAGCGCATTAAGGTGAACCACAGCCTCTTTTTGAAATTCAAGCTGTTTCTGATACTCTATCACTGACAATGAGCTGGTCGTTTGTTCTGCTGGTATCTTGTTTCTTTGCTTATCGTTATTCATATTTTTGCATCATATAAAGTTTCAACGATTTTTGCTGTCATTGTTGCAAGCTGCTCATCGTGGATGATAACCATCTCATTTGTTCTGAATATAACGGTTTTTAAGTTAACGCCGTTTATGTTTTGGGCGGGTGTTTTCCGGGAGTGTAGGTTGCCAAGTGCAGCTTACGTGGTTTGTATCTCTGTTTTTAGGGTAATCTCCTCTAAAATAGAGCTGACTTTGAGGCAGAGGAGCATTGAGCCCGTGTAAACAATACTGCGACCATGGGTGTGCACTCGCCATGCGTGTTTTTCGGCATCATGGCGGCAACAGTGAATTGCTTTGATCAACTGAGTAATCACTTCATCAAACGTATGTTCGTCATCGTTAAAGAGCACCACCCTGTAAGCATCAAAGACATCAGTATCGGCAGAGTGCTCTTTTTTTTGCGTTTCAATCTTTTGCATGGATGGTTGATGTCGTTATTTATACTTCAATGACAGGTTCAAGAGCGCCAAAGGTAAAGTTATTGTTTTTTAAAATCTTTATGCTGCAATACCCACCAATGGGAAGAGTCATAAGGTTTTTGATATGACCGCAAGAAAGCCCTCGCATGATGGGGATGTTGTGGTACGCTTGCTCACTGTAATGTGTGAAGATTATGTTGATTCGTTGCTCCTCTTCCGGTGACATCTCTTTTGCATTGCTGAATTGCCCAAGCAATACGCCATTGCAGGGTGCAAGTAAATCAGCATTATCCAACTGTGAGAGCATTCGGTCGATCCGGTATGCTGGCTCATTTATCTCTTCGAGAAAAAGAAGTACGTTGTGCAGTGCAGGCATGTATGGAGTGCCGATCAAGGCAGAGAGTACCGAAAGATTTCCGCCTATAAGTCGGCCTTCAGCTATTCCTGCATTAATACAGGTTATAGAATGTTCGTGGTGGTTGTGTAACGACAGTGCGTATGATGGCGAGGTGAGTATGCCCCAGAAATGTTCTTCGGTATAAGGTGTCGGTTGGTAAAGTTCTGTTGCTGCCATTGGGCCGGAAAAGCTTATAAGCCCGGTTTGTGCATAAAGAGCCAGCGAGAGAGCTGTAACATCGGAATAGCCAACCACAATTTTGGGATTGGCAGCGATAAGATTGTAGTCAATTTTTTTCAGTAATCGTGTTGCACCAGCTCCACCCCTCAGGCAGATAATTGCTTTGACGGTTGTATCAGCAAACATTTCATGCAAATCACGCAGTTTCTGTGTATCAGCAATAAGAGGATTTGTGTCAATACAGTTGAGATGACGGGATGGTTTGACTCGGTAACCATTTTTTTCAAGATAGGTTACAGCCTGATCAATTTTTTCAGGAGAGGCGCAATGTGACGAGGGGGAGATCAACCCGATAGTATCTCCTTTGCGCAAAGCTTTTGGTGTAAGAATTTTCATATACCAAACAAAAAACCATCAGAACCGTTAAAGATTCTGATGGTTTGTAACATTGTATTGCAATGAACGTAAGCAAAGTCAGGAAATACTTTCAGTCAACAAAATTGCCTTGTTGCTGCTGACTTCTAAAAAACCGTCCGTAATAGAAAACGTTTGTACTGTACGATCAGCTAACGCAAGTTTAACTTTTCCAGCTATCAGTGAAGAGAGCAAGGGCGCATGGTTTTTCATTACTTGAAATTGACCACCATCACCAGGAGCGGTTACGCTGAGAACTTCCCCTGAAAAATAGAGCTTCTGAGGGGTGACAATCTCTATCTGAAGACCTTTATCGGAATTCGCCATGATTAATGCTTCGGTTTAGAGAGTTTTTGCTTTCTCAATGGCTTCCTCAATGGTTCCCACCAAGTAAAAGGCATTTTCTGGCAGATTATCATGACGTCCAGCAATAATCTCCTTAAAGCCTTTAATTGTATCCTCAAGTTTAACATACTTTCCTGCAAGACCAGTGAAGGCTTCTGCAACAAAGAATGGCTGCGACAGGAAGCGTTGCGCTTTTCTGGCTCTTGATACAACAAGCTTGTCTTCATCGCTCAATTCGTCCATACCAAGAATTGCAATGATATCCTGCAAATCTTTATAGCGCTGTAAAAGCTGTTTCAGTGCCTGAGCAGTATCGTAATGATCGTCGCCAACAATGTTTGGATCGAGAATACGTGATGTTGAGTCAAGTGGATCCACAGCAGGATAAATACCAAGCTCAGCAATAGATCGAGAAAGTACCGTGGTTGCATCAAGGTGAGCAAACGCAGTTGCTGGAGCAGGGTCGGTAAGGTCATCAGCAGGCACATAAATAGCCTGTACAGAAGTAACCGAACCATTTTTTGTCGATACAATTCGATCTTGAAGTTCACCCATTTCAGTTGCAAGTGTTGGCTGATAACCTACCGCACTTGGCATACGACCAAGAAGAGCGGATACTTCAGAACCTGCCTGAGTAAAGCGGAAAATATTGTCAATAAAGAGCAACACATCGCGATTTTCTTCATCACGGAAATATTCGGCAATACTGAGACCGGTAAGTGCAACTCTCTGGCGAGCACCAGGAGGCTCATTCATTTGACCGAACACAAGCGCAGTTTTATCGATAACGCCTGATTCCATCATTTCGTGCCAGAGATCGTTTCCTTCACGAGTACGTTCACCAACACCAGCAAAGACGCTGTAGCCTGACTGCTGTTTTGCGATGTTGTTGATCAGCTCCATAATTAGAACTGTTTTACCTACACCGGCACCACCAAAAAGACCCGTTTTACCACCGCGGGAATAAGGCTCAAGCAAATCGATAACCTTGATGCCTGTTTCAAACATCTCAGCCTTCGTTGAAATGTTGTCAAATTTCGGGGCAAGACGATGAATAGAATATGTTTTTTTCTCGTTGACCGGACCACGTCCATCAATGGGGTCACCGACCACGTTTAGCATACGGCCAAGAACCTCCTCGCCTACCGGTACCTGAATAGGGCGACCTGTATTTTTAACTTCCATGCCTCGGACAAGACCGTCGGTGCTTTCCATGGAAACTGTACGAACACGTTCCTCTCCGAGGTGCTGTTGTGTTTCAAGAACGAGCTTTGTTCCGTCCGCTCTTGTAATAGTGAGTGCGTCCAGAATTGATGGCAGTCGTCCTTCAGGGAAATCGACATCAACTACAGGGCCGATGATTTGGGAAATCTTACCTTCTTGCATAATGACAGTGTGGATAGGATTTTATTGGTATAATCAAACATTTTTGCCACAAGGCTTTCTGTGCCTTGTGTTTAACCGAGAAATGAACAGTAGCACAACCTTTTGCATTTTTAACTGTTGCGCGTACGAGCCACCTGAGGGACTTGAACCCACGACCTACTATTTACGAAACAGTTGCTCTACCAACTGAGCTAAGGTGGCTTAAGCATCGCAAAAAATCAAGCTGAAATATAATTTTTTGACAGAGAATCACAAAGACATAAATATTGCTCCTTGATTTCATCATTTAAAAAGCTGCAAAAAAGGAAGAATTGGTATATTCACCTGAAATAAGAGCACATGCTTTCTTGGGATTACTATTGCAAAATTGAATTTTGTTTATGAAACAGAATATTACACGTTTTTTTAAGTCAGTTTTTCTGTCTTCCCTTCTTTTTATTGGTTCTACCAGTGTGACGTTAGCGTTGCCGCCTGCTCCTCGTTTTTCTGCAGTCACACTGGACGGTAAGCCGGTTACAACAGATAAACTCGCAGGAAAAGCTTATATCGTGAATTTCTTTGCCTCTTGGTGTCCTCCTTGTAGAGGGGAAATTCCTGATATGGTTGCGCTTCAGGCAAAATATGCTGGAAAGGGTTTTACCTTTATTGGTGTTGCTGTTAATGAAACTGCGCCATCTATGCGTGACTTTATCAACAAAAGCAAGATTAATTATCCTGTTGTTCTGGTTGATGATAAATTGGTTGGAGTGTTTAACCCGCTGGTTGAGGGTGGAGTTCGTGCGATTCCAACATCGTTTGTTGTTAATTCGTCTGGAAAAGTGACTCAAGTTATTACAGGTGCACGCAGCAAAGAGGTGTTTGAAAAAATCATTCTTGAAGCACTTCGTAAGCCTATAGCTCCAAAATAAATGCCTGAAGGCATGGTTTTATTATGATTTATTCGCGAGTGAGCGTATTGGATACTTTTTTTCCCCTACACGTCCGCAGTCAATGCTGATTGCGGACGTTTTTTTTATAACTAAATAACAAAATGACCATTATGGCATTAATACAGAGTAATCCGCCTGCTTATGTGAAAAACACACGGCTGATTGAGTGGGTTCAGGAGACGGTTGAGCTTTGCAGCCCCAGTGCAGTGCATTGGTGTGATGGTTCCGTCGAAGAGTACGATTTTCTTTGCCAGCAAATGGTAGAGAACGGCACTTTTATCAAACTCTCGGAAGAGAAGCGTCCTAACAGCTATCTCTGTCGTTCTGACCCGAGTGATGTCGCTAGAGTTGAGGATAGAACCTACATTTGCAGCATTCGTCGTCAGGATGCGGGTCCAACAAACAATTGGGTTGCTCCGAAAGAGATGAAGGCGACTCTTAAAGAATTGTTTAAGGGATGTATGGCAGGTCGAACCATGTATGTTATTCCCTTCAGCATGGGACCACTTGGTTCCCCGATTGCGCATATCGGTGTTGAGATTACCGATTCGCCCTATGTGGTAACCAACATGCGTATTATGACGAGAATGGGGCGGAAGGTGATAGACTTACTCGAGGAAAAGAGTGATTTTGTACCTTGTCTGCACTCGGTTGGTGCTCCTCTTCAGGCGGGTGAAAAGGATGTTCCATGGCCATGTAATGACACGAAATACATTGTCCATTTCCCTGAAGAACGTTCAATTATTTCATTTGGCAGTGGTTATGGAGGAAATGCTTTGCTTGGCAAAAAGTGTTTTGCTTTACGTATCGCTTCTTCTATGGCGCGTGATGAAGGTTGGCTGGCTGAGCATATGCTCATTCTTGGTGTAGAATCTCCTGATGGTGTTAAAACCTATGTTGGCGGAGCATTTCCAAGTGCCTGTGGCAAAACGAATTTTGCCATGCTTATCCCGCCTCAATCGTTTGATGGATGGAAAGTGACTACCATTGGTGACGATATTGCATGGATCAAGCAGGGAGAAGATGGACGCCTCTATGCTATTAATCCGGAATATGGCTTTTTCGGTGTTGCGCCGGGCACCTCGGACAAATCCAACCCCAATGCAATGGCTACGCTTGAACGGAACTGCATTTTCACCAATGTCGCTATGACACCTGATGGTGATGTGTGGTGGGAAGGTATGACAGATGAAGCTCCAGCTCACCTTATTGATTGGCAGGGAAAAGAGTGGACGCCTGATTGTGGTCGTGTTTCTTCGCACCCAAATGCTCGTTTTACTTCACCAGCCAGCCAGTGTCCATCGCTCGATGCTGCATGGGAAGATCCAAAAGGTGTACCGATCAGCGCCTTTATTTTTGGTGGTCGTCGTGGTGATACTGTACCGCTTGTTTATCAGTCGGCTAACTGGAATTTTGGTGTCTATCTTGCTGCAACAATGGGTTCCGAAAAAACCGCTGCAGCTGCAGGCAAGGTTGGCGATGTTCGCCGCGACCCATTTGCCATGTTGCCATTTTGTGGTTATCACATGGGTGATTATTTCACTCATTGGCTGCATGTTGGAAGGACGTTGCCTGAACTCCCTCGTATTTTTGGAGTCAACTGGTTCCGCAAAGATGCCAATGGCAAGTTCCTCTGGCCGGGTTTTGGCGAAAACATGCGCGTGCTGAAATGGGTTGTTGATCGTGTTCGTGGCAATGCTGGTGGCGTCGAAAGCCCGCTTGGGTGGATGCCAAAGTATGATATGATTGACTGGACTGGTCTTGAGGAGATGACAGAAGAGAAGTTTGCCGAATTAATGTCGGTGGATCGTGAAGCGTGGAAAAACGAACTTTTTTCACATGAGGCGCTCTTTGAAATGATTTATGATCGTCTTCCGAAAGAGTTTAACCACATTCGGGAGCTGATGCTCTCAACACTATGGATGTCTCCTGAACGCTGGTCACTTGCGCCGGAGCACTATTCATCGGACCATTGATTATAAATTATTTTGATCAATCGTTTCGTTTTTTTACTGAACAACAAAAGGCGCTATTTATGGCGCCTTTTGTTGTTTTGATACGATTGGTTCGGATTGGCTGATTAATTTTCGTCGAGGGTAAAGCCAATTTTTACAGTAACCTGCCAGTAGGCAACCTTTTGCTCTTCAACATGGCAGCGAGTTTCGATAATCTCAACCCAACGGATATTTCTTACCGATTCGGCTGCTTTCGCAACGGCGTTGTTTACGGCATCTTCAATACTGGTTGGGGAAGAACCTACAAGTTCCAGTTTTTTGTAAATATGAGCGCTCATTGTTATGTATCGGGTTTTATGTGCTTGAAAAAAGAGAGTATTTAACTCAGACCAGCAGTCTATATTAGCAAATCAGGAGAAATCTGCAAAAAGCTCTCTTGCGAAGTGGCAGTGGTTGTTGTTCTGTCTCGAAATGCTAAAATGTGTTGAGAGAGGTCGGTGTGGCCCGAAACAGTCATCAGTTTTACGACTGTTTCGGGCAAGAATCGGCAGCTTAAAGTCCGAGAGCTTTAAAGAGAATTGGCAATGCACAAAGGCCGATAGCAACATTTGTTGCGCCGCAGATTTTTGTGATTAAAGCATTTTGCTTATACCAGGCAAATGGCAGCAGAATGGTGAGTACGTTGATGAGCAGCAGTACTATAGCTAAAGGCCATATTTTCCCAAGAAGAATGGCTTTGTAGCTGAAAACTGCAGTAATGAAAAAGATACCGAGAAAGAAATGTGCGTAAACTTTTTTGTCGCCTGGATTGTAGAAATGCATGGCAACAACAACCCAGAAAAAACCATAGGTGGCAAAAATAGTTCCAAGATAAATTCTGATTTCTGGAGGTAATCCTACGTCGCACAGGTACATGCAAGCTGCGGTGAAAAGCTGGGTTAATCCTCCAAAATAGAGGGCAATATGACCGAGATTTCTTCCCAATTTTGCATGATCAGTCTCCTTGTCAAGTCCGAATCCCAACTGTTCAAGCCCGAATACCCAGACGGTAACGACAAGCCCGAATACTCCGATAGCCTCCGGATTTACAACATTCATTGAGTTAAGCTCCTTTTTTGATTGGTTATAAAAGTTAATTTTTTAGACCATCGTAATGCGTTCATTACAACGGTGGCGGAATATACGCTTATTTGTTGCGGGGCATAACTCTTTAGAGAGTTGATTAAGGATAATGTTTTAGCAAGCATGGGGAGCCTTGGTATTCGTTGTGAATCAGCAGGATTTCCGCCATTCTTTTGCTACCTTAGTTTCGTGATGAAGTGATAATCGAAGATGTTATTGATGCAATGACATTACCTGCTGAAGAGACCTCCACGAACAATTCAAACAATCCTGTTATTTCGACTTATCACCGGCGCGGTTGGTTCACTGAAAAATTGCTTTCTGCGTTTCCTGCATTCGAGAGCCCAAATTTCAGACGTTATTTTCCAGGGCAGGTTGTGTCGATGATTGGCACCTGGATTCAGATGGTTGCGCAGGGGTGGCTGGTGCTTGAAATTACCGGTTCGGCGTTTGATGTGGGGCTTGCAGCAGCAGCATCGACATTACCGACACTTTTTTTTTCATTGCCGGGCGGTGTTGTGGTTGACCGCTATTCTCGCCGTACTATTTTGCTCTGGACACAATCAGCCGCGATGCTGCTTGCCTTTGTGCTTGGGCTTTTTACCATCTCTGGCATGGTTACGATCGAGATTATTTTATTACTCTCTTTTTTGCTTGGCTGCGTCAATGCGCTGAATGTGCCCGCACTGCAAGCTTTTCTCAGTGAAATTGTTGAGCGCGAACATCTTCCTTCGGCTATTGCCATGAACTCTGCTATTTACAACGGGTCGCGTGTGATTGGTCCTGCCATAGCGGGTATGCTTATTGCGGCTACCGGAACGGGTTCAGCGTTTTTGGTCAATGGTTTCAGTTTTCTTGCGGTGATTCTTTCGCTGCTTGGTATGAAAGGGAGAGAAAAAGCTGTGGCACCATTCATTCATCAGAATCCATTGCAAGCCATCAGCGAAGGGGTTCGCTATGCGTGGAACCATCCCGTGATAAGAACTTGTATTTTTTATATTGCCGTGGTCGCCATTTTTTCATGGTCGTATGTTACCATGTTACCGGTAATTGCTAAACAGACGTTCCTCATGGATGCTTCAGGCATGGGTTATCTCTATGGCGTTTCAGGGCTTGGTTCGGTGGTAGGCACCGTGTTGCTTTCCATCTATTCCAGTAAAATTGATCGCTTGATTTTTGTGGCCGGTGGTTCCATTCTGTTTTCGATTGCACTTATTGGTTTTACTTTAACCACCTTTTTGCCATTGGCACTTCTCTTTCTATTTTTTGGTGGTTTTGGGCTGGTTGCTGCTGTTGCTACGTTGAGTGCCACCATTCAAAGTACGGTTGACGACCGTTTCCGAGGAAGGGTAATGAGCCTCTACATGATGATTTTTATGGGCTTTATGCCTCTTGGAAATCTTGAGATTGGCTATCTTTCCGAACATTTTGGTACAGGATTTGCAATTCGTATCAGTTGCGTGGTAACCCTGCTTGCAGCAATAACGCTTATGGCGTTCAGTAGCCGTATCCGTCGTGCGTACAGCAGCTATAAGGAGTTGTAAAAATCATCTCACGATCCCAACCACAACAATTAAATGAAGAATCGCTAACGATTTACCAACGCAGTCATTTATCATCAGTGAGCGTGAATTCGATGAACTTCAGGAGTTTCTTGTATCCGACATGGTACTCTTTCGTAGTGTAATCAGTGTTGGGCGTAACGATCTCTGCCCTTGTGGTAGCAGCAAGAAGTTCAAGAAGTGTTGCGGGGCAGTGAGAGTGGCGGATCAATCGTCGGGATATGCTGGCAGCAAGCTGAAGCATCTGAACAACAACTCGTTGCCGTTTGTTGATGAAAGCACCGGCGTGTTGACCTACTTTACCGACTACCGCGACCCAAAACCTCGCTCACGACCACTCTTCACCTTTCACCGTCCGGAAACACTCCGCGAGTGGCTCAGCAAGGCGCAAAGCCTGAGAGCACGAATGCAAAAGATGCCCGAACTGCATCCGCTCGGCTTGCGGGAGTGCCAGACCGTTGCTATCAACAATCTGGAGCAATCGTTCTGTGACGTCCGCCCGAGGGCGCTCGTCCAGATGGCCACCGCTCCATCTACAATCTCTGGCAGCAGGTGCTCGACTATTTCGATGCCTTCCTCATCGGCCTGACCGCAACGCCCGACAAACGCACCTTCGTTTTTTTTAACGAAAACATCGTCAGCGAATACAGCCACGAACGGGCAGTGGCCGACGGCGTCAATGTTGGCTACACCGTTTATCTCATTGAGACCGAGATAACAAAAAACGGTGCGGAACTCAAGGCCAAGGAGTTTATTGACAAGCGCGAAAAGCTCTCACGCCGCCAACGGTGGGAGCAGTTCGAAGAGGATGTAGCCTATACTCCCACCCAGCTCGACCGCGACGTCGTCAATCCAAGCCAGATTCGCAATAGCATCCGCACCTTCCGGGAGATACTGCCGCAGCTTTTCCCCGGACGAACCGAGGTACCCAAGACACTTGTTTTCGCCAAAACCGACAGCAAAAGCATCAATCAGGTTGTGCGAGAGCTGCTTGAATCTTGGAATCCCGACACTATAAGCCAGAAAGCACAGGAGATTAACGGCAGCACAATAGAGAGGAGGAGGCCGATAATCCGTCAGTCGAAACATTGTTGTTGCGCGAAAAGGCGCAGCAAACGTTCTTGCACGAGGCGCGCTCGACCTTCAACGGCGAGTTGAACGACTTCATCGACAACGTTCGCCGCGTCCATGAACAGATTATCGACACCATCAATCTCGACCATGTCACCAAAAGCGAATGGGCCGATGAAAGCGCCGACAAGGCAACAGAGCTGGTCGGAGAGTTCAAGGCATATCTTGAGAGCCATAAAGATGAAATCATTGCGTTCACCATTTTCTACAACCAACCCTTTCAGCGCCGCACCGTTACCTACCGGATGGTCCGCGAGCTGCTCGACCGTCTCAAAGCCGACAAACCGGCCATTGCCCCGGTGCGCATCTGGCATGCTTACGAGCAACTCGAAAAGGTGAACGGCACCAGCCCGAAAAATGAGCTCATTGCCTCCAGCATCCATATTGAGCAGGAGGATCTCGACCTCACTCCCTTCGACGCGCATGGCGGTCGGGGCAAAATGTGGCAGCTTTTCGGGGAGCGAATGGGGGCGATTATTGATGAATTGAATGAGGTGTTGACTTGATGAATGGCATTAAAGATTTTGATATCTGGTTCTTTTATCCTTTCAATGAAAGACATTTACCCTATCGAACGATTTGGAATTGGGATTACCAAAACCAAAAGTTCGGACGGCATCCATCAATGCAGGGATACAGTGGGAGAAAAGCAGATGTTTTAGTTAGGTCAATAAAATCATATGTGCATAACGATCCTGTTAGTACAATCCACCAGTTCCTTCAATTTGAAAATACATCCTCATCAAGAGAATTATCAAAGAAAGCCGTCGTAATGCTTTCTCCAGAACCATTTTTAGGAAAAGTGGTATGGTACAAACAAAAAATGTAACAATCGTTCATCGTCATTGATTAATTCCATTCAATCGTTACAGATGACATTGTGCCCGGCACGCGCAGGCTATGCCTGATGAAAATGTTTCTGCACAACATCGGCGAACTTGACGGCATTGCCGCAGTCTCATCCGCTGATGCGCTGCTTTCGGATGGTGGCGTCCGGTACGATTACGTGCTCACCAATCCCCCTTTCGGCAAAAAGAGCAGCATGACCTTCACCAACGACGACGAAGAGCAGGAGAAAGAGAGCCTTGTCTATAACCGACAGGATTTCTGGCTCAAAGATAAAAGCCTTGCAGACCTTGATAATCTTCCCGACACGGATCTACTGGCCGGCGAGATCATCGAAAACCTCGAAGCCGGGCTGGCAAGTTTTCAGGAGATTCTGGGGGTGCTGGGCAGGAATTGAATGAAAACCGATAGAAAAGGAACTTGGTTACACAATCATCACCTGCTTGTCAGAAAAGAGCATTTTCCGGGATCTGGGTGTTTTCATAGCTCGCCAATCCTGTGAGCTGCACGTTATCCTGAACCAATAAATTTCCATGGACGATTATGCTTCCGAGTGACTGACCCGTTTCAGAGAAAAGAGCGATTTCGGTGGCATCGTTTTTATTGTTCCCGTTTGAATCGAGATAATGAAGCTGAACGTTGACATTATTTCCTCCGATCAAAATCTGGTCACCCTGAACGAGAGAAAAGTCTTTAATGGTATCCCGCCCAATAGAGTGCTCTTCAGTGGGAATAAAATAAAAACTATCCGCACCGCTGCCACCGTTGAGCGTATCATCGCTGCTGTCTCTCACTGAAACAAGCAGATCATTACCTTTTCCACCTGAGAAAAGGTCAGCACCAAAACCGTCAAGCAGTGTATCATTGTCATCATTGCCATTGAGCGTATCCTGACCGTTCCCTCCTATAATCAGGTCTGCTCCGTAACCACCATTAAGCAGATCATCTCCTGCATTTCCATAGAGAGTGTCATTACCGCTGTCACCGTTGAGCCTATCGTTTCCGGTGCCGGTGTTGAGCAAATCATTGCCGTTGCCGCCATAGAGCTTGTTGTTGCCGGAGTTGTCCAAAAGGCTGTCATTGCCACTTCCTCCATTCAGGTAGTCGTTGCCTGCCTCACCATTGAGGGTATCATTGCCGTCCTGCCCATACAAGGAATCATTTCCTGCTCCACCCATCAGAAGATCGTCGCCGGCATTGGTGTAAACGCAATCATCACCATCCTGAGCATATACTGCTTCTGCATGGTTCAGCCCCTTGATGGTTTCGGCATCGTTGCTACCGTAAACGATCTCTTTGCCCAGATAAAAATAGTTCAACCAAGTGGCAAGGTCGGAAAGCGTGGCGTTTGGATTACCATCCTCATTGAGAACTGTATCGCCCTCTATTGCAAACCCAAGATGGTAAATGCCGTCCGCAACAGTATTGATAAGGTTATCACCACGGAAGGTGACGTTTGCGCCATCATTCTGGACAAGATGAAATCCTGTTTCTTCGCACTTTTCATCGTCACCATGCAGGCGAGTCCATTCATCAAGATATAATTGGCGGATAGAGGTGTTGATTGTCCTGATATCATCTGGTGAAATTATCGAATCTTGTGCAACGCCTGTTACCTCGATGGTTTCAACGATAATCTGGTTCATGGCATCAGCAGCAGTTGCACCGGCATTGATGTCGGCTGCTGCTGTATTAACCGCAAGGCCGGGATTGCTTTTCACCGAATCTGTCAGGAGATCAAGACCCGTTCCGGTTGTTGATTGATCGACATAGAAATACTGAAGCCAGCTTGCAAGATAGCCAAGGCTTGCATTGGGATTTCCGTCTTCATTAAGAACAGTGTTCCCCTTGATTTCAAAACCAAGGTGATAAATTCCATCAGCCACAGTATTGACAAAGTTTTTGCCGAACATTCGTGTTGAAGCACCATCATTCTGTACCAGATGAAACCCTGTTTCTGAACCATTTTCATCATCACCATGAAGTAGTACCCACTCAGTATCATAGTGCTCTTTTATATACGCACTGATTACTCTGACATCGTCAGCTGTAATCACGGAATCAGAGGCAACACCGGAACTGGTTATTGCTTCGCTGATAATGTTGTTCATGCGATTTGCAGCATCAGCTCCGGCAACAATTTCGGCATCGGAGATGCTCTGGGAGAGTCCTCTGTCAGCCATAACCAGATCGGTGATTTTATCGAGACCAGTTCCGGTTGTTGAATGATCGGTATAAAACTGGGTGAGCCATTCGGCAATCTGACCAACGCTTGCATTCGGAGCCCCATCCTCATTGAGCAGCGTATCGTCAATTATCTCAAAACCAAGATGGTAGATTCCATCGGCCACAGTGTTAATAAGGTTTGCTCCACGATACTGCAAGAGAGCACCGTCGTTCTGTACCAGATGAAACCCTGTTTCTGAACAGTTTTCATCGTCACCATGCAGTTTTGCCCATAATTCCTTGTAGTTCGTTCGGATATAGAGATTCAGCGTTTTCACTTCGACCACGGTGAAGATGCCATCCAATCCTGACTCTGTTGCCAGAATGGCTTCATTCAGTATCGTGTTCATTGCTGAAGCTGCACGAGCGCCGTTTTCTCTGTCAAGCGACGATATTCGCCCCGTCAGGAGTCCCGGATCATTTTTCACAGCATCAACAAGCTGGTTAAGACCAGTTTCGGCAGGGAATGATAGTGAATCAATGATAATCATGGTTGAGCTGGCTTTATGAACTGGTTGCAGAGCGAAATGATGAATATGATGAAATGATGCCGTGGCTCTCTTTTTGCGCAAAAGCATGGAAAAAACATCTGAATAAAAATAGATAAAATTACTTTTGCCCACAATGTTTTTGCTCTAAGTCCGACTGATAAAAAACGATTATAATACAGAACAATTTTTCAGATAAGAGCTTGGCTTTAATAAGCAACAATGAGCTTGACGAGCTTCAGGATTTTCGTATTTCGGATGTTGTTCCCAAAGTCACCATGCTGCTTGGCATGCTTGGTGATTTTTCCTTTTATCAAACAGAGTACGCTATGAAATTGGTGCAGGTTATAGGAATTTTGTTGTTCTTTGTGGCGATAAATGGCGCAGTGGTCTATCGCTTATGGCGCTTGATGCCATCGGTACGTTGGCTGCGCTTTTTTGTAGTGTTGCTGCTTCTTGCTCTTATTGTGGCACCTTTTTTTGTGATGGCATGGGGTGAACTTATTCCTTTATCAGTTGTTGCGTTTCTTTATACGGCGGGAACGTCGTGGCTGATTGCGCTTATCTACCTTATTCTCCTTTTTGTGCTGATTGATGGGCTTCGTCTTTTTGGCTTGAAAGCGTTGAACAAGTTCACGATTGAGAGTTGGGTGGGGATACTAACTTTTGCAGCTCTGCTGGTTGCGTTGGGTGTGTATGGTTACCAAAACTATAACAAGAAAGAACGGGTTGAACTCAACCTCAGTATTGAAAAAGCGATGCCGCGAGCTTTGCGGATGGTGGTTGTGAGCGATCTTCATCTTGGCTATAGTATTGGCAGGGAAGAGCTTGTGCAGTGGGTGGCAATGATTAACAGCGAAGATCCTGATGTGGTGCTTCTTGTGGGCGATGTGATTGATGCTTCATTGCGTCCGCTTGATGAGGAACGCATGGCTGAGGTGTTGCGTACTCTGAAAAGCCGTTATGGCGTGTATGCTGTGCCGGGCAACCACGAGCATTACGCTACGTTGCCAAAAAGCGCAGCTTTTTTTCGTGAAGCAAACGTTCGTTTCATTTGCGATGAGTCAGTGTTGGTTGATAATCGTTGCGTTGTGGTAGGACGTGATGATTGGAGTAATAAAAAGCGTCAATCACTATCATCATTGGTTGGAGGGCTGGATCGCACAAAACCGATTGTGGTGCTCGATCATCAACCGCGTGCTTTTGGTGAAGCGGCTGGGCAAGGTGTAGATGTGCAGTTTTGTGGACATACGCATCATGGGCAAATTTGGCCAGTATCGTGGTTGGTAGAGCAGATGTATGAACAGGCGTATGGCTATCGGCGATATGGACGGATGCAGAGCTATGTTTCGTCTGGATTAGGTATTTGGGGAGGCAAGTTCCGCATTGGCACAACGTCGGAATATGTGGTTGTTACTCTGCGACAGAGGTAAATGTCACTTCGACTCCGCTCAGGCAGCGGCGTTTTATTGGTGTTGAGCGGAGTCGAAGCCACATCAATACTATGAAAATACGCATAACAGCCGAAAAGGAAAAGCGAAGCCTCTAAAGCTTCAGAATTATTCTTATTCTCTTGATTGGCTGTATCATCTCTTATGAATTGAATCATTTGCTATGTCTGATCTCCGAAAAATTGTGGCTGTTGTTGGGCTTGAGCAGTACAATGCCGGGCTTTGGAAACAAATCAAGGGGCTGCTTGCTGGCGAAGTGTTGCTGACTCAGTTGAGCGATATTGATCTTGATCAGCAGAATCCTGAAGCAGCGAAAGCTATTCATGAGGCTGATTGCATCTTTATGAGCATGATTAACTTCAAGGAGCAGATTGACTGGTTTAAAGAGCAGCTCAGCCAAGCGCTTAATGTGCAGACGCTTTTTATTTTTGAGTCCATGCCCGAAGCGATGGCGCTCACCAAAGTTGGCAATTATTCCACCGGCGATGGCAAGGCGGGTATGCCCGATATGGTGAAAAAGGTGGCGAAAATGCTGGTGAAGGGTCGCGATGAGGATGCTTTTTACGGTTATATGAAGCTGATGAAAATCATGCGAACCATGCTGCCGCTGGTGCCAGGCAAGGCGAAGGATTTCAAGAACTGGCTGATGGTTTATTCCTACTGGATGCAGCCGACGGCAGAGAATATCGCCAACATGTTCCGGCTGATTTTGCGTGAATATTTCAGTGAGCCGGTAAAGGTCGGTGCCATTGTTGATGTGCCGAATATGGGGCTTTACCATCCCGATGCAACGGCATATTTCACCGATGTCAAGAGCTACAAAAACTGGCAGAAAAAGCGGGGAATCAATCTTGATAAGGGGCAGAGCGTTGGTCTTCTCTTTTTCCGCAAACATTTGCTTCAGGAAAAAACCTATATCGACAACACGATTCGTGTACTTGAAAAGCAGGGTCTTCAACTCTATCCGGCTTTTGTGATGGGCGTTGAGGGTCATGTGCTGGTGCGCGACTGGCTGGTTAAGGAGAAGATTGATCTGCTGGTGAACATGATGGGCTTCGGGCTTGTGGGTGGCCCGGCGGGTTCCACCAAACCCGGCATTGCGGCTGAAGCGCGTCACGAGATTATGACGAAGCTTGATGTGCCCTACATGATCGCTCAACCGCTGCTGACTCAGGGCTTTGAGTCATGGAAAGAGCTTGGCGTTTCACCAATGCAGATTACGTTCACCTATGCCATCCCTGAAATGGATGGTGCAATCTGTCCGGTGATACTTGGCGCTTTGCAGGATGGCAAGATTGAAACCGTTCCTGAGCGCCTTGAGCGACTGGCGATGCTTACGAAGCAGTGGCTGCGGCTTCGTGCGACGGATAACCGCGATAAGAAGGTGGCCTTTATTGTGTACGATTATCCGCCCGGTCTGGGTAAAAAAGCTACGGCAGCGCTGCTTGATGTGCCGCGAACGCTTTTTGCTGCGCTTCAGCGGCTGAAAAAAGAGGGATATAATGTCGGCAAGCTCCCCGATTCATCCGACGCTCTCTTCGATTCGATTGATCGTGCAACTGAATATCAGCTTCAGCAGAATCAGCATGATGCCGTGAAGGTCAGTTACGACAACTTCAGGGCGTTGACCACTTCACGTGAGCGTGAACGTATTGATGAGCGGTGGGAGAAATTTCCTGGCCAGATTGTACCGATGGGTGAGCACGATGTGTTTGTCGGTGGTCTGCGATTTGGTAATATTTTTATTGGTGTACAGCCGCGAATTGGCGTGCAGGGCGATCCCATGCGCTTGCTTTTCGACAAAGCCAATACGCCACACCACCAGTACATCGCCTTCTACCGCTGGATAAGCCGTGAGTTTCAGGCGCACGCAATGGTGCATGTGGGTATGCACGGTTCGGCGGAGTGGATGCCTGGTCTTCAAACGGGCTTGACTGGCGATTGCTGGCCGGATGCTCTGCTTGGCGAGGTGCCGCATATCTATATCTATCCGGTTAATAACCCCAGCGAGTCCACCATCGCCAAGCGGCGCGGCCTTGCTACCATGGTTTCCCATGTGGTGCCGCCGCTGTCGCGTGCTGGTCTTTATAAGGAGCTGCCTGCGCTGAAAGAGCTGCTAATTGATGTGCGTGAAAGGCAACTCTCGTCATCGGCATTGTCGCCCGATGGTTTTTCGGTTGATAGTTCCGGTATTGAAGAGGCGGTAATGCAGAAAGCTGAGCTGCTCAACCTGACGGATGATTGTCCTCGCCGTGAAGGTGAGGGATTCCGCGATTATGTCAGCAGACTTTATATTTATATCAGTGATCTTGAAAACAGGCTTATCTCCAATTCACTGCATATTTTTGGTGAAGCAAGCCCGCTGGAAGCGCAGATTATCACGGTTACTGAAACACTGAAAAATCGCGAAGAGGATGGCAGAACGTTGCCCTCTCTTTTTATGGGAGCTTCGGGAAAGAGTGAACATTTTAGCAGTTATGCGGAGCTGATGAGCCGGTCGCGAAAGGGAGAAGATGAGGCTATTCGCCTGCGCGAGTGGGTTGATGGTGCTTGCCGGACATTGGTGCAGCAAGTACTTTTTGAGCGCAACAATGCCTTGGCAGCTTTTGCATCGGTCACGGGAGGCACGCAACTTTCGCCAGATGATGCGACCTTTGTTGAACAACTGATTCGTGAAGGAGCGCAGCTTCTTGCTGCCCTTCGTGACAATACCGGCGAAATGGATGCGCTGATGAAGGTGCTTGATGGACGCTATATTGCTTCCGGTCCGGGTGGCGACTTGGTGCGTGACGGCGTTAATGTGCTTCCTTCGGGGCGCAATATTCACTCGATTGATCCGTGGCGAATCCCGTCGGTACTTGCTTTCAAGCGTGGAACGCTGATTGCCGAGAGTATTATCGCCAAACATCTCGAAGAGAGCGGCGGAGTGTATCCCGAAACCATTGCTCAAGTGCTCTGGGGTCTCGATACCATCAAAACCAAAGGTGAGGCGGTGGCGGTGGTTATCAGGCTGCTTGGCGCTGAGCCGGCGTACGATGCGTTTGGCAAAATCAGCCATTACAGCTTGGTGCCGCTTGAAAAACTCGGTCGTCCGCGTATTGACGTGCTCATGCAGCTCAGTCCGATTTTCCGTGACGCTTTCGGGTTGCTCATGGATCAGCTTGACCGGCTGGTCAAAGAGGCTGCCAAAGCTGATGAACCGCTGGAGATGAACTTTATCAAAAAACATGTTGATGAGGCGCTTGCTTCCGGCATGGCGTTCGAGAGTGCAACCGCCCGTCAATTCACACAGGCTCCTGGTGCTTATGGTACTTATGTTGATGATATGATTGAAGATTCCGCATGGGAGTCGGAAAATGATCTCGATGATCTCTTTATCCGCCGCAACAGCAGCGCCTATGGCGGTGGTCGGAAAGGGGAGAATGAATCGGCTGTTTTGCAGAAAATGCTCGCTTCGGTTGACCGCGTGGTGCATCAGGTGGACTCTACCGAGTTTGGTATTTCTGATATCGACCACTATTTCTCCTCATCTGGCTCACTTCAGCTTGCTGCCCGACGTCGTAACACGCGGGCTGGTGACGTGAAGCTCAATTATGTTGAATCGTTTACCTCCGATATCAAGGTGGATGATGCCGATAAAGCGCTCCGTATTGAGTACCGTTCGAAATTGCTTAATCCGAAGTGGTTTGAGGGAATGCTGAAGCATGGCCACAGTGGAGCTGGTGAAATCAGTAATCGTGTTACTTACATGCTTGGCTGGGATGCGGTTACCAACAGTGTTGATGATTGGGTTTATAAAAAAACCGCAGAGACTTACGCCCTTGATCCAGTAATGAAGGAACGGCTTGCCGCCCTTAATCCGCAGGCAATCAAGAACATTGTCGGGCGTATGCTCGAAGCGCATGGTCGCGGTCTCTGGAAAGCTG
>DYND01000024.1 GCA_020721255.1 Chlorobium chlorochromatii
CCGTTGGCAAGATTCTTGATGAAGATGTTGCAGGCGATACAGGTGCCGTTCCCGACATTACGGCTTCAAGCTTAATTCTTAAAGCAGGCTATGCTGTTGGTGAAAGCAGTGATCACCTGGAAGTAACGGTTACAAAGCTTACGGCAAATGCTGGTATTGGTGGATTGTATGTTACGGCAAAAGAGTTGGTGAGTGGTGGAATGGTTACGGTTGATAAGCTTACGGTAGCGGTCAATCGTGTTGGTACGGATGCAAGTGTTTCTACACCAACAGCAACTCCATCGGCAACGGTAACGCAAGAAGATCTTAGCGCAACTGGCGCAGGTAACATTGTGCTTGATGTTACGACTGGTGATGTAGTGCTGAATGCCGGTAGCTCAAACACTAATGCGGTAATGGCAGTAAGTGGCAATACTCGCCTTACGGCACAAGGTGGAGCATTAACGGTGAATGCCAAGGTTGATGCAGGTAGCGGCAGCATCAGCATGTATAGCAGCGGCAACCAAAGCTATGGTGTTGATGGTGATGTTGTAACAACAGGTGGCACGATTGATGTTCAAGCTGGTGGCTCTGCAACAATGGCTGATGGAGCAACGATGACAGCAAACGCTGGCAATATTCGTTTTGCGGTCACCAGCGCCTTGCAGCTTGGCAGTATCACAACAAGTGGTGATGTCAGCATTTCAGCATCAACCATCACGGATGCAGGTTCAGGCTCAACTGACACGGTTAACATTGGCGCGGATGAAGTTCGTCTGATTACAACGAGCAGTGAAAATAATGCAGGAGTCGGCATTGGCAATAATCATATCGAGTTGAATGCTAATAAGTTAGCGGTTGATGTGAATAGCACAGGCTCGGGTGGACTCTTCATTACGGAAAGTAATGGTCTGGAAATTGGCACGCTGAGTGCAATTAATGTGAAGGTTGTCGATGGTGATGGCACAGCCGTTACGCAAACGAGCGATGGTGCACAATCGAATGTTATCAGCGACGGCAACGTTGTGCTGGTGATGACAGCGGGCAATCTTGAAACGCTTGCAAGTGGAGGTTCAATGACCGCAGTCGGCAATATCTTGCTGAAAGCTGCGGGTTCGTCAAGCGACATCACGCTTGGTGCAGCAGTCAGTTCGACGGCAGGCAACATCAGCATTGATGCCACAAGCAACATGGTACAGAATGCGAACATTCTTGTTGGCAGCGAAGGTAAGAGTATTGATGTTGTAGCTGGTGGTGCCATCACGATGGGTGAGGGCACGAGCACAACATCCGCAAATGGTAACATCCATTATCAGGCAGGCACAAATGTGACGATTGAGTTGCTTGCAGCGGGCACGGGCGATGTTGCAATTTACGCAAGCAGTGGCTCTATCATAGATGGTGATAACGAGGTTGACATCACCGCAAACGGCTTATTGCTGAGTGCTGGTGCAGGTATCGGTTCCGGCAGCAACCATCTTGAAACCAGCGTCTCAACGCTAACGGCAAGTGCCGGTGTCGGTGGTATGTTCATTACGGAAAGCGACGCGGTAACTGTTGGCGCAGTAACGGTGAACGTGAATCGTGTTGATGTTGATGTTGAGGCTGGAGCAGCGCTTACCAACAATACTGACCAGGGTAACCTCATCAGCAGTGGATCGTTAGTGTTGCAGACATTGGCAGGTTCCATTACAACTGATGCAACGAACGGTGGAATTACGGCAGCAGGCAACGTACTGCTGCAAACATCGGGCACAGCAAGCGATATCACGCTTGGCGCAGCACTGACGAGCACGGCAGGGAACGTCAGCGTGAACGTAGCAGGCAACATGGTACAGAATGCGAACGTTCTTGTGAGCAGCGAAAGCAAGAGTATTGATGTTATAGCCGGTGGTGCCATCACGATGGCTGAAGGTACGAGTACAACATCCGCGAATGGTAACATCCGCTATGAGGCCGGCACGAATGTGGCGATCGAGTTGCTTGCAGCGGGCAGTGGTAATGTGGCGATTTACGCGGGTGGCAGTATCACGGATGGCGATATAGATGTTGATATCACCGCCAGTGGCTTGCTGCTGAGTGCGGGTACAGGTATCGGTTCTGGTAGCAACCATCTTGAAACAACGGTTTCGACGCTGAGCACAGCAAGCGTGAGCGGTTCAACCTTCATGACCGAGAGTGACAGCGTTACCGTAACGACGGTAAGCGTAACGGTGGAGCGTGTTCAGTCTGATGATAGCTTAGTGACGACAAACGCCGATACGCTCTCCGATATGATAAGCGGCGGTGCCTTGGTACTGCAAACCACAAATGGCAGCATGGTCACAGCCGACACAGCAGGCGATATTACAGCGACAGGCAACATTCTCTTGAAGGCAGCAGGCACCACGTCTGATCTCACCCTTTATGGCACTGTCGCCAGCAGCAATGGCAATATCAGTCTTGAGGCAAGTCATGATATCGTGCAGCATGCGACGATCAGCACGAGCGGATCCGGCAAGAGTATTGATGTTATTGCCGGTGGCTCAATCACGATGGCGGAAGGCACGAGCACGACAAGTACGAATGGCAACATCGGCTATGAGGCAGGCATGAATGTGACGCTTGAGCTGCTTGCAGCGGGCACGGGCGATGTTGCGATTTACGCGGGTGGCAGTATCACGGATGGCGATACAGATGTTGATATCACCGCAAACGGCTTGCTGCTGAGTGCCGGTACAGGTATCGGTTCTGGTAGCAATCATCTTGAAACCAGCGTCTCAACGCTGACGGCACAAGCAGGCAACGGTGGCATGTTCGTCACGGAAAGTACGGACGTTACAGTTGGCTCAGTAACAGTGAACGTGAATCGTGTTGGTTCTACATCGGAAGCAACTGCTACGGATAATGCAGCACAGAGTAACTTCATCAGCAGTGGATCGTTAGTGTTGCAGACATTGGCAGGTTCCATTACAACTGATGCAACGAACGATGGAATTACGGCAGCAGGCAACATTTTGGTGAAGGCAGCAGGTACCACGTCTGATCTCATCCTTCATGGCACAGTCGCCAGCAATAATGGCAATATCAGTCTTGAGGCAAGTCGTGATATCGTGCAGCATACGACGATCAGCACGAGCGGATCCGGCATGAGTATTGATGTTGTCGCTGGTGGCGCAATCACGATGGCGGAAGGCACAAGCACGACGAGCACGAATGGAGCTATTCGCTATGAGGCAGGTACGAATGTGACGATTGAGCTGCTTGCAGCGGGCAGTGGTAATGTGGCAATCTACGCGGCAAGTGGTTCCATCACGGATGGCGATATTGTAAGTGATAACGAGGTTGACATCACCGCATCTGGCTTGCTGCTGAGTGCAGGTACAGCTATTGGTTCAGGTAACAACCATCTTGAAACCAGCATCTCAACGCTGACAGCACAAGCAGGCAACGGAGGAATGTTCGTCATGGAAAGCACCGATGTTACGGTTGGTGCAGTGACGGTGAACGTGAATCGAGTAGATTCGACAGCCACAGCGACGTTGACGAGCAATGCAGCACAAAATAATCTAACGAGCGACGGTGCCTTAGTACTACAGACGACAAATGGCAGCATTGTCACAGCCGACACAGCAGGCGATATTACAGCGACAGGGAACATTCTCTTGAAGGCAGCAGGCACCATGTCTGATCTTACCCTTCATGGCACAGTCGCCAGCAACAACGGCAATATCAGTCTTGAAGCAAGTCATGATATCGTGCAGCATGCGACGATCAGCACGAGCGGATCCGGTATGAGTATTGATGTTGTAGCCGGTGGCGCAATCACGATGGCGGAGGGCACGAGCACAACATCCGCGAATGGTAACATCCGCTATGAGGCAGGCACAAATGTGACGATAGAGTTGCTTGCAGCGGGCACGGGCAACGTGGCAATCTACGCAGGCGGCAGTATCACGGATGGCGATACAGAGGTTGACATCACCGCATCTGGCTTGCTGCTGAGTGCAGGTCCAGGTATCGGTTCGGGTAGCAACCATCTTGAAACAACGGTGACAACGCTTGCTGTAAGCGCTGGTGCTGGCGGCATGTTCATTACTGAAAGCAACGGTCTCACTGTCGGTGCCGTGTCGTTGGATATCAACCGCGTCAGCAGCAGTGCGGCAACATCAGCAGTGAGCAGCAGTTTGTCTGATCTCACGACGACCGGAGCCGGCAATGCCTTACTGATCGTAACCACTGGTGACATCACCCTGACCGATGGTGCTGACAGCGACAGCAAAGGCGTTGAGGTGACTGGCACCGGTAACATCCGTCTCGAAGCAAAAGCCGGAGCGATTTTGCTGCAGAGCGGCATCACCGCAGGTGGTGGCAACATTACCTTACTGGCAAGCAATGCGTTCACGCAGGCAGCAGCGGGCGATATCAGCATATCTGGTATGGGTACGGTTAACATCGAAGCATCCACGATGAGCATGGCGGATGGCGCAAGCATCTCATCGGGCAGCGGGAATATTCGTCTTGTTGCTGCGAACACCTTGCAGCTTGGTGTCTTGAGTACTACGGGCGATGTGAGCGTGAGCGCATCAACAATTACCGATGCAGGTGCAGGCACGACCGACACGACCAACATCACGGCTGATGAGCTGCGTCTCGTAACGACTGGCACAGCAATCGGCAATGGAGCAGGCACAGGCAGCAACCATTTGGAGCTGAACATAGCCAAACTTGCGGCTGATATCAATGGGACAGCCACGGGCGGTCTCTTCTTGACGGAAGCCAGCAACATTCAGCTTGGCACGCTCAACGATATCAATGTCGATCTGGTTGCCGCAGATGGAACAACCACACTTACGGTTGACGCTGCACAATCGAATATGATCTCTGACGGTGATCTCGTGCTGGTTACGACATCGGGCAGCATTGAGTCGCTCGCAGGTGGTGCGGTGACAGCGGTCGGCAACATGCTGTTGCAGGCAGGCGGTGCCGGTTCTGACGTGACGCTTGGCGAAGCAGTGACAGGCAATGGTGGCCATATCACGCTGAAGGCGGCTGATGCTCTTACGCTCAACAGCGCTGTTGCGATAACCACCTCCGGTAGCGGCACAATAAGCATTGATGCCGAAGGTGGATCGTTGACGATGGCGGGTACATCATCCATCACTGCGACGGGCAGCATCAGGCTCAATGGTTCTGGCGACGTGACACTTGGCAATGTTGTCGCCTCGAACGTGAGCGTTCTTTCTGACAGCGGCTCAATCCTGAGCGCCGCAGGCAGTACGAAGAACGTGACCGCAATGAATCTGAGGCTGCAAGCTGACGATGCTATCGGCGCATCGGGCAACCATCTGACGACATCGGTAGGGACGTTGAGCGCGTTAAGTACGGGCACGGACAGCGCAGGCATCTACGTGACAGAAGATGATGCGGTGACGGTAGATACGGTGTTGGTAACGGTAACGGAGTTCAGTGCAACAGCGACAACAGGCACGGTAACGGATGCAAGCCAGAGCGACCTTCGTACACTTGCCAACAATGGCAACATTGTTCTGGTAGCCGGTGGAGCCGTGACGCTGAACGATGGCACGGATGTTCTCAGTGGCCAAACCGTAACCGAAGACAACACAGATGGCAAGGCAGTGAGTGCCAATGGTAGTGGCAGCATTCTGGTCGATGCGAAAGGTGCAGGCAGCGATCTTGCCATCAACGCTAATATTATGAGTGGCAGTGGTCATATCACCCTGAAAGCGATGGATGAGATCAGCGTTGCGTCTGGTGTACAGGTGACAACAGCAGCGCCGGGCACCATCAGCATGAATGCTGGTGGTGCACTGACGATGGCAGGGACCTCCACCATTGAGGCAACAGAGAGCAGTCTGCGGTTGCGTGGTTATGGCGATGTGACAGTTGGTAATTTGCAAGCAGCCAACGCAAGTGTGGTGAGTGAGCGTGGAGCCATCATCAATGCAGCAGGCAGCACGAAGAACGTGATTGCAAATACTTTACGCCTGCAGGCCTATGGTTCAATTGGTTCGGCAGATCGTGCTTTTACAACACGAGTACAGTACATGAGTGCCGATCCGAAGATTGAAGGGGCAGGTATCTACATTGAGGAGGATGATGACATTATTATCACGAGTGTGACCGTCAATGTTGTTGAAATTAACTCAATTGCCAATATGTTGACGGTGGTTGATGTTTCGCTCTCCGATCTGGAGACCAGTATGAACGGTACTATCCAACTGGTAACGCTCGATGGCAGCATCACTATTAATGATGGCGATGGCAATGGTGTTGCCATAAGCGCCAATGGAACTGGCGATGTTATTCTTAAAGCAGGCGTTAACGCTGTAGGCAGCGGCAGCGATGTGGTTATCAATGCAGCCGTCACGACCGACACAGGTCAAGTGGTGATTTTTGCGAACAGGGATGTGGTGCAGCAGTCGGATATTGAAACCTCAGGCAGCAGCGTCAGTGTTGAGAGCGCGACAGGCTCTATCACTATGAGCGATGGTGTGCAGACCACCAACAGCGCAGGCACTATTGTGTACCATTCATACGAAGATGTAGTGCTTGGTCTGCTTTCTGCCGAATCGGGCGCAGTGCAAGTGTATGCCAAAAACGGATCTATTACCACCGGTACCAATGGTGTGAACGTCTCCTCTGAAAGCGTTGTGTTGCAGGCTGGTGATAATGTTGGTTTGCGCCATATTACGCCACTTCAGCTCTCGGTCGATCGGATTGCAGCAGAAGCCGTAGCTGGTGGAATGGATATTGTGAACGACACTGCCATTACAGTAGCTACCATTACAGTAACCTCAATTGATGGTGGTGAAAGTACCATCTTTAATGGTCTTTCGGCGGGTGATGGTACCTCGATAAAGAGTAGGTGGGGCACTGTCAATATCGCAGCACCAGTTGATCCTGACAGTATCGTCATCAGCTTTGCTGACTATTTGATTAATGAACGTCTGGAAATCAACTATCATCAATCGGCACACGATCGTGCAGAAAAGCTTGTGCCAAAGGTAGCAGAGCGGATGCAGCGCATGTATCGTACCGTTGAGAGTATGCTTGTTGACGAGGAGGTTGCCGTTGAAGAACAGCTTGATGCCTACGTTGAAATCAAGAATGGCTATCTTTTCTTCAAGTGGAGTGAAGTGCAGGATGCGGATTCGTACCTGCTGGTGGTCGAGCATGAAAAAATGGAATTTGCAAGTCGCTGGCTTGAAGACATCAGTTGGGCACCATTTGAGAGTTTCCCTGAAGGTATTTATGATTGGTCAGTTTACTCATGGGCAACGGATGGACTGAAGCTGGTGTATGGACCAATGCAGTTCAAAATATGACTGAATACCTGAGTTGTTACAGAGAATGTTGAGCTTTTTTACAACCATTTAATCGTGGTGACGACAATGAAACCAAATAATCCCTTTACAAAAAGTGCTGCTTCAGTATTAACAATTGCTGGTGTCAGAAAGAACCGTTTGTCGGCAGGTGTGCTTGCAGCAGTGACGCTTTCGCTCTGGGCAGCGCCTCTGCAGCGCACGACCGCCACAGAAGCTGCAAAAGAAGTGCCAAACACGACGGTTGCTGCACCGGTTACAGCACCAGTTGAACAGCAGAGCAGTAAGCTGCCATCGCGTGCGGAAGGCGTGACGCTCAACACCTTTCTTGGCGAGCTGATGGAGAAAAATCCTGAAATAAAAGCGAGGCAGCTCGAGTGGCTGTCGAATGAAAAGATGGTAAACGCTGCCAACGCTCTTTATGAGCCGATGCTGAAACTCTCAGCGACGCGAGAGAGTAACCATGTTTCAAATACAGCGCAAGAGTTTTATCAGCGTAGTGGTGATTCGGAGTTTTCCGAAAGGAACAATCTGTTCAACACGACGGTTGAGGGGTTGACTCCTTTTGGTGGAACCTATAGTGTTGGTTCAGAAATCAAAGATCTTCGTAATACTTTGCAACCATCTGGTTCTAATGATAATGAGTATGTCACTTTTCTTGGGCTGAATGTTACCCAGCCATTGCTAAAGGGTGCGGGTCAGAAGACCACGACAGCGAACATTCGTCTTTCACGCGCTAATGCCGACATCGCTTATGAAGGCTATCGGCAGGCGGCAGTCGAAACGATAGCGCGCGCCGTGCAGCTCTACTGGCAGTGCTATGGTGCGCAGGAGAAGTTGCAGATGCGCCAGCGTTCGGCGACTATTGCCGGTGAAATGCTGCAGCAGAATCAGAGCCGTTATGAAGCGGGTAAAGCAGATTACACCGCTGTGCTCGATGCTGAATCAGGTTTGCGCTTGCGTCAGGCGCTGGTTGCCGCTGCTGAACAGACAGAGTTAACCGCAACGCGTAATTTGCGTTCACTGCTTGGTGAATATGGCGCATCGCAAGAGTCAATGCAGCTTAAAGCAACCGATGTTCCCGATTGTCCACTCATTGCCGTCGATTATAATCAAAGCCTCAGCAACGCTTACAGCAGCTATCCGCAATATCTCAGCGCCATCAAAACCGTTACGCTTGAAGAGACTCGCAGTGCCTATGCTAAAGATCAGCGGTTACCGCAGCTCGACGTCAAAGGGAGTTACGGTATGAACGGTCTTGCCTATTCACTTGGTAACTCGTTCGATCAGGCATTCAGTAATGATTACCTTTCATGGAGTCTTGGTCTTGAGTTTAAAATGCCACTGTTTGGTGACAGTAAAAGTAGGAATGAAGCGCATGCTGCACGCTTGAAAAAAGAGCAGGCAGAGCAGCGTCTTACCATGCAGAAGGTTGAACTTGCCAACCAGATGGAGATAGTTGCAGGTCTGGTGAGCCGTGTTTATAATCAGGTGCAGAATTACGAAAAAGTAGTTGCGCTGAATGCAGAACTGGTGAAAATTGAGAATTCGCGCTTTACCATGGGCAAAAGTGATACTCGGATGATGCTGGAGCGAGAGGAGGATTATCTCAAAGTTCGGGAAAGCTTGCTCGATAGCCGACTTGCTTACCAGTACGCGCTGGTGAACCTCTATGCGCTTGATGGCACGCTGTTGCAGCGCTATGGATTATCGCAACAAGAGAAGGTAGCTCGTTGAGATGTCATGGTTAAAGCAGGGGAGAGACGCTCATAGTCAATAGTTAATTATGCAGTTTTTTTATGAAAAAAAATGTCGTTATCGGTGCAGTTGCGCTGCTTTTACTTGTACTCCTGCTTGTTTTGTGGAAACCGTTCCAGTCGTCCACAAACAATGGAGGCGATAACCATCGTCAAGGGTTACCCTCATCATCACCGGTTATCAAGGTGGACTCAATGCAACGCGCCGCTCTTCAGCCGAGCGCTCCGGTTGGCGAGTATCCAACGTTTGTTTCAGGTGTAGTTGAGCCATATCTCGATGTAACATTGGGTCTTGTGGTGCAGGGCAGGGTTGATAAAATCATCTACGCTGAAGGCCGTAAAGTTCCGAAAGGCGCTGTTATTCTTGCCCTTGAAACCGCGCAGGAGGAGCTTGAGGTTGCCCGTCGTAAACTGATCTGGCAAAACCGTGCTGAACTGAAATCAGCGGAAGTTGCCGTGCGTACGCTCACCGGAAGTCTGGAGTCAAACCGTCAATTGTACAGTCAAACGCGCTCCGTCAGTAAAGAGGAGGTCGATCGGCTTTCGCTGCAGTGGGAGAGTGCTGTTGCCGAACGTGACCGGCTGCTGAATCAGGAGCTGCGTGAACAGGTTGAGTACGATATGGCGGTGACGGTGGTGCAGAGCCGTCTTCTTAAAGCGCCGATCAGTGGTGTTGTTGAGAAGGTGTTTCTCAAAGTTGGGGAGGTCTATCAGCCAGGCCAGCCGCTTGTGCGCCTTATCAATTCCGAGCGCTGTCTGCTTGTTGCTAATCTGGATGACTCCCGAAGCTACAGTTTTAAAAAAGGGATGGTGGTTGAGCTTCTGATTAACGTTGGTGAGCAGGAGGTGAAAAAGCAGGGCATTATCACCAAAGTGCCTTATGCTGTTGACCCGGCAAGTGGCGTTATGCAGGTGACGGTAGTTTTTGATAATAAGGATGGTTTTATTACCCCAGGCGTTACCGGCAAAATGCTGCTGCCTCAACCGTAATACTCTGTTTATTTCTCATGGCGTTGTTATGAATTTTCATGAAGATCGTTTAAAACGTTTGCGTGCTCTTCGCCTGTTTGAGGGCAGAGAAGGGGAGTTCTGGCTCTCCTATGCTGAAGAGGCGTGCCGTTTTTTTGTTGCTGATCGGGTGCTGCTGCTGCGTAAAAGCTCCAGCGGCTGGAACTCTTTCTGCTTTTGGCCACTGGCCTCTGCTCGTACAGGTATGGTGGCATCCACACTGCTCAATCAGGTTGTCGAACAAACCATTCAGCAGCCATTGGTGTACCTGCCACTTCCTCCAGATAGTGATGCAGCTTCTTCGGGTATTCTCGTCGCATTCCGCCTTGAGTGCGCTCCTGACGATGCTGAAACCATTGCGCTCTTTTTCCGTGCCAGTGATAGTGACCGCAGCAGTGATGTGCTGAAACGCGAAGTGCTTTTCAATATTCCCGCAACGTATCGTATGGGCAACAGCGCGCGTGCCCTGTCGCACAACATGCAAGGTTTGCCCGATCCGCTTGATGTGATGCTCAGCATGAACGAACATGCTGGCTTTCTTGGTGTGGCGATGGCGCTCTGCAATGAGCTTGCCTATCGCTTCGGCTCTTCCCGCGTTTCGCTTGGCTGGAAAGAGGGTGAGTATATCCGCTTGCAGGCATTGAGCAATACGGAGAAGTTCGATCGCAAAATGGCAGTTGTGCAAGCGCTTGAAGTGGTGATGGAGGAGTGCCTGGATCAGGACGAAGAGCTGCTGCTGCCGGAACCTGCTGGTTCAACGGCGGTGCTTCGTGAACACAAAAACTTTGCAGCCCGACAAGGTGTTACGAACATGGTGTCGCTACCTCTCCGTCTTGAACAGAACGTTGTGGCGGTTCTGACGTGTGAGCGTGATAAACCATTGACATTCGATGAAATACGGAGTCTTCGGATTATCTGCGATCAGGCATCGCGCCGTCTTGCCGATTTAAAGCACTACGATCGCTGGTTTGGCGCCGTGGCGCTTGATGCGCTTAAACGCTGGGGCAGCTCTGTTTTCGGTACTGATCAAACCATGCACCGCATCTATGGAGCAGCAGCGAGCTTGTTACTTGCCATACTTCTTTTCGCCACGCTCGAGTACCGCGTGGAGGCGCCCTTTATTCTCCGTACCAAAGATCTCGCACTGCTCTCCGCACCATTTGATGGCTATATCGAACAGGTTAGTCGCAAACCGGGTGATCTTGTTGCTGCCAGTCAACGGTTGCTTCTGCTCGATACTCGGCAGTTGGTTCTGGAGCAGTCGCGCAGTTATGCCGATGTGCAGCGCTATGTACAGGAGGAGAAAAAGGCGATGGCGCACAATGCGTTTGGAGAGATGAAAATTGCCGAAGCGCTGAAACGCCAGGCGGAAAGCCGTTTTGAAATGATACGTTATAGCCTTGACCATGCTGAAATTAAGGCACCTTTCAGTGGCGTTGTGGTTGAGGGTGATCTTGAAAAGCTGCTTGGAGCGCCCGTGCGCAAGGGTGATGTTCTGTTGAAAGTTGCGAAGCTTGAAGACCTTTATGTAGAGATGAAGGTGCCGGAACGTGATATTCAGGAGCTGAAAGTGGGGCAGGTTGGTGAAGTGGCATTTATCAGTCAGCCGGGGAGAAAATTTGAAGTGCTCATTGAGCGCATTGAGCCTATGGCGGTGACGGAACAGAAGGGTAATGTTTTTCTTGTTCTTGGCAAAATTACCGAGTCGCGGCAGAGCTGGTGGCGACCCGGCATGAGTGGACTTGCAAAGGTGAGCGTCGGTCAACGGCACATTATCTGGATTGTGCTGCATCGCACGCTCGATTTTTTCTCCATGAAGCTTTGGTGGTGATATGCAAGAGGCAACAACCTACAGTGAATCGTGGCATCTTGTCGCCAATCTACGGCTGAAACTTCGTGCAACTGTCGAAGTACAGCGCCAGTTCTATCGTGGCGAGAAGTGGTACGTACTTCGCGACCCCTTTAATAATCGATTCTTTCGAGTACAGCCAGCCGCTCACGATTTTATTATGCGTCTTAATGCTGAGCACACGGTTGAAGAGGTGTGGCTCTCCTGCATGAAGGATTTTTCGAAAACAGCACCCGGTCAAGCTGATGTGGTGATGCTGCTGGGGCAGTTGTACTCCATGAATCTGCTCGATACCGACGTTTCGCCCGATACGCGGCAGATGTTGTCGCGCTATACCTCAACCCGACGCAAAGAGTTTCAGTCGCAGTTGATGAACATCCTTTTTATCCGACTTCCGCTCTTTGATCCCGAAAAGCTGCTGGTGCGTTTTTCTGAGCTTATCCATAAACTGTTAAGTCCGCTTGGTGCGGTGGTGTGGCTGTTAACGTTGCTTGTGGCAATCAAATTGGTGATCGATAATGCCGATGTCGCGCTCGACAGTGCTCAGGCGGTGCTTGCCCCCGACAACCTCTTTCTGCTCTATCTCGGTCTTATTTTCGTTAAAGCTTGTCATGAAATTGGTCATGCTCTTGTTTGCCATCGTTATGGTGGAGAAGTGCATACTATGGGCTTGATGTTCATGATTTTTACGCCACTGCCGTATATGGATGCGACCTCAAGCTGGGGATTCCGCAACCGGTGGCATCGGGCATTTGTGGGCGGTGCAGGCATGATTGCAGAGTTGTTTGTCGCTTCACTTGCGGCTATTTACTGGGCAGTTTCAGGGCAAGGGGCGCTTCATTCGCTGGCGTACAACATTATGTTTGTGGCATCAGTTTCAACCCTGCTTTTTAACGCTAATCCGCTGCTTCGGCTTGACGGCTATTACATTCTCTCCGATCTCCTCGATATTCCCAACTTGACTGCGCGCTCAAATGAGCAACTCCGTTATTTACTTGAGCATTATGTGTTTAAACACAGTGGTGCTCGCTCAACAGCTAAAAACAGGCATGAGGCGATTGAACTCACCCTTTATGGCATTCTCAGTGCCATCTATAAAGTGATGATTTCGCTTGGTATTATCCTTTTTATTGCGGATAAATGGCTCATTTTGGGCACTCTTTTAGCTATTGCTGGTGTTATTACTGGTGTTTTTTTGCCAACAATTCGTTTTATCACCTACCTTTTTCTTGATGGTCGTCTGCAGCAATCCCGTCGGAGAGTTGTGGCAGTTTCAGCAGGATTCCTTGCAGCGTTTACCGTGCTGACGGTGCTGTTACCCTTCCCTCACAACATCTACGCTCCGGGTGTGGTTGAGTCTTTTCCTGATATCAAAGTGGTCAATATGGTTGCCGGGCATGTTGAAGAGTACTTGGTGGCACCCGGGCAGCGCATTGTTGTTGGTCAGCCTCTGGTGCGGCTTGAAAATAAGGAGTTGAATTTTGCTCTTATGAGTGCTGAATCGCGTGTGGTTGAGATGAAGGTGAAAGAGCGTCAGGCACTTGGTAAAACCATTGCCGATCTTAAACCGGTGCTCAAAGAGCTGAGTGTTGCTGAGGCATCGCTGGCGGAGTTACGTCGCAATGAAGCGGAATTAATTGTTCGTGCACGAGGCAATGGTATCTGGATTCCTGCAAATAAAGAGTCAATTTCCGGCTTATGGGTTGAGCGTGGCAGGTATCTGGGTGATATTGTTGGTGGTGATCGTTTTCAGTTTGCTGCTGTGGTTGCGCAAGAGGAGGTGTCAGAGCTTTTTGATTCGTCCGTGAACAGCGTGGAGGTGCGTTTGTGGGGCGAAGCGCATCAGCGAATCACCACAGGCGAGGTGCGTCTTATTCCGTATCAGCATGAGAAGCTCCCCTCGCCGGCACTTGGTCAGTTGGGCGGAGGTAATGTTTCCGTGCAGGCAACGCAGCAGCAGAGTGGCGATAATGCCGCTGAACCTTTTTTTCTTGTTAATGCGCTTCTTGAAAAACAAACCGAGGCTCATCTCCTGCATGGTCGTTCCGGTACTATCCGATTTAATCTTGCACCGGAGCCCTTGCTGTTTCAGTGGTACCGTTCCATTTATCAGCTTTTCCAGAAACGCTATCGGTTGTGATTCCCTCCAGAGAGTATAAGCGGAGCGTTGTCCGTACGCCAAAAGTTGTGCCTTCCGGCGTCAAAGGGGCGATGCACTGGCTTGCAGGTAAAGTGCATCACGCCACTTTCGATGGTAAAGCGTTGCTCCGGCAGGCAACGTCCATCCATCAGGCATCTGAGCAGTTTCGCATCATTTCGGATGAGGAGCTGCAGCAGCGTCTTTTGCTTTGCAAAGAGCACTTTCGGCGTGCTGGGCGTGATTATCGCGAGCATATTCCCGCGGCAATGGCTTTGGTGGTTGAGGCTTCGGAGCGTCGACTGGGTTTGCGTCCCTTTGTTGAGCAGATTATGGGTGCATTGGCGGTGCTGAAGGGTGCGCTCATTGAAATGCAGACTGGCGAAGGTAAAACCCTTGTTGCGGCACTTGCTGCCGTTTTTTTTGGCTGGAGCGGTCGTTCATGCCACGTTATTACCGTCAACGATTATCTCGCAAATCGCGATTATATAAAGCTTGAGCCGTTTTATACCTTTTGTGGCGTTACTGTTGCCTGCGTGCTTTCGGAACAGAATCGTGATGAACGTCGGGCGCGCTATGCAAGCGCTGTAGTGTATGTAACCTCAAAAGAGCTGGTGGCTGATTTTCTGAAAGATCGTCTTTTGCTGCACGGCATGATGGAGCCGTCGCGCCGCTATATTCGTGCGCAATCGGAGCGGGAAGGGGAGAATTGCCCTGTGCTTAATGGCTTGTGGTCAGCAGTGGTCGATGAGGCAGACAGTGTGCTGGTGGATGATGCCGCCACTCCCTTAATTATCTCTCGCCCCGTTAAGAATAAGCCGCTGATGGATGCCTGTGTCGAGGCGGTGCGCCTTGCCGCAATGTTGCAGAGGGATGCCGATTATACTGTCGATGAGCGATTTAAGCAAATTATGATAACTCCCGAAGGCAAAGAGCGGATTGAGGGTATGACACCATCTCTCCCTTCATTCTGGCACTCATCTGCCCGCAGGGATGAGTTGCTTCTGTTAGTGCTTGCTGCTCGTGAATTTTTCAAACGAGGCAAAGATTATGTCGTTAGCGATGGTAAGGTTGTCATTATTGATGAGTTTACCGGACGGCTTATGCCCGATAGAAAATGGCGTCAGGGAACGCAGCAGATTGTGGAGTTGCTCGAAGGATTGGAGATGAGCGATCCTGTTGAGGTGGCTGCCCGCATTAGTTTTCAGCGTTTTTTCCGTTTTTTCCATACGCTCAGCGGTATGACTGGTACTGTAAAAGGTGTGACATCAGAAATATGGCATATCTACGGTCTCAATTATGTCGAGATTCCGACGCACCGTCCATCCCGACGAGAGATATGTAAACCGAAAGTGTTTGTAGAAAAAGGGTCAAAATATGCGGCATTATTGAGCGATATTGAGACGTTGCATCGTGCTGGACGTCCCGTGCTTATTGGCACGCGCAGCGTCCGCGAAAGCGAAGCGCTTGCCGAACGTCTGAATTCGCGGCTCTTGCCGTTTCAGTTGCTCAACGCGATCTATCACGCTGAAGAGGCAGCAATTATTGCGCGTGCTGGAGAGTATGGCAACATCACCATTGCAACCAATATGGCTGGTCGGGGAACTGATATTATTCTTGGGGCAGGGATTGCTGATGCTGGAGGGTTACATGTTATGTTAACAGAGCCGAATGAAGCCGAACGTATTGACCGGCAGTTTTACGGACGCTGTTCACGGCAGGGTGATCCGGGTTCTGTACGTGCGTATATTTCACTTGATGATGTTTTACTGCAGCGCTTTTTCCCGGAAGCGTTGCTTGACGGTTTATTGACCAGAGCCCTTTTGCGCAGGGCTCCGGTTACGGATAGTATAATTCTTTTTCTGGTGAACGTTGCCCAGAGAACAGCGCAACGTATGGCTTATCAACAGCGGTTATCCCTTATGCGCAAAGATGATGAGGTTGATAAGCTCATGTCGTTTGCAGGCTCTGGTCCAAAATTTTAGCCGTTACACCATTGTTTTAGGGTTTAACCGTGCAAGAAGCATGTTGGAAATTGAGCCACCGGCCGGTACCATCGGGAAAACCATGTCTTTTTTAACGACTCTGAAATCAACGAGAATCGGTCCATCATTCCATGCAAGTGCTTCGCTGATTGCAGCTTTCGCTTCATCACAGTTTTCGACCTTGAGTGCTTTGCATCCAAATGCTTCAGCAACCTTCACAAAGTCAGGATTGCTTGCCCCAAGATCGGTAAAGGTATATTTTTCTTCATGGAACAGCTCCTGCCACTGGCGCACCATGCCGAGGAAGCTGTTGTTCATCAGAAAAATTTTAATCGGCATTTTGTAATGCACAGCAGTTACCAGTTCCTGCACATTCATCATAAAGCCGCCATCTCCGCAAAAGAGCACCACCGGACGGTCGGTTACCCCGAAAGCTGCACCCAGCGCTGCTGGCAAGCCATAGCCCATGGTGCCAAGCCCTCCACTTGTGATGATGGAGCGTGGATTGATAAAACTGTAGAACTGTGATGTCCACATCTGATGCTGTCCTACGTCGGTTACCACAACGGCTTTACCGTTTGTCTGGTTCGACACCTCTTCAATCACAAATTCAGTTTTCAGGCCATCGCCCTTTGTATTATAGGTTAGTGGGCATTGTTCACGCCATGCGTTGATTTCGCTAAGCCACTCATCCCGATTAACTTTTACCGGGGGCATTACCTCAAGCAGCGCCGTCAGAAAGTTTTTTGCATCGCCCACAACCGGCAGATCAACTTTGATATTTTTGTCAACATTGGTTGGATCAATATCATTGTGAATTTTGTATGCCTGTGGCGCAAAGGTATCGACTTTGCCGGTAACGCGGTCGTCAAAGCGTGCGCCAATACCAATGAGTAAATCGCAGCGGTTGACTGCCTGATTTGCCCAGTAGGTGCCGTGCATACCGAGCATTCCCATGCTGAGCGGATGGTTGCCGGGAAATGCGCCAAGCCCCTGCAGCGTCATAGTAACAGGGATATTTTGCTGCATTGCCAGCGCCCGCAGTTCTTCAGCAGCCTCAGCACTGATAACGCCACCACCGATGTAAAGTAATGGACGTTTTGCCTCGGCTATTTTCTGAGCAGCCTTTTCAACCTGATTGATATGGCATTTTACCGTTGGTTTAAAGCCTCGAATATCAACACTTTCCGGCCATTCAAAAATACACGAGGCATTCAGCACATCCTTTGGCATATCGATAAGCACAGGTCCCGGTCTGCCGGTTGTGGCAAGATAGAATGCCTTGCGAATGGTGATGGCAAGCTCTTTGACATCCTTGACGAGGAAGTTGTGTTTTGTAATCGGGCGCGTGATGCCGACAATATCTGCCTCCTGAAAGGCGTCGTTGCCAATCAGCGTGCTTGGCACCTGTCCGGTGAACACGACCATCGGCGATGAATCCATGTAAGCGTTGGCAATACCGGTAACGGTATTGGTAGCGCCAGGTCCAGAAGTAACCAGTACAACACCAGGTTTGCCGGTTGCGCGGGCGTACCCTTCAGCCATGTGTGTTGCACCCTGTTCATGGCGAACAAGAATGTGTTTGATATCCTTAACGTCATGAAGTGTTTCATACACTTTCAGCAGCGATCCGCCTGGATACCCAAAAATATATTCAACATTTTCTCGTCGCAGACATTCAAAAAATATCTCTGAACCGTTAAGTATTTGACCTGATGAGTTCATGGGTGATGAATTTAAATTTCGCAAGAAACTGGATTTTTTAAAACAGCGCCAGTATTGGCTGAGGTTACCAGCTTTGAATATCGTGCCAGATAGCCTTTTTTAATTTTTGGTTCAAACGGTTTCAGTGCCACAAGTCGTTTGTTAATAATCTCACCCGAAAGATTTACGGAGATGCTTCTCTGTGGAATATCAATGGTGATGCTGTCGCCATTTTTGAGCGCAGCAATTGGCCCCTTATCAGCCGCTTCGGGCGAGACGTGCCCGACGCACGCACCGCGCGATCCGCCAGAGAAACGTCCATCGGTGATGAGTGCTACGGAATCGCCAAGACCACGCCCCATAATAGCGCTGGTGGGCGAGAGCATTTCAGGCATTCCCGGACCGCCTTTTGGTCCTTCATAACGGATCACCACCACATCGCCAGCTTTAACATCGCCCTCCATAATGCCTTTAATTGCATCATCCTGGCAATCGTAAACCTTCGCTGGTCCGGTATGTTTCATCATCTCCGCACTGACTGCTCCTGTTTTTACAACAGCACCTTGTGGCGCAAGATTTCCATAGAGTACAGCGAGTCCACCTGTTGCTGAGTATGGCGCTTCAACGCTTTTGATCACGTTTCGATTGAGAACGACAGCTTGTGCAATATTTTCGCCAAGCGTTTTTCCGGTCACCGTTATGGCTGAAAGGTCAAGCAGTCCCTCAATGTTGCTGAGTTCATTGAGAATAGCTGAAACGCCACCTGCACGATCGACATCCTCTATATGTACTGCCATGGTTGCGGGACTTACTTTACAGATATATGGTGTTTTTGCTGAGAGTGCGTTCAACTCTGAAAAATCGAAATCAAGCTCTGCTTCATTGGCAATAGCAAGCGTATGGAGAATGGTGTTGGTGCTTCCACCCATCGCAAAATCAAGAGCGAAAGCGTTCAACAGCGCATTGCGTGTCAAAATATCGCGTGGTCTGATGTTGTTGTTGACGAGGTCAATAATTTTGCGGGATGCTTCGCGCACCAGCTCAAGACGGCGTGGATCAGCAGCCAGAATGGTACCATTGCCCGGCAAGGCAAAGCCGAGTGCTTCGCTGAGGCAGTTCATTGAATTTGCAGTGAACATACCCGAACAGGAGCCACAGCCCGGGCAAGCGTTCTCCTCAATAGCTTGCAATTCGCTCTCATCAATACTTCCGGTACTGAATTGTCCGACTGCTTCAAAGACCGAAATCAGATCAACCGTTTTGCCTGACGGTGTGTGGCCAGCTTCCATTGGTCCGCCGGAAACAAAAATGACCGGAATGTTGATGCGCAGTGCAGCCATCATCATGCCAGGAGTAATTTTATCGCAGTTTGGAATGCAGACAAGTCCGTCGAGGCGATGCGCTTCGGCAACGGTTTCAACGCTGTCGGCAATCAGCTCACGGCTTGCAAGTGAGTAGCGCATTCCGATATGACCCATAGCAATGCCATCGCAAACACCAATAGTATTAAACTCAAATGGAACTCCACCTGCTTCACGTACGGCCTCTTTAGCAATTTTTCCAAGCTCCTGCAAATGGGCATGACCGGGAATAAGTTCATTGAACGAATTGCAGATTCCGATAAACGGTTTTCGAAAATCAGCTTGCGATGTAATGGTGCCGGTGGCTTTCAGCAGGCTGCGATGCGGCGCTTTTTCAAACCCCTTTTTTATGGTATCAGATCTCATATCGAATAGAAATTTAGCAATTAAACAAACGCCTTCGGGTTGCCGTTCCCGAAGTTACTGTGTTAAAGATATTCGTGTGAAAAATAGTTGGACTTGGTATCGGCTCTTGAATGTTAACGCACAATCATGAGTCTTACGACGATGGCAACAGCAGCAACAATCCCGAATCTGGATTCAGTAGATTTTAACAGATGCGAAGGGCAGATCGAGGAGTAAGATGAGTATCTCTCTCTCATTGCTTTTTCAGAGCAATAGTGCGAGCTCAATGTGTGTTGCGTCTGTGAAGTGAGTAAAGACATTGGCTGATAGACTAGAGAAATGCAATGGCGAAATGCAAACAGTTTTCCACTCGTAAACTAAAAGTTATTACAAATTACATTTAATGTTTTATTAAAACAAACATTTAAAAATGCTATAATCCATCGGGAATGTGCTGTTTATTTCCTAACAAAATAATGATGCCATGCTGTCTCTTCAAGCTGCTTTTCACCAGGATTTGCAGGCTTTTTTCTTGCTTATCGGTTTCATATCGCTCTTTGTGCTTATGGCGGAGCTGACAACGAAGCGCTTTGGTATGAATTCCTTTGTTGTGCGCAAAATTCTTCATATCAGCATGGGTGTGCTGCTTTTTTTTGTGCCACAATTTTTCGATTCATGGATTTATCTCGCGCTTTCCGCACTGTTTTTTGTTGTGGGCTGTGCCTTGAATATCCAGTTCAAATGGTTCTCTTCGTTGCTGGCACTTCCTGACGACACAGCACTCTCTTCGCCAGTTGTAAAAAGTTATGGCTCGATCTTTGTTCCGCTGGTTTTTTTGTTAGAATTGCCAGTACTTTGGGATGCACATCTCTGGATTATCCAGATATCAATGCTGGTTATGGGAGTTGGCGATTCGCTTGCAGCGCTGGTTGGCAGTGCTGTGGGGAAAAAACATATTGTGCACCTCACAAAAAACCGCAAAACGGTTGAGGGTTCCTTGGCAATGTTTGTGAGTTCATTTGCTTTGCTCTTAACGTCACTGACGCTGTTCAGTCAACATTTTACAGGCGCACTTGCCGGTATTTCGCTGGTGATGATTCTTGCACTGTCGCTTCTTCTTGCACTCCTTGTTACTGCTGTTGAGGCGCTTTTGTCGCACGGGCTTGATAATTTATTCATTCCGCTTATCATCGCCTATATTCTCTTTCTTCTGCAGATGAACCAGCCGTTGTTTCTGGAGAGGTTGCTGCTTGGCGGATTGTTTGCGCTGCTCCTTGCAATTTTTTCCATCAAGGTTAAATTTCTTACCAACGGTGGCGCTACGGCAACATTTTTGCTGGGAACTACTATTTTTGGTGTTGGTGGTGTTGCGTGGACGGTGCCTATGCTTACCTTTTTTTTGTTGTCATCAGTGCTCTCGAAATTGGGTAAAAAGCGTAAGGCGCAGTTCGACCTTGTTTTTGAAAAAGGGTCGCAGCGTGACGCCGGACAGGTGTATGCTAATGGCGGAATTGCCTGGATTGTAATGATTATTTTTTCTCTGACCAATGACCCGGCACTTTTTTTCGCCTATCTTGGCACGCTTGCTGCCGTACAGGCCGATACGTGGGCAACAGAGATCGGCACGCTTTGGCCTAACCCGAAAGCGTGGTTAGTGACAACATTTAAAGCGGTTCCTGTGGGTACGTCCGGCGGTGTTTCTCTTCCGGGAACATCGGCGGCTTTTTTTGGGTCACTGCTGATTTGTGCCAGCGCTTTAGCAACAAATGTGCAGTGGTTACTCGATTTTGGATGGGTGCAATCGTTGCTGCTTATCGGGTTTGCAGGTCTTGTGGCAAGCTTGGTTGACAGCTTTTTTGGCGCAACCGTGCAGGCACAGTATTATGATGCGATTCGCGAAAAGGTGACGGAGCGTACGCATAGCCTTGCGCCAGATGGCACCATGGTTGCTAATCAGCTTATCAAAGGTACGGCTCTGGTGAATAACGATATGGTTAATACCTTGTGTGCAGTGTCAGGTTCACTGTTAGCGTATCTTGTTATTCGTAACATCAATTTCTTTTAAATCTTTTGAATTTATAATGCGTCACTTTTAATATGTTCGATACTAAACTTGGTATGGTTGGTTCTCTCTCTGAAGCAAGTGCAATTGTGCTCTTTGTACTTGCAACTCTTTTGCTTTTTTCGGTAATCTCGTGGGCGATTATTACTTTTAAATTCGGGTATGTCCGCAAATCTCTCAAGGAGTCAAAAGCATTTCTCGATTATTTTTTTGAAGTTCACAATGCGGATAAAGCCTTTATGAACAGTGATTCGCTGAAGCATGGTTCGTTGCCAAGAGTGTTTCGTGCGGCCTATATTGAATATCGTGGCCTTGATGGCAAAGCAAATCTTCGTCACGCGAGGGCGCGTCTTGCTTTGGCGGTTAAGCGGGAGGCAAATGCTGAAAACAAAAGGCTTATCTCGCTTGTTCCCTTTCTTGCAACTGTTGGTAATACAGCTCCTTTTATTGGTTTGTTTGGTACCGTATGGGGTATTATGACCTCATTTCAAACGATTGGTGCTACGCAGTCAGCATCACTTGCGGTGGTGGCACCCGGTATCTCCGAAGCACTTATTGCTACAGCAGCGGGACTTGCAGCGGCAATTCCTGCAGTGATGGGGTATAACTATTTTATCCAGCAGATCAGTGTTATCGAACGCGATATTGAAGAGTTTTCCCCTGATTTCGTCAATCTCTTTTTTAAAGACTCCGAGGAGTAATGGCGATGATGACCTCAAAAAAAGGGCGATTGCTGAGTGAGATTAATGTTACTCCATTCGTTGATGTCATGCTTGTACTGCTGATTATTTTTATGGTGACTGCACCCATGATGACCCATGGTGTGAAGATTGATGCACCAAAAACCACCTTGAAAAAGATGGAGGTACAAGAACACGCCGTGATTATTGCCATTGATGCGTCACGTCGGGTGTTTATTAACGACAAGCAATTAGCCGCTTTTGAAGTTCGTGAAAAATTACCTTTGTTACTGGATATTCAATACACGAAAGAGGTTCATCTGAAAGCGGATAAGTCGCTCCCTTATGGCTTGGTGATGGATGTGATGGCGCAGATTAAAGATGCCGGTATCGAAAAAATTGGCATGGTGACTGAGCCTGCTTCAGTGATGCAGCAAGGCAGGAGATAAGCTGGCGTATGAAAACGGATACCATCATACATTCCGAAAAAAGATTTTATCTCTCGCTTGCTGTTGTTGCCGCGCTGCATTTTTTTCTTTTTGGAGCAGCCATTTATCTCCAGCTACGCGAAATACCTCGACAGCTTACACCGCAGATTGTTACCATAACGCTGGTGTCGGCACCAGCATCGAGCGGTGAACAAGGTTCTTCTACCAAGACGGAGCCGCCTGAAGCTGTTGTGGCATCACCAGCATCACAACCTGTTATAAAAAAAGATGTTCAAAAGGTGAAGGTAATGCCTGTACCTGTAGCAAAAAAAACAGATACGGTTCATCCATCATCATCTAATCAGGACGTGGCGAAGGAGAAATCCGCTTTACTAACTGGTGTAGAGAGGCAGGCTTCGATTAATAAAGCGCTTGATCATATCAAGCAACGCGTGGATGGTCAGGTTGAGCCGCAGCAATCGCGAAATTCCCTCAACAATGCGCTTGAGCGACTCCAGCAGAAGCTCAAGGTAGAAAAGGCAGCAGCAGGTTCGGTAAATGGCAGTGGTGGAACCAGTTCCGGGGCGGGTAAAGTGGCAAGTGGTGGTGGATTATCATATACCTATAAGGCTGAAATCAAAGCGATTATCCAGAAGAATTGGACGTTTTCAAAAACATTCCTGAAAAACAGTGAAGGGATGGAGGTGAAAACGCGCATCCATATTCTTGCTGATGGCACGATTGATCAGATTATTTTCGATAAAAAAGCAGCAAGCGATTATCTGAATAATTCCATTACAAAAGCTATTGAAAAATCCTCTCCTCTTCCACCTTTGCCAAAAGAGTATGGAACCGATAATATCTGGATCGGTTTTGTTTTTACCCCTGCCGGTATCGGGTCAA
>DYND01000033.1 GCA_020721255.1 Chlorobium chlorochromatii
TTATTATAAAAGAGCAAGCAGTTTTATGAAAGTGGTTAAATTTCTGGCCTCTTATATCTTATTAATAAATAAAAAGATAAAGAGAGAAGAAGAGAAAAAAAACAGTTTTAGGAAAATTGCCGGTTTTGCCGGTTTCCTGCACTTAGTTTTCAGATTCTTAGCAGCGATCAGTAGAGTGATCGATAAATACCAAGTACCGTTCCAAAAATTATTAATTCATCACTTTCCTTAAGTGATATAGGGTCATATTGAGTGTTTTCTGGAGACAGGACAACAGAACCATTTAAAATATTGATTCGTTTAACAGTTTGGGAGCCATTAATGCTTGCAATGACGATGCAACGGTTTTTCACAGGAGATTTGTTGTCTGCTATAAGAATATCCCCAGACTCTATCCCAGCCCCAATCATACTATCACCATTAGCTCGGACTGCCCAAGTGCTTTCAGGGTTTTTCGTGATTTCTTTTGGAACAGAAATATAACGCTCCACTTCATCACTGGTTATGCTGGGGACTCCAGCACAAACTGCATGCATAAATAGCGGTATTTCGATCACTCCTGAATTATTATAACATCCAATTTTAATTGCTTTTAATTCAGTTTCAATATCATTTAAACGTTTATTTATCTGTGTTTTTTTATCCAAAAAAATCAAATCATTTTGGTTTGCCTTTATAAATCGAAAAAGAGTTGCCTCAGAGTATTCTGCGGATAATCCTTTTTCATGTAGCGCTTTTTTTACCCTCTTTGCGATTTCTATTTTACTGTCGTCTACCTTTGATCTACTTAACTCATTTATAATAAAATCTTTATGTGATTGCGGGATAATAGATTTACCTAGAGATTTCCCATAATCAGGGACTAAATTCAAGTAATTTTCTGATTTTTCGTAGTCATCGTACCAGTTCTTTATTGTTCCTATCGTTGGGACTTTTTCTCCTAGTACGGAAAGGTTTTTATCAAACCAAATGCTTTTTAGTCGAACTAAAAGTTTTTTTTCAGCCGCTCCTTTCGGGATTTTATTCTGCTTCTTAACATCACGAATATATGTTAAAACAATAAATTCGCGAGCCTTAGCTATCTCCAGTCTTTTTTCTTCCCAAGTCGGCATGAGGAGTATTTTATAAAATCGTTTGATTTTTTATAAAACCGTTTGTATTTTTAATTAATTACAAAACACTTACAGATAAATGTATGAGAAAAAATATTCAAATCAATCGAAGAAAATACCCATACAGGGGTTTGCAAACAGCCGTTGGGAAAGTATTTGGGATATCATCACAAGCAGTGGGGTATGCTCTTGATAGAAATAGCCCAGAAGTACTTAAAGTATACAATGAAATGCTTTCAGAGAGGATCAGTCGTATAACTCATTATCGTCAGAATCGAAAGAAAGCATCTCGTATAGTGGTATGAATAACATTATATCCTTCACTGACGGCTCAAAAAGTCACCCAAAAGTCGCCCAAATAATCGCCCAAAGCGTAAAACATTGGGCGAGTTCTATAAGTGATAAAGAAATTAATGTGTTACGATCTCAAGATGGATGGTTGAGTGTTGAACAGTTCGCCCAAATATCGGGACAGAAAAAAAACACGATTCAGTATCGCTGCCTGAATGGAAAATACGCCAAACAATGCCGACAAATTGACAAAGACGGAAGGCGTCCATACCAGATATTTTTTACTGAATTGCCTCCAGATGGAATTGAAAGATATCGGCAGTTGATCACGGATGAGAAGCCGAAAACAGCGTTGTATTTGGCGAACCGTGATGCTGCATTTTTGCAACGCAGTGCTGTGAGCATTTCGAATCAGGATAAGGCACTGAACCGATACCGTGTCTTGAGTGCTTATCTGGACGCTATTGCTGGGCAGGAATATGGCGGTTTGATCGAGCGGAAGAATGAATTTTGCCGTCGGTACAATGATGGATTGATGTTTGAGTTTGATGATTTGCGAGGTGAGATCAAGCACTTGACGGCTCAGACGCTTGACACTTGGAAGAAGATGGTTGATGCTGCTGATGGTGATACGTTTGCTTTGGCTCCGGGATACGGAAAGAGCCGGGGGAAGCGGAGTATCACAAAGATGGAGGCTGATATACTCAACCGATGCTGGCTGATTCCTCGAAAAACAATGAGTCAGGCAGTCATTGACATGCACAATGAGCTTAAATGGAGAGGACTCACTGCCAACGCCAGTGATGCAACATACTTCCGATATCTCAAGGAATTTGCACAAAATAACAATCCTGTTAAAACCCTGATAAGAGATGGAGAAAAGGCACTTAACGACCAGTGCTCGCCGTCCATCACCCGCGATTACAGTTTGATTGAGGTCGGTGATATTCTACTTGCTGATGGCCATACGCTGAATTGCGACGTGATTAATCCTTATACCGGGCGTCCATTCAGGCCAACGATTGTTGTCGTTACTGACTTTAAAACAGGAATGCCTCTTGGGTGGGAGATCGGCGCATCAGAAAACACACAGATCATTTCTATGGCCTATTATCGGGCAATTATGACGCTTGGGTTTGTTCCTCGTCATTTTTACCTGGACAATGGACGGGCTTTTAAAGCAAAGTATTTCAAACAAGCAAAGGATTTTGACACGCTCCCAGGGCTTTTTGAACGGTTGAAGCCATACGGGTATATGAAGACGTTACATGCACGCCCTTATCACGGTCAGAGTAAGCCTATCGAGCGATTTTTCGGGACGCTGAATGATTTTGAGCAGCGTCGGCCTGGATATCGAGGCAACTCTATACAGACACAGCCACCTCACTTACTGCGAGCGGAAAAAGTCTCCAAGGGTCTCCATAACAAGCTGACTGGCGGAGCTGTTGATACGATAACCGATATCCATGTCGCTCTTGTTGACTGGGTACTGAATAAATATGCAGTAACACCACAGACCAAGGGTTCATCATTACAGGGGCGGTCTCCAGAAGAGGTGTATAAGGAGTCGATTGAGGTTGTGAGGTCATCCGAAGGGTTTGAAAAACGGATGATTACGCCTGAAAATCTTCGGTTTTTAATGCTTGCGCAGGCTGTAAAGAAAAGTGATAAAAACGGGATTTTGATGTTTGGCCGCCATTACTGGAACGAGGGCATTTATCATTATGAAAATAGAACCCCGTTTGTGGTGCGCTTTGATTTCGGTGACCTTGAAAGAATCTATGTATTTGATGAAAGTGGGGAAAACTTCCTATTTGAAGCAAGAACAGGTGTGTTTGAAGGAATGCACCCTGTTGCAGTAACTCAAGGGACAGAAATGCATCAGAGTCATTTAAGTGGTGCTTTGGAGACGATTGGCGGGTTGAGGAAAGCAACGGTTCGCCTGGCAAAAGATTTTTACTCAGCGGTTGATGCCGAAGAAGCCCGGGCGTTGCCGATGGTTGTGCCTCAAAAGAAGCTTGCTGAAGCGAAGATGGCTGTTGGCTGTGAAGTGGTTCCGGATGATGGCATTGATCTTGATTTTCTTTTGGTGGAGGCTGAGGAACGTCGCCGGCGGCAGGTTGAAGAGCAAGAACAGTTAAGAGCGTTGATGTACGATTAACCATAAAAAAGAGAATCATTATGGAAGAAATTTCAATCCATTGCCTTAGATGTGGGCATGAATTTACAACACACATATTTGAAGGGTTTCCGCAAATGCTGATGTGCCCAGTATGTGATGAGTTTTATAAGGTTGAAGCAGGAACGCTTGAAAATCATGTAATGATTACTGATCAGGTACCATTTGATAGTTATAAACCATGCAAGCAGAGAAGAAAATCACTTCATATCAGACGATGATCGGGCAGAGGCCGCATGTGGTGTGCCCGATTTGTGGGCAGCAGGTTCATTTTGTGACGACGATAGCGGGAAAGCAGATGCCTTGCCAGATTGCTCTGGAATATGGGGATGGCAAGAAGACGCTTGTAACGCATACGGGGCGGACAGTGCGGAAGGCTGCGGCTGACGTGCTGGGGTTTCAGCCGCATTGGGGATTTTGTAAACGCTGATTTCATAAACAATAAAAGAGGAGTACCACCACCATGAGAAGAGAAGGGAAACACGTGCTGCACAGCACTATTGACGGCTGGGTTGATGACCTGATTTTTACGTTCGGGTTCACGAAAGATAAGGCGACCAGAGAGATGGTTAACGCGTTGCAGGAGCCGTTGATCAAGAGCAGGATTCTCTCGTTTGTTTTGATTGGGAATGAAACGACAACCACTGCAGGTACGAACTGCAGCGGTGTCTCTAACAGACTGTGTCAGTAACGATTAAAAACAAACACGATCACTATGAACGATACTCAAAACAAGGGAAATGCGCAACTGTTGGAGTCGGTAAAGGCTCTAATGGAGTTGGAGGGCATTTCAGGTAATCAGTTATCGAAGTTCTGCGGAATTTCTGGTGCGGCGTTGTCGCAGTGGTTAGCGGGAATTTATCCTGCAAATCCTGTGCTTCTTGAGAAGAAGATTGCTGCATGGATGCAGCGGCGGCGTGAGGTTGATGCGTTGCCATTGCAGGGTGTAGAGCGCTTTCAGACGGTGGTGAAAACCACTGTATTTTCCCAAGTAACGGCATCTATTCGACAGTGCCATTTGTATGGCAAGATTGGTGTGGTGACTTCTCCATCCGGGACGGGAAAGAGTACGGCTATCAGGGATTATGTGGAGCGGAACCCGGGGTCGATTGCGATTGATTGCCACCCGACATTCCCTATGCGGTCGGTGTTACAGGAGATTGCCAAGCAGGGGGGCATTGAGGCTCGCGGGAATGTGCATGAAGTGCTGATGGCGATATGTGAAAAGCTGCGCGGAACGGGAAAAGTGATCATTCTTGATGAGGCGGAGCATTTGAAACCAGCCGTTCTGGATGTGGTGCGTAGGATTTATGATTTGGCTGGTGTCGGGATTGTGTATGTGGGGCTCCCCCGCTTTGCGGCGACGGTGCGCGGGTTAAGGGGTGAGTATCAGTATATCTGGAACCGGTGCAGAGTGAAGCGTGAGGTGTATCGGAGCCGAAAGGATGTTGTTGCTGATTTGGCGCTATTGATCGGGGTGATGATTGAGGAGCCAGCAACGATTGCTGGAGTGATTGCTGATTTTTGCGGCGGTGACATCCGGCAGGCTGAAGACCTGTTTTTTACGGGGTATTCGGTAGCGTTGAAGAGTGGCGATGTACTTGGGGAAAAGATAATTGTTGCGGTTGCACGGGAACTTGAACTTAAACGAGGGGGTGCGCAATGAAGAGGCCGAGTTATGTGAGCAGGGAGAATATTGGCGGGTTGTCGCTTGAGGCTATGGGGTATTTGTTGTTGCTGGCTTATGGGATGGAAGAGGAGTCGGTGTTTTCGTCACGGGTGACGATTGAATCAGCAAAAGAAGAGTTGGTTGCAAAGAACCGTGTACGGTTTGTTCAACAGGCACAAAATGGAGGGTGTGGACAATGAGTGAATTTGTGGTAACAGGGCTACGCGTCGTTATTGCGATGGGGTTGGTTGTGGTGTTGTGGTATGTTTGCCCGCTTGGTCGGATGTACCTTGAGCTTCTTGAACCGGTATGGCAGGATGTCCGCCGGTTGATCGGGCAGGTGGTGATTGATGCCGGGTGTTATGTGATCCGGATCGGCGCTCGGTTGTCGGGGTTTTATGTTGCGCGGTTTGATTTGGTAACACCGAAAAAGCTGGAGATTAGCTATGAGTAAAAAAGCACAAAGGCTACCTGAGGCGCTCACCTACATTACGCAAACGAAATTGCAGGCTGGAGCTGCTATAACGATTGATTTGATGGATAAGGAGAACGTTGTTGGCGTGTCGTATTCGGTACAGAGAAGATGCTGGCGGGCGTACCTCCATATCGGGAAAAAACAGGTGTTTAGCGGCAGTTATGACACGAAGGATGAGGCTGTTTCGGCAAGATTTAACGCTGAGTTGCGGTTTTGCCGCCGGTCGGTAACTGAAAGAACGAAAGGCTTTGGCCGGTCTGTTAAGGCACCGAAGTTTTTGGATATGGATAAGAACCTCACGCATTTGTATGAAGAAGCTGCGGAGGTGATACACGTTACAAGCAAGGTGATGCGCTTTGGCATTAAAGACAAGCTGAAGGGGCAGGAGTTCACGAATCAGCAACGGCTTGGCAGGGAGATTGGCAACCTGCTGACCATGGTTAACCTGCTTGTTATGTCGGGAGATGTCAAGGATGAGGATATTGAGGAGGGGATGAAGGCGAAGGTTGAGAGTTTAGAAGAGGTGTATTGATGCGTAGGGGCGTATGCGATACGCCCCTACGGAAAACGTGGATGTTATGGATGATCTTGAAAGAAGAAAGATATTGAACCGGTTGACGAAATCA
>DYND01000034.1 GCA_020721255.1 Chlorobium chlorochromatii
CGATATATCCGGCTGCCGGAGTATAGGTCAGATCCGGGGCTGTACCTGAAAGCGTACCGTGCTGTGGCTGCGTTATGACGGAATAACTCAGCGGTTTTATAGCCAGCATAAACCAGTTAGGTGCATCCGGATCACTGCCGGTAAGTTTTATGGAAACCGGCTTGTTTTCCTCAGTAATGACATGCACTTTGTCTGCTGTCGGCGGCTGATTGGCAGGCGGCGCATAATAATAATACGTCGGTTCATAATATGTACTACCGCATCCTGTTTCAGCCACACCACAACCACAATTGCCGGGCTGAGTTTTCTTGGGGTCATTTGAGCATTGGTCAATACAATCCGGTGTTCCGTCTCCATCTTTATCACCGGTTTCCGATGCACCGCATCCGCAAGCTCCGGGTTGAGCCTTTTTGAGATCATTCGGGCATTGGTCTATGCAATCCGGTGCACCATCATTATCCGTATCAGTCTCCGCTTTATCGCATCCGCAAGCTCCGGGTTCGGTTTTATTCGGATCATTCGGGCAGTAATCTGTTCCTTCTTCTCCTTGCACCACTATCCGAACAGTTGCATAATAGCCTGAATTGGTAGCAACTACCTCAGCTTTCCCCGGCGCAAGAGCCTTTACAACTCCTGATGAACTCACCTCAATACACGGTGAATCCCCGGCAACAATTTTAAGCCCGCTGACAATATTTTCGCTATACACTATTCCCATACCCGATGTTATATCACGGTTATAGCCATCACTGAATTCGCCTTTGACATGCAACTGCTGAGTCATATCAGGCATCAGCGCAATCGGATCATTCGGTGAAAACACAATGTTTTTCAGCTTTGAAAGATCAGGCTTGATGTTTGCTGTTACAACATTCGATTCAACAGCTTTGCCGTCAACCATTGCAACAGCCTTCATCTGAATATTACCGGAAGCTTGCTTTGAAGTATTGAACGTCCATTGATAAGGAACAGTTTTATCTTCTGCCATCCAAAAAGCATCTTTAAGGTCAATAAGTGTTACACTGACGATATTTGTTCCTCCGGTTACTTTAGCCTCAAATGTTATTGTATCTCCCGGCAAAAACTCTGTTTTATTGCCGCTAATGCTCAAGGTTACAGTTACAGGAGTTCCTGCATACGCATTTGAAACGCCAAACACAGAAGAGATTACATCAAAAGCTTTACCGATTCCTGATTTAGCATCTTTCATCTGATTACTCTCTCGCTTTCCATTCTGAGAGTTCAGAGCAAGTTGCTCATTCATTTTATGTTGAACAGATGCTTGAGGCGAAAAGGATGTAGGTGGTCCGTTCAAAAGTTCAATGACCCGATTGATTATATTCGGATTACGGGTTTCTCCTACATACTTGTATATACTTGCGTGAGGAACACCGTTAAACATTTGAGAGTATATACCTTCAACATTGCCCTTTTGACTAACAACTGACACAACCCCATCAGCATTTGAATTTTGGAAAATGTCTGAATGCCTACATCCAGCTTCAGAAATTATTCTAGTCACGATACTATCACCTATTATCGGAAGAGCTATATCATCACCCTCAAACAAGGTGCCAATATCTCCGATAATGACAAACGTGGGAACTATCTGCCGTTTACTGTTGAGAGCCTGCAATAACGAACTGTTAATACTCAAATCCTCAAGTGCTTGCGCTTTCATCGCGTCTTGCGCTGCTTCAGCCCACTCTTTTTTATATTTTGCAAGAGTTGTCATAGCTGATTCAAAAGCTTGCTGATTTATGCAAGAATTTATTACAGATGAATTATCCTTCCGAAGGAAGTTTGCAAGTCCACTTCCGAAATGAGGAGTTCCCAAAGTAACCAAACGCCTTACAGAGCCTTGATAAAAATTCGGGGAAATCTTATAATGCTTGTTGTCATAGATGAACTTTCGGGCAACCAGTCCTCCCATGCTGTGTCCCACAATATCTACGCGGGTACAGGCGAAGCCAAGTTCCATAAGGCTGATACATTCAAGCTTTATTCTCTTTGTGAGAGCTAGCTGATCAGGAGGCATTGTAAGGGTTGGTCCCTGATTATTTGTATAATTCCATGTGCCTACATGAAAATGAGCATTTTGGAGAGTCTCCATCATTGATGCGTCTTCATCTATTTTAGAGTCTTCCCCCCAACTTGTTTCATCCGCCCACAACCCATGAATCAACACCACAGGCGCACGTATCTCCTTAATATCCTGATAGATGGTGTTGGCGCACTTATTAGTTGCGCTATCTACAACACATGCTTCTACGTTAAATTTGACTTCCGGTACACTCTTGTTGCCCACAAATCTTTCACCGGCTCTCAAGATTACCGTAGCCTGTCCTTCATTGTCAGACATTGTTACAATCGGAACATCAATAGAATTTTTCCCATCAATGTCATTGTTTGTGGTTCGACTGAGCGAATAAAACAAGGCTTCGGTTTCTGCATTATCAGGAATGGTAAATCTTATAGTACCTGATTTAAGCGATGTTGAGGCTCTGATAAGCAGTCGTGCATTCCCATCTGCTGCAATTCCTGAACGGAAAAGACTGTGACTGGAATCTCCCTGAATTGCCAGCTTTACATCATTTTCTGTTACCGGATTTCCGGCTTTTGTCAAAGGTTTTCCGGTGTCATCAATCTTCTCTATCACAACCAGAGCATCAACCACATCCAAAGTAAAACATTTTGAAGCACTCGGATCGATTGCTGCACTGAGAGAAACGCTATAGTCTGCAAATTTTTTCTCAAGAATTTGCCCGCCGAGAGTAGGATTTCCTGTTAGACCAAGAGCAGGCTTAGGAATAATCTGCTCTCCTTTAACAGTTAAAATTCCATTGAATTTTCCATCGCTCGGTGTTGTGGTCGGAGAAAGCACAACAATAATCGACATGGTAACTTTGGTTCCGAGAACTATGGGTAAATTCAAAGGCTGTCCGTCAACGCTTTCGATTTTGTAGCTGCCTGCATCAATACCCGTAATTTTCAATTCGGAAATACTTACATTATTATTGCCACTATTGATAAGCTCTACGGTCTTTTTGTTTCCGCAGACACCGATAGCACCGGGAGTAGCTATAACATCAGGATGAAGCACTCCGAAATCTACAGTATCCGGTGATAATCTGATATTGATTGAACTTCCTACTTTGCCGACTACCTTGTTGCTCACCACAGTTCCGAACTCGGTAAAATCTTTGGGATTGGCAACAGGCGGATTTGAAGCGATTGTGTTCAGAAATGTTTCTCCGCTTGTTCCTAAGCCGATTCCGATAGGCTCAAGAACAATACCGGCATCTTTAGCTAAAGTTGCTGATTTGGCTGTTATGTCATTACCGGTAGTAGGCTCACCATCAGTAGCTAAAAAGATTATCTTAGTGGGAGCAGATGATTTTGATAAGGTTTGCACTGCCGCATCAATTGCCAAATTCATGGCAGTACTGCCACTACCCTGTGTTGCTGAAGTGAGCTTGTTCTTAATACTGTCTAAGTTCACAGAATCAAGAGGCGTGAGACCGATTATCTCCTCAACATTGGTATCAAACTTGATTATGGAAATTTCAATAGTGCTATTGGCAGGCAATGAACTTAAAGCCTTTTCAAAGCCTTTTTGCTCCAATGTCCAACTATCAGACTTTATGCTTCCTGACTCATCCAAAACAAAAACCACTGAAATCTTGCCTGATGATACAACTTCAAACTCTTTTAAGTCTGTCCATGCGCTGGATGTTTCGGTATTCTCAGTCCGCACAGCCCATTTATGCTTGCCGGGAGTAAATGAGGGCACCTCAACTGCACATTCGTCCTGAGAACAATCCAGACTTGGATTTGTTCTGTCATACACTGCCTGACTTTCTTTGCCTTGAGGATCAAAAATTATCAGGCGATATTGTGTAGAAGCAACGGTATGAGTACCCCGTGTTTTCCACTTAAATTTATATACGGATGAAGAGGAAGCAGTTGCCTCTACTAATTCAGGGCGTTCAAGGCAAACATCTTTGTCATAATCAGGCTCTTTGTTTTTATCCGTTTCGGTAGGATAGCCGTCTGCCCAGTCCCATGGTCCGGTTTCGTTTTTACCACTCTCGCTTTCACCGAATATTTTCTGAGCAAGACGTTTAGAACAGTCATCTGGATAGTGTGGTTTATTTATAGATACATCCCAGTAACTACCTTTAAGCCAACCAACCCATTTTACCGGATCATCTGTAGCATCTGTTCTGTATTTTGGACCTCTTGGTGAGTCATCTTTATCGCCCCATCGTCCTTTGAAGTTAATCCAATGTTCCGGCTTCTGATTCATAAGACTTTTTAATGTATAGAGTGTTGGATCAATTTTATTCTGATCGCCATAATGATTATCAAATGCCCCACCCCCATAATTTGTATCTCCGGCTTTAGCATAAGAACCATGCCCACCATTTGACACAAAGATATGAGGATGTTTAAAATCATTTTGGATTTCAAGGTTACAATAAAAATGTTTTCTTGCTTCATAATGAGTTGAATAAGCTGCTTCTTTAGGATGTCCTAATGAATCAAAGAAAAGAGTAATTGTTTCCCAATCTCCAGCGTGGTCTCCAGTCCAGTCATTATAGAAATAGAAGAACCAATACTGAACTGCATAAGGATAAACCTTTTTAGCGTCATACCAGCCATACTCATACACTGTAGGAGATGGATTTAATGAGATATATCCAGTTTCTTTTGATGTTAACAATCCATCCCATACCGGAGAAAAATCAATATAAGCATTGGCATCGGTATAAGTGCCTAACTTGTCTATTACGTCTGAGAGTAGTTCATCCTCACCGCCATTTGTTTTTAATTTTGGCATCTTATTAGAATTATTGATGAGATTATTCACTGACATTGGAATATAATCAATATATTCATAATTATCCTTCAACATCAGCAAATTAACCCCTGTAAAACCTATTGAAGATAAACGCATTACAGGACTATAATCCTTTGCGAGTTGGGCAAGTACATCTTCGGGTTTCGCATCTTTGCTGACTGTCCAAAAATTATAAGAGAAACATGAGTTATCCCTACATATATTATCCCGTGTTTCCCGTTCACTCTGAGGCTTATTTCTTTTGGCAAAACTCAGACTTTGTTTGATAAGCCCGAACAAAACATCTTCACGGGATGGCGTTGCATCATTTGATCGTTTTTGCAACGTTGCTTCTTTGCTGTCATACAATTGCTGCAATACATTGACCACATCCTGACCGCTGTAATTGCCCAACGCATGAACAGCACTGGTCTGAATATAATAATTTGAAGATGTTACATCTGCTAACAACAAAGGTTTGATTTCCGGTGCGGAAAACATTACCATCGGATTAACCATCAGCCGTTTTTGAACATCATCTGTGAATCTTGCATCAGATTCGACAGTTTCAAGAACGGACTTTGCGGCGATATACGCTTCCTGATTGTTCAATAACACAATTAATCTGAATAGTTGTTTGGCATGTTCAAAGGTCAGAACCTGATGATAAGCGGCTTTGAACAACTCGGCAGCACCCGAAGCTTTGCCCTTTTCCAACAGCCCGTAAGCAAATTCTCTTTTAAATGAGTCGTTTGAATTCAGATAGGTTTGCAGGGCAGACTTTGTCTGTGTGATACCGGCAATTTCACCGAATCGCTGGCGTAACCCGGAATAGAACAGTTCTGAAACAGAAAAATTATGTTCAATGAATGTTTCCATGATAGCGTCTGCGGCAGCATCGCCGGATAAAAGCCCCATCACGGGCCATAATTCTTCTATCACGGCTTTTTCATGATTTTTCCCCAAAAAGACAAGCTTGGACTTTAAGCTGGCAGCATTATAGTCCTGTGTAGCGGATGAAAAGATGTTTTCTTTGACCGCAGCTTTCTGAGCAGCATTCAATGTGGGATAGTTTTTTACCTGTATGTAAAAACCATCAGCAGAAGTTTCCTGAGCAATAGCAGCCATCGGCACTATTGATAATGACAAAGCCAGAATAAAACAAATCATCAGTCTGCAAAGAGATTGACGCGCCATGAAAACACCTCCGAAAAAGATTAAATTTTGTTATTGACAATTTTCAAATTTCATGCTGTCTTACCCTATTCTTTTTGTGAAAGTCAATACATGGGGCTTACTTTCCGTTTCACGGGAGCATGAAACGTTTCACGGAGAGATGAAACGCTCAGAGATTAGCGGAGTTTGGACTAAAGAGTTGAAAAAAGGTGAAATTATGCCAAAACTAAAAGGACTTGATATAACTTATAATCAAATT
>DYND01000025.1 GCA_020721255.1 Chlorobium chlorochromatii
AGCCACCATTTGTCTGAACACGATTTATGGGATTTAAGGATGGACAGGATTTTTTGCGGCAGTGGTATCAGATAAATCTTTTGCACGGGAAAGATTCCCCTGTTATATTACGCTCATATTTCCTTCAAACAAATTATGTCAAGGAAACCATGAGCCTGCGATCACCTCGAAAATTAATCACCTTTGACTGGGCAATGAAGCGCTTATTGCGTAGCAAAGCAAACTTTGAGATTCTTGAAGGTTTTTTAAGCGAACTGTTGGGCGAAGACATTCGCATCCTTGAAATTCTTGAGAGTGAAAGCAACAAAGAGAGCAAACGCGACAAATTCAACCGTGTTGATCTCAAAGTAAAAAACACCAAGGGCGAAATTGTCATTATCGAAGTGCAGTTTGATCGGGAATTTGATTACCTGCAACGGATGCTTTATGGTACATCCCGTGTTATCACCGAACATCAAAAGGAGGGCGACAGCTATGCAAAACTGGTGAAGGTTATCTCCGTCAATATTCTCTACTTCGATCTTGGTCACGGCACAGACTATATTTACCATGGCACCACAAGCTTTGTGGGCATTCATGATCACGACACCCTGCAACTTGATATCCATCAGAAGACGCAGTATGGCAAAAGCCAGATCTTTGATATTTATCCCGAGTACTACCTGATCAAAGTCAACAATTTTAACCGCATAGCAACAACCTCACTTGACGAGTGGATATATTTTCTCAAAAACGAAGAGATCAAGGATGAATTCAAAGCCAAAGGGATTCAGAAAGCAAAGAAGTCTTTTTCATTGCTGAGCATGTCCGACGAAGAGCGTCGTGCCTACACCCGTTACCAGGATTCCCTTCGCGATGAAGCGAGTTATGTTGAGACAAACTATTATTTCGCAAAAATGGAAGGCAAGGAAGAGGGAATCGGTGAAGGGATTCAACAGGGTATTGAGATAGGTATTGAGCAGGGTATTGAAAAAGGAAAACTTGACGTTGCTAAACGCTTGGTGGAAAAGGGAATGAGTGCTGAAGAAGCTGCAGTGGTTGCAGGGATACCTGTAGAGTTTTTGCGCTACTGAAATCAGTTTTACTTCAATGCTCACAACATCAGCAGCGCAATCCGATAGACGATAAACGAGAGTATCCACGCCACCGAGAGCGAATAGATTGAGTAGAGTACGACCGGTTTCCAGTGCCCAACCTCTTTTTTCATTACTCCAATTGCGGCAACACAGGGTATGTAAAGCAGAACAAAAACCATCAAACTCAGTGCTGTTGCCTGGCTGAATGAGGGATCGTTTCTGAGAATTGATTTAAGTTCCACGTCTGTATCGTTGCTTTGCCCGATTGAGTAAATGGTGCCCAGCGTCGATACTACGACCTCTTTTGCCGCCAATCCGGTGACCAGTGCAATACCAATCTTCCAGTCAAAACCGAGTGGCTTGATAACTGGTTCAAGCACTTTTCCAATACGCCCTGCTATTGAATATTCGAGCTGTTCCGACTTGATGCGCAAGTCGAGCGCATGGGTGAGTGCTTGCCGTTGTGTATCACTTGCGCCACTTTGCTCAATTCGTGCGGTTTCTGCAGCAAACTGAGCGTCGAGCACATGATTATGGGGATAATTGCTTACTGCCCAGATGATAAGAACAGCTCCCAAAATAAGCGTTCCTGCTTTTTTCAGATACATCAGTGCTTTGATTTTTGCCTGAAAAAAGACTGATGAAAAGGTTGGCCAGCGGTATGGCGGCAACTCCATTACAAAGGGCTCGGAATCGCTCTTCATCACCGTTTTTTTCAGGATCAATGCAGTCCAGAGACCAACAATAACACCGAGCAGATAAATGCCGAACATGACGTTTGCTGCCACATCCGGTGGGAAAAAAGCAGCGGTCAAGAGTACATACACCGGCAACTTTGCACCACAGCTCATAAAGGGAATGATCATGATGGTGACCAGCCGATCTGTTCGGCTTTTCAGCGTGCGTGTTGCCATAATAGCAGGAATTGAGCAGCCAAAGCCAGTAATCATCGGGATAAAGGATTTGCCATGTAACCCAAAGCGGTGCATTACCCGATCAATCACAAACGCTGCGCGTGCCATGTAACCAGATGCTTCAAGAAATGAAAGGCCGATAAAGAGCAGTACAATATTTGGCAGAAAAACCAGGACACCACCTACGCCGGCAATAATTCCGTCAATGATAATGGAGCGAAGCGTCTCATTGGGCAGTAATGGCTCTACTGTTGAGGCCATGGTATCGAAGAGAAGCTGCAGGCCATCCATAATTGGCGAACCAAGCGTAAAGGTCAACTGAAAAATCGCCCACACCACCAGCAGAAATATTGGAAGACCAAGCACTCGGTTGAGCACTACCATATCGATGTAGTCGGTTGCAGTCGCTTTGATGGCGCTTGTTTGCCGTACACACTCCTTCATGGCACCTCGAATAAAGGCGTGGCGATCTTCAGTGATTAAAATTTCAGGTTCCGAATCGTGCAACTGCTCAGCTTCGCGCAGCGCCTCTTGCAGAGCCAACTCAATTTTTAACCACACGGGATATTGTTGTACTTCGTGATATACCGCTCGGTCGTTCTCCAGCAATTTGATGGCAAGCCATCGCGGATTGTAATTCTTCAGCTCCTTTTGATGTAACAGCAGCGCAGTGATTTTGTCAACCGATAGTTCAAGCTCAGGGCGAAAAAAGAGCTTGTTTTTGCGAATCGTGATCTTTTTTTGCGCAACTCTGATAATGTGGTCAAGCAGAGCATCAAGTCCCGTGTTTTTTTTTGCTGAAGTGGGAATAATGTGGCAACCGAGAAGTTGCTGTAATTGCTTGATTTCAATGACGATCCCCTTCTCCTCAACTTCATCCATCATGTTGAGTGCTACGAGAAAATCAATCTCAAGTTCCATGAGTTGTGTTGTTAACAAGAGGTTGCGTTCAAGGTTTGGTCCCTCAAGCACATTCACCACAACATCAGGCGGCTCTTTAATGAGGTACTCTCTGGTGACAATCTCCTCCGGCGAATAAGGGGTGAGCGAGTAAATGCCGGGCAGATCAACAACGGTAATGCGGTAACCTTTGTAATCGAGGTAGCCTTCGTGTTTTTCAACGGTAACTCCGGAGAAGTTGCCAACTTTCTGATGGGCTCCAGTAAGCGCATTAAAGAGCGAGGTTTTACCGCAGTTCGGGTTGCCCGCAAGCGCAATACGTATAACGTTGCTGTTATCCATTTTTTTATTTCGCAGTCACGTCGGACATGGTTGTTACAAAAATTCCGTCAGCCTCGTTTTTCCTCAGCGCGAGATAGAGCCCTTTAAAAGCAATCTCAACGGGGTCGCCGAGTGGCGCTACTCGTATGACCTGAAATTCCGTTCCTTTGATGAGTCCCATATCCATAATTCGTCGTCGCACGGCACCGACTGCTTTTACAGCCTCAACCTCAGCCTTTTCGCCAACCTTTAATTCCGATAAACGCATACTTTTTTCTCTGACTACAACAATAAATAAAATAAGGGTGATGATAACCCGAACAAGAGCGATGCACAAAGAGATTGTGAATCGCCTACTTTCATATTCGATTGCTACACCTGAAATGGAGGCCAGCCCATATATTGCCCGCCAATCAAGTGCGCATGGATATGGAAAACGGTTTGCATGGCATCGGCGCCGGTATTCAACACCAGTCGATAACCAGAATCCTTGATGCCGAGGATTTCTGCAACGGGAGCGGCGGCAAGAAGAATCTGACCGGCAATTGCTTGATCTTCTGGTGCGAGTGCGTTGAGCGAAGCGATATGCTTTACGGGAATAATCAGCACATGCTGCGGCGCCACAGGTGAAATATCTTTAAAGGCAACGATGTCATCATTCCGATAGACGATGGTTGCAGGAATGTTGCCACTCACAATGCGGCAAAAGAGGCAATCTTGTTCTTGGTGTGTCATATATTTTTCCAAGTTTTTATGCTTTATGATATCATCTTGTATCAATGTGGTTGAAACTTAATCTGCTAACAATAATTTTATGACAAAGTGTATAATAAAAATTGTTTATGATATTGCATTGATGTTAGTGACATCTAAAAACTCATGCAAAAATTTATCTAACATTGATATAGCTCGACTTTCAATAGCTTGAGCATTAAAATCATCGTATTTAGTAAGTTCATCATTCATTTTAATCCTTGATTTTTCTCTAAGAATTTTTCTTTTTTCATCAAATCCTTTATTACTAAGACTTTTGTTATCAAATGTTAATGTGAGATTTCCTAATGTATGTAAGTACTTCTCATGTTCCTCAAAAGAGATTGAGCTCCATTGATCTATTGCTGGGTTTTGAGGAACAATATGTTCAATTTCTGCTTTCTTTAAATCTTTTTCATAATCCAGCAATTCATTCTTGCCAATATTTTCTAATAAAACTAAGAACTTTTTTATGTATTTTGATTTTCTACTGTAAAGATCATTTGTGACGACCTTTTCCTTCAAAACTTTTATGCTCGGAAGTTGATGTCCAGCTTGTGCCCTTGTAACAAGTGTCAAAAATCTATCACCATAATCCGAAGATAAATTAAAGTCATTTGATTCGAGTCGCTCGAAAACCATTGGTATAAATCTTGTGAGTTCACCTGTTGGATAATTCGCTAAAAACCTTGAAGCATCATAAGCAACTAATGCCTTGATTGCTTTATTGAATTCAAGAGGGTTGTCGATAATCAACTCATTTGATTCTATATGCGAGTAATGCTCGAGAAGCTTCATCATTAATGATGAGTATATCGCAAATGATGTCCTTAAATAGCCAATATAATTGGAGTTAATATCGAGATGATTCTTTACTCTAAGTGTTTGATAAATCAGAGCCCATTTCGCAAGATCATGTATAATTTCTTTCAGGCTATTAATAGAGGTTATCTCACCAACAACCTCTTTAAATTTATAGTATAGAATCTTTGGGTCATGTTTATATAACCATTGTGTCTTTATTGCAATATAGACTCTAAAAAACTGTTCACGAACCTCTTCTTCATCCTCTTTATTCTCTTCATTCTCACTATTTTTAAATATAGACTCAAAGGTTCTTGTATAAAGATTTATTAACTCAGTTTCATTTTGGTGACTACAATCATAATTTTTAAAAGTAAATAAATAGTTTTTGATTAAATCCGAGCCGGCAAGAGGTTTGCCAGAAGAGTTAATTGATTCAAAAACTGAATTTTCATCCTGATCTTCATCAAGAAATATTATAACTACTTTTACTCTTCTTAATAAATCTAAGAATACATCGAATTCAGCTTCATCCATTCTGGATAGACGCTTATAAATATGTTCGTAGTTTCTATAATACTTTGTTCTTTTATCAGTAGGAGAGATGGCACTTGAAGAGCCAGATAGCAAATTGGTAAGTGCTTGCTGGTTCTCCATGTTGTTTAATTTTAATTTTATGTCAATTCCATCAGGCGAGTAGATATATTTATGTATTTCATTAGCAGTTCGTGAACCTTTTTCGGAAAAGAATTTATTACGATATAAATCGCGAATCGCGCAAAGTATTAAAATTGAAGTAGTAATTCTTTGCTGACCATCAATAACTACTCTTTCAGTTACAAATGCTCGTGTTTGGTTTTTAAGAATCACATTGCCTATATAATATTCGGCTCGTTTATTATCTTTATATTCTTCCCCAAAGTTTTTGATATCATCCAGAAGTTTATCAACCTGCTCATTGGCTTCCCATGTATAGGTTCTTTGATAAATTGGAATATGAAATTGGGTTAAATCACCCATGATTAGGGTGATAATGTCTTTGTGATCAGCTTGTATAGCCATCGTTAACCTTTTGTTTTAAGGACTTATTCGCTTATGAGTGATGCTGATTATAAGCACTTCACAAGAATTGATTCCGTAATAAAAAAAGGCGGCACATCAAGGAATCAAGCTTGGACCCCTGGCGATTACGGAACGACTTATTGTTGTTCGCTTATAGTAAATTAGTGTTAATATTTCAAGAAGCGGATAGCGTTGAGCCAAGATGCTGAATTATACTTTCTACATCTTCAAATTTTAATAGATGCCAGTATTTTCTGTCCTGATCTTCTCCATGGTGTACTCCAAATTTATTTTGTAGGAAATGATAAAGATAGGATTCCATAGCACCAGTAACGACAACATAGTATTTATTTTTTTGTGGCTGAATCCATAAACTTCCTCTATTGATTTTACCAGAGCTGATTCTATTTCGATTTCCTTTGTTAAGTTGATATGAAAGAAATAATGGAAATCGTTCAACAACATCTTTTATTTGTATATTATCTATTGGCATACGTGGTAGTCATTTTTTTTCTGAAAAACTTATTGCTTCAATGTCAGCAAAGTAGATAACCAAGAATCACATTTTCATAGCTATCCGCTTGTATGACCATTTTACTATTACTTAGTATTTTATCAATCTGCAGGTCTGGTATTCGCTGAGTTCTCTGCTACTTGTTGTGGAACGTCAGTGATTTTTGATGCAAGCACTTTATCAATTCGCTGACCATCGAGATCAACAATTTCAAGTTTCCACTCTTCCCACGTCATAATATCACCCGTGCGTGGCATTCGACCAAGTTGCCACATTACCAAGCCGCTTAGGGTGTGGTAGAGCCCTTTATCTTCTTCCGGTATGCTTTTCAGTTCAAGTGTATCTTTCAGTTCAGGAACAGGAATAAGTCCATCAAGCAGCCAAGAGCCATCTTCGCGTTGTACTGCCCATGAATCCTCAAGATTTTTAGGCACAAATTCGCCGGTCACCGCTTCAAGCATATCCTGAAGTGTTACTAAACCCTGAATTTCGCCATATTCATCAACCACAAAAACCATCTGGCTGCCGGAGGTTCTGAAGTGCTCAAGCAGCTCCATGCCGGTTAACGTTTCAGGAACATAGACGCAGGGTTGCAAATGTGAGGTGAATTCTGTTAACCGTCCTCTCAATGTTTTTGAGAGAAGCTGTTTGGCATTTACCATACCAATCAGCGATTGCAAGCCACCGTTACATACAGGAAAGCGAGAGTGTTCGGAGGCAATAACCCGACGAATATTTTCTTCGATTGGTTGCGAAACATCGAGAAAGACAATGTCGGCTCGTGGAACCATCAAGGTACCGAGTTGGCGATCGTCCAGACGGAAAACGTTGCGTACCATTTCGTGTTCATGCTGTTCAATAACGCCCGCTTCGGAACCTTCTTCAAGCAGTGCGTGAATCTCCTCCTCTGTAACACTTGGTGAGGTTTGTGGCTGGTTGCCTAACAGCCGCAGAACAGTGTCGGTTGAGGCTGAAAGCAGACGCCCAAACGGGCGGGTGATTGTTGACAGGGTGAGCATCGGGCGAGCGACAAGGCATGCAATGCCTTCGGGATTGAGCTGCCCAAGCCTTTTTGGAACGAGTTCACCAATAACAATGGTGGTGTAAGTGATTGTTATGACAACAAATGCCGTTGCAACAAAGTGACTTGGTTCATCTGCCATGCCAAATGTCTGTAGCCAATGTGAGAGTGGCTCTGCAAGGGCATTTTCACCGATAATACCGTTCAAGATGCCGATGGAAGTAATGCCAACCTGAATGGTCGAGAGAAAACGTGTGGAATCTTGACCAAGTTTTATTGCCGTAGCTGCGGCTTTATCTCCATCATCAGCCAGCTTCGTCAGTCGCGATCGCTTTGCGGTGACCAGAGCGAGCTCTGACATGGCAAAAAAACCGTTGAAAATAATCAGAACAAAAAGAAAAAGTATTTCCATATCATTGTTTTTGAAGCTTTAAGGCTGTACTGCCAGAGGTCGAAAATGACCGTGCTTCGTTCTTATAAAGTGTTGGCATCGCTGTTTTTTTGTCTCTCTTACGAAACTCTTTAACGATACATTTTTATACAAACCATTGTTGGCCGTAATCCGTTGCTTCTTATTCTACAAGGGTTCCGGCCAGGTTTCCATAGTGAACAGTTCCTCTTTTCCTGCGGGAATACCATTCCAAGTGCCCGACATCTTGCGATAGGTTTTCGCTGCAGGAGAAGCTATCTTTCCGCAAGAATTATCAAGCGGTACGTTATTCGCCTAAGCTAACCTGTTATTGCTTCTTCAGCAAGCACTCTTTCGACAAAAAATATGATAGATTTTACCTTTTTTATGGAGCTCGCTTTGCGCGAAGCTATCAAAGCATTTGAATGCAAAGAGGTGCCGGTTGGCGCTGTTGTGCTCGACAGCAATGGGCATGTTATAGGGCGAGGATATAATCAAGTTGAAACGTTGTGTGATGCGACAGCACATGCAGAGATGATTGCTCTGACTGCCGCTATGGCGACGATTGGCAGTAAATATCTGAAAGAGTGTACACTTGCTGTTACGCTTGAGCCCTGCCCGATGTGTGCCGGTGCCATTGTTAATGCTAAAGTTGGTCGTGTCATTTTTGGTGCTTATGATCCAAAAATGGGCGCATCAGGTACGGTGCTGAATGTCACTGGTTGCAAGCAGCTCAACCATCAGCCAGAGGTTTTTGGTGGTATTATGGAGAACAAGTGCCAGAATTTATTGCAGGATTTTTTTCGTGAACTGCGCAAGAGAAGTGGACAATAAAAAATTATCCATTCTCCTTCAGCATACTTTTCAGCGAGTTTGCCAGATGCGAGACAATATCTTTTGCCATGCCGCTTCCAGCAGAGGGCGACTGCATGGTGTCGAGACTCTCCATACCTGCTTTTTTTACAGCTTTACTGATGGTGACGGATAAAATCGGGTTGCATTCCCGTACAATCTCTTTCAGCATGAACGAGGCTTCAAACATGCTTTGCTGAATAATTTCCCGCTCATCCTCTTGTGTTGTTGTCTGGCAATGGCGCGTTGCTATAATGCCGGCAAGGCAGGTGAGGTAGGTGTTGGTGGCTCCGGCAAGAAAGAGGTTGAGGAAAAACGGTGCCAGCAAATTACCGGCCGGCAGCAGTGAAGAAAGGGTGTTGCTGAATGCCGATTGTATGATGGGTTTGATGTGGGCTTGAATATCCTCTTTTTGAAAATCGGAGAGAGGTAGATATTCGTACACTGAACGTGCAAGCGTGATAAACTCGCGCAAGTGTTGTTGCCGATGGTGAATGGTGTAGATATTCCACACCAGTTTCAGATTGTTCAGTAACGACGTTGTGGTTCCATAGGAGGTATTTTGCGCAAAAGCGCCGACAAAGAAATTTTTTGTAGCAATCTCTCTTGTCACCGTAAGTGAATCAGTATCAAGCAATTTGAGATTGGCACGCAGCCAGCGTTGATCTTTTTTTACGGTTGGCGCATCAGGATGCTTGGTGTGCAGTGGCAGGTGAGCAGCCATATACGCACAGTAGGCAGCCATCTCTTTTGCATTTTCGTTGGTTGGCAGCACTGGCTTTTTTGGTAACGAGAAAAAACTGGCGGTACTGTACAGCATGAAAAGCATGAGTGCCGCGCTGAAAAGCAGGAATGCGTTGCCGGCAAAGGGGTGGAGTGTGTTAAGCAGCACAGCGACACCTGCTAACTGGTTAGCAATAACCACAGTAATAAAAAACAGAATCGTTGCCAGTGTGGTTATAAAAAACAGTGCCGCTTTTTGTTTCATTGCTCTTCGGGTTCAGGAAGTCTTATACTCTGGTCGCTGCTGAATTGATAGTCGCGGAAAATATCTGCTGCTGTCGGGAGCTGCCATTTGCCATTGCTCAATTGACGGGTGGTCTCTTTAAGGCGATAGGTGGTGTGCCCGCATGTCCAGCAATCATAGTTAGCCATGCCGGTACAGAGGCATGTTTTCTCTTTAATAACGAGAGGCTCGCCTGCTTTTCTTTCGGCAAGCGCATTGTAATATTCGTCAATGTAGGTGCACTTCCCACCGTTTTCAAGGAGGTACCCCAACCCTTCACAATTTGGTTTTATGGCGTAACGCAGTGTTGGTGAAGAGGTGAGCATGCGCATTGGATACCCTGTGGTTGATGCCATATTGACCACGATATCTTCCTCTTTTGCATTGATATAATGCTGTTTGACATCGTTTGGCAAGCCAGCCTCTTTGCTGATGGTAAAGCGGGTAGCAACCTGTACGCCTGCTGCACCAAGTTCCATGTAATCGACAGCATCAGAACCAGTAAAAATACCACCTGCCGGTATGACCGGAATGTTTAAGCACTCTTTTTTTAGAAAAGCCAGAACTTCAGAGAAGATTGTTTTGAGATCAAAGGTGTGCCAGTCGGCAGGACCAAAACCCAAGTGCCCTCCAGCAAGAGGACCTTCAACAATAATATAATCAGGTAACCTGTTGAGCCGTATGGCGCGTTTTAAGAAAATCGAAAGTGCTCGAACAGATGAGATGATGATGCCAATATTAACATCTCTGAAACGAGGGTGATCCTGTATCAGATCAAGTGTACGTAAGTTCAATCCAGCGGCAAGCGTTAATCCGTCAATACCGGCATCCATAGCTGCCGAGAGTCTCACCTTCAGTGTTTCAACACCGCTGTTCATGGTTAATTTTTCCATGCAGTTAAGAAACACGGCGCCATTGCCGGTTTTTTGAGATATGGTGTGTTCGATATACTTTTGTTGTGCTTCAGCAAGCTCTTCCAAATCAAAGAGTACTCCGCTTTTGTCGGGAGAAGCGCTGTAGATGGCGTATTTTTTTCTTTTTTTACTGACAAACGAAGTACTGAAAAGCCTGTCGCAGACGTAGGTGACAAGAGCATCGGAAATATGACCTATTCCGCCAAGTTTTTCAGCAGAAAGTGCCAGCTCTGTTGTTGAAATGTTAACTCCCATGCCTCCAATAATGATGGGGACATACTCCTTTCCGCCTAATTGTAACCTGAAATTGTCTACGTTCATGTTCGTTTTAATCAGTATAAGAGCATTTACAGATCATCATGACCACTGCAAGCAGGTGCAAACGGTCACGGTGACCTTTCCTGCGACAAAAATTATTTAAGATATCATATTTCAATTTATAAATCTACAGCCAATTCGCGGAAAACCATCTCAATGCCGTTCGATTCACGATATTTCTCTCCGAAACTTTAGTTCATCCTGATTGGATGAATGTTTGAGAAAAGGTAGAGAGAATATTAAATTGGGAGCTTAACAATCTGAATTTGATTGTTTCTTATTATAAACAAAACATCCAGAAAACGGAGATACCTCTTATGATAAAACTTGTCTTGTTGCGCCATGGTGAGAGTCAGTGGAATCGCGAAAACCGCTTTACTGGATGGTATGATATTGATTTGAGTGAGCAGGGTCGTACAGAAGCTGCAAATGCGGGGACACTGCTGCGTGAAGCTGGCTTTGTGTTCGATGTCGCTTATACCTCCGTCTTGAAACGTGCAATCAGAACACTCTGGAGTGTTCTTGATGGTATGGATTTGATGTGGATACCTGTTTTTAAAAGCTGGCGCCTGAACGAACGCCATTATGGTGCGTTGCAGGGTCTTAATAAAGCAGAAACATCCCAGAAATATGGCGAAGAGCAGGTGCTGATTTGGCGACGCAGCTACGACACGCCACCTCCGGCGCTTGAAAAGAGTGATGAGCGTTATCCTGGATCACAACCTCGTTACGCAGCATTGGCTGAACATGAAATTCCATTAAGTGAATGTTTGAAAGATACGGTGGATCGTTTTTTGCCATTGTGGCATGAGACCATTGCGCCAGAAATCAAGAAAGGGAAGAGAGTGATTATTGCGGCTCACGGCAATTCGTTGCGTGCGCTGGTTAAATATCTTGACAATATTTCTGAAGAGGATATTGTTGCTCTTAATATTCCAACGGGGATTCCTCTTGTTTATGAGCTCGATGATAATCTCAAACCATTGAAAAGCTATTACCTCGGCGATCAGGATGCGTTGAAAAAAGCTGTCGAGGCGGTTGCAAGCCAGGGAAAAGCGTAATATGTGCAGGCGCTATACGCTTTAGGGTATATTGCCTGAAAACATTTATATTCTGCGCTCTGATCTTTGGGTCGCCTTTTTTTTGAAACTGATTGTAAAGTTGTGCCTGAAAATATGAACGTTACGTTAAATGCGGGGCTGTATGATCCTCAGTTTGAGCACGATGCTTGTGGTGTGGGGTTTGTTGCTCACATCAAAGGCGTTAAGTCCCACGATATTGTCGAACAAGGTTTACAGATTAATGAGAACCTGAAACATCGTGGTGCGTGTGGCTGCGAAAACAATACTGGTGATGGAGCTGGCATTCTGTTGCAGGTACCGGATAAGTTTCTGCGCAAGGTGTGTGCTGCCACAAACATTGAGCTTCCTGAAGGCAATCATTATGGGGTAGGAATGCTGTTCTTACCGCCGGATATTTCTCAGCGTCGCGCTATTGAGGACATTTGCCGTGTTATGATTCAGGCAGAAGGGTTGAAGTTTCTCGGTTTCCGTAAAGTTGAGACGTGTAATGGTTCGCTTGGTGATACGGCGCGTGCGCAGGAGCCTGTGGTTAAGCAGCTCTATATCGGTTGGGGTAAAGAGACGATGTCGGAGCTTGAGTTTGAAAGGAAGCTTTATATTATTCGTCGTCGGATTACCAAACGAGTAAAATATACGGCGGGTCTGCTCGGCACCAGCTATTTTTATATTTCCAGTTTATCATGTCGAACTATTGTTTATAAAGGGATGCTTCTCCCTGAACAGGTTGGTCTGTTTTATCCCGAATTGCACGATCCCGACCTGGAGAGTGCGATTGCAATGGTTCACTCGCGTTTCAGTACAAACACCTTTCCAAGTTGGGACCGCGCTCATCCTTATCGCTTTTTGAGTCATAATGGCGAAATTAATACGCTCAAAGGCAACGTCAACTGGATGAAAGCAAGAGAGCGTAATATTGAATCTGCAGTCTTTGGTCATGCTCTTGAGAATGTTAAGCCTGTTATTCTTGAGGATGGCAGCGATTCGGCAATTCTTGACAACACGTTTGAGTTTCTTGTGCTTTCAGGCAGGTCGCTTGCTCATGCAGCCATGATGATTATTCCTGAGCCGTGGGCAGGCAATGATGCAATTTCCCCAACGAAAAAAGCTTTTTACGAGTACCATAGTTGCCTTATGGAGCCGTGGGATGGTCCGGCATCTGTGACCTTTACTGATGGTGTGCAAATTGGTGCCGTGCTCGATCGCAACGGGCTTCGCCCTTCACGCTACTATATCACCAAGGATGATTTGGTGATTATGGCATCGGAGGTGGGTGTGCTTGATATTGCTCCTGAAAGAATTCTCAAGAAAGATCGTTTACAGCCCGGGCGTATGTTTTTGGTTGACACCGCTCAAGGTCGCATTATTTCCGATGAGGAGATTAAAGAGAGTATTGCGGCTGAACAGCCTTATGGCGAGTGGATTGGTCGGAATATTATTGATCTCGATACTCTGCCTGATCATCCTCAGATGAAAAATCCTGATGAGGATAAATATAGTCTTACAGCTCGTCAGAAAGTTTTTGGTTATACGCAAGAGGACATAGGACTGCAGATCAAAGTTATGTCAGAAAAAGGTGTAGAGCTTATTGGATCTATGGGGAACGATACACCACTTGCTGCGCTCTCCAATAAACCGAAAATGCTCTATGACTATTTCAAGCAGCTTTTTGCGCAAGTCACCAATCCGCCAATTGACTCACTTCGTGAGGAGTTAATTACCTCGACCTCGGTGATGCTTGGTACTGAAGGTAATTTGCTTGAACCTACAGAGCTCAATTGTCGCCGGATTCGGTTGCCTCATCCGATTTTGACAAATTCAGCACTTGAGAAAATTCGTGGTATTGATAAACCCGGTTTCAGAGCGGTTACGTTACCGATTTTTTATGCTGTTGCTGAGGGTGGCAAAGGTATTGAGTCGGCAATGCAGGACTTATATCGTCATACAGAGCAAGAGATTAATAAAGGTGTTAATATTATTATTATCTCTGATAAGGGTGAGCTTGAGCGTGATCGTGCACCAATTCCAGCCCTTCTCGCTGTTTCCGGGCTGCATAATTTCCTTATTAATGCAGGTCTGAGAACCAAGGTTGGCGTTGTGCTTGAATCGGCAGAACCAAGAACTGTGCACCATTTTGCCATGCTGATCAGTTATGGTGCCGGTGCTGTGAACCCTTATATGGCATTTGAAACTATTCATTCGTTGGTTTCTGTTGGACGTATCAAGTTTGACGAAAAAGTTGCGGTTAAAAATTATGTCAAAGCTGCCATTAAAGGTGTGGTGAAAACCATGGCTAAAATGGGCATTTCAACCATTCAAAGCTATCGTGGTTCCCAGATTTTTGAGGCGGTTGGTTTGAATACTCAACTTGTTGATGCTTATTTTACCCGCACTCCAACACGTATTGAGGGTATTGGTCTTGATGTTGTGGCTGAAGAGGTCCACAGACGCCATGAATCGGTCTTTCCGCGTACAGGTAATAAAGTTGATCGCGGGCTTGAGGCTGGCGGTGAGAGAAAATGGCGCCATAGTGGTGAATTCCACCTTTTCAGTCCTGAAGCAATTCATTTTCTGCAGCACTCGTGCAGAACGTCAAATTATGAGCTGTTTAAAAAGTATGAGCATTTGATTGACGATCAGAGTGAGAATCTCTGTACCATACGTGGTTTGATGGATATCAAGTTCAGTGAGCATTCGGTGCCACTTGATGACGTTGAGCCGGTGGATGCTATTTTGAAGCGCTTTAAAACTGGCGCGATGTCTTATGGCTCTATCAGTCAGGAGGCGCATGAAACCCTTGCTATTGCAATGAACCGGCTTGGCGGGCGCAGCAATACCGGTGAGGGTGGTGAAGATCCTGCACGTTTCAAAAGAGACGCAAATGGCGATTCAAGAATGTCGGCAATCAAGCAGGTTGCCTCCGGGCGTTTTGGTGTGACCAGTGAATATCTGGCCAATGCCAATGAGTTACAGATTAAGATGGCGCAGGGTGCGAAACCGGGTGAAGGTGGACAGCTTCCAGGCTCAAAAGTCTATCCATGGGTTGCAAAGGTTCGTCATTCAACGCCGGGCGTAGGGCTGATTTCGCCCCCACCGCATCATGATATTTATTCGATTGAGGATTTGGCGCAGCTTATTCACGACTTGAAAAATGCTAATCCTGAAGCGCGCATTAATGTAAAACTGGTTTCTTCTGTTGGTGTCGGTACCATTGCCGCCGGTGTTGCTAAAGCACATGCTGATGTGGTGTTGATCAGTGGTCATGATGGTGGAACCGGCGCTTCTCCTGTATCGAGCATTATGCATGCCGGTATGCCGTGGGAGCTTGGTCTTGCTGAGGCGCATCAGACACTGTTGCTCAATAATCTTCGCAGTCGTATTGTTGTGGAGACTGACGGTCAGTTAAAAACTGCCCGTGATATTGTTATTGCGGCAATGCTTGGTGCCGAAGAGTTTGGGTTTGCAACCACGACTCTTGTGGTGATGGGTTGTATTATGATGCGTTGCTGCCAGGATGACTCTTGCCCGGTTGGTGTTGCTACCCAGAATCCTGAACTGCGCAAGAATTTTAAAGGCAAGCCTGAGCATGTTGAAAACTTTATGCGCTTTCTTGCCGAAGGTGTGCGCGAGTATATGGCTCGTCTTGGTATTCGTACAATCAATGAGCTTGTCGGGCGTACTGATCTTCTCAATATGAAAAAATCGGTTAATCACTGGAAAGCTCATGGGATTGACCTTTCAAAGATTCTCTATCAAGCAGAGGTTGGTGAGCATGAAAAGCGCTATTGCACCATGACTCAGGAGCATGGGCTTGATAAGAGTCTTGACCGCACTGCATTGCTGGCATTGTGTGAGCCGGCTATTAAGCGGAAAGAAAATGTTTGTGCTACACTTCCTATCAGAAACACTAACAGGGTTGTTGGTACCATTGTTGGCTATGAAGTGACGAAAGCATACGGTGCACAAGGGCTGCCTGATGATACCATTCATTTGAAGTTTACCGGTTCAGCAGGACAAAGTTTTGGCGCATTCATCCCGAACGGGATGACGCTTGAGCTTGAAGGTGATGCTAACGATTATGTTGGTAAGGGGTTATCGGGTGGTCGAATTATCGTCTATCCATCCAAAGATGCCTCTTTTGTGCCTGAGGAAAATATCATCATCGGTAACGTCGGTTTTTACGGAGCAACCTCTGGTGAAGCATTTATTCGTGGTATGGCTGGTGAGCGTTTCTGCGTTCGCAACAGCGGATTGCATGCCGTTGTTGAGGCAATTGGTGATCATGGCTGCGAATATATGACGGGTGGTATGGTCATTATTCTTGGCAAAACAGGGAGAAACTTTGCTGCTGGTATGTCTGGCGGTATGGCCTATGTTTACGATGCTGACGATTCGTTGGCAGCCAATTGCAACCATGAGATGGTGGCGTTGTCGGCTATTGATGATCCTCTTGAGATGGCTGAGTTGCAGTCAATGATTGAGCGACATATTCGTTATACCGGAAGTGAGCTTGGCAAGGCTATTCTTGCCGACCAGAAAACACTTCAGACTCGTTTTGTTAAAGTTATGCCTCACGATTACCGTCGTGCTCTTGAGGCGATGAAAGAGGTTGAGGCGGCAGGATTGAGTGGTGATGAGGCTGTTATGGCAGCGTTTTTAAAAAATATCCATGATCCGGCACGCGTTTCAGGGAACTAATGCCAACAAGATTAACTCGTTGATATGGGAAAAGTTAAAGGTTTTATGGAGTTCCAGCGGGCATTGCCTGATGACAGGATGCCTTTGGAAAGAATAAAAGATTGGCAAGAGTTTCATCACAAGATGTCTGCTGAAGAGCTGCAGCAGCAGGGTGCCCGTTGTATGGATTGCGGTACACCATACTGCCATACAGGCATGATGCTCAGCGGTATGACAACCGGTTGCCCGATTCATAATCTTGTGCCGGAATGGAATGATCTGGTTTATAATGGCTTCTGGCAGGATGCCTACGAGCGGTTAGCGAAAACCAATAATTTTCCGGAATTCACCGGTCGCGTATGTCCTGCGCCATGTGAAGGTTCATGTGTACTTGGTATTATTGAGCCTCCGGTTACCATCAAAAATATTGAGTATTCGATTATTGAGCGTGCTTTTACTGATGGCTGGATTGTACCGAAACAGATTCTTCATAGAACAGGTAAACGTGTTGCTGTTGTGGGGTCAGGACCATCAGGCCTTGCCTGTGCTGATCAATTGAACAAAGCTGGGCACAGTGTTACGGTTTTTGAACGCGATAATCGTTTAGGCGGTTTGCTGATGTATGGTATTCCCAACATGAAACTCGATAAACAGAACGTGGTTGAGCGACGTCTTGAGTTAATGCGGCAAGAGGGGATCGCTTTTATGGAGAGCACCGACGTTGGTGTTGATTATCCTGCTGATAAACTTCTCGAAGAGTTTGATGCTGTTGTGCTTTGCACTGGCGCGACAAAGCCTCGCAATCTGCCCATTGATGGTCGTGATATTCCGGGCGTTCATTTTGCTATGGAGTTTCTTCGCTCGAGTACGAAAGCAGTACTCGATTGCACTGAACCAGCACTTTCAGCCAAAGGGAAACATGTTGTGGTAATTGGTGGAGGTGATACGGGAACGGACTGTGTGGCGACGTCGTTACGTCAGGGGTGCGAGAGTGTGCTCCAGCTTGAGATTATGCCAAAGCCTCCGATTGATCGCCAGCCTGATAATCCTTGGCCAGAGTGGCCAAAGGTATTTAAAGTTGATTATGGACAGGAAGAGGCAACAGCGGTTCAGGGCGATGACCCCAGACGGTATTCCATGACCGCGCGCAAGTTCATTGCTAATGAGCAAGGCGTGTTAAGTGCTGTAGAGGTTTCGGCAGTAGAGTGGATAAGGGTTCATGGACGGTTTGTGCCCCAACCGGTAGATGGTACTGAAGAGGTGATTTCTGCTGATCTGGTACTGCTTGCCATGGGTTTTGTGGGTCCTGAAGAGCATCTTTTGCAGCAGCTTCAGATTGCTCAAGATGAACGTTCAAACATTCGTGCTACTGATAAAAATTATTTAACCAACCGTGAGCACATTTTTGCTGCAGGCGATGCCCGCCGAGGTCAAAGTCTTGTGGTGTGGGCAATTCATGAAGGCAGAGGCGCCGCACGTGAATGCGATAGATTTTTGATGGGCGAAACCCATCTTCCCTAAATAGCCGGTTAACGCGGGAGATGTATGGAAAAGCAAAAACTCAAGGAACTGCTTGGTACTCTGCATGTGGAGTTAGAGCATGTTGATTCGGTTGATGAGACGACACAGAACGTTATGATGACTCTTCGAGCTGATATGGAGAGGCTGATGGATGGGAAGAAAGGGACACTCCACGAGGACGCTTCTCTTATGGTACGTATGAATGGAGCACTCAACCATTTTGAGACAGATCATCCCAAGCTGAGTATGACGATTCAGCATGTTCTGGAGAGTCTTGCGAAGATGGGATTTTAATGACGATAGCATGACCGTTGACTTTCAATAATTTGTTATAGATACAGTGGTTTTTTCATGGCGATAAAAGGTAAATCAAAAAGTGGGGGCGATACAACGGATCAGGTGTACTGCTCTTTTTGTGGTCGGAGTTCTCAAGAGGTTAACAGCATGATTGCTGGTCCAAATGCTTACATTTGTGATCGTTGTGTGCAAACATCCAATGAAATTTTGCATAGAAGTTTGGGAGAAGAGTCAGAGCGTCACGATAAACGAGTTTCTGTAGATCCATTTAAACCTCGTCTGGCAAATCCAAAAGCGATTATGAGTGCTCTGGACCAATATGTTGTGGGTCAAGAGCGTGCTAAAAAGTCACTTGCCGTAGCGGTGTACAATCACTATAAAAGGATAGATGCTCAAGTTGTTAATCCTGTGCATGATGATGTGGTGATTGAAAAAAGCAATATTATGCTCATTGGGCCAACAGGAACTGGAAAAACGTTACTTGCCCAGACGCTTGCTAATTTGCTTGAGGTGCCATTTTCGATTGTTGATGCAACGTCGCTCACGGAAGCTGGCTATGTTGGCGATGATGTTGAGACCATTCTTGCACGTTTGCTCCACGCTTCCGATTTTAACCTTGAACGTGCTGAGCGCGGCATTATCTATGTTGATGAGATTGATAAAATTGCTCGTAAATCAGCTAACGTCTCCATCACTCGCGATGTTTCGGGAGAGGGGGTGCAACAGGCATTGTTAAAAATTCTTGAGGGTGCAGTTGTTGGGGTTCCACCAAAAGGCGGGCGCAAACATCCCGAACAGACGCTGATTAACGTTAACACGAAGAATATTCTCTTTATTTGTGGCGGAGCATTTGAGGGGCTTGATAAGCTTATTGCACGACGAATTTCAAAGTCATCAATGGGTTTTGGTGCCAAGGTTAAAAATAAACATGTAGGGTATGACCCTGCGCTGCTCAGGCTGGTGAGCCAGGATGATTTGCACGAGTATGGGCTGATTCCTGAATTTGTTGGTCGTTTACCGGTTCTTTCCACGCTTGAGATGCTTGATGAGCAGGCTTTACGCAATATTCTGGTTGAACCGAAAAATGCTATCACCAAGCAGTATAAAAAGCTCTTTGAGATGGATGGGGTGGAGCTGGAGTTTACTGATGAGGCGCTCGACAAAGTGGTAAAGATTGCTGTTGAACGTGGAACTGGTGCCCGTGCGCTTCGTTCAGTGCTTGAGAGTGTGATGATTGATATTATGTTCGAGATTCCATCAATGCAAAATACGCATAAGTGCAGGATTACAGCAGAGACTATAGAGAATAACGCTGAACCGGAATATAGTGAGAGTGAGAGCGGTAAGAAAAAAATAGCGTAAACACTGTGGTCTGTTATTTTTTGAACTTTGTGTTTTAAGATTGAAAGACTATATTGACAACCATTTCATTCGTGGGCATAAAGGGCGATTAGCTCAGTTGGTTAGAGCGCTACATTGACACTGTAGAGGTCAGAAGTTCGAATCTTCTATCGCCCACACCTATCTGATATTGCAAAGCACAGTTTCCGCTGTGCTTTTTGCATACATTGGTATTTTGCGGTGATATGTGGTTTTAAACAAACAATAAAGAAAGGGAGAAGGTCGTATGCAAACGATTTACACTGATGGCATTGCAAACATTACACTGATTGACGGTATTATTCGTTTTGATCTGGTTAATATTACCCAGATTGAAAAAGAGAAAGCTAATTTACGCCCTGTGGCGGCTGTAGCAATGTCCATGCAGGCGCTGCTTCGCACGCATGATCAGTTGTCGCAGGCAGTTAACAAGATGGTTGAAGATGGTATTCTGAAAAAGAATGAACCGGTTCCACCCGCGATTGATGGTGCGTCAGCCTGAGGACGATTGCTGATTTTTGGACTTTGTTTACCCGAATCACCTTATTATGTGGTGATTCGGGTAACAATCTCCATAAGCTTTCCAAAATCAGTTATAACATCATACTTTACCTTATCCCGTTCAACCCGCTCATTGATCTCCTCAAAGAATTTCCGTGCGCATTCAATTTTTGTGGACTCTATGCCAGCAAGCTTGCCTAAAAGGTCATACTTGACCATTGAGTGAATTGAAACTTTCTGGCGCTCAATCGCAGTCTCCTCAAGCTTGAAACTCTCGCAACTCTTGAGTTGCTGATCGGTAATCTGCTCTTTTTGAGTGCCGGCGTGGATGGTGTAATAGAGCGGGCTGACTCTCAGCTCGTTGTCGAGTGTACGAATACAGTTGCGAACCAGTTCTGCGGAGTCAAACTCTACCCGGTAAATTGCCTTGTGGTTGATCTGATTCCAGAGTGCCTTGAACTCTTTCTTGCCGAAGTTGTTATTCAGCGGGTTGGCTTTTGGTTTGCGGTCATCTTCGACTTGGGGTAATTGGGAGTCACTGAACACGCTGTCGATCAGCTTGTAAATCTGTTCGGCCTGAGGTGCAAGCTCTGGAGGTGGCGGAACCAAAGTACCGTCTGCTTTGGCTGTGTGGTAGGCGGGAGCTATTTTGTCGGCATCGTCGGTGTAATCGTTTTTGAGCAGGTATTTGTAGATTTGCTTCGCCATCACCGGATTGATTTCCAAAGGTCCAGATTCGGTCTGAATAATTTTCCCCGTAAAATACTCCTCGTCGGCTTTTCCGGGGCGTGCAGAGAGTGAATTGCTGATTTCCTTTTGCAAGTTGGTCACAAACTCTTTATAGCTTTCGCTGGCAACTACCGTTAACACATTGATATCGTGCACGGTTGCCGGATGGTCCATCCGATCACCATTCTGGTTTACGGAGAGTCGTAAACCACGGCCTACTTCCTGGCGACGGGAAATAGTGTTATCACTGTGCTTCAACATGCAGATAACAAAGACATTCGGATTGTCCCACCCTTCACGCAGCGCTGAATGCGAGAAAATAAACCTGACAGGTTCTGCAAAAGAGAGCAGCCGTTCCTTGTTTTTCAGGATGAGGTCATACGCATCCGTATCATCAGAGATTGCTGTTTTTGTGCCGGTTTCCTCATCTTTCACAAGCTTGCTTTCCGGATTAACCAGTCGCTTGTTTTTGTCTATAGAAAAATATCCCTCATGAACTTTATCCGGCATATCTCGTTCCAGATAGTGCTGATAAGGCTTATGAGCCGAAGTCAGTTCGCCGAGATATTCTGCCTTGAGCTGATCGTACTCTTCCTCGAAAATGCGCGCATATTCACCCTTTTCGTCGGTCTGGCTGTAGTCACGGTACTTCGCCACCTCATCGATGAAAAAGAGCGAAAGTACCTTGATGCCCTGAGCAAACAGGCTCTTCTCTTTGTCGAGATGGGCTTTGATGGTTTCCCTGATCTGAATGCGGCGGATGGTTGATTCGTTGACATCTCCGGTTGCATTGAACGCCTGAATGTTGATGATCATAACGTTGATGCTTGCGTCAGACGAAAAGCTTTCAATCTGGTGTAATTGCTTTGAGTTGTAGATGAAGAATCGAACTTTTTTGCCAAAGCTTTCGGTAAAGTGGTCAGCCGTAATCTCCAGTGATTTATAGACGCCTTCACGAATGGCAATACTCGGCACTACTATGATGAACTTGTTCCACCCATAGAGTTTGTTCAGCTCAAAGATGGTTTTGATATAACAGTACGTTTTGCCCGTACCGGTCTCCATTTCGACATCAAGGTTTACCCTGCACTTGGCGCTTGAAATCAATGCCTCTGACAAGGGCAGGTTCTGGCGCTGCTGAACTTCCCGAATGTTCACTTTCAGTTGAGAGTCGGACAAGTGGAGATCAGCATTCTTAAACCCGGTGAATTGCAATGGCATCGGCGCGTTGCCAGGGTCGATGGTGTAGGTGTTGTGATGCGCGGTATTATTGGGCTGGCCTGCAAAACAGTCAACAACGGAGTCAACCGCGTTGGTTTGATAGGGCTGTACTTTAAACTTGAATTTCATGGAGCCTGTTATCGTCTATTTGAATCCTCACTGGGATACTGGGCGCACGGTTATGGAAATATGCCGTTGATTAGAGGTTTTTCTCAAGAATGCGCCAAGTCCTTTCAACACTTGGAAGATGTTGTCGTAATGTTTTTGCTTCCAGCAAACCGAGAAGCTCAAAGGATTTTTTCCCTTTTTCATATTGAGAGGGACAGTTTCGTGTTGCATGTTTAAGGATGTCAAACAGCTCTTTCCGGTTCTTGCTTTCCAGATTATTCAGTGGAGGTAATGCTGATTCCTGAAGATTATTTTTAAAACATTCTTTCAGTGCATTCCTGTCGGTTGCAATCAGCGTTTCCATGCTGGTGGTCATAAAAAGCACTTGCTCATTGGAGCACTTCTCAGGTTTTTCCCAACCGTCACGTTTTTCCTGACTTCACCAATAAACTGACAGAAACCATCGGGAAGATCAATAAACT
>DYND01000026.1 GCA_020721255.1 Chlorobium chlorochromatii
GTCAAACGCATAATGCAAAAACAGGTTTGCCAACAGTGGACTCACCACTCCCCCTTGGGGCGTACCTTTTGTCCGTTCTATCAACTCGCCTGTCGGGGTTTCCATCGGTGCCTTGAGCCACCGCGCTACGTACAAGAGAACCCACGGGATTTGGCAATGTTTCCGAAGAGCACGCAGTAACAACTCATGGTCAATGTTATCAAACAGCCCTTGAATGTCAAACTCTACTACCCAGTCATATTCCCAGTTTCTCTTCCTCACCACTGCTATAGCATCATGAGCTGAACGCCCAGGACGATAACCATAAGAATCTTCATGAAATACTGGTTCCAATATGGGTTCAAGCACCATTTTCACAACGCTTTGAGCCACCCTGTCGGCTACGGTTGGAACCCCAAGCATACGCACTCCTCCAGATTTCTTCGGAATGCCTACACCTCTTACCGGCGGCGAAAAATAACTGCCGGAACTGAGTCTGTTCCATAGCTTGTACAGGTTATCCTTCCGTTTTGCTTCAAATGCCTGTAACGATTCACGGTCGACACCGCCTGCACCTCCATTGGCTTTCACTTGTTGATACGCTTTCAAGACAAGTTGCTTGAAAATTTGATATGGCTTTGTCATACCGAAACGCTCCTTCTGTTTGTACAGTTGACGTAACGGTATGACCAGATGACACGACCCCTTTGCTCCAGCCTCATTACAAGACCTTCTCTGCTCATACGAGTCGTTCCGCCCCTTAATGGCGCATTGGTATTATCAGCCTCGCTTTTTACACTTGCACCTTTCCCTTTGCATCGCCAATGAAGGTTCCTGTAGTTCAATGCAAGAGCCCGAACCAGAATCACGCTACCTTTATGCCGGACACCGCTTGGCCAGTAAACAGGTTGCCGCCAAACTTTTCCTGAATCAAACGATCTCTTCAGTTTTGATGTCATCTTTAACTTTCGACACGTTTACGGTAATTTACTTGTGTTCGTCTTTCTTGGTTCATACCTGACATCTTCACGATGCCTTTTCCGTAATGCTCACAACGAGAGCTTTTGACCAACGCCGCTTACGGTGGTTTGAAACCTGCGCCTGCACGCCGATTTCGAGGGGTCTGTCCTCATCTCTTGCACTGCTTATCTACAGCGCACATCGCTCAATTTAGGGTTGATTAATAAGAGGCTTGAAGCGTAAATGGCTGCGCTAAAATTTGCTATGCCTCCGCGCTATTCAAGCTCAACAAAGGTAACACCATCACCGCCTTCGCCCCACTCGCCAAGGCGAAACCCTTTGACGGCTGAATGCTGCTGCAAGCACTCTGCCGTCCGTTTACGCAAAGAGCCCGTGCCTTTACCATGCAGAATCACTGCTGCGTACATTCGGTTCAGCCGCAGCGTATCAAGAAACCGATTGATTTTCAGCGCTGCTTCATCACCCGTTAAACCGCGCACATCAAGTGTGGTGGAATCAATGCCACCCGTCATGACTGACCACGACGGCTGTTTTGCTCGTACAGTATCTTTAATAGTTTTTTTAGCCTGCGTTTTTGATGTTTTCTCAAGATTTTTGAGCAACGTGTTCAATCTGAAATTACCGCACAAAACCACCACGTTCTCACCATTGAGACGCTCGACCTCGCCAGAGGTATTGGTATCAACAATTCGCACCATATCACCCTCGCGAATTGAACGATCAATCTTTGCCGCCGCATCAGCTTTTGCACGCAACAGCGCTTCGCTCTTTTCTGCCGACTGCATTTTAAGAGCAAGCTTTTTTCGCGCTTCATGCACCTTTTTTTCATCATCGGGTGCCGCTTTGACCTCCTGCAAAATATCGCGAATCTCCTTGCGGGCATATTCGACCTCTTTCTGGAGCGTTCTGGAAGCACTGAGCTTTTCGGCGCGACGCTTCTCTTCAAACTCTTTCTCCGCCTTTTGCAATGCTGTTCCTCTCTTCTCCAGATCAGCTTGTTGCGATTCAAGCTGTTGCTGCAAAAGTCGATTTTTCTCAAAGAGATGACTCAAGTCATCAAGCATCCGGTCGAGTCCGATACGCTCGTTAAGCATATAGCTCGATGCCTGGTCAACCATCGCTGCAGGAAATCCCATACGGTGCATCATGGCGAAGGCAAAACTATTGCCCGGCAACCCTTTCAGAAAACGGAAAGTCGGCACCAGCTCCGCCCGATTAAACTCCATAGCGCCATTGACGACTCGCTCGCGTTCATGCGCATAGGCTTTCAATTCGCCCAAATGCGTGGTCACAATGGCTTTCGTACCACGACGAAGCAACTCTTCAATCACCGCACGGGCAATAGCACTCCCCTCTTCAACATCCGTACCCGCACAGAGCTCATCGATGAGCACCAGATCGCGACTGCCAGCGCCATCAAGAATTGTCTTTATAGCGCCAAGATGGGAGCTGAAAGTAGAGAGGTCATTCTCGATGGACTGGTCGTCACCAATCTCGATAAAAATATCGCGGAAAAGGGGAAACACCGAACTCTCGCTGCAAGGGAGCAGATAACCATGAACCAGCATACAGCAGAGCAGCCCGGCGCTCTTCATCGCCACCGACTTTCCGCCGGCGTTGGGGCCAGAAATCACCAGCACCCGCTCCTCCTCATCCAGAATCAGCTCAAGAGGCTGCACCTCCTTTTTACGATGCGAAATCAGCAGCCAGGGATGGTACCCCTTCACAATACGAAGCACCTGCCCTTCCGTAATGGATGGCAGCACCGCATGAGTTTCAACCGCAAACCGTGCCCGTCCATACAAGCCATCAAATGCCGCAAGCAGAGCTTCATTGTGTTGAAGATTATCGAGCTCAAGCCGAAGCTCATCGCTCATCGCCTTGAGAATGCGCTCAATTTCGCGCCGTTCACTGATTTCCAAATCTTGAATGCGATTACTGATTTCGAGCGTTTCTGCAGGTTCAAGAAAAACCGTCTGCCCTGAACCTGAGTAATCTTGAATGTATCCTGCGATTTTGTATTTGTACTCTACTTTAAGCCCAAGCGTCAATCGACCATTTTTGATTGCAACCCCACTCTCCATCAGCCAGCCATGTTCCTGACAACGGCGCAAAAGACGCTCCATCCTTCGGCGAATAAGATCGCGGCTGCTCTGCAGTTCACCACGAATGGCAAACAGCGCTTCGCTTGCAGTATCGCGCAAACGCCCCTCTTCATCAAGAATTCGCCGAATCGCCGCTTGCAGTACACTATCGAGCCAGAGCTTGGCGGTAAGTTCGTGCAGCAACGGATACACCTCGCGGTTGAGCGCCATAAACTTGCGCAACTGCACTGCCGAAAAGAGAAGCTGAAAGATATCCTGCAGTTCCATCGGTTCAAGATAACTGCCCAACAGTTCCAGTTTTGTCAACAGCGGACGGGTATCGGGGAGATGAGAGAATGGAAGAGCAAGTCCCTCTTGCAACAAATTCCGCAGTTCAAGCACCCGTTCAAGCTCGGCAACAAGCGCCTGCCGCTCGCTCAGCGCGGTGGTCGCAAGAAGCTGGTCGCGCCCCATCGCTGAGAGGCAGCGCTGGGCGGCGTAGTTGGCGACTTTGTCGAATTCGAGCTTTTTGAGGGTGGTGGGGTTCATGGGGTTGGTAGTATTATCAGACGTTTGCGGATGGCACGTTATAAAGTTTGTTAAAAACAGCTACCATTTTCATTTGTGCACCACTCATAAAACGATAAAATTGAGCTTGGTTATAGCAGACTCAAGTTTTTTCGAATCATATCCATAACCTCATCAAAGGGCGGCTGCCCCTGATAATAAAGTGCTGCACGACGTTCATGCTATTTTTTGTACAGCATACGCCGGGCTTCGTCAGCCATAAAAAGTGCATCATTTTCACCGAGTGGATGCTGAAGGTCAATTGCCGGAAAACGACGCTTTTTAATCTTTGCGACTTTTGCGATCCTTCTCCTTGTCATGATTTTTCGATGTCCGGACTTGCCCCCCCCCTCAGGTAGGACAATGTGAATATCAATATCTTCGGAGAAACGGTGAATGATACCGTACCCCTTTGAAAGAGAGGTTCCTCCTTTAAGCTGAAAATTGTATCCGGCTTTTTGGAGCCCATAAAGAGAGTGCACAAGCCAATAATCCTTCTCAACCAAATAGGGATCTATCCTGCGCTCACCCGCCACGACTCTGATCAAATCAGAAAAATCATGGTATTCATGGAGGCAAGGATAAACGGCTCCTGTTTCTGGATTTATAAGGTCATAGTGAAGATTGGGCCGACGGTCTTTGGTTGCAAGCCCAACCAGATTATCTGACATCCACGGGCCACGAGGGTCATTATCTGGATTGCTGTACTTATCCATGTCCTTTTCCTGGCCTCGAAAAGCATTATCACCCATTCGATAGGCAACAACATATTCGTGGTCGGAGGAGACATTGTGAAGGCTTCGGTTGTCAAGATTTCGACGTGACTTCCAAATCAGGGTGGTTGTGTAATTTTTCGGAGGCAGAATTTCTTCCATCATGAGCCGAAACCGGGCAATTTCAACATCGTCAAGACATCTATATTCTGATGCAACAAATGAAACGGCAACTGCTTGTGGTGATTTTACAACAGCTTTTTTCCCGATCCAGTCAAGTGACGGCATTTATTTGGTTCCCGTGAGGTTTTGTAATGAAATATTCTGTTCAGGATGTCTTGCGAAAATCCGCCAGCAAACGCCTGCCTTTTTCGGTCAAGCAGTAGTGCTGACGCGAACTGGTCGGTTTATCAGGGATGGTCATTGCCAGAATATTCTCCTCCAAAAGCGGAGTGAGATATTTTTTCCTGAACTTGCTCCGGTTTTTTAAAACCATGGCTACCAGACTTTTCCATGAATGCGGAGGTTACCTCCTCCTTGTAATTTTTTTTGATAACCAGCATCATTGGCAAATGCCACAATGGCTTTCGCAAGGTCGGAAACCCTCGGCAGGGATTCTTTAAACTCGACCCTGCGACCTTCTGGCTGATGTATGAGTTCAGTAATCCTCATTCTCTCTCAGTAGTATCTGATATCATTTTATTGTCAGCAAGTTACAACAACTCATACCCATCTACACTACGCCTGTTCCTCCTCTACGGCATTAATGATTGCCCCCGCTCTCAGCCCGCGAACCGAGTTGGCAACATACACTATATCAGCTTCGAGTACATCCTGAAGCGTCAGAACTTTTTCGACCACGAATGGCCGAGTAGCAAGAAAGTAGCTACGAAAAATCCCGTGCAGCAAACCGCAATGCATTGGTGGCGTAAAAAACTTCGCGCCTTTGCGAATAAACAGATTACTGATTGCTCCTTCCGTCACTTCACCACGCTCGTTACAAAAAATCACTTCATCATAGCCTTGCTCTCGTGCAAGAGCGTAAGAGCTGTTGTACAGCTCGCGCATGGTTGTTTTATGATAAAGGTGTGGTTGTGAAGAATCAACTTGATGCTCGGATATTGCCAAGCGAAGCAACGCTCCAGAACTCGGCACCTCTATCAGTTCATAACTGAGGCTGAATGCACCGGAATGCGACAGGCTAAGCTTGACCTTGACGCGATTGCCTGATTGGCGCAACTCTTCCGCCAGTCGATTGAGCATTGCCCTTGCAACGACAATATCACACACAAAATCAAGCGCAAGAGCAGATGCCGCGAGGCGGACAAGATGCTCCTCAAGCCAGAGATAATTGCCGTGCCAGAGCATGCTCTCGAAAAGGTCGAACTCCAGCACGCCAGCAGTCGCAAGAATCTTCGCTTTGAGCTGGCACTCCCGATACTCCGATTGCGCATCAGAATCCCACACAATGCCGCCGCCAGAGCCATACGTCCCCTGCTGCCCAACCAGCTCAACCGTACGAATCGCCACGTTAAACAGCATGTTTCCATTTGGTTCGATAAAACCAAGTGCGCCGGTGTAGATGCCGCGCGGCTCTGTTTCAAAGCTCTGGATCAACTTCATAGCGCTCACTTTCGGCGCTCCGGTAATTGAGCCACAAGGATAAAGCGCCCGAAAAAGATCGTACAAATCAACAGTATCGCGCAGTTCACCGCGAATGGTGGAGTGCATCTGATGGAGCGTCGGCCATGTTTCGGTAGCAAAAAGGCTGGCGGTTTGAACAGAACCCGACTTGCATATTCTACCAAGATCATTACGCAGCAGATCGACAATCATCAAATTCTCCGCAAGATTTTTGCTGCACTGTCCAAGCTCCTTTTTCAAGCGAAGATCCTCCTCATCACTACAGCCGCGCGGTGCTGTTCCCTTCATCGGCATGGTTTCGATGAAAGAGCCACGTTTCTCGAAAAAAAGCTCAGGAGAAAATGAGAGGATGGTACGGGTGCCGCAATTGAGCAGCACAGTATAGGATGATGGTTGCGAACCGCGTAATGCAGCAAAAAGCCCGAGAGCAGAGCCGTTGACGGTGAAATGATAACGTCCGGTAAAATTGACTTGATAGACATTGCCCGCGGCAATCTGCTCCTTGATAGCGGCGATGTTGCCGACATACTCACTTTCGGAGAGATTGAAAACTGCCGTACCGAGAGTGACTTGCTCGCCTTGCTCAATGTGCGCAAACAGCGTTTCGACCTCACTGGCAGACAAACGTTCCGGTTCACGATAGACACCAAACCAGCCAAGCGGCATGTCGTCCGTTTGGTGATAATCATCCACCAGCGTGGGTTCAAATCCATAACCCGCTTCGTAGGCAAGCCATCCTGCGAGAAAATATCCCGCATCACGCTTTGCTTCGAGCATTCTGAAAAATGGCTCAATCTCCGAAAGTGAAGAGAACGTCACCACTTCAATCGGTTCCGAAAAAAGGAGCGCTCCAATACCATGCGCTTTGCAGAACGCTGACTCAAGCCAGATTGAACCCGTTCGCGCAAGTGTCGCTGCAATGCGTTGAGCAATGCCAAACTCCGTCATCTCAAAAAGGTTCGATAGTAATGGTTTTCTGGAGAACAGTTTCAAGCCAAGGTTTCAGCAAATCGGCTGCCCATATTTCAATATCTGGCTCAAAAGCGCTATGCAAACGCAGCGTCAGTGCGCTGCCGCTTACCACAACATCAATCTCCTGAATATTCTGCCTATGACCCCGCTCAAGCCCGTTGGCAAGACGCAACAACCCAGTCAACACATCAACAGCCCGTTTATGCGCAGGTTTAAGCTGACTGTACGCTACATGTTTTTCAGAAGGGGGTGATTTACGATGGTAACGCACCACATTTCCAATAATGGCAATTTCAGATGGAGAAAAACCACGAAGTTCGCCATTCATTACAATATACTGGCTATGCTTATGATGTGATGAAATGGAGATAAACCCACCAATATTATGCAGCAACGCAGCATATTCCAGCAGCTCGCGGTAATGGGCATCAAGCTTGTGCAGCGCCGCAAGTTTGTCGAACAGCAACAGGCTGAGCCACGCAATATACTCCGCATGTTGACGGTTCCAGTCGCAGCGGAAACCCAGCTCATACACACTCTCCCGCCGGATATCAGGCGCAAGCTCATCGCCAGGCTTTTCGGCAACACGAGTACGGCGTTTCAGGTAGTGCAGCACCATACCTTCTCGCAAGGCGGAATCGGAGATAAGAATCTGCTCAAGCTTGAAGAGTCTGAAAATCATATCAACCAAAATCAAGCCTGGCACAATCAGGTCAACACGCTTTTCATCAAGACCGGTCATCTTCTTCCTTTCAGCAGCTCCAAGCGGAAGCACTGCTTTGTATAATGCCTGAAACTCTTTCCGCGAAAAAGTGCTATTATTGAGAGAACCCTCAATCGTTCTGCCGTGCATTGAGTGAATCATCCGTGCAATATTCTGCGCCGTCCCCGACGAGGCAACTGCACGACTCACCTTGAGTTCCGCCGCTTTCTTTACCGCCGAAACCAGTTCCGCAGCAAAAAACTGTTCAAGCATCTTTATTTCATGAGGTGAAATCGGCTCCATAGTCACAAAACGTTCACGCATTCGCGCCACGCCAATCTTCCGACTTTCCAGAAGCTGGACACCATTTTTATCAACAAGAACAAATTCCACCGAACCACCACCAATATCGAAAAGCAGATCGGGAGTTCTACCAATCTTGACCGCATTGCGCACGCCGTAATAAATAAACTCAGCCTCTTCCTTACCCGAAATAACCTTGACCTTGAGACCTGTCTCCAGCCTGACTCGGCGCAGGAAATCGCCTCGATTACTCGCTTCACGTATTGCACTGGTAGCAAAGGCAAGCACATTTTCCGGCGCAACACCATGTTGAGCCGCCAGAACAAGAAAATTTTTCAATGCCGCCACTCCAGCCTGCATCGCCTCTTCGTCCAGCATTTTTGTAGAAATACTTCCCCGACCGATGCAAATCATATCTTTAACACGATCAATCTCAACAATCCCCTTTTCTTTGTTCTCTTCCACAATAATCATGTGAAAAGAGTTCGTGCCAAGGTCTATGGCGGCTATCCGTAATTTGTCAGTCGTCATGGGTTAAATGATAATTACTGAACGTTTTGCGCGAATATAAATAGATAGTTATAAGAGCAGTAGCATATTGCTCATAAAAGCGGCATGGCTCGGGAATGATGAAGAACAGAGCTGAAAATACGAAAAACCAGCAAGCCTGCAACGAAGCAAGAGTAACTCATCACGGGTTATGTGTTATTGAACACCAGACTCTAAACGAAATGGAAAAATACAGGTAGTGCAGCCATTCAAAAACCGGATTTGTTACCAGCGCCAAGGTTAAAGAAGAACTAAAAAGAAAAATCAAAAAAAAACACTGCTTTTTGTATTATTTTTTATTCAAAAACACTTCCTTAAATATTACATTACCCAAAAGTCTTTTATCAACTTTAAAACAAAACTATTATGCCGGAAATAGACAGACAAACAGTGCATAGTTTACCCCCTTCCACAACCATGCTTGAGGGATATCCCGGCTACTTTTTTATCTGCGACACCCACACACAACTTCTATGCTGGAATACCATGTTTCACCATTACATGGCTGGACAAAACACAGAAAATATCTCAAAAAAAACAATGCTTGAGCTGATCCATCCTGATGATCAAGCAAATGCAGCCAGCACCATCACCGCCATCATGGAATCAGGGAATACACAAACCTTTGAAGTTCGAGTTGCACAACATGGAACATCCACCGAGCAATGGTGGATGATTACGGGAGAACGCATTACACACAATGGCATCATCTGCATTGCTGCTGTGGGAGCTGATATTACGGCATACAAACATTCAGCATTATTACACGCCTTTCATCGCCGACTGCTGGAGATTACCAACAATCACTCTTTTGATGATCTTTTACAAGCCACGCTTGATGAAGCAAAACTTTTGACAAACAGTAGCACAGGTTTTTACCATCTGGTGTGCTCTCCGGAACATGGCCAGCCAACACGGATCAAGAAAAAAAAGCCATTATCAACGCTGATGTTACATGAAAATACTGATAAAATCTGGTGCAATGACGATGCCTTGCGTTGTTATGAGGACGACTATACTTGTTGTTCAGAGTTAAGCAACAGCATGAAACGATCGCTATGGATGCCAGTTATGGATGGATCGAACACGGTAGCAATACTCTGCGTGGGCGATAAACGTAATGAATACGATGAACAAGATTCTCAACTGTTCATGCAGTTAACAACACTTGCTGGAGAACTTATGACCCAAACCCGAAAGGCGCTGGCACAACAGACAATGGAGAAAAAACTGCTGCTATCACAAGAAATGGTCATCACAAGGGCTATGACCTCTGGAATTGCTTACCATATCAACAATTTAGTAGGAGTAATACTTGATAATATCGAAATAATTTTTCATAACCCTACGAAGTATGAGATAGCTGATACCTCGTTATTATACCATCTCGAAAATATACTCAACGCGGGATATGATGGTGCGGAACTCATCACACAAATGGTTGCTTTTTCGCGCGATAAAGCGGTGTTACCAATTGTCCTCGAACTGAATTATTTGGTTGAACGGATAATGCCGATGTTAAAAGCGTTGGCGCAGGATAACATTACGCTGCAATGGATTCCAACATCGGAAAACACATGGATCAGTATTGATCCAAACCAGATAGAGTTGTTGCTGATCAACCTTTGTACAAATGCACGCGAAGCGATAACCGGACAAGGCACTATTACCATCGAAACACGGCGTATCAAGCACTCCTCTCCGCATCGGTATCAGAAAACTGTGAATGCGAGTTGTGTGATGCTCATTATCAGTGACGATGGTTGTGGCATTGAATCCAAGGATTTACCGCATATTTACGAGCCGTTTTTCACCACAAAAGAACGAAATAGCGGACGAGGCATGGGATTAGCAGCGGTCTATGGTATTGTGAAACAAAGTGATGCTTCTATTGAGTGCGAAAGTAGCAAAGGCGAGGGAACTACATTCCATATCTGGCTGCCTGCGCAAAAAAGTTATGCCGATCCTGATTCTCAAGATGACAATGACGTGCCACAAACAATTTGCCATGAAAAAGAGACGATACTCTTGGTGGATGATGATTCTGAAACCCTCAATATCTGCAAATTTATGCTTGAGCATCATGGATACAGCGTCTTAACAGCCTCAACACCAGATGATGCCCTCAAGCTTGCGCGATATCACTGTGGCAATATCCACTTGCTACTCACCAATAGCGTTTTAACCACTATGAATGGTTGTGATCTGTCGGAAAAATTACTCAATAGCAGGATCAACCTTAAAACACTTTTTATGTCGAACCATAGCACGCCACTCACTTCCATAAAAGAGAACAGGTACACTAAACAGCAGATGCTGCACAAACCATTTTCAGCATATCAGCTTATCAAGGCAGTGCACAACATACTGAACTGATTGAGCCGGCAGCTTTAGAAAAAGCGACAATAAAAAAGGGAGATTTTCGTCTCCCTTTTTTATTTACTCCACAACAGTAAAAGAATATTACTGTCCATCAGATTCCAATATATCAAGCTTTTCGAAGACTGGTACAACCGCCTCTTCAAGAACCGATACTGGCTCAACCGCTTCACCAATCAGTTTGATTGATTTATAACGCTTTAAACCCGTACCCGCAGGAATCAGTTTTCCAACAATAACATTTTCCTTCAAACCCGCAAGATAATCGATCTTACCTGCAACTGCAGCGTCAGTCAACACCTTCGTGGTCTCTTGGAAAGAAGCTGCTGAAATCACACTCTCGGTCTGCAATGCTGCACTCGTAATACCGAGAAGCACCGGATGAGAGGTCGCCTGAAGCGCTGGCTCAAAAGCGACCATCTTTTTACCATTCTTACGCAACTCACGATTCAGTTTGGTAATATCACGAAGCTTGAAAAGTTCTGTTTCTTGAATTCTTGCTGGTGCATCACCTTTATCAGTCACCCGTACCTTTTCAGCAATATTTCTATTTGCTGCCACAAATGCGCTACGATCAATCAAGTCACCAGGCAGCAATTCAGTATCGCCAGGCTCTTCAATCCTCACTTTCTGTAACATCTGGCGCACAATAACCTCAAGATGCTTATCGTTAATCTCAACGCCAGCATTGATTTGATACACTTTCTGAATCTCATTGACAAGATACTGCTGCACAGCATTAGGACCTTGAATACGAAGAATATCCTGCGGAGATACTGCTCCGTCTGTCAATGGATCACCAGCTTTAACCTCATCACCCTCGTTGGCAAGCACATGCTTTCCAACTTGGACGTAATACACCTTTTCTTCACCAAAATCATTTTTAACCTTGATCTCTTTGCTGCTTCGACGCTGTGAACCAAAACTGACATAGCCATCAATTTCCGTAACAATAGCGGGATCAGTTGGAATACGAGCCTCAAACAATTCAGTAACCTTCGGCAAACCAGCAGTAATATCACCACCAACACGATCAAGATTGCGCGGCACTTTAGCCAAAATATCGCCAGGACTTACCTTCTGACCATCCTCGACATACAAGTTCGATTTAATCGGTACTGGATAGGTTTTTCTTACCTCGCCACTTACATCAAGAATCATCAATCGAGGCTCCCTTGTTTCGGTCGCTCTCAATTTGGTACGCCAGTTAATAATAGTGTGCTGAGAAAAACCGGTTTGAGGATCAACCTCTTCTTTATAGGTCACGCCTTTTTCGATATCAGCGAATTTAATGATACCAGGCAACTCAGCAATAATTTGAGCACTATTCGGCTCACTGCTAAAGATAACGTGATCTTTTTTCACAAAAGAACCATCCTTACAATGCAGATGAGCGCCGTGAGGTACCAAATAACGCTTCAGAACTTTTCCAGATTCTGGATCGACAAGATTTACTTTACCATTTTTTTGGATTACAATAACCCTGAATTCCTCTACACCATCTTCATTAATAGCTGTGTGATCAACGGTCTTGACATCCTCAAACTGCACTTGTCCATCACTGAATGCTTTCGTCTCAGTTTCAGAAATACCGCCTTGCGCTGTACCACCCTGGTGGAAGGTACGCAAGGTCAACTGTGTACCAGGTTCACCGATTGACTGTGCTGCAATAACACCAACCGCCTCACCAATTTCAACAAGACCGTGAACAGAAAGGTTAGTACCGTAACATTTTGAACAGATACCAATTTTAGATTCACAGGTCAACACTGAACGAATTTCAGCCTCTTCAACACCAGGTGTCTCCTGAATAAGCTCTGCAAGCTCTTCAGTAATAATCTCTCCTGCAGTCACAATCACCGTATTGCTAAGAGTATCAACAATATCACGTGCCGAAACACGACCTTTGATTTTTTCACGGAACTTGATCTGTCCGCTTGTTTCCTCCTCAACATTGCGATGCACGGTAAGACCACGCGTTGTTCCGCAGTCGTCAATAGTAACAATAACATCCTGCGCTACATCATGCAGCCTTCTTGTAAGATAGCCTGCATCAGCAGTTTTCAGTGATGTATCAGAAAGACCCTTACGAGCACCGTGAGTTGAAATAAAGTACTCAAGAACCGTCAACCCCTCTTTAAGGTTAGAGATAATCGGGTTTTCGATAATTTCACCTGGCTGACCCGACATCGATTTTTGAGGACGAGCAATAAGACCACGCATACCGGTTAACTGACGCACCTGCTCTCTGGAACCACGCGCTCCAGAATCAAGCATCATGTAGAGTGGATTAAATCCTTCACGATCGCGTTTCAGTTTTTGATAAGACTCTTCAGCAACAATATTCGAGGTTTTCTGCCAGACATCAACAATCTGATTATAACGTTCATTATCCGTCAGCGTACCACGATTGTACTCCTTGACAACTTTCGTACTATCTCGCTGGGCACTTTTGATATGTTTTGCCTTGGTTTCAGGCACAATCGCATCCGATAAACCAACAGACAAACCACCTTTCATGGCGTAATGGAAACCGACCTCCTTAATATTATCAAGGAATTTTGCGGTTTCGACATTACCAACCATACTACTGAGACGCCCAATAAGCTCTTTTGCAACCTTTTTATCGATAACCCTATTGATAAATCCTATCTCATCGGGCACATGCTGATTAAAAATCACACGCCCAACCGTAGTCAATAACATGCTCTTTTTTTGCAGTTGCGATTTAAGCCAGCTTATTTTCTCTGCGGTGAGAGTGACCATCGTTTCAAGCACACGCAAAGGATCAAATTTCTGATCGATAACACCATCATACTGCACAAAAATCTGAGCATGCAAGGCAACACGACCTTCATTATAAGCAATCATAACATCCTCTGGGCTGTAAAATATCTGTGCCTCACCAAGTACTCCTGAGCGAGATTTAGTCAGATAATACATGCCCAAAACCATATCCTGAGAAGGAACCGTTACTGGTTTACCAGACTGCGGCAAAATAAGGTTATGGGAAGAGAGCATCAGCAGAGATGCCTCAAGCTGCGCCTCCTGCGACAGCGGTACATGCACCGCCATCTGATCACCATCAAAGTCAGCATTGAATGCCGTACACACCAGTGGGTGAATACGAATAGCTTTACCCTCTACAAGCAGCGGCTGGAAGGCCTGAATACCTAAACGATGGAGTGTTGGAGCTCTGTTCAGTAATACCGGACGACCATCAATAACTTTCTCAAGCACATCCCATACAACAGGATCTTTCTTGTCAATCAGCTTTTTAGCCGATTTTACCGATTTGGCAATACCACGGTCAACAAGTCGACGAATAACAAAAGGCTGGAACAGCTCAATTGCCATACTTTTCGGAAGACCACATTCATGCAGTTTCAATTCAGGTCCAACAACAATAACCGAACGACCAGAATAATCAACCCTCTTACCAAGCAAGTTCTGACGGAAACGCCCCTGCTTACCTTTCAAAGCATCTGACAACGACTTCAGCGGTCTATTCGACTCACCGGTTTTTACAGCATTCGCCTTACGTGAGTTATCAAACAACGCATCAACAGCCTCCTGAAGCATCCGCTTTTCATTCCGAAGAATGACTTCTGGAGCACGAATATCAATCAATTTTTTAAGTCGGTTATTACGGATAATAACACGACGGTAAAGATCATTAAGATCAGAAGTTGCAAAACGACCACCTTCAAGTGGTACAAGTGGACGAAGCTCAGGAGGAATAACTGGAACAACTTCCATCACCATATACTCTGGCTTGTTGCCTTCATACACATAAGGCTCTGGCAACTCATCTTCAGGAAAAAGCCCATGTGGTTTCTTGCGACTTTTCTTCTGTGGTTCATAACTTCTTCTGAACGCCTCGACAACTTTCAGTCGTTTCAGAGCATCAGCCCTTTTCTGCTCTGAATTACTCTCCCGCAACACTTGACGAAGATGTATTGCTGATCCATCAAGGTCAATATTCTTGAGTAAAAGCTGGATAGCTTCACCACCCATCTTCGCCACAAATTTATCGGGATCGGAATCCTCAAGATCCTGATTATCCTCATATTCAGTAATAATCTGGAAATACTGCTCTTCCGTCAAACGGTCGAGCTTCTTTATCCCCTGCTTTGCACCGGGCTCACCAGGGTTGATAACAACGTAAACCTCATAATAAATAATACGTTCAAGCTCCTTAGTAGAGAGATCAAGTAATGCACCAATCTTGCTCGGAACTGAACGGAAAAACCAAGTGTGAACAACAGGAACCGCAAGTGAAATATGCCCCATGCGTTCGCGACGAACACTTTTCGTGGTCACTTCAACACCACATCGATCGCAGATAATGCCTTTATAGCGAACACGCTTATACTTGCCGCAATAACACTCCCAATCTTTGGTAGGGCCAAAGATCTTTTCGCACATCAAGCCATCACGTTCTGGTTTGAACGTACGATAATTAATGGTCTCAGGTTTAAGCACTTCCCCTCTTGAATGAGCAAGAATACTTTCAGGAGAGGCAATGCTAAACTTTATTCTCGAAAAATCACCTTTTAAAGGCGATGCTCCTTGTGAAAAAATCATAAGTCAATATCCTTTTTAAACGACTCTTGTTAACGCTCGTTAATGATGCTTATATCACCGAACACATGACTAAGGAACCTTATCGTCAATACGAATCTCAAGACCAAGACCTTGTAACTCCCTGACAAGAACATTAAAAGATTCGGGAATACCAGGCTCTGGCAGATTTTGACCTTTGACAATTGCCTCATAGGTTTTGTTTCTTCCAATAACATCATCTGATTTAACCGTCAGCATCTCCCGCAGGATATTTGATGCGCCATACGCTTCCAGCGCCCATACTTCCATTTCACCAAACCTCTGTCCACCAAACTGCGCTTTACCACCAAGCGGCTGCTGGGTAATAAGCGAGTATGGACCAGTTGAACGAGCATGGATTTTATCATCAACCAAATGACTCAGCTTCAACATATAAATGTATCCAACGGTCACTTCATCATCGAACTTCTCGCCAGTACGTCCATCAAACAAGCTTACTTTACCATGACCGGGAAGACCAGCGCGTTCAAGTTCATGCTGTACCTCTTCATAGGTTGCACCATTAAAGATTGGCGTTTTAAACTTGACACCAAGTGTTTTCGCTGCCCAGCCAAGCGATGTTTCATAAAGCTGTCCAATATTCATACGGCTTGGCACACCAAGTGGGTTGAGTACAATATCCACTGGTGTTCCATTTTCCATAAAAGGCATATCTTCAATTGGCAGAATTTTACCAACCACACCTTTATTCCCGTGCCGACCGGCCATTTTATCGCCAACCTGAATCTTTCTTTTTTGAGCGATATAAACTTTAGCAAGCTCCTCAATACCAGGCGGAAGCTCATCACCAACATTAATCTTGTATTTCTCATTATCACGCTCATCAGCAATATCCTTGAGCATGAAACGGAACTCTTTGACAAGACGAACAAAATTATCATTGGTCTTTTTAGACTCTGTCAACCCTTTTGAGAAATCAATTGACTCAAGGAATGGCACTCCACTGAACTTGGCAAGCAAAGTCTCATCATACACCGTTCCCTCAATAACAAGTACTTTCCCCTTATCATTATAAAGACCTGCTGAAGTCTTGCCATCCAAAAGCTGTTTGACCCATTTGGTAAATCGCTTACGGAGATCATACTCCTTAGCATCATACTTTTTATCAACAAGTTCAAGCTTCTCTTTAACATCCATTCCAACCTTTTTCTTCCGGCTGAAAAGCTTGGTTTTTATGACAATTCCTTTCATTCCAGCAGGAACATGCATCGACGCATCTTTCACATCACTGGATTTGTCACCAAAAATGGCACGAAGGAGCTTCTCTTCGGGGGTTGGATCACTCTCACCTTTTGGGGTAATTTTTCCAACTAGGATATCACGTTCTTTAACCTCGGCACCAATACGCACAATGCCATTTTCATCAAGATTTCTAAGCGCTTCATCACTGACATTATAAATGTCACGAGTAAATTGCTCTTCACCACGTTTAGTATCACGGACATTTGCCTCAAACTCATGAATATGAATCGAAGTAAAAACATCGTCGTACACAAGGCGCTCACTGAGAATGATAGCATCCTCAAAGTTATAGCCACGCCAAGGCATGAAGGCAACCAGCACATTTTTTCCAAGCGCTAATTCCCCATTCTCAGTTGATGAGCTATCCGCAAGAATTGCACCTTTATCAACCCGTTGACCAATGCTCACCAGTGGTCTCTGCGAAATACAGGTATCCTGGTTAGAACGTTTGAACTTAATCAACTTATACGTTTTCACACCTTCATTAGGGTCAAGCATCGAGAGCCGAACATTGTTATCAGTATCGATATCATAACGAATCGTGATGTATTCCGACGTCACATCTTCAAGAACACCAGGCCCCTCAGCCATAATAACTGAGCGCGAATCACGCGCAACCTTAGCCTCCATGCCAGTACCAACAACCGGTGATTCGGAAGTTAATAATGGCACAGCCTGACGTTGCATGTTTGCACCCATCAAAGCACGGTTGCCGTCATCATGTTCAAGAAATGGAATCAACGCCGCTGCAGCGCTGACAATCTGAACAGGTGACACATCCATATAGTTGATATCTTCAACGGCAACAACAGGATAGTCACCTTTTGTTCTTGCTTGAACAGTCTCAAGTGCAATCGTACGGTTCTCGTCAAGCGGCACACTCACCGGCACCGTAATCTTGTTTTCCTCATCTTCTGCCGAAAGCATTAACACAGTATCAGTTACCCGGCCATTCTCAACAACTCGATAAGGTGTTTGAATAAATCCCTTATCGTTGATTTCAGCATACACCGACAACGACGAAATCAAACCAATATTAGGACCTTCAGGGGTTTCAATCGGACAGAGACGCCCATAGTGGGTATAGTGTACATCACGAACCTCAAAACCAGCACGCTCTCTGGTAAGACCACCAGGTCCAAGAGCTGAAACCCTGCGCTTATTTGTCATTTCAGCAAGTGGATTCGTCTGATCCATAAACTGCGAAAGCTGACTGGTAGCGAAGAAACTTGACACAACACTCGACACTGTGCGGGCGTTAATCAAATCTGCAGGAGCAATCTTATCAGAATCCCGTGAATTAAGTTTCTCACGGACATTCTTACCCATTCGGGCTAAACCTATCACAAACTGTGCTGCAAGTTGTTCACCAACAGAACGAACACGCCGATTGGCCAAGTGATCAACATCATCAACCTCAGCAGATCCATTAACCAGTTTAATGAGATAATAGATAACAGCTATAATATCGTAATGCGTCAGTACTAAAATGTCTTCACCGATTGGATCATCTGAAAATGACTGAATAGTCTGAAGAATTTTCTCATAAATACCATCTGAAAGCAGCTTCAACTCTGGTGAACCTGCAAGATAGTTTTTCAAATCATCAAACTCTTTGGAAAGCTTTTTATTGATCCTGTATCGACCAACATCACCAAGATCATACTTCTTCTGGTTAAAAAAAGTACGCTCAAGAAAACTTCTTGCAGCATCAATATCCGGTGCCTCATTAGCCCTTAGTTCTTCATAGACAATCTCCAACGCTTCTTCTTCAGTCGCTGAACTGTCATTAAGAATCGTGTTAATAATAATGGATTTATCAGGTCCTTTATCGCCTCCAGAAAAAGCCTTCATCACCTTGATGCTTTTATAACCAGCAGCAAGTATCTGCTCAAAAATGTCCTCAGTAATTGCAGTTCGTGCACTTACAACTTCACCTGTCTGCATATCAACAATATCAGAAGCAAGATAAAGACCAATGAGCTGCTCTTTTTTACTGGATTTTAAAGAGACCTCTTCAACCAGATCAAAAAGACTAAGAATATCTTCGTCTTTTGTAAAGCCAATAGCACGAAGTAACGCTGTAACCAGAAAGTTCTTTTTCTGATCGATATAAACAAAAATCTGATTATTAATATCCGTCTGAAACTCTATCCACGATCCCCTCGTCGGCACAATTTTGGCCGAATACATTTTTTTCCCATTTGGATGTATTGCTTCACTGAAGACAACACCTGGAGAACGGTGAAGCTGAGCTACCACAACACGTTCAGCACCATTAACAATAAAGGTTCCGCGTTCAGTCATGTACGGAATTCGACCAAGATACACCTCTTGCTGAATGGTTTCTTTCCAATCAGTCTCGTCTGCCTCGTCTTTATAGGAGAGTTTAAGTTTAACTTTCAAAGAAACGTCATACGTCAAACCACGCTCAATACAATCCTCAACAGTATATTTTGGTTTATCAAAGCTATAAGAAATATACTCAAGGAGATAAAGCCCTCGAGTGTCAGTAATTGGAAAAGCGCCTCGAAGAACTCTCTCAAGACCTTGATCTCTTCTCTTAGCAAGAGGAACACTATCCTGAATAAAATTATGGAATGAATCTAACTGAACTTTTAATAAATCGGGAGGTTCTATAACACTTTGAATTTTGGAAAAATCAATACGGAGTGTTGTTGGATCAACCACTTTCACATGCACCTCACTTTTATCAATTGCATGAATTACTTACAGATTAAGTCATTACAAACATCATATAAACGCTAAAACAGCGCAAAACAACTCAGCCAAACATCACGAGCATCATCACGGGAACGTATCAGAAAAACTATTTTAATACAAATAGACAAAGCTCCGCCTCATAAAGAAACGGAGCTTGTTTTAGCAATGACTCATTTCAAAGATCACTTCACCTCGACTGATGCTCCCGCATCTTTCAACTCTTTGGCAATCTTTTCCGCTTCATCTTTGGAAACAGCCTCTTTTACTACCTTTGGAGCACCATCAACCAGATCTTTTGCCTCTTTAAGACCAAGACCCGTGATTGCACGAACAGCCTTGATAACATTAATTTTGCTCTCACCTGCTGCTGCAAGCACAACATCAAACTCTGTCTGCTCTTCTGCTACAGGTGCATCACCAGCCGCAACTGCAGCAACACCAGCAACAGCTACTGGAGCTGCACTTACACCAAACTTCTCTTCAAGTGCTTTTACTAAAGCAGAAGCCTCTGTTAGGGTTAATTTACCAATTTCTTCTACAAGTGTTTCAATAGACATTATTCCCCTCTCTTGTTTAATTTACTATATAATAATTTCTTGAGTGCGTAATAGCTTTTTATTTATTGCTTCTGCTTTGCAATCTGATCAAGAGCGCAAACCAAGTTCCTCATAACAGCATTAACAACCATAGGGACTGAGCTGATAACACTATTCATTAATCCTGCTGCACGACCAATATTTTCGGTCTTTGTCAGCATTTCAGAAAGCATCGGCAACGAATCAGCACCAAACACAACCCCATCAACTGATGCCATTTTAAATTTCAGTGCATCATTTGATTTACTGAACTGCTTGATCACTTTTGCTGGAGCAATAGGATCATCATAACCAAAAGCTACACCTGTAGTGGATTTAAGCCCTATAGCTAACTTATCTGCACAAGCAAGATCTCTAAGTGCTTTTTTGATAAGAGTATTTTTTACAACACGATACTCCACTCCTGCCTTTCTGAACTCACCACGAAGCTCTGCCATTTTAGCAACGCTGAGTCCTTGAAATTCAGTAAGATATATACCTTGTGACCGACTAATTTTTTCAGCAACGTCTTGAACAACTTGCTCTTTCTGATCTCGCTTCATCGTTATAAACCGTTTTTATTAGGCAACAAACTTTTCCATTTTAACCTTCACGCTTGGGGACATTGTACTTGAAAGTGCAATACCTTGCACATACTGCCCTTTCGCTGCAGATGGTTTGAGTCGAACAACCTCTTTTAGAAAACTACTAATATTCGCAACCAAAGCATCTGAAGTAAATGAAACTTTGCCGACAGGTGCATGAACGTTACCAGCCTTATCAACTCTAAACTCAATTTTACCAGCCTTAACCTCTTTTACCGCTTTAGCCACATCCATAGTCACTGTTCCAGACTTTGGATTTGGCATTAAACCACGAGGCCCAAGAATTTTGGCCACTTTACCCAATTGACCCATAACATCAGGTGTAGCAATAATAACATCAACACCTGTCCAACCTTCCTGTATTTTTTCAATATATTCCTCGAAACCAACCAAATCAGCGCCAGCTTCTTGAGCCTCAGCTACTTTCGCTTCTTTACATACCACCAAAACAGAAACAGTTTTACCAGTACCATGTGGCAACATCACTGTACCACGAACAACCTGATCAGCATGACGAGGATCAACACCAAGCTTTACAGCAACATCAACAGTTGCATCAAATCTGGAATTTGTAATCTCTTTCACTTTTTCAACAGCGTCAGCGAGATCGTACTCACGAAAACGCTCAACCTTCGATACGGCTTCCCGATATTTTTTACCAGCCATTATTATAATTTTAGCAAGTGGTTAACAAAACGGCTTTCAGCCTCCCACAACAATACAGCGAAAATAAAATCAATCTTGAACAACAATCCCCATACTACGTGCTGTTCCACGAATCATTTCTTCTGCCCCACGACTATCAAACGCATTTAAATCAGGTCTTTTCAAGTCAGCTATTTTCCGAACCTGCTCACTGGTAACGGTACCAACTTTGTTGCGATTTGGCTCACCAGAACCTTTTTTTAGATTTGCTTCTTTAAGAAGCAACACCGCCGCCGGCGGTGTTTTTGTGATAAAAGTAAACGACTTATCAGAATAAACCGTAATTACCACAGGAATAATCATTCCAGCTTCAGACTGAGTCTTTGCATTGAACTGCTTGCAAAACTCCATAATATTGACACCTTTCTGACCAAGGGCAGGACCAACAGGAGGAGCTGGATTAGCAGCACCTGCAGGAATTTGAAGCTTGATAAAGCCAACAATCTTTTTTGCCATAACCTATTTCTATTCAGACGCTTAAATAAACTTAAGCACTTATTATTGGGAAACTGACTTAACCTGGGAAAAATCAAGCTCTGTTGGCGTACTGCGACCAAAAAAACTTATCATCACTTTTACCTTCATTCTTTCTGTACACACTTCATGTACAACACCTGTAAGAGAACTGAATGGACCATCTATAACTTTAACTGAATCACCGATATTAAAAGGCGAATCAATTGTAGCTCTATGTTCCACTGAAACTTCCGGCTCAAGAATTTTTTCAACCTCTTCCGGTCTTAATGGTGTTGGCACATCATCCACCCCTAAGAAACCCATAACTGAAGGAATATCTAAAATCAGATTACGAGTTTGCTTATCTAAAACAGCCTCAATAAGAACATATCCTGGAAACGCGTTTTTTGTAAGACTTCTCTTCTTACCATTCTTAACTTCAACAAAACGCTCATAAGGAACATATACTTGAAGAATTTTTTCTGATATGCCATAACGAAGCACATCTGACTCGATAGACTCCTTTACTTTTCGCTCATGACCAGAATAAATCCTGAGAGCATACCAACGAGCTACAGGCACATCCTGCACATCAACATGTTTACTTTTTACACCCATCAGCTCAAACTTAATGCTATTAGCAACGCTACTTACAACAACTTACCCATCACAAAATTAATAACCCAATCAACTATAAATGTAAATGCAGCCAAAATACCAGACACCGTCAGAACAACAATCGTAAAATCTTGCAATTCGTCTTTAGTCGGCCAGATAACTTTCCGCATCTCATTAATAACATCACGGTAATACTGACTAACTTTGCCTATATAATTACTCATAAATAAAAAGCACAGTAATAAATGAGAATTTAAAGACTTTTTTATAGCACGTCAGGAGGGAATCGAACCCCCAACCTGCGGTTTTGGAGACCGCTGCTCTA
>DYND01000006.1 GCA_020721255.1 Chlorobium chlorochromatii
TTCTCAACTCCAGAGGCTTATGTAATTGATACGACGAATCTCCACAGGTATCCCGGTTATCAGGAGATTGCGAATTCTGAGAGATAGGTTTTAATCGACTGATGCTTGCCAAGATTGAGCTTTTTGTGCATTCTGTAGCGAATACTCTCCATTCCTCTTGTTGATATACCAACAGCACGCCCAATCTCTTTTGTGTCATAATTCAGCTTTACAAGCAAACTGATTTTCAGTTCCCGCTGATTCAGATTTGCATGCTTTTTCTGCAGTTTCGAAAGAAAAACCGAATCAGATTCTGTTAACTCCATGTTCAAGCGCTTCTCAATAGTTTCAGTTTCAATTAAACTTAAACAGGAGTCAGTCATTCCTCTTTTAACGGTAGTGTCAATATCGAGTGCATGAATCTGGTCAAGCAAATTACGCAATGACGATGTCTTTTCGGCGATTGCCGTTGAGATTCTCGTCAGCTCCAAATCCTGATTTGTCACTCTTTCTCTGAGTTCTGCAATCTCTTGTTCATACTCTGCCAGAGATTTTTTTTCTACGCTTTGAGATGTATTCATGGTTTTTTATAAAGGTTGTGGATGAGTTTTATGAAAATTACACGACACAAAACATTTTTTACATCTTTTTATTATATAAAATTAATTAAAAACGATTAATCTCTCTTACAATTACTTTAGTCCTGTTTTTTAAATACGTTACTTTAGTTTACCAACATTTATCACAATCCTATTGCCAAAGAAGTACTCTATAGAATTACTTTTGTTAATCATTGCTGTAACGCTTTCTGCGTAATTGTTGTGACGTGTTCATAGAAGTAATATTTGTTTTTTTTATGAGAATTGCAAAAAAACTTCATTTTTCTGCGTAGAAATATACATGAATTTATTTTATACGCTGCACTGATATTTTATTATCGCGTAATACTTATGCCGGATGGCGTATTTTTATGTTAATTTCCACTATCGATACTATTATTTATGATGTTTTTTCACTGTTATGCGGTTATCTAACACAAAGTCGTGTTGAATGTTCTCTGTATCTTTGCTGTCAAAATTAAGCTTTTTTAAACGGTTGTAATCTTTCATCGTTTTTGTATGAAGGACATTTTCGCTCATTATCTCTTTATTTTTAATCCAGTGGCTGATAAAGGCAGGGCAATGCGCCAGAAGTCATGGTTGCAGGATCTGTTAGCCGGTCGGCGCAATGCCTCGCTGTTAAGCACGATGTATGCTGGTCATGCCAGCGATATTGCGCGTACGGCAATGGATAAAACGGATTGTATTATTGCCTGTGGTGGAGACGGAACGCTGCACGAGGTGGTTAATGCCGTTGTTGGTAAAGGGGTCGCTGTTGGTATTCTGCCAATGGGTTCAGCAAATGATTTTGTGAAAACACTCTATTCTCCTGCAATGCCGCCACTTGGCATAGCACATTTTTTTATGAACAACAGTAAAGATATTGATGTAGGTTTTGTTACTGAGAGTGCTGGAAGGCAACACTATTTTATCAACTCGATGGGGCTTGGTTTTACCGGTCGGATTGCACAATGTGTCAAACAGACTCGTTGGCTTAAAGGCGAACTGCTTTATGTGTATGCACTATTTGTTGTGTTACTGCGCTATCAGCCAATGCACTTGCATGTAACACTGATGCAGGAGGATAAAATTGTGGAGCTGGATGAGCCTATTTTTGCTGTTTCAATAGCGAATGGAGCGATTGAGGGTGGGAAGTTTCGCATTGCCCCTTTGGCGGATCTCTCTGATGGATTACTTGATATTGCGCTGCTTAAAGCAGTACCAAAACGAAAACTCTTTCGCTATGTGCTTAAATACATGCGTGGCACTCATATTGATGATCCGCAAGTGCTGTACTATAAGGTAAAATCTTTAGCAATAACAATTACAAAACCAGAGGTGATGCACCTTGATGGCGAAGTGTTCGACAACATTGCCGGACGCATGACTATCGAGGTTATACCTAATGCGTTAACCGTCATAGGCATTCAGGAATAATCAGTTCTGCGAAGAACATTTTGATAGACTGATGTTTCGCCAGGCCTAATTTTTTATGTAACCTGTAACGCGTACTTTCCATACCTCTTGTTGAAATATTCATCAACGAAGCAATCTCGGTTGTGTCATAGTTCAGTTTGATCATAAGTCCTATTTTTTGTTCCCGTTTGGTAAGTTGTGGGAATTTTTTCTGCAGAAATGATAAAAAAAGTTCATCGGATTTGTTCAACTCTCTGTTGAGCTGTTCTTCGATAGTTTTTTCTGTATCAATCAAGTGCGCGCATGAGGTTGTAATGCCATCTTTCAGAATAGGATCGATATCAAGAGAGTAAATATGGTCAAGCAATATTTGAACCCCATTATTGTTTTCAGTAGCGGTTATTGATCGTGTGGCCAATTCACGATCTTGCGCTTTTATCCTTGTTATCAATGCGGCATTCTCTTTTTCGAGTCCTCGAATCACTTTTTTTTGTGTTTCAGCTTGCGCATTCATTTTAATAGTCATCTGTGTTATACGATAATCACAACTGTGCTGTACCATTTTTCTTTCGTTTTCGCGCTCTTTTTCTTTTTCACTCAAGTCAACACGAAAACATTCCAGTGCTTTAAAAAAATGGTAGTAAGGGTGATCAGATGGTGGTGATAATATGGGTTCATCAAGCATATTCAGCCATGATATTTTGGCAATTGCCTGTAAATACTCTTTTTGCCATAATATATCGGTGCATTGATCATCAATGTTCAATGCATCATGCGATGCGTTGTTGTTTTTAAAGGTTAGAACACTTTGCAGGGCATCATCATAACTTTTGAGCAACGTCACAGAGATATTTGCAGGAGCAATTGCTGAAAACATTTCTACTGTCGTGTACATTGTTTCTGCGATATTATAAAAACAAACACGGCCAATCATTGGACACCAGTTAAAAAGAAGTGCTGTAATGGCTTGCTTATATTTGGAGGTGATGTTTTTAACATGCCTAAGGTTAAACAGAATATGAAATGTTTTTTCCTTCAAGCCACTTTCAGCCATTACAACTTGTAAAAGCTCTACGTCCATAAAGTCAAGCTCTATCTCTTTGGTGGTCTCAATCCAGATATGTACGATATCACTATCAACAACATTCATACACTTGGTGTATCCCAGTGCTTTGTGCTGCTTTTTCCAGTGGCTTTTTTCGGTGATCGCAGGCATATGCTCTTGTTGTTCTACGGTTAGTATTGTTGTTGTGATATCTTTTTTCTGCTCTATCACCTTGGCACAGTCAAGCTTATACTGGCAAATGATATGCTGAGCGAAGCGAAAAATTCACTTTACAGTCTAATCTCCAGCGATAAACTGTGCAGATTAATGCTTTGCTTCAGTCAGCATGACAGAAAGAGTTGGATCCGACACTGCATTTGCTGCTTTTTTTTTCGATATCCAAGAATATAGTTATATATGAATTATTTGAAACTTTAATTATTTTATATCTGTTTACTCTTTACAGACAGGAACTTTTTTGATTCTTGTGTTGCTTGAACATTGCTAAACCGTTAAAAAACGATTTGTACTGCAAGCGACTTGTTTAAAAAACTATGCATATAACCCATATTTCTTCTAAACGTTGACCTGCAAAATACGCAGTGACAACAATAAATCAACTCTTCATGTTCGGATAAGTTGAAAAAGCGTGCGCACTTACTTTGAATGAGAAAATGACGCCATTTCTGCAGTATTCCGTGAATTTAAAGAACCCGCAGAAACATACTCCATCGCGTCCTGCTTCCTGAATGGCTCCATTCGAGGATGTGTTATTTCAGCGACGCATTTTTGCGATTGACTTGGGCTGAAATGAGAATGCTTAGTTCATAAAGCAAAATCATTGGCACCCCGATAATAAGTTGCGTCACAAGATCGGTTGATGGTGTTACAACCGCCGCCACAATCAGCAGAACAACAATAGCGTGTTTGCGGTAAAAGCGCATGAACGCGGGCGTTAAAAGCCCTATTTTTGAGAGGATATAGGAGATGAAGGGGAGTTCAAACACCAGTCCGGTAGTCAGCAGTGTGCCAATAAAAAAGCTGATATAATCTTGAACTGAGATGTTGTTTTTAATCAGATTTGAGCCAAAGCCCGCAAAGAATTGCAGAGAAATCGGCAGAAAAACAAAATAGCCAAATGCAATACCAGAAAAGAAGCAGAGTGAGATAAAGAGTATAGAAAAACGGCTCGCTTTGCGCTCGTGCTCGTGCAGCGCTGGAGCTATAAACTGCCAGAGTTGCCAGGCAATAAAGGGGAATGCAAGAATGAAGCCAGCAAAAAAAACCACCTGCAAGTAGAGCGAAACCTGACCGTACGGGACCAGGTTTTGCAGTACCAGCGTATCACTGCTGCGCTTCAGTGGCCCGATAATAACCTCATTGACCAGAAAATCCGCATAACTGGCGCACAACGCCATTACAATCACCAATGCAATCGCTGATTGTATAAGCCGCGAACGTATTTCATCGAGATGCCCTATAAAGCTCATCTCATGCTCATGATCTGGTTCCGGTTCTGGTGTCTCTGTTCCGGGTTCAGTAATAATCGTGTTCTGCTGATTTTCTTCAGTAAATTTTGCTAATGCGGTTGTCTCTATTTCCTGACTCATGGGTGGTTTATGCAAATGAAGTAAGACACAGGATTATCTATGAAAACACTTGTTGTTGGTAGTAAAACATCCTTTCGGTGTTTCTATCGCGTCGTCTCTCTTATTCTCAAAGCGTTTACAGCAAATTTTAGAGCGATTCTTGTAAAACATAGCAACAAAGATTCATGCAGACAAAGAAAATGTTTCATTGCCACACTGGAGTGATCATTTTTTTTGCTCATTGAAATGTTATACTTTAAGCCTTTTAAGGCAGTTTATCATGATAAAAATCCGGGGAATTGGTGAATATTAAGGATGTTACTGCATCGGTTGCCGATGAAATTGAGCTGTTTCAGCAGCGCTATAAACAGGTGCTCTATTCGCGGAATACCCTGGTGGATAAGGTAACTCGTTATGTACTGAAACAGCAGGGCAAGCAGATTCGTCCTGCAATGGTGCTCCTCTCTGCACAGTTGTGCGGTGGTGTAACGGATTCAAGCTATCGTGCAGCCATTATGGTTGAGTTGCTCCATTCAGCAACGCTTATTCATGATGATGTTGTTGATGGTGCAGAAATGCGCCGTGGCTTACCTTCTATTAACGCATTGTGGAAAAATAAGATATCGGTCTTGATGGGCGATTATCTCCTCTCTCGCGGTCTTCTCTACTCGCTTGATCACAACGATTATGGTTTTCTCCATCTCGTCTCGGAAGCGGTACGCAGAATGAGTGAAGGTGAGATTCTGCAGATTCAGAAAACCCGAAGCCTCGATATTACGGAAGAGGATTATCTGAGTGTTATTTCCGATAAAACAGCCTCGCTGATTTCATCATCGTGTGCTATGGGTGCGCAGAGTGCAACGGCTGATGAGTCAAAAATTGCTTGTTTGAAAAGTTATGGTGAATATCTTGGCCTTGCCTTCCAGATTCGTGACGATCTGCTTGATTATACTGGCGACTCTAAAAAAACCGGTAAGCAGATGGGCATTGATATCAAAGATAAAAAGATTACGCTGCCACTCATTTATGCGTTGCGAAATGCACCGATTTCCGAACAAAACCACATTCGTTCTATTTTGAAAAGTTCACGCAAAAGAGCAATAAAAAGTGGTGAAGTGATTGCATTTGTTCGCGCAAAAGGCGGGCTTGAGTATGCTTCAGGCGTTGCTGAAGAGCTTGCGGCTAAAGCAGTTGCATCCATCAGTACCTTTGCTGAGAGTGCCGCAAAAACATCGTTACTGCGGCTTGTTGATTTTGTGATGGTGAGGCAGTATTAAGTTTTTGAGCAGATACTAACAGTTATTAGTACAATGAAAAAAGCGGTTCTTCTTGTTCTTCTCTTGATTGGTGCAATCATCATTTTCGATAAAATTCTTATGCCGCTTTACATTGCACAAGGCAGTTCGAGGGTGGTGCCTGATGTAACCAATATGGATTATGAGAATGCGGCACAGAAATTACGGCAGTCAGGCTTTGAAGCCAAAAAAAGCTACAACGTCAAATATCTTAGCAATGTGGATTCCAATCTGGTTATCTCCCAAATGCCTTTAGCCGGATTGGAGGTAAAGCCTGGCAGAAACGTTTATCTGGTGGTGAACCGTCGTGATAAGCCAAGCTTTCCTATGCCCGATTTTATTGGACGTCCTGAGTTTGATGCCCTTCAGGCGGCAGCTCGTATGAATATTCTGCTGAGTGATGTACAGCTCAGCACAGTAACAAATTCAGAGGATAACGGCAAAGTGCTCAGCCAGTCAATTCCAGCACAGACCATGGTGAAGGCAGGTGCTTCAGTTTCCATTATTGTCGGTAAATATGAGGTATCGACAGTTGGCATAAGAAAAGTAGTGTTGCCCGATGTGCTTGGTATGTCGCTTGATCAAGCACAGCAGGTGTTGATTGACGCAGGTCTTAATCTTGGTAATGTTGTAACAGAGCACTCTGAACTGCTTGTACCAAATACCGTTATCAGCCAGAAGCCAGCCGTTGGTTCCTATATTTCACCAGAACAACCAATTGAATTAACCATTGTTACCGCAATCGCAGAGTAATGAGCACGGCTATCGATAGTTGGTATTTTTGTACTCTTCACGGAGATCTTTAATACCGGTTGTGCGGTCATTGCCATCGCTGATAATACCAAAATATTCAAGTATAATACGCCCGACAAGCCATAAACCGGCAAATAGTAAGGCTATTGAAGTCCAAAGGCGATTTATGGTTTCTTTCATTATATCGGTTGTGATAATCGGGGAATAACTTTAGGGCATCTCAAAAACTTAATTGTGCGTAACATCAAACTCTCTCTCGGAAATCCATCAGATTTCGTTATGAATTCGTGCTCACAATAATGTTTTTGAGATGCCCTTTAAAAAGCAAGAGGGCAAGCTGTTTATGACGCTTTAAAACACTCTTCTGCTTCACACCAGTCACTCAAGTCACTACCATCATCCTTTCCGTTTGCTTCCCAGCGGTAGTAGGCAGCAACCCTTATCTGCTCTTCACGCATTTCTGGTGTTATCTCAACAGTTTCAGCTTTTTTGCTTTTTTTGGCAGTTGTTTTCTTCTTTGACTCTTTTTCTACCGAAACCTCTTTTTCTGTTGCTTTCTTCGCCATAGTTAATGCCTTTTTTAATTGTTTATATAACGTAACTTATACAATTTTTTTAAAGAAAAAAAGTTACATCTGCGTTAAAAACGTGCTCTTTTATTCCAAGAGAAGAGTATAATTATTTTCAATTTTTTTTTTTAGCGTAATCGCTTGCCAAGCGCAGTAAATGAGATGACAAGCAAAATAGTGAGTGCCTGAATAATCATAAAAATATCTTTAGGAATCAAGGTGTTCACCGTTAAACCGCCGTAGTCGAGAAAACCGAAAAAAAGAGCAGCAAGCATAATCCATAATGGATGAGCACCCGCAAGCAGTGCAACTGCAATGCCAGTAAAGCCAATACCGCCGGTCATGCCGTTTTCATAGTAGTGTCGGTAGCCTAGCACAATATTAGCAGCGCCCAATCCAGCAAAAGCACCACCCATACCCATAGCGAAAAGAGCGTGTTTTGTGGTGTTGATGCCGCCATAGTTTGCGGCGTCAGGTTGCAAGCCAGCCGCTCGCATTTCATAACCGAATCTCGATCGAAACAGGAAAACCCATAAGAGCAGTGCTGCGCCAACTGCCAGAAAGCTGCTGAGATTGGCTGGCGAATTTGCAAACCATCCGATAAGTTTGTCGATGGTTGGAATCTGCGCTACATCAATAATCTGTGGTGTGTGTACTGTTGAGGGGACAGCAAAATGGTAGGTAAGAAAATAGCCGGTGATTCCTTGGGCAATAAAATTCAGCATAATGGTGCCAATCACTTCATTGACACCAAATTGTGTTTTAAGCGCACCTGCAACAAGTGCCCAGCCAGCACCTGCAACCATTCCAGCCAGCGTGCAGAGTGAAATGGCTAAAACGGGAGGCAATGTTGTGGGTAGCATTATTCCTGCCAATGCCGCTGCAAAAGTTCCCATAAGCAGTTGTCCTTCAGCGCCAATATTAAAGAGGCGCATCTGAAAGGGGAGTGCAACTGCCAAACCCATGAGTATCAATGTTGTTGTTTTAAAAAGCAGTTGTCCAGCGCCGTAAGGCGAGGCAAAGGTTGCACGAAACATTTTCTGAAAAATTATCAGAGGATTATGACCTGTCAGTATAATAATGAGGCTGCTGACGGCGAGAGCGGAGATAAGGGAGATGAGTGGAATGAAAAAGCGTAGCTGCTTGCGATTCATGGTGGTGTTCAGTCAGGTTAAGTGGACCCTTTCATGATAGTACAAAACTCATGACAAAAATCAGTTGCTCGTTACGCTTCTATTTTGTATAATATACCCATACATGGTATAGGTATATGGACTGGTGCTTGTTTTGGCTGTTCGGTTACAGTAAAATTAATCGGCACTTATCTATCTCATTTCGATTCAATAATAACTGACACTGCACACCCACACGACACTTATGAATTCTATTCCTCAAGTCACAGCTTCCGCTGCACAGGCAATGCTTAAAAACGGCGCATTGATGGTCGATGTCCGTGAACCTTATGAGATTGTGCAGAAAGCTTATGATGTTCCCGATGTGCTCGGTATCCCTTTAGGTGAATTGAGAAACCGCTTTCAGGAAATTCCCACAGATCGTGAGCTTGTTCTTGCATGTCGTAGCGGGAACCGTAGTGAAATGGCGATTCATTTTTTACTCACTCATGGCTATAAGAAGGCGTTTAATTTGCAGTATGGTATTATGGGCTGGGAAAACGATGGTTTTCCAGTTGTTAAACAAGCTGGCGTGGCAACCAGGTCATGGTTTATGTAGCGCCTTGCAAAACGAAAATCCTGTCGATGAACCGCTTTGTCCGAGCTCAAGTGTGACACGAAAACTTTATTTACAATCCATCAACAGGGGTTGAGTACACTTGGCAACCAGCGACTTCGCATCAGCGTGTACAACCAAGATAATTTACACTTTCAGCATACTGAGCAAACTAACCAGCTCGCGTTTCAATTCACGGCGGGGAATAATGCGGTCAAGAAAGCCGTGCTCGAGAAGAAATTCTGCACGCTGAAACCCTTCAGGCAAATCGCGTTTAATAGTATCTCTGATAACGCGAGGACCGGCAAAACCAATGAGCGCTTTTGGTTCGCTGATATTGATGTCGCCAAGCATGGCAAACGAGGCAGTAATACCACCCATTGTAGGATCGGTCAAGAGTGAAATATAGGGCAGTTTTCGTTCATGCAGCAGCGTGAGTTTTGCAGAAGTTTTCGCCATCTGCATAAGGCTGAACGCTCCTTCCATCATTCTGGCACCGCCCGACTGCGAAATGACGAGCAGGGGCGCATTCAGTTCAAGCGATTTATCTATAGCACGCGCTATTTTTTCGCCAACAACTGAGCCCATGGAACCGCCGATAAAACCAAAATCCATTGCTGATACCACGAGCGGTTCACCACCACAAAAACCGTGAGCATTCCGGCATGCTTCTGTTTTGCCCTTCTTTTCGATGGTATCGTACACCCGATCAGGATATTTTTTTGTATCGATAAAGGCAAGAGGATCAGCGGCGCGAAGTTCATCGCTGAATTCGGAGTATTTATCTCCATCAAAAAGGATGGAAAAATATTTATACGGCGATATCCTGAAATGGTGAGCGCATTGCGGACAGGTAAAAAAATGATCTTCAAGCTGAATTTTATGTAACGTCGCGCCACATTCGTCGCATTTCGACCACAATCCCTCCGGCACATCACGCTTGTCGGTAGGATATATTGATGGTTTTACCCGGTTGAACCAGCCCATTTGCACAATGAAGAGTAAAGGTTATACATTAAAGTTCAAGGAGATCAGTAAAAAATGTGCTTTACTATTTTTGATAGTTGGATGAGATTGCGCTGGAAATAATCATTTATTCCTAAAGCACCATCTGTCTTGCACATAAAAATGATCATCACAATTTTTAGACTATACTCTCAAGATAGAAAGTCTGCTTGAGTTCTCAAAAATAGCCTGAATATATCTTTTCCTGCTGGAGAATGAAGAGGAAGAATTACCATTTGCACATGCAACAAACACTTAAAGTTGTAACACTGCTTATCATCACGCTTCTTGGCGAAGTAGTGCTGCTGCCCAAGAATGACGCGGCATCGATTACTCTTGTCTATCCCGATACACTCAAGATCTCTCAAAATCGTTATGCACTTTTTCACGCTATGCGACCTGCACGTAAAACCATTGGGGTTGCGCTCTCCGGTGGTGGGGCAAATGGTCTTGCGCAGATTGGTGTACTCAAAGCATTTGATGAAGCTGGCATATCGGTGGATTACATTGCAGGCACAAGCATGGGCGCTATTATTGGAGGATTGTACAGTTGTGGCTACACGACGGTTGACCTTGAAAAAATAGCACAAACCATTCCATGGAAATCATTTATCTCATTAAACAGCGATTATTCAAGATCAAATATTTTTCTTGAACAACAGCGCATCCGCGATCGTGCGTCGATTGCAATTCGCCTGAAAAATTTAAAACTGATTATACCAAGAGCACTCAATTCAGCGCAAAAAATGACACAAACGCTTGATCTTCTGGCGTTAAATGCACTATATCATGCCGCTGATGATTTTTCTTCTTTGCCTGTCAATTTTAAGGCAGTAACCACCGATCTTGTTTCAGGAAAACGTATTACGCTTCATGCGGGTTCACTCTCTGAAGCAATGCGGGCAAGCAGTACCGTGCCAATTCTCAGCGAACCTGTTGTGAAGGATGACTATCATCTTGTTGATGGCGGGTTGGTGGCAAATCTACCAGTTGATGAGCTGACAACGTTCAAGGCGGATTACAAAATTGCCGTTGATACCCATGGCAGCATGTACGCTTCGGGTCAAGAGCTGGATCTTCCCTGGAAAGCTGCAGATCAAGCGATGGGTATTTTAACAGCATCACAATATCCGGCACAACGTGCACAAGCCGATATTGTCGTTATACCTGATCTTAACAACCATAAAGCAACCGATTTTTCCAATATCAATAATCTCATTCAAGCTGGTTATGCCAAAGGAAAAGTGCTTGTAAATTCCATCATATCAAGTATTAAGCTTCAACCCCGACGCGGTATCACCATAACACACTTTACAAAAACTGCTCAATACCAGCATCAAAATCCAGAGCTTCAGCCTATTGTTGACGAAATACTGCTCAACGCAACCGATTTGAATGGAACGTTACAACAGCTTTTGGCAACCGATCTCTTTACCAGCGTGTACGCCTCTGTTGACAGCAAGAAAAAGCAGGTGCTCTTTCATCTTTCACCACTTCCAGCGATCCAGAGTGTGGTGTTTTCCGGGGATGCGCCAGTGCTTTCTCCTGTTGAAATTGCCGACTGCTTTGATTCAGTGATGAAGCCACTTTATACCAATTCGGATGGCACGTCGGCACTGGAATCGTGCATTACAACATATCGCAAAAAAGGATACAGCCTTGTCGTAATTGAGAAGAGTACTGTAGAAAATGGCATACTGCAAGTCACGCTTTCATCGGGCAAACCGCAGAACATTGAGATTCGGCAAAACAAAAATGTTACAAAAATTACGCCGATAACGCGTGAAATAAAAGTCGATACCACCAAAGCTCTTCAGCTCAGCAAAGCTGATGAGTCGATCAATAATCTTTACGACACCGGCGTTTTCAACAGGATCTCCCTCTTCGCAACTCTTCCAAATCAAACAAGTCCACGCACGACCCTCAACTTTTCTCTTGAAGAAAAGCCATCGACAGTGCTGCGCCTTGGGTTGCGTTATGATGAAACAAACAACGCACAAATTCTTGTCGATTTGCGAAATGAGAACTTTGGAGGCAACACCAGTTCACTTGGTGGATGGGTAAAAGCTGGTAAAAAAAGCTTGCAAGCCAATCTTGAATTTTCAATGCCGCGTATTGGCGCGTCCCATTTAACGTTTGCGAACCGCATTTTTTACGACCAGCATCTCTTTGAACATGAAGAGATGAGTGAAATGGTGATGAACTATGGAATCGAAAAATATGGGTTCAGCCAGGCGATAGGTACACGAATCCGCAAAAATGGACAGTTTCTGGTTGATATGACCGTGCAGAATACACAATCGTACACTGATGACAATATGAATGGGGAGCTCAACACTGACAATCGCACTATCCTCTCGGTAGGGACACAATTTATCCACGATTCAAGAGATAACGCTCTGATACCCACCTCAGGCAGCTACTCCAGTATAAGATATGCGTTAACAACGGAATTGATAGATAACGAAGAACTCTTCTGGCAGGCATCGGGCAATCACGAGGAGAATCTTCGACTGTTGAATCGAACAACGCTTCAGCTCTCGGGATTATTCGGGATAAGCAGTCATGGCGTGCCGCTGTCTGAGAAATTTTTTCTTGGTGGAGCAGGCACAACGTACAGTCAACGCTTTTTTGGTATGAAAGAGAGTGCACTTCCATGCAACAATATGGCTGCTGCTGGTGTACAGCTTGGGTACAAACCATCATTCGATATCCTTTTTCCAGCCTCTCTCTTTCTCCATTACAACATTGGCAACTCATGGAATAAGATGGAAAGCATCTCAACATCATCGCTACTGCAAGGTATAGGAACCAGCATTATATGGGAAACACCTCTTGGTCCTGCACGATTTGCGGTTTCAAAGCTCTTGCCTTTATCGGAACAGAGTGAAACCGGAGAGAAATTATCGTCCCGATTTACCGATACTCTTCTCTATTTCAGCATTGGTCACAACTTTTAGGCTGAAGTTTTTTGTATTTTCACAACAGTACCACGCTTGACACAACTGACAAAAAACTATAATGATTGAGGAACTAAACAAAGAAGAGTCGAATAAGCCAAATATACTCGTCTGTAACGATGATGGAATACAGGGTGAAGGAATTCATGCACTTGCAGCCGCAATGAAAAAACTCGGCAACGTCACCGTTGTGGCACCTGCGGAACCGCACAGCGGCATGAGCCACGCCATGACACTCGGCACTCCACTGCGAATCAAGAAATTCCTGAAAAATGGGCAGTTTTTTGGCTACACCGTTTCAGGCACACCGGTTGATTGTATCAAAGCAGCCATGAGCCACATTCTCACCGCACCACCTGATTTGATTGTGTCGGGAATAAACTACGGCAGCAACACGGCAATCAATACCATTTACTCCGGCACGGTAGGAGCTGCACTCGAAGGCGCAATACAGGGAATCACATCCCTTGCGTTTTCGTTGACCACGTATGAAAACGCCGATTTTACCTATGCTGCTAAATTTGCACGAAAACTGGCTAAAAAAGTCTTAGCCGAGGGATTACCTCCCGACACAATTCTCTCGTCAAACATCCCAAATGTACCGGAATCAGAGATTGCCGGAGTGCTGATTACTGAACAGGGGCGTTCACGGTGGGAGGAGGCAACTCTTGAACGCCACGATACGTTCGGGAACCCTTATTACTGGCTGAGTGGCAAGCTGCGCCTGCTTGATGAGTCGTTGGAGCAGGATGAATTTGCCGTTCGTCAGAACTACGTAACAGTAACACCTGTCTCATGCGATATGACGAACCATAGCGCTCTTGGTACGCTGAAACAATGGAAATTGAAAAAATAGCATGAACACCTTTCTGCTCGACTATAAACAGATTTTGACTCCCAAAAAGGGCTTTTCAAAGCTTTTTCGCGACTATACCTCCGAAACTCCCGAACGTGAAGCATTGATGATAGGGAGTTTCCACCTCGACTATAAACGAGAAGGTGATTATTATCGTCAACTTGGTCTGCTTAGCTCCAGAACATTTAATCGTGAAACGCTGGTACGGATGCTGTCGCAGCAAAACAGTCGCTGGGGCGGCTCTGCACAACAATTAAAAGAGATTGAGAAGCTTCGTTCACCACGCTGTATGGCGATTGTTACGGGTCAGCAGCTCGGTATTTTTACAGGGCCACTTTACACAATCTACAAAGCGTTAACGGCCATTATTTTTGCTGAACGCCAGAAAGCGCTCTTTCCAGAATACGATTTTGTACCTATTTTCTGGCTTGAGGGTGAAGATCACGACTTTGATGAATCGGCACATACAGCTATGTTTGCTGACAATCAAGTCGTCCATTTCGGGCAGGAACCCTATCGACGACTGCCTGACCAGATGGTGGCAAACTCCTGTTTTGGCGATGAAATAAAGCAAACTGTGGAAGAATTTCTTCGTCTGCTGCCCGATTCTGATTATAAGCAGAGTGTCGCCAATATGCTCACATCGTGCTATTATCCAGGCAACACGTTTGAGATAAGTTTTGCTAACCTCATGATGCAGCTCTTTAAAGAGCAACCGCTTATTCTTCTTTCAAGTCAGGATCAAGAGTTTAAAAAACTTTCGGTAAAGATATTTCTTCAAGAACTCTCATCAGCGCCAACATCATCGTACAATATTATTGCACAAAGCACGAGGCTTGAAAATCTCGGCTACGCAGCGCAGACAAAGCCGCGTGCCGTCAATCTCTACTATGTAAATCAGCATGGGCAGCGGCAAAAAATCGAACAACCCGCAGACGATACGTTTGTTATTGTGCCTGACAAACAGCGTTATTCACGGCACCAGATGCTTGAACTCTGCCAGGATCATCCGGAACGATTCAGCCCGAATGTGGTACTCAGACCAATTATTCAGGACTACATTTTGCCAACCTTTGCCTATATCGCCGGACCTGGAGAAATCAGTTACCTGGCGCAATATCGTACCAATTATGAGTTATTTGGGCTCACCATGCCTTTTGTGATGCCTCGTGGCAGCTTTACGCTGATTGAGCCAAAAGTAAGTCGAATTATGGACAAACTGCTGCAAGTCACTGGAAAACCGGGATTTTCCCGCAAGCAGATTTACCATGCTGTTTTTGGCGATATACAGCAGGTGAAAAAAAATGCCGTTGGTATTGCTGAAAACCCGCAACTTGATGCCATATTTGAAAAAACCAGAGAGGAGATACGCCAAGCATTTGCCACACTTGTGCCAATACTATCCAAAATTGATCCAACGCTTGAGCCTCTGCTGGCAGCATCCACAACGCAGTCAACAAAAATTGTTGATGGAATTGAGCAGAAAGCGTGGAAAGCAAGTCGAAGAAAACATGAAGAGCTGCTCGAACAGGTTCAGAAAGCTGAAACCGCTCTTTTTCCCGAAGGAATCCCGCAAGAGCGATTGATCAATATTTTCTACTTTCTCAATAAGTATGGAATGGGATTAATTGATACGCTGAAAAATTTGCTGAACGGGCACTCAACGGAGGAGCATATCATTGTTGAGTTGTAGCTGGAGAAGAGGTTGCTGAACAAAGCACCTCAGCTTCATTTGCCTCTTTCTGCATGATTTGGCAGCAGTTACACACCATCCTGTGCAAAGTGACAGGTGTTGTGCCAGCACAAATTTGCTGAACAGCAGCAAGAATTTCAGCATGATACGCGTCACTTTTTGGCGATTGCATTCCGCGTTTTTTGTGGATGTATTGCGAAATAGCTGCAGGAGTAACATCAAGCTTTTTAGCGGCCTGCGACTGCGACATACCAGTTTTCACTAACGTAATAGCAAGATCAGCTCTTATTTGTGGGAGATAGTGCCATACGGCTTTTTCACAAGGAAATATCACGACATTACTTTTTAAAGGGTTATTCTTTATAGTAACAATTGTTTAGAACTTCTGCAATCAATGAACACATCATTTCAATCAAAAGCAAGCTGGACGCTGCTCGTGCTGATACTGATGCAATTTGTGCCACTCAACCGTATAAACCCGCGTATAACAGCAAAACATGAACTCAATGGGAACGCACAACACACGTTGAAAAAAACATGTTATGACTGCCATTCAAACGAAACTCAATGGGCGCGACTCGCGTATATTGCTCCCGTTTCATGGGTGATATCGAGCACCGTGTCATCCGGTCGCACTGCCTTGAATTTTTCAAAGTGGCAAAACTATACAATGCAAGAAAAAAAGCTATTACGAAAAAAGATTGAATGGATCGTTTTAGAAGGCACGGCTCATCAACCACTTTATTATGCATTAAAAACTTCAAAAGCACTCACTCACGACGAAAATCAAGTCGTACTCCAATGGCTGAATGAACTATAATGCAAGAAAATTATTGATAATTTTTTTCCCTTCAGCAGTCATAATTGATTCAGGATGAAATTGTACTCCATAAAGTTTGAGTGCTTCAGAATCCATACCCATAATCACGCCATCGTCAGTCCACGCGCGCAACTCAAGCGGAGCTGGCAGCGACTCTTTTTCAACAATCAGAGAATGATAACGAGTTGCCGTAAATGGATTCTGTATCCCCTTAAAAATTCCACGATTATCATGCAATACCTGTGATGTTTTACCGTGCATGATACATGCAGCTCGCACTACGTTACCACCTAAAGCTGCACCGATCGACTGATGCCCGAGACAAACACCAAGCAATGGAATTTTGCCTTTTACCGCATGAATTAAGGGAACAGAGACACCTGCATCATCAGGGGTTCCAGGTCCGGGAGAGATAACAATCTTCGCTGGATTCTTTGCAAGAATTTCCTCGACAGAGAGTTCATCATTACGATAGACCTCAACTAATTCACCTGACTCACCAATATACTGCACCAGGTTGTACGTAAAAGAATCATAATTATCAACAACAAAAATCATACCACAACACAGGTTGAGTGTTAAAAAAATGAGTACCGTGACCCCCCATCTGCAACAGTGCGAAACATTACTTCATAAGCACTACTCATTGTTACTTTCCGACGTTCCATAACTTTCCGTGCGGTTTCAACAGCTTTTTCTACATCGTAATGTTCAAAGCCTCCACATCCTCCCCATGAAAACGAAGGCACTTCTTTTGGAGGAAAGTCACCGCCAAAAATGTTTGAACCTGTGCCAACAACCGTGCCTGTATTAAACATTGAATTGATAGCACTTTTACTGTGATCACCCATCAATAAACCAAGAAACTGCAAGCCAGTAGGGCAGGATTGACCGGCACGACGCAACGTTATTTGACTGTAATTATTTTTAAGATCGCTCGTATTGGTACCGGCGCCAAGATTGCACCATGAGGAGAGATAAGAGTGCCCTAAAAAACCATCGTGCTGCTTGTTGGCAAAAGGTTCAATAATTGAATCTTCAACTTCTCCACCAACTTTTGAGGCAATACCAACAGCGACATTGCTGAAAATTTTTGCACCAATTTTTGCCCTCGACCACGGTGCAAGAGAGACATTTTGCATCAGTACGGCCTGTGGATCCACGATAGCACCGGAGCCAATAGCCACAAACCCATCTTCACCATCAAGCACCGCACCAGCACGCACCACGGCACCGGCACCAACATAAATATTATTGCGATTCACCAACGCAACTGAAGGATGGACATCACCATCAATATGCCCCAGTTCAAGAGTCTCAGCATCACGCAGAAGCTCATCAGGATGAAACGCAATAACATCCCACACATGTTCAAGAACACGAAAACCTGTTACTGTTTCGCAGATAAGCTCATCAGCAAGAAGAGCCGTATCGAAAAGATCCGGCATCACCCCATCCGTTACAAGTTGCGAACCATCAATTCGGGCAAAAAGTAAGGTATCGTCCTGCATATATGCTTTACCGGGCTCAAACGCGCCTTCAAGAATAACTCGAGCTGCCGCTTCATTACAAACAAGACGTCCATTAATCAGCAGCACATCGCGCTCATCAAGGCGATTAATAATTGCCTCAGGATGTTGCTCAGCATAAAAAGCAGCAAGATATCGCCGCACATGATACGTCAACTGTACGCCATCTCTCGTAAAATATTCAAGCTTCTCCCGAAGTGTACGAAAGCCTGTATAAAGTCCGTAAACCGGTTTCAGGTTCACAAGAGGCTGAAGTTCAAGCACTCTGGTATCTTCAAAAACAATAATCTGCATAACCCTGATGCTTATAAGAAGCTGTGATACGAAGTAACAATATAAAAAACAAAGTAATAAGAGGGATAAGTATTGAACTTTTTATGCTCACGCTAACCAAGACCACCTCAAAACCAGAAAGGAGCACCCGGCAAACAATCTTGCCTGTGCTCCTCTCGACGTTCGAACTCTACTTATTTTATTCAAAAAACGTTGGTGAAACAATCAGCTACCAATATACTCCTTCAGAACCTTACTGTAGGCCGACTGCCGCAATCTTCTGATTGCTTTCTCCTTGATCTGGCGCACACGCTCGCGAGTCAACCTGAATTTTTCGCCAATCTCTTCAAGCGTCAGCGGGTTATCCATGCCAATGCCAAAGTAAGACTTGATAACATCAGCCTCTCTCGGCGCAAGAACGGAAAGAGAGCGTTCAACCTCAAGCGTCAGCGAATCGCGATTGAGCCCGTAATCGGGCAAATGACCATCGTTCTGCAACACATCGAGCAGACGATTATCGTCACCCTGAGCGAATGGCGCATCAACCGACACATGCCGTCCTGCAATTTTCAGGGTGTCGGCAACATCTTGTGAATCCATCTCAAGCAGGGTAGCAAGTTCACGAGTGTTGGGATCGCGCTCAAACTCCTGCTCAAGCTGGCTGTACGCTTTGCTGATTTTATTGAGGGTCCCAACACGATTCAATGGAAGCCTTACAATTCTCGACTGCTCAGCCAGCGCCTGAAGTATTGACTGACGAATCCACCATACCGCATAAGAGATAAACTTGAATCCACGGGTTTCATCAAACCGCTTAGCCGCCTTGATAAGCCCGAGATTTCCTTCATTAATCAGATCACCGAGAGTAAGACCCTGGTTCTGGTACTGCTTGGCCACAGAAACGACAAAACGAAGGTTGCCTTTGATCAGCTTATCAAGCGCACGTTTTGCTCGTTTGTACTCAACCGTATCAACCGGCATCTCAAAGCCCTCTTTGATCGCCATGGTCAACTTCACTTCATCTTCAGCGGTCAAAAGATCATATTTCCCTATCTCCTGAAGGTAGCGATCAAGTGAAAGGCTTTCACGATTCGTTATCTGCTTGCTTATTTTGAGTTGCCTCATATCAAACTCTCCTTAAAAACTTGGGGGACTGACACCATGCACTTTGGTCAGTCTGATAAACAGGAAAAGTCGGAATGTACCACTTTTCAACGTTGTAACCTAATGAGAGGAAAAGAAGTCATCCCGCAAGAAGCATAACAACCGTATCATTGTTATTCACTGAGTACTGCAAGATTGCACTTGAGCTTTTCAAGATTATCCTCAGCCTCACGCAGTTTTTCACTCTCTTTTTCAATGACCTCAGGAGGTGCATTATCAACAAAACCGCTGTTGGACAATTTTTTACGAATCGATGCAACATAGTTGGTAATATTGCTAATCTCTTTCTGAAGTCTGGCACGCTCCTTGTCGAACGATATTAAACCCTCAAGCAACACAAAGAGTTCATTTCCTTCAACGACCGACCCTGCCGCATGATGTGGGCGCTCAGCGCTCTCAATGAATGTCGGGAGAGATTGGCCAAGTGCAGCAATCAGTGGAAGATTTGCCGTAATCACGCGGCGATCGTCGTCATTGGCTGATCGGAGAAGAATTTCGGCTTCGCTTTTATGTGGCACACCAAAGAGTGAACGCAGACTTCTGATTTCGGTAACAAGCTTCTGTATCAAGGAAAAACCACGGCGATCAAGTCCGGCAAGCTCAGCATCCGAAAGCGGCATCGGCGACAAGGCAATACTCGCCTCTGATGAACGCGGGAGAACGTGATGCCATATCTCGTCCGTGATAAACGGCATCACGGGATGCAGGGCTTTCAAGGTACCCTCAAGAATAGACACTGCAAGGCATACCGCGTTGCGAGCATCTTCTCTGGTCAACTCCCCTGACAACTTCACCTTCAGCGCTTCGAGATACCAGTCGCAATAATCGCCCCAGAAAAAGTCGTGGAGCAGCTTGACAATGTCGTTCACCCTGAACTGGCTGAAACCGTTATGGTAGCGCTCAAGCATGGCGTGGTATCCTGCAAGAAGCCATTGCTCCGCAAAATCCAGTGTGACCGAACGGGGATCAAAATGTTGGTAGCAGGCGGCAAAATCATCCAAATCGCTGAAATACTTTTCACGCTGCATAAAAACGAGGCGTGTGGCATTCCAGATTTTCGTAGCAAAATTGCGTCCAAGCTCACACTTCTCCTCGCCGAAAAGCACATCCTGACCAAGCGGTGCAATATAAATAATGGTAAAACGGAGAGCATCGGTGCCGTAGGTGTCGATCACCTTGAGCGGATCGGGAGAATTACCAAGCGATTTAGAGAGCTTGCGACCTTTCATATCGCGGATAATGCTGGTAAAATAGACGTCACGGAAAGGCACATCCCCCTTGAAATAGAGACCAGCCATTATCATTCTGGCTACCCAGAAGAAGATGATATCCGGGCCTGTAACAAGCGTATTGGTAGGATAAAACGACTTGAGGTCATCGTTCTCACTCTGCATATCTGTCCAGCCAAGCGTTGTCAATGGCCAGAGCCATGAGGAGAACCAGGTATCGAGCACATCGTCATCCTGCACCAGCTTGTCGGTACCCGCAAGATGACACGCCTCCTCATAGGTGGCGGCAACCCACACACGACCTTCGGTGTCGTACCAGGCAGGAATACGATGCCCCCACCAGATCTGGCGGGAAATGCACCAGTCCTGAATGTTCTCCATCCAGTGGCGGTAGGTATTAATCCACTGCTGGGGATGAAAGTGGATGGCACCATCATTGACCACCTTCAGGGCAGGCTCGGCAAGCGGTTTCATTTTAACAAACCACTGCTCGGAGAGATAGGGTTCAACAACCACATCGGCACGCTCGGAGTAGCCAACATTGTGCTCATACTCCTCAACACGAACCAGATTGCCAAGCTCTTCCAGATCTTTGAGAATTTTGTCGCGCGCAGCAAACCGCTCCATTCCTCCATAACCAAAATCGTCGGTCATTCTGCCATCTTTACCGATAACGGAGAGAATCGGGAGATTATGCCTCTGGGCAACCTGATAGTCGTTGGGATCATGCGCCGGGGTGATTTTCAGCGCCCCGGTACCGAACTCAATATCAACATAGTCATCAGCAATAATGGGAATATGGCGTCCTGCAACCGGCACAATAGCGTGTTGCCCAATCAAGTGGCAGAAACGAGGATCTTCGGGATTGACAGCAATAGCAACATCAGCCAGAATCGTTTCAGGTCGGACTGTGGCAATGGTAATATATTCGCCGGGATGGTTGACCAGAGCATACTGCACATAGACCAGCTTGTCGCGGCGAGATTTCATAATAACCTCCTCATCGGAGAGCGCAGTCTGCGATACCGGGCACCAGTTGATAATACGGGCACCACGGTAGATCAAGCCGTCACGATAAAGCATCACGAAAGCATTGATGACCGCTTTTGACGCGCCTTCATCCATGGTAAAGAGGTTACGGCGCCAGTCGCAGGAAATGCCAAGCTTGCGAAGCTGCTTGAGAATAAGGCCACCATACTCGTCCCGCCACTGCCAGACATGGTCGAGAAACTCTTTGCGCCCAAGGTCGTGGCGAGTTATCCCCTCTTTTTTCAGCTTTCGCTCCACCACTGTCTGCGTAGCGATACCAGCATGATCGGTACCAGGAAGCCATAACGCCTCTTTGCCGGTCATACGGTTATACCGTATAAAAATATCCTGTAGTGTATGGTTCAACACGTGACCCAGCGTTAGGCTTCCGGTCACATTTGGCGGCGGCATGAGCACGGTATAGGGCTTTTTGCCATCTTCTGCTACATGGGAACTCTCGGCATGAAAGCTGCCGACCGCTTCCCAGTGCTCACTTCGCCAACGCTCTTCAACATCGTGATGATTGTAACTTTTTTCGAGATTGAATCCTTCGATCTGATCGTTCATGATGATATACTTGCTCTGGTTTAATCTTTCTTTTCCGGTGCGGGACGTTTCTCGAAAATAGCATCGATAATGCCGTAATCAAGCGCTTCCGGTGCGTTCATCCAACGATCGCGCTCTGAATCCTCTCGGATCTGCTTTACATCCTTGCCGGTATGTTTGGCAAGCAGCTCTTCAAGCAGTGTACGAATCTTCTCGATTTCACGCGCCTGAATAACAATATCTGTCTCCTGCCCCTGAGCGCCACCGGATGGCTGATGAATCATGATTCGTGAATGAGGAAGCGATGCGCGCTTGCCTTTAGCTCCACTTGCAAGAAGAAATGCGCCCATGCTTGCCGCCATACCAACGCACACCGTAGAAACTTCCGGACGGATATATTGCATAGTATCATAAATGCCGAGACCGGCAGAAACACTACCGCCTGGAGAGTTGACGTAAATATAAATATCGCGCTCAGGATCTTCGGATTCGAGAAAAATAAGCTGCGCCATAATCAAGCCAGCAACATGCTCGTCAATCCCGCTACCGAGAAAAATGATGCGTTCACGCAGCAGCCTTGAAAAAATATCGAATGCCCGCTCACCACGCCCTGAAGTCTCAATAACCATAGGCACCAACGAATTGGTAATCCCCTGCTCTATTGCGCCTGAGTACATTTTTTTAGCATGGTGCTCAAAACCAAAATTAATATTTGCCATAATTACCTTGTTGTTTGAAATTGGTAAACCGCTGAAAAACCGATCAGCACCGAAAGCGCCTCATCCAAAAAGCTCCATATCGCTCTCTTCCGAACTTTTGGACATTGACCTGTAAAATACGCAGTGATAACAATAAATCAAGAATTCCAGTGCCAATCAGGAAAAAAAGAGAGCCATGCACAAGTATAGTGACTAATGGATAATGGAGCAATTTCAGCTATATTCTGCGTTGTCAGATAACCACCAAAACATTGAAATAAAATGCAGGTACGCCTCATTGCAGTCACTGCTCCGCTCATTCAGGTTGAGAACCAGACGCTCACACCTGAAGGGCTTATTGCCTACTGCGCACGAGTATCCAGCCCCCATCAAGAGACGCTTGATTATCAAAAGTTGCTCGCCTATTGCATTGAGCACAAGCACTGGAGCGTTTTTGAAATGGTGGATATGACGGTTGAAATTGTGACATCACGAGCAATTTCACCGCAGATTTTGCGCCATAAAAGCTTTCAATTTCAAGAGTTCAGCCAACGCTATGCCAAAGCGCAGGAGATCGAGCGCTATCAGCCGCGCCGACAGGATAGCAAAAACCGCCAGAACTCTCTTGATGATTTAGATGATGCCACGAAGCTGTGGTTTGCTGAAGCACAAGAACGCATGGCCAGCACGGCGCTGGAGCAATACAACATGGCGCTTGAAAAAGGCATTGCTAAAGAGTGCGCTCGCGTGTTATTACCGCTTGCCACGCAGACAAAGCTCTACATGAAAGGCTCGGTCAGAAGCTGGATTCACTACCTTGAGGTCCGAACCGACAAGAGTACACAACAAGAGCATCGCGAGATTGCATTGGAGATAAAGAAGATATTCATGGCACAATTTCCAGTGACGGCAGCGGCACTATTGTTTTAACCGGTTTTGCGCTATGGTGAGAGCAAGAAGTGTAGCTTCGCGAAAACTTCTTGGTGAAGCCTTTCCTTTCCCTGCAATATTGAACCCCGTACCGTGATCGGGCGATGTGCGTACAATCGGAAGCCCAAGCGTAACGTTCACGCCAGTGTCGAACGCAAGCACTTTGAAGGGGAGCAGCCCTTGATCGTGGTACATAGCCACAACCATATCATAATTGCGATACATGCCGGAGCCGAAAAATCCATCAGCCGCAAATGGTCCTTCAACACGAAGATGAGACGATAGCCTATCAATGCAGGGGCGGATAATCTCCAGCTCTTCACTGCCCATAACGCCACCATCAGAGGCGTGGGGATTGAGCCCAAGCACGGCAATTCGTGGTGCTTGCAGGTCAAAATCGATCTTGAGCGATTGTGCGAGGTTGGTCAGAAAAGCGTCGAGATTCATGGTGCGGATGAGTTGCGGCACCTTTTCAAGCGGTTCATGGATTGTTGCAAGTGCAACCCGAAGCTCAGAGAGCTGGTCGAAAAACATCATCGTTGGTGAAGGTATGCCGAAGAGCGTACCTAACAATCCAGTATGTCCATGTTCTTTGCACCCAGCCAAAGCAAGCGCCTCTTTGTGGATTGGGGCGGTCACCAAGGCATCACAATCGCCCTTTCGGCAGAGTTCGGCGGCAGCCGTAATCGAAGCAATGGCAAGTTCACCCGCCTGTGCGGAGAGTGTTCCTGGCAGAATATCATCCGGTTCTGCAACGCTCAATATTGGCAATATGCCACATCGTGCAGGCATCATCTCCTCGGCACTGTTAACTACTTTCAATTTTATCGGCAGATCGAGCGCTTTGCGATAATACTCAAGCACCTTATACGATCCTGCAACCAGAAAGGAAGAGGTTGCGTTTCCAAAGGTTAAAAAACTTTTCAGGATAATTTCCGGCCCAATGCCGTGCGGGTCACCGATTGACCAGACAATACGCATGTTCAGAGTCGTTTGTAAGCGTTAGCAATTTTTTCATCTTTTTGTACACCTTTCATTGCGAGCAGAAGCAGGATGGGTTCTGGAAGCAGTATCACCAACCCGAAGTCAGCGTGGTGGGTAACCGTTGCGCCAATGCTCTTGAAATGTTCATTCATAAAATGAGCAACCGTCAGCCCTGCAAAAATATCACAGAAAAAAAGCATTATAGCGAGCATAATAAATTTGCGCTGCATCTCTCTGTTTTTAAAGAGGAAAATAGCTCCCACCGAGATGGCGGCAGTTAATGGCGAAAAAGCGCGTCCGGCAGCAGCGGCAAAAGTGGAGATTGCATCGGTAATTTCGAGCGGAGTGACATCGGAGATGAGAAAAATGTGACCGGCATTGAAGCTCCAGAAAGGTAAAAACATACTTGTGATGGCAAGCAAACCAACAAGGAGCAGGTAGAGGCTTTGGATTCTGGCAATCATGGATTCTAATGGTTAGAGGTCGTTGATATGTTTTTTGAAATATACATAATCGTACAGAATAGGAAGAAGAGTGTTGCGCTGGAAAGAGTATTCAGCGGTATGAGACGTTTTTTTTTATTCAGCCATATTTTTTATCTGTTACCGTTGACAATATTACATCGAATATTTTTCTTATTTTTCTTAATTGATTTTACAATAAATAGTAAACTAATTATCTCTGTTTTTTTCTCTCCACAACTCTACTATTTTTCGTTATGGTTGATCGACTTCTTATTCCTCGCAAAGAGATTGTTTTTCTTGTTGATGATCTTGCTGATGTACAACGTCTGTGTGATGGTGCTCTTGCTTATACTGAAATGTATCTGCTCGATGCGAAAGGCGACGCTTTGCAGCAAATGGCTGCAATACTTGAGGGCAGGGGAGAGCTTGATGCCATTCATCTGTTAAGTCACGGCGCTTCAGGTGAGTTGCAGCTTGGCACGACGACGCTCAACAGTGGCAATGTGAACGAGTATGCTGGCTTGCTGGCGGAGATTGGTGCAGCGCTGGCGCCAAATGGCGATTTACTTTTGTATGGTTGCAATGTTGCTGAAGGAGCGAAAGGTGTCGATTTTATCGGCAGAATTGCACAGCTCACGGGTGCAGATGTTGCTGCTTCGGTGGATGCGAGTGGCGCGGCAGCGTTGGGTGGCAATTGGGAGCTTGAGTATCAGACGGGTGCAATAGAGAGTGCTTTACCTTTTACGGAGCAAGCGATTGCTGAGTATGCCGGCGTGATGGATGTGGTCAATAACGCGCCGCCGACGCTGACAGCAAATGGCATATCACCAACGTTCTCTGAGCCTGATGGTTTGCATGCTCAGGCAGGATCAGTTAAAGTTTTCCTGACTCCCAATGCAAATGCTAACGATGCAGGTCAAACGATTACTGGATTAACGTTTACGGTCAGTGGGCTGTTAGACGGTACTGATGAATCGTTTTTTGTTGATGGCACACGGATTGTGCTTGGTGCCAATAGCACAGGCTCAACGGCTACTAACGATATGACGTACACGGTGACTGTTTCAGGTACTACAGGAGCCACAGTAGTGCTTTCAAAATCTACTGGGATTGAGGCGGCTGCTATCAATACCTTAATTGAGAATATCGCTTATCAGAATACGAGGGTTGATGATCCAACGGCAACGCCATTGGGGGTGTATAGAGTTGTGACCCTCACTGAAATTCGTGATAGTGGTGATGCGTCAACGTCGCTGCAGAATATTTTTTCTGAAATTCGTGTTGTTCCTGCAGATGATGCTCCAATATCAACGAGCGAGGTTTTTACAACTTCTGAAGACGTTGACAAGGTTCTTACGCTTGATGATTTTGGTACCTACAGCGATGCTGCGGATGGTACGTTAGCAACTCCTCTTTCGCTGATAAAAATTACCATGCTGGAAGATAATGGCAGTTTAGAGTACAACGATGCTACTGATGGTAATCCAGCCAATTGGGTTACTGTGACGCTTGATCAGGAGATAACCCCCGACGCTATTACTGCAGGGAAGCTGCGTTTTGTGCCCGATGCCCAAGAAAACGGCTTGCCTTATACCACCATCGGGTTTGCTGTAAAAGATAGCAGTTTGTGGAGCCTCCCTTATACGTTGACGGTTAATGTTACACCAGTGAACGATCCGCCAGTGTTGACGGGCGACCTTGCAGCACCGATTGATGAAGGTGGCATTTATACCATAACTACTGCTGATCTTGGTTACACTGATCTTGATGATACTGCAGCCAACGTATTCTTTACGGCGAGTGATTTGACCAATGGGAAAATTCAGGTGAACGGAGCCGATGCCACCACGTTTACGGGTGAACAGCTTGTATCAGGGTTGGTAACATTTGTGCATGATGGCAGCGAAACTCTGGAAGCTTTATTCAACGTCAATGTTGAGGATGGCAACGAGGACGATTCAATGCCGATGGCAAGCCTTTTCACGCTGGCGGTAACTCCGAAGAACGATGTCCCAGTGGTGGCTCCTGATACAGCAACCACTCCTGAAAATACGCCACTTGATGTTGATATGGCGCATGGTGTTTTATCGAACGACAGTGATGTTGACAGCACTACATATAGCGTCAGTGCAATTAACGATGTTGCGGGCAATGTTGCTTCACCTGTAGTGGGGAGCAATGGCGGTAACTTTACCGTTAATGCGGATGGCAGTTACGCCTTCGATCCCGGTACAGCCTTCGATTATCTCCTTGCTGGTGCACCGCAAACCACCAGTATCACTTATACGAATACTGACTCTGATGGTGCCAGTGCAAACAGCACGTTAACCATCACCATTACAGGTGTTAACGACGCTCCCGTAGCTCAAAACGACACCGCTTCGGTTGATGAAAATGCCACGCTCACCGTCGATGCTGCCAACGGCGTTATTCAGAGTGTCGGAGCTCCATCAGGCGTCGATAACGATGCTGATACGGGCGATACGCTGCAGGTGACGGGTGTCAGCTTTAACGATGTTGCTCAAAGTGCAGATACTTCTTTTGCGACACGTTATGGTGCCCTAAAGGTCAATGCGGATGGCAGTTACAGTTATAATCCTGATGGTGCCAATGCTACTGTTAATGCACTTCGCACTGGTGAATCGCTTACCGAAACATGCACTTACACGGTCAGCGACATAACTGGCGCAACAAGTACCGCGACGTTGACGATTACTATCAACGGTGTTACTGATGGCGCTCCAACCATCACTCCTTCCGATACTACAGTGGGCGAAGTTGGTGATGTAACGGTGTATGAAGCTGGTTTAGTAACCGTGACGGATGTAACCGAAACGACAAGTGGCAATATCACCGTTACTGTGCCCGATGGTCTGCAATCAGTAACTGCAGGAGGCATTGCCTTTACGGTTGAGCAGTTGGCTGCATTGAGCACGGTTTCACCATCAGCAGACATTGATACAGGTGAAGGCATTCTCACGTTGATGCAATTTCAGATTACCGATGGCGCAGCTTCAGCGCCGACGGCAGGTGTATTGAGTTACCGTTACACGCTTAAAGCTCTGCTTGATCATTCTGGTGTCAGCGACATTACTGATACCATTGCGCTGCTGGTTACTGATGCTACTTCAGCCGCAGCCACGGACAGCAATAATCTTGTCGTGCGCATTGTTGATGATGTTCCAACAGCGGAAGATGATATCCATGCAGTTGCTGAGGGTGCAACGGCAGCAGCAACCGTCACGAGCGGCAATGTCTTTTCGGGCAGCACCAATGGCGATGTTGCCGATTATCTTGGCGCGGATAACACGGCAACGCCAGTCAGCGGCATCAGCTTTAACGGTGCAGCGAAAAGCGTTGGCATGTTGTTTGCCAGCGACTACGGCAGCTTGACCATCAATGCTGATGGCAGCTATACCTACAGCCTCGATAACAGCAACGCAGCCGTTAATGCACTGAGCAGCACTCAAACGCTTACCGAAGCCTTTACGTACACCATCACCGATGCAGATGGCGACCCTGACTCTGCAACGTTAACCATCACCATTACAGGTGCTAACGACGCTCCCGTAGCTCAAAACGACACCGCTTCGGTTGATGAAAATGCCACGCTTACCGTCGATGCTGCCAACGGCGTTATTCAGAGCGTTGGAGCTCCATCAGGCGTCGATAACGATGCTGATACGGGCGATACGCTGCACGTGACGGGTGTCATCACCGGAACAGCGCCGGATGTTGCGGCAGTGGGCACATCAAATATTGCAACATTGCTCACTGGCACGTATGGTCATCTCACCATGGCGGCAGATGGCAGCTACACCTATGTTGCTGATACAGCTCAAGCAGAAGCTTTACTTGAAGGAGTAACAGCAATTGATACATTCAGTTACGCCGTCAGCGACGGCAATGGTGGTACATCATTTGCAACGTTGAACTTGACCGTGACTGGCGTTAAAGATGTTGCTTTAGCCATCAACGATGTTACCGTGCGTGAGAGCGATGGAACAGCAACATTCACCGTGACCCGCACGGGCGATATGGATGTAAGCGCATCCGTCAATTACGCCATCAGCGATGGTTCCGCTAAAGTTGCTGACAGCGATTATACTGCCTCACAAACAACAGGTACGCTTACGTTTGCAGCCGGTGATAGCAGTAAAACGGTGACCGTTGCCATCACTGACGACCATACTTTTGAGCAGCCTGAAACCTTTACCGTCACTCTTTCCAATCCCGATACTGGCACGGTGATTACGGATGCTGATGCTGTTGGTACCATTACGGATGATGATTTGCTGGAGGTAACCGGTAACGATAAGGTCTCCGAAGGAAGTGCTGCAATTTTTACGGTACAGCTCGGACAGTCAAGTGCATCCTTAACAGATATAGCTTTAACGCTTGGCACGATTGGTGATAAAGCCACAGTTACGGACGACTACAGTACCACCATGTCGGCGTATTACTACGCTGGTGCTACCAAAACAGACCTTGTTATCACGAATGGTCATCTCCCTCTGCCGGAAAATGTGACTGACTTTTTTGTCAGCGTACCAACGGTTGATGATAATGTTGGTGGTAACCCCGGTCCGTATGAAGGTGCCGAACATTTCACACTTACTGCAGCAACCATCGATGGTCAAAATGATAGTGATACCGCAACAATTCTTGATGATGGTACTGGTGGTTATGATCTTCAGGGGAATATTGATCCTGCCGTTACACCGGATGATGATTCTCGTTTAGTGATCAACAACGTCGTTGTCAATGAGGGTTCCCCCTACATCGTCTTCCGTGTTGAAGCATCGAGCAATCTCTCGTTTACACTCACCCTTGCCGATGATGCCACGAATCATCAGGGAAGTGAGACCTATGCTCTGGCGACATTCGATAACACGTTAGTTACTGATGAAGCAGATAAGGATTATGGCCATAAGGTAGATGCGTCAGGCAATCTTCTCGATGAGCCACTTATCCAAGTATATAACGGTTCAACATGGGAAGATTACGACTCGACCAATTCAGTCTCTGTGCCAGATGGTGGCAGTGTGCTGCTGGTTCGTGTGCCGATACATAATGATCTTCCTTCCATCTATGAAAGGGCACACGCCTTTACGCTTATCGCAACTCGATCTGATAATCGTACCTCTACAGGTCTTGGTATTATTGTTGATGATGGCACTGGCGCCATTTTCAACGACAGTGGTGCGGAAGTAAACAACGCGGTAAAGGATGATGATCTTGATAAAGATGGCATTAATCCCGAGGCTGAAACGAGGCTTGCCAATCAAGCTACTGGTAGTAGTAGTGGCGACTTAAATGGTGATGGAGTTCAGGATGATACTCAGAACGCCCTTGCTACGCTTGCATGGCGGAGTGCCGATGACTTTGCGGCTGGTAAAAATGGCACTCCGATCGACAGTACGGCAATTATCTCCATTGGCGTTGTGGACTCCGTAGCCGCCACCGATAGTCAAATATCAACGGTTGCGCAGTTGCTTTCTATTGAGGTTAAAAAGTATGCGGAGATTGACCTGACAACGACCGTTGTAGCAAATACTGACGGTACAACAACGGTTACTCTCGCTAATGGTACTGAGGTAACAACGCCGTGGGAACCAATCCGTTTCGGTATTGAAGTGCGGGATGATCAAGCAGGCTCATCACTTGCCGATGTTTATCCCGAAGACCCGAATGATCCTAACTATGTAGCCGGTTTAGGGCGTACTGGTACGCAGGTGCGTGTGCTGATTGATGTGCGTGCTTCAGGTCTTACCAAAGATGATGCCAATGCTTACATCAAGTACGTCTCTGCTGATGCAATTACTCAAGCACACGTTCTCCACGATCTTGATGGTCACGCCATTACCGACGCTGGCTGGTACGACTTTACGCAACGCACGCCTGGCGGTGATGGTGCATTATTACATTTTGATACCAACAATAAGCTTGTTGAAATTGAGCTGATTATCACTGATAACGCTTTTGGTGATAATGATTTGCGCGATAATCATATTTTCGATCCCGGCACTCTGGCAATCGTCGGAGCCAATCCCGTTTATCGTGTTGATCGCCCATCGGCTGACCATGAATTGTCGCTCAGCAAAACCACACCAGATATTGAATTTTACGGTGTACCTGCAACCCATCCCGAGGCTGTTGCCTTGAAAGCGTGGTATAACCCGATTACGGACGACTACTTCTACGCTCCCGATGGCACTCCAGCACCCTATAGCTGTTATGTTGAACGTCCTGATATTGATTTAGGATATGTGTTGCGTCAAGATTCTTCTACCACTGGAGTGTTTGATGTACACTTGTACCTCAACAGCGCCGGTATTACCCAGATTATGGGCGAATCGGCCGCAGCGGCGCTGCACTTGGAAGCGCAAGGCTATGTGGATAAAGGTGTGCTTTTTGAATCGGCTCAGGCGATTACTCCCACCAGCGCGCTTGGTGCCGACCCTTATGCGGGAGGCAGTTCATCCGACATTGGTACAGGCGAGGTGCTTGGTGGCATTGCGGCGCTTGGTCTTCTTGCATGGCTGGCGTGGTAAGGTAAAATCTGTTTTTCAAGTGTGTTACTCTTTATCAATCAATGCATTATCAACCATCACTGTTATTATGAACATTATTAAAAAGCTTGGAAAGAAAGGGGTGCTTGCAGCGGTTGCAGCATCCGCAATGTTTTGCGTGGCACCACAGGCAGAAGCCGCGCAGACGTGGCGGCAAAGCTGGTATGCTACAGGTGCAGGCATGGGCATTGTGAATACCGACGATGGTTCTCCAACGATTGATTTTCAGACTCTTGGTGTACCAGCACACCACAGCTATCTTCTTTTGATTACAGCGGTACATTTGCTGGCAGCGTAGCGGTTGGGCATGAAGGCGCGTTTTGCAGAAAAAAGTGTGGACCACAAAATGCACGCATTGAGTTAGAGATGGTTTCAGGTAGTACAGACCGAGAATACGCGGATGTTGGTATTGTCCATAAAGGGCTTAATGACAGCGTGAAATACCGTGCCATTTTTCTTAACGGAATGCTTGGGGTGTACGATACTGAAAAGATGCGCGTTTGGGCAGGTGCTGGTATCGGTTATGGACAGGTAAAGGTCCCTTATGTTTACTGTAATCCATGTGATTGTTTGCAAGCAGTAACGCATGAAGCTATTGCCTATCGCGCAAAAGTGCAGGTTGAGCGTGAAATTTCAAAAACCGGCGCTGTATTTGCTGAAGTTGGGTACATGAAGTTTGATGCAGGCGAAACCAGCAATATTCTTCCTAAGGTTGATTATGGTCAATTAAATCTTGTTGATCTTGCTCTTGGGTTGCGCTTTTACCTCTAAGCGCTTTTTAAACAAGAAGAACTTTCCCCTTTCATGGGCACCGGTTGCTGAAGAGCGCAACCGGTGCAGCGTGATCAATTGCGGCAGTTGTCGTCCGAACCACGCCCCAATCTCCTCACCTCGTTACATAAAAACAAGCAAACTTGAGATAGCTTGTCTCCGGCATGGCAAGCAGCACGGGATGGTCGAACGGCTGAGAGTTTTTGTGGATCATCCTGAGCTGGCAATCCGCCGAAAGGGCAGCCTGGTGTATTGATTGCAGAAAATCCTCCTCCGACACATGGTGGCTGCATGAGGCAGTTGCAAGAAACCCTCCATTTTTCAGCAGTTGCAAGCCGAGCTTGTTCAAGCGCTTATAAGCTTTCAGTGCGCCGGGCAGGTTTTTGCGGCTCTTGGTAAAGCTTGGCGGATCAAGCACTACAACATCGAACGACTCTTTTGATGCCACCATTTGGTCAAGCGTATCAAAGGCATCAGCCGCAACAAGGTTGTAGTTTGAAAAGTTGTTCAATTGAGCGTTGTGGTCAGCGCGTTGCAGAGCCTCTTGAGAAGCATCAATTAACAGCGCCGATGCTGCGCCACCATACAGCGCGTTCAGTGCAAAACCACCATCATTGGTAAACACGTCCAGCACGCTTGCCCCTTCAGAGAAGCTGCGGATGATTTTGCGGTTTTCTCGCTGATCGAGGAAAAAGCCGGTTTTTTGCCCTTCAAAAAGATCAACCTTAAACGTTAATCCTGAATCGTGAATGGTCTGTACCGCATCAGCGCGATTGCCGCGCACCACATCTTTATGGAGCGTCAAACCCTCCAGCTCACGCAATGGCGACTCGTTACGCACAACAATAACCGCAGGATTCAGCATCTCCTGCAGCACATCACAAATCATCGGTAAATGCAAATCCATACCTGCTGAAAACGCCTGCAGCACCAGTGCATTATTGAAGCGATCAACTACAAGTCCAGGTAATCCATCCGATTCACCGTGGACAAGGCGGTACGCGTTCGTCTGCTCCTTGCCGTACACCTTTTCGCGAAGCGCTAACGCTTCAGTAAACTTTTTGAGGAAAAAGTTTTTATCAGGCTCTTCATCCTTGCGGGTCAGCAGCCGCACAGCAATCAGCGAATGAGGATTGTAAAAACCGGTTCCAAGAAATTTTTTATCGTGGGTAAAAAGCTGAACCGCCTCGCCCGATGCAATATCGCGCGGAAGGTTTGCGAGTTCGTTGCTGAAAACCCAGAGGTGCCCTTTTTGAATCCGATGGTGCTCTTTTGGTTTGAGGTAAAGTGCGTGCATAACGGTAGTGAAAATGTTGATATGGTTTTGATAGCTCTGCAATTTACCGTAATTAGAGTTTCATTGCAGACGGAGCAGCAGCATGAAATGGCACCAAGAGCGTGCATCGTTGGTTGCTGCCATACGGTTCAAACTGCTTGAACAAGCTTGCTGTAATGTGCAGCAAAAGTGATGAATCTCAAAGGAAATAAGTAATGGGCATCAGTGTCGCATTATTATCCTCAGTATTATCAATGCCATCGTTAAAACATGAAGGGATGAAACAGAAAACAGTGCTTGTACTGGCGCTTTTGCTGGTGCTGCTGGCTGGCGGATGTGCCGATTTTAAAACGGTTGGCAAGCAGGAGTTGCCCGCCGAGCAGACGGCACTGCTTGCTGAACATGCGGAACTTTATCGTGAAGTAACAGCCGCGGCACCTTTTATCCGTTCGCTGGATGGTTATGCCGACGTCTGGATAACCACACCAAAACGGAAGCAGCGTGTTTTTTCTAATATTCAGATTAACCGTGGCGGTGAGTCGCGTATGATGGTGAGCGCGGGTTTTATTAATTGGCCTGTAGCCGATATGTTTTTTAATCGCGATTCGCTCTACGTGCACGATATGCTCAACAACCGCCTTTTTTTAGGCAGGAACAGCGATGCAAATCTGGAGAAAATTCTTGGTGTGAATTCAGGCTATCAGCTTTTGTCGGAATCGCTGCTTGGGCTGGTGACTATTTCTGAGCCGTTGAGCGCCATTACCTCAGTCAAGCAGGGGAGTGGAATGCTGCTCTTTACGGTTGCCAGCGCTACGGGCAGCAAAGAGGTGGTGATTGATCCCGTTACTCAGACGTTGACAGCGCTTCTCCTGAAGGACTCGATAGGGAGAACAACAAGCGAAATGCGTTTTAAGAATTTCGAGCGCATCACCCTTGATGGGCAAAGTGCATTAGTTCCAAAAGAGATAGCGCTTTTGCTCTACAACAGCGGCATCAGTGTTGGCGAACATCAACTGGTGATCTCTTACGATGAACGGCAGTTTAACAAGCCACCTCGCTCATTGCGCTTTGCACTACCCAAAAAAGCGAAAGTGGTGGATATTGATGATGTGGCGTTTCAGTCGTGGCTGTAATTTTCTACAATAAAAATGGAGCAGCTCCCCAGTTTGTTCACGGGAGCAGCTCCATAACTTTTTTACTATTTCTACTTGATTTTTTACTGTTTGAAGTTCGCAGCAGCGAATTCCCAGTTGAGCAAATTATCAATCACCGAAGCAACGTAATCAGGACGACGGTTCTGGAAATCGAGGTAGTAGGCATGTTCCCACACATCAATCGTGAGAATTGGCTTCTGCCCGCTGGTCATCGGTGTTTGTGCATTGCCTGTTTTGGTAACTTTCAATGTGTCGCCATCAAGCACAAGCCACGCCCATCCACTGCCAAACTGTGTAGCAGCAGCAGCTTTCAATTCATCTTTAAATTTATCGAAGCTGCCAAAATCAGCCGCAATTTTAGCAGCAAGCTCGCCGGTTGGTTCGCCACCACCATTCGGGCTGAGGCAATTCCAGTAGAATGAGTGGTTCCAGGCTTGTGCGCCGTTGTTGAAAACGCCAACTTTTTGTGCATCGTTTGCAGTCTCGGCAATAACCTCTTCAAGGCTCATTGCATCAAACGGTGTGCCTGCTACAAGGTTGTTATAGTTGGTGATGTAAGCAACATGATGCTTGCCATAATGGAAGCTGATGGTTTTTGCTGAGATGTGAGGCTCAAGAGCGTTCTCTGCATAAGGAAGTGCTGGTTGCTGATAGGCCATAAATAATCTTATTTAAAAAGTTGAAAAGAGATTCAAAAGCGAAAAGAGAGAGTGGTCAAACAAACGCAATCAATAATTACAATACCATAAAAATGTTTAAACTTCCATAGTTACGATTTAGTTTCTTGAATATCCAAAATTTACCCTTGTGGAGATGAAAATCTGCACGATCCTCCGATCTTTTTTCTGTGGCATCGTACTCTGTTGCCTCTTCACCGGATGCGATAATCCGCAGTCGATCACCCTTGATCAGGATGATGCCCGCGTTGCAGGCTTTTATTGCGATTATCTTATTCGTTCTGGAGTTGCGCCAAGCGCTGCAGGAGTGTCGAACCTTGCGCACTTGAGTACCGCTGAAATAGATACCCTTCTTGTCCGTCACTATCTCACTCGCGAGAGTTTCAACCGTCGTCTATTATTCTATAAGCGCAGCCCTGAGCGCTGGCAAGCTGTTCTTGAGTTGGTTCAGTTGAATATCCGAAAAAAAATAGTTGGAGAGCAATGACACGTAGCTACCCTTTTCTGGTTGGTGTTACCGGCGGGCTTGGGAGCGGCAAGTCAACCGTGTGCCATCTCCTTGCCAATATGGGATGTGCTCTTTTCGAGGCTGATCGGGTGGCAAAGGAGATGCAGCTTACCGATGCCGAAGTTATTGCCGGTATAAAAAAGATTTTTGGTAACAATATCTATTCGCGTGATGTTGATGGTGGTTTATTGCTCGACAGGAAAACCATAGCGTCAATTGTTTTTTCATCTCCGGCTAAGCTTCAGGCGTTGAATCAGCTTATCCATCCAAAAGTTTTCACAGCATTTTCAGCAGCCATTGACGGTGCTCGTCAACGCGGTATCAAGATTCTGGTGAAAGAGGCAGCAATTCTTTTTGAGTCGGGTGGCAACAAAGGGCTTGATGCCGTTGTGGTTGTTACTGCCGATGAACAGACTCGAATTGCAAGAGCAGTCCGCAAAGGCATGGGCACAGCGGAAGAGATTGCTCGACGCCTTGCTGCACAGTGGCCACAGAAAAAGCTGACCGCAATGGCAGACTATGTGCTCGTTAACAATCTTTCATGCACCGAATTACAACAGCAGAGTGAACAACTTTATCATACACTGCTTGCAGCCGCTGATGCGTTGTGTGTGTGATTGTTGGTTTATTGGATACTTATGGGAATTGAAATCGAGTGAGTGACATTATGAACAAGACGTTTCTATTCAACAATCGCCTCCAGTAATTCCGACCATGCAACGAACTTTTAGCGTATGAATAGCCGTTTGACAGAAAACAGGAGATTTGAAAAAATTGATTTCAGGGAAAATGCTCTTCTTGCCGGCAGCTATGAAGAGTGCCAGTTTATCAACTGTAATTTCAACGGCGTTGATCTTTCGGGTATGGCCTTTGTCAGTTGTACATTTGATGGTTGCGATGCAAGCCTTGTCAAACTGAAAAATACCAGCCTGCAGGAGGTGAAATTTTTGAACTGTAAATTGCTTGGCGTTGATTTCAGTGATTGCAGAAAATTTTTGCTTGAGCTTGCTTTTGAGAACTGCATGATTAAGCTATCGCTTTTTTCGAGAATGAAAATGAAAAACATGCACTTTAAAAACTGCAACCTACAGGAGGCTGATTTTAGTGAAGCAGATTTGACCGGTACTTTTTTTGATAATTGTGACCTCTCGCAGACGACATTTTTCCATACTAACCTTGAACAGGCAAATTTTACTTCCGCTTTTAACTACTCGATAAATCCTGAAACGAACCGCCTCAAAAAAGCGAGATTTTCACTTCATGGGGTTGTTGGTTTATTGGATACTTATGGAATTGAGATAGAGTGAGTGATGTTTATTACTGCAATCATTGAAACTTTGTCACACTGTTTTTATTGACTATCTTTAAACCAAAGTATGAATTTTTATAATCACGTGCGCTGGAGTTTTTGCCGTAATGCTTGCTCTTGCCGCGATTGGTTTTATAACATGTTTTAAGAAAAAGCTTTGGCTTTGTGATAGTTATGGATTATAAATTTGTCGAGTATCCCACCCATGTACCGTACAATGTTGTTGAATCAGAGATTCTGACTTACTGGAATGAGCACGGGATTTTTCATAAGAGTCTTGAAGAAAAACCCGCTGATCGGGTTTTCTCATTTTATGAAGGTCCTCCAACGGTGAACGGTAAACCGGGTGTCCACCATGTTTTCAGCCGTACCATAAAAGATATTATCTGCCGTTATAAAACCATGCAGGGATTCAGGGTTCCCCGCAAGGCAGGTTGGGATACTCACGGCTTACCAGTCGAAATTGCAGTTGAAAAAAAACTTGGTCTCAAAAATAAATCGCAGGTCGTTGAGTATGGCGATGGCGAGTTCAACGCCGAAGCTCGTGCGCTGGTGTACCATCACATTGACGATAACCGCGAAGGGTGGGGTAAGCTCACGGAGCGCATGGGCTACTGGGTCGATATGGATAATCCCTACATCACCTGCACGAACGACTATATCGAGTCAGTCTGGTGGGCACTGAAAACTATTTTTGATAAAGGGCTTATCTACAAGGACTATAAAATTGTTCCGCAGGATCCCAAATCCGAGACCGTGCTGAGTTCGCATGAACTTGCGTTGGGATACAAAGAGGTGAAGGATCCAAGTATCTACGTGAAGTTTAAAATCAAAGGTTCTGAAGAGTCGCTGTTGGTCTGGACAACCACCCCGTGGACGCTGATCTCCAATGTGGCGCTTTGTGTCGGCTCAGATATTGATTACGTCAAGGTTGCTCACGCGGAAAGTGGAGAAGTGCTGCTTCTTGCCAAGTCGCGTCTCGTGGTGCTTCAAGAGAAAAATGACGAAGGCGAATCACTCTGGAAGGTTGTTGCCAAGCAGAAAGGGAGTGATCTTGAAGGTCTGGAATATGAACCACTCTTCACCTACATCCAGCCTGAAAAAAAGTGCTGGTATGTCACCGCCGGTTCTTTTGTCTCCACCGAAGATGGTACCGGCATTGTCCATATTGCTCCAGCTTTTGGTGCTGATGATTACGAGGTTGCTAAAAAATACGATTTACCCATGCTCCAGCCGGTAGCTCGGAATGGATGTTTTACCTCCGAAGTGAGTGATTACGACGGTATGTTTTTCAAGGATACCGATCCGCTGATTATTGAGCAACTCAAAAGAGCAGGGAAGCTGTACCGTAAGGAGATGATAACCCACACTTACCCCTATTCGTGGCGTTATGATGTTCCTGTGATTTATTATGCTCGCGAATCGTGGTACATCCGCACAACCGCTATCGCCTCACGCATGGTGGAACTCAACAAAACCATTAACTGGTGCCCCCCTGAAATTGGTACAGGGCGTTTTGGCAACTGGCTTGAAGAGAACAAGGATTGGGCGCTTTCGCGTGAGCGCTTCTGGGGTTCACCATTACCTCTTTGGGTGTCGGAGGATTTTGTTATAGGTGACACTGCCGCTTCGGGCAAAATGTTTGCCGTTGGTTCCATAGCTGAACTGCGCGAGGGTTTTATCGATATTGATGGTGAGCAGCTTCTCCTCGGCGATGCTCTCGATAGAAGGCTTGTTGAACTTGACCTGCACAAACCGTTTGTAGATAGAATATACTTCATTCGTGATGGCAAGCGCTTCAATCGTACGCCTGAGCTGATTGATGTCTGGTTCGACAGTGGTTCAATGCCTTTTGCGCAGTTGCACTATCCGTTCGAGAATCGCGAGCTGTTCGATAAAATGTTCCCTGCCGACTTTATTGCTGAAGGGGTCGATCAAACCAGAGGGTGGTTCTACACTCTCCATGCTATCGCTACGCTTATTTTCGACAAACCGGCTTATAAAAACCTGATTGTCAATAGCCTCATTCTCGACAAAAGTGGTCAGAAAATGTCGAAGTCGAAAGGTAATGTTGTTGATCCTTTTGAGACCATGGAGCGTTATGGCGCCGATGCGCTTCGTTGGTACCTGATGGTGAGCAGCCCGCCATGGAGGGCAAAATCGTTCAATACTGACGAAATTGAGGAGGAGCAGCGCAAGTTTTTCCGTGCCTTCATCAATAGTTACAACTTTTTTGTGCTCTATGCCAATGTTGATGGTTTCACCTTTGCTGAACCGGAAATGGCGGTTCATGAGCGTTCAGAGCTTGATCGCTGGGTGCTCTCCTGCCTCAACACACTGGTTGAAAATGTGCGTCAGCGCATGGAAAACTACGATATTACCGCGGCTGTCCGTTTAATTAACGATTTCACTGTTGACGATCTTTCCAACTGGTATATCCGTCGCTCACGCAAACGGTTCTGGAAAAGTGATATGGGCCCCGATAAAATTGCTGCGTATCAAACCTTGTATCGTGCGCTTGAAACGGTGGCAAAGCTCTTGGCACCAATAACACCATTTCTTGCCGAGCGCATCTTCCTGAATCTCAATAACATCAGTAAGCGAGAGACGTATGAGTCGGTGCATCTTGCAGAATATCCGGTTTTAGACCAGACCGCCATTGACCTGCCACTTGAGCACCGCATGAAGAAGGCTCAGATTATTACCTCACTCGTGCGTACCATGCGCGAAAAAGCATCCATAAAGGTTCGTCAGCCACTCAAACGAATTCTCCTCTCCGTCACTGATGCAGCATCAAAAGAGGAGTATCGGCAGGTTGGTGCCATCATTATGGAGGAGGTCAATGTCCAGAAGATTGAGTATATCGAGGAGGATGGTTCAGTCATCAGCAAAAAAGTCAAGGCAAACTTTAAGTCACTCGGACCACGTTTTGGTAAAGAGATGAAGATATTGGCAGAAGCAATTCGCATGATGAGCCATAAGCAGATTGCCCAGCTTGAACAAACCGGCGAGTTGCCGTTCGATGTCGATGGCAGAGTTTTCGATCTCAAACGTGAAGATGTGGAGATTATGCACGAGGATATTGAAGGCTGGCTTGTTGCCTCCGATGATGCGCATGGCATTATGGTGGCGCTCGATACGGAGATGACCGCTGAGCTTGAGATGCAGGGCTTGGCGCGAGAGCTGGTGAGCCGCATTCAGGCGTTGCGTAAGGAGAGTGGTCTTGAAATTACTGACCGTATTGAACTTACGCTATACTGTTCGCCAAAATTATATGAGGCAGTGCAATCGAATGAGGCGTACATTGCCTCCGAAACACTTGCAACATCGTTGCGTTTCCACTTGCTCGAAGCAACAACAGTAACAACAGGCAAAGATGAGTTAATTAATGGTGAAATTTGCCGCTTGTTGCTTGAATAGTGTAACAGTTAATAGTATTATTGCACTTTATTTCTGTACGGAATTCTGTGAGAACAAGAAAAACAAGGTCTATTATGGCAAAGAAAAAAGAGAGCGCTCTCAGCAAAGAAGAGGAAATCATGGATGAACCTGTGCTGACAAAAACCTATTTGACTGATGAAGAACTCGACCATTTCAAGCACTTATTGCTGAAAAGAAGGGAAGAGGTTTTGCGTGATCTTGATATTCTGCGCTCTTCACTCTCTGATGAGAACGTCGAGGATTCAATTAATTCGAATTACTCCATGCACATGGCCGATCATGGCACAGACACTATGGATCGTGAACAGCGCTTCATGTTTATAGCCCGCGACGAGAAGTATATCACCTATATTGATCAGGCGCTCGACCGTATCCGCAACAAAACCTATGGTATTTGTATCAAGTCAGGAAAACCCATTCCCAAAAAGCGGCTTGAGGCAGTGCCGCATACGTCGGTGAGAATTGAGTTCAAGCAGGGTAAAAAGTAGAATTTGGTTGTTCAGAGGTGCTTTTTCAAGGCACCTCTTTTTGTTTTATCACGACGCTTAATCGTTTTCATCTTTATCGGTTGTGGCATCGGCAATCTGAATTGGATAATCACCGCTGAAGCATGCCGTGCAGTAACTGCATGTTTCCCCCTCAAAGGCAGGCACGCTGTTCATCAACCCCTGCATGGTAAGATATTTCAACGAATCGACGCCAATGTACTCCCTGATTTTTTCAATTTCTTCATCCTTATTGTCCCAGTTGTCGAACATGTGGGTAAGCAACTGCCGCTTGGTTGGAAAATCCATGCCATAAAAACATGGATTGGTAATTGGCGGTGAGCTGATATGCAGATGAATTGCGGCAGGATCGGCTTCACGAATGAGTTTGATCAGCATTTTCGCCGTTGTGCCGCGAACAATGGAGTCGTCAATAAGAATAATGGGTCTGCCCTGAAGTACGCCACGCACAATATTATATTTGGAGCGAACCTTTATGTCACGGCTGTGAATGCCCGGTTGAATAAAGGTTCTTCCAACATAGTGGTTGCGAATGAGACCATGTTCAAATCGTGCTGGTTTCTCCATTTTAATGCTCTCTCGCACAAAACCGAGTGCCGCAGTGTTCGATGAATCGGGCACGCTGACGACGGTCAGCTCTTTTTCCCCTGGCTGATGTTCAATTGATGACTCTCGCGCAAGATTTTTGCCGAGATTTCGCCTGATTTTGTCAACCGAATGGCCGAAGATAAAGCTGTCGGGACGGGAGAAATAGACATACTCAAAAATACAGCGAGCTTTGCGTTGTGATTGAGGAAGAAAGATCGACGTTGGTTTTTCGTTGGTCACAGCCAGATGATCAATCAGTAAAATTTCTCCCGGCTCAATATCGCGAATATATTCTGCCTGAATAATATCAAATGCACACGTTTCGCTGGCAACAATATAGGTGAGCTCACCAGTAAGCGGATCAACTTTTTTGCCAAGAGCAAGAGGTCTGAAGCCGTAGGGATCTCTCGCTGCTATCAACTGATTATTTGCCAGCAGTACCATCGAATAAGCGCCTTCAACCTGCGACAATGCTTCGTAAAGCTGATCAATTGGCTCTTTTGCGCGACTGCGTGCAGCAAGGTGAGGGATGATTTCGGTATCCGATGAGGCTTGAAAAATCACACCCAATTCTGTCAGTTCACGCCGTAACGTTCGAGAATTGGTAAGGTTGCCGTTATGCGCTATTGCAAGACTGCCGGAGCGATAGGTGAGAGAGAAGGGCTGAATATTGTTGACGGAGGCGGATGAACCAGTGGTTGAGTATCGATTATGCCCGATTGCCGCATAGCCACTTAAATTGTCAAAAACCGTTTCATCTCGAAAAACTTCAGCAACAAGACCCATGCCTTTGTGCTGCTTAAAAAGCGTTTTCTTTTTCAGCTTATTGTATTCGGCAACAACAATCCCTGCAGCTTCCTGTCCTCTGTGTTGCAGAGAGTACAATCCATAGAAGGTATCTTCCGCTGGAGTTTTAGAATTAAAAACACCGAAAACTCCACACATAAGCAAGGTATCTTAAAATTGTGTAAACTGCCCAACTTCCTCTTAACGCGTCAAGACGGAATGAACATAATGATTCAGAGGATAAATTGAAAATAATCATTCTCTCTATTACTCATCTTGCTTCAGAAGGTTTGTTTTTCCTTATACAAAAGCTTTCAATGCTTTTGAGAGGGCGGAGAGGGGTAATCCCATGACATTGTAATAACATCCGTCAATCCGCTTGATGTGGCACGCCATTAACGGATCTTGAATGCCATAGCTTCCAGCTTTATCATAAGGTTTTTGCGACAGCAGGTAGCGCTGTATTTCATGGTCAGATATCGCATCGAACTCGACGGTGGTGCTGATGCACTCGGTGTGGCTTTTGTTATTGCTCAGCAGCACAAAACCGGTATAGACGCGATGTGTGCGATTCTGCAAGCTTTTGAGCATGGTAAATGCATCATCAAATCCTGTCGGTTTTCCCAGAATGCTTTTCCCTTTTGCCACAACAGTATCAGCAGCGATAATAATTGTGTTGCGATTTTTTACCAGCTCTGCTCCTGCATTTGCCTTTTGCCAGGCAATTCGAGTGACATTTTCTTCAACGGAGAGTGTTGTGTCAATGGTTTCATCAGTCTCTACCGAAAGCGTGTCGAAGGGGAGGAGTGTCAGCGCAAGAATATCGCGCCGTCTTGGCGACTGTGAGGCAAGGATCAGTGTTGGTTTTCCCATGTTGTTCTTTTTCAATGCAATCAGTTAAGGTTGTTCCAGCCACGTCGGTTAAGGTCTGTAAAAATCAGCGCTCCCGCAATAACTCCCACCGCGATAAAAATCAAGCCCTGTGTCATCTCTCCAAAAATCACTCGTCCGGTACCAAACAGGATGGAGTAGATCATAAGAATACCCAGCGCCCAATCGACAAAGAGCATGGTAAAGCCGGTGTCGGAGACTACATCGGGCAGGTTCTTTGATACTTTTTTCCACAGGAATCCGCCAACTCGTGTCGTACGATAAAATTTCTCCAGATGTTCACGATCTGTTGCAGGTGTGAGATAGGTGACGATGAGTGTTGCGGTAATGGTAAAGGCAACAATGATAAAAATTGAGAAAGGAAAGGCAATGTCAGTAAAGAGTTGCAGATATGAGAATGCTATAAATGGCGCTACCATGGAGGTAATTTCCGACCACGCATTCAGGCGCCACCAGAACCAGCGGAGAATGAGCACAAAGCCGGTGCCGGCACCACATTGGATAATGAATTCCCATGCTCCAGTGATGGTATCAAGCACAAAAAAAGTGATGTAGAGGGCAAATGCCCCCGTTAAAAACGTCGTAATTTTTGAGATGGTGACGTAGTGCTTTTCATCGCCATCTGTTTTCAGGAATCGTCTGTAGAAGTCGTTAATCAGGTAGCTCGTTCCCCAGTTGAGGTGCGTCGAAAGTGTGGACATGTAGGCGGCAAGAAACGCCGCAATCAGCAGTCCTTTCAATCCTGGAGGCAGCACGGCTTGCATCACATAAACGAAACCGTCCTCTTTTTGATTCATCGGGAGATCGGGGAACATCACGAGGCTTGCAAGGCCGACAATAATCCATGGCCATGGTCTCAGGCAGTAATGAGCAACGGTAAACCAGAGTGTTGCAAGCAGGGAGTGCTTCTCATTTTTAGCGCTCATCATCCGCTGGGCAATATAACCGCCACCACCCGGTTCAGAGCCGGGATACCACGATGACCACCACTGTACAAACGCCATAGCCGCAAATGAGATGAAGGGGAGTGCTACAGCTCCGGTTATGCTTGTACTCGAAGATGCACTGAAGGTCGGAAAGAAATCGAACATCCATGCAGGCAGTGCTTTTGTGAGTCCACCAGCCGAGACAACTGCGGGCGATTGCACCGCAAGAACCGCAAGAATAATGCAGCCAGCCATGGCAATCACAAACTGAATCGCATCAGTAATGGAAACGCCCCAAAGCCCGGATAATCCAGAATAAAAGGTTGTCAGCAGTACAAGGGCAATAATGGTAATTTCTGGATTCAACTCCGGCACCATGATCCGAATAATTTTGAACATGGCAAGGTTAACCCATCCAATAATCACAGCATTAATGAAAAGCCCAAAGTAGAGAGCCTTGAACCCGCGGAGAAACCGTGCAGCTTTGCCGCTGTAACGAAGCTCGATAAACTCTAAATCAGTAAGTATCTCTGCCCGTCGCCAGAGTCGGGCAAAAAAGAAGACGGTCAACATTCCGCCGGAAACAAATGTCCACCATACCCAATTTCCGGCAATGCCGTTTTTAGCCACAAAACCTGCTACGGCAAGAGGTGTGTCGGCGGCAAAAGTTGTTGCTACCATGCCCGTACCTGCAATCCACCAGGGGAGTTTTCGCCCTGACAGAAAAAATTCACCGACATTTTCTGAGGCGCGTGCGGAGAACCGGAGGCCGATAAAAAGTGTCAGCAGCAGGTAGCCGACAATGAAACTGTAATCAAGAATGTTAAGCTTTTCCATAATGAAAAGTGTGTTGGAGGGAGCTTCTCGTTATCTGTTTCGGGTTGAGATACGTATGTCATCGGTTGCTCAACCTCCTCATAAGTTTACTCTCCATGAGGAGGTCTCTGCAACTTGTTCTGCCTTGCTGTTCTGTCAGTTTACTTTAGCAATGGCGAGTGATATTGTGGCGTTATGCTTCAGTTCTTGAAAGCTCGCGGAAGCTCTGGAACCGATCTTCGATTTCGAGCAAGTCAAGCATAGCAATTTTTTCGATACCAAATTTTTCTACACAGAAGCTTGCCATGGTGCTGCCGTAGAGTACTGCTTTGCGCATTTCGGCATCATTAATGCGTTCACAGCGGGAGAGGTGCCCAATAAAGCCGCCTGCAAAGGTGTCGCCAGCGCCAGTTGGGTCAAAAATTGATTCGAGCGGGAAGGCTGGTGCTGCAAAAATACCATCATCAGTAAAGAGCAGTGCGCCGTGTTCACCTTTTTTAATAATAAGGGTTTTTGGTCCCATATCGCGGATAATTCTCGCTGATTTAACAAGGTTTGGGTCGCCACTCAGCAGGCGTGCCTCGCTGTCGTTAAGAATAAATACATCAACATGTTGCAGTGTTTTTTTGAGCTCTTCCGGTTTTGATTCAATCCAGAAGTTCATAGTGTCGAGAATCACCAGTTTTGGTTTGCTGATTTGGCCAAGCACCTTGAGCTGAAGTTCAGGGTCGATGTTGCCAAGGCAGACAAACTCAGCATTACGGTACTCTTCTGGCACCTCAGGGTCAAAATCTGCAAAAACGTTCAATTGCGTGTCGAGTGTATCGCGGGTGTTCATGTCGTAGTGGTAACGGCCAGCCCAGCGGAATGTTTTACCATCCTCAATTTTTTGAATCCCTTTGGTGTCAATATTTTTAGCGTGAAGCAGGTCGAAATGCGGCTGCTCAAAGTCAGAACCAACCACACCAACCATCTGAATGTTGTTGGTGAAATAGCTGGCAGAGAGAGCAATGTACGTCGATGAACCTCCAAGGGTATTATCGGAACGACCAAAAGGGGTTTCGATATCATCAAAGGCAAGAGAGCCGACAATGAGAAGAGACATAGCTGTAATAAGAGTTGATTAATGAAGTTATGGTAATTCAAAAAGCATACATTCGCCAGGCTTGCAGCTCAACTCAAGCCGGTGATTCTTGATGGTGTAAGGTTGTTCGCCAATGAGCTCCTGCAATTCGCAATTTTCCATGCTGAACTCCAGAACGCCGGTTCTGGTGTCGTACAGATTGCTGTTCCCGACAAAAAGCAGCGACCGTCCAGCAACGCTTCTCATAACGGCAAACAAGTCAGGTTCACTGACATAGGGAATGGTCATTGAGCCGGCATCACCGCAGAGAACCAGGTCTATATACCGTTCTCTTATCTCCAGAACTCTCTGGATATAGCTGTTGAGCGGCACTTGCTCGTTGCTCTTTTCCCAGTCATAAGCAAAAGCGCTGAAGAGTGGCAGTTTCTCAGGTGGATACGTTGCACGATCTTCATCCGTGAAATTAAGGCCGAGGTTAACGGGATACCATTCGCACAGCTCCAAGCCTGATTGCAGGAATGGGATGGCAGGAAGAATGGCACTGAGGGTAAAGATAAAGGTTGAGTGGTTCCGTCCCGCTGCCTGGCGTGGATAACGGAAACAGACGCGCGGTGTGTTGTGATTCTCGCCCGTACCGAAAAATGGCAAAGCAACGCCCGTGCGGTTCAAATGATTCAGTAATCCTCTGATAAAGACGATGTCGTGAACAACGAACGGCAAAGAGCCGAGTACGGCATTAAATCCCTCTTCGCGAATCTCTGGTGACGGATTAAAGTTTTCGTCCCAGAACGCAAAATCCGGCTTGTTTTCACGCGCTTTGCGCACAACCGTCTGTTTCAGGAGCGTTGGAAGAGCGTGACCCATATCAATCATTGCACCATCAATCTGATACTCCTCTTGATAATATGGGATAATCCCGGCAATTTCATCCCAAAGGCTCTTGTTGAAGGTATCAGGATTGTTGAGCGCGTTGTCATACATTCTTATCGTATTGTAAGCAATGTAGTTAAATGATTCATGCGTGTGCATTTTCAAATAGGTGACATCGCTCCAGGCTGGTTGCCGATCGTCAGGCGGCCAGTCGGAAAAGGCGCTTGCAATACGGCAAAGGGTACCATCTGTAGCTGTACCGATTAATGCACTATGGTCATCACGCACGCTTATTGGTTGTGGAGCAAATTGATTCTGGTACTCCCATGATGGAGCTGGTAGATTATCGAGTTCACGGCGATCAACAACATCATAAATTCGGTTCAGCGTATCCCGTTCAAACTGTGGAGCGCCGTAATGCTGCGTCTGCTCATTCTCCTTCAGCCAGTAGAACCAATCAGGATGTTCGGTTATCCAGCTACTGTCAATCGAGGTTGTTCGGAACACGAACTCCAGCACAACGTGCATTCCAAGCAGATGAGCTGCTTCCACAAACGCTTTCAGCAAAATTTCGGGTGAAAGCCCAAGTGCCGGTTCGTTCAGCAGCGGATCAAGCTTGCGTGGATTTTTTATAGCATAAGGGGATCCGAGAGAGCCTTTTCGAGCCTCCATACCTATTTCAGTGATCGGCAGAAGATAGACGGTATTGGCGCCAAGCTTCTTAATATATGGCAGCAATGCAAGAGCTTTAAGCAGTGTGCCCGTTTCGCGAAAACCGGAGTCGAGTGGTGTCGTATCTATGGTGCCATCACCATTATGATCAAAAGCTGTCGTCAGGCGTATGAACAGATTATACACCACAGCGTTGTTACGCCAGTCGCCTGAGCTTGTTTCTGCTTTACTGCTTGTCTTGTCGTTTATAATGGAGTCAATAATGTCGCTGAAATAGCGAGCCGGATTGACCTCTTCAGCGCCTGTTGCACTGCTGCTCCAAAGTGATGGCACTCTGTAGCGTTGTTCGGAACGGTGTTCAGGTATGTTGTTTAATGCCCGAAGGAGTATGTCAAGATGAGGAGTCTGCAACGCGATACTCGGTTTGTTGAGAGCCAAACGTATTGGCAAAAGATAACTGATTTTGAGAGTGGAATGTACTAAATTAGCGTCCACTCTATGAAACAGAATAACTCGCCTTGATGAAAAATATTCGGATAAGTGTTGAATATGATGGCACCTCTTTTGCAGGCTGGCAGCGTCAATCCCGCGGGATTGTAACAGTGCAGGGGGAGATTGAACAAGCACTTGGTAAAATTTTGCAGGAACCTGTATCGCTTGCAGCAGCAGGCAGAACCGATAAAGGCGTTCATGCCCGGGAGCAGATTGCCAATTTTGCTACTCACTCCTTGCTCGAACCCGCGCGCATTGTCCATTCACTTAATTCGCTGTTACCGCAAACGATTCGCATCACCAATCCGCTTGAAGTTCCACTCGATTTTCATGCTCGGCATAGCGCCAGAGAGCGAAGCTATCGTTATTTTTTGCTTGAGCATCCCTCTGCCATTTATGGCCGTTTTGCCGGATGTTCAGGCGAAGCGCTTGAGCTTGCCATCATGCGTCGTTTTGCGGCATTGCTGCAAGGTACTCACGATTTTTCAGCTTTTTCAAAAGAGGATCGCGATAATCCGGGGCGAATTTGTACTGTCCATCGTTGCGATTGGTATAGAGAGCATCGGTTTCTGGTGTTTCAGATTTCAGCAAATCGTTTTTTACGAAGTATGGTGCGTTATCTTGTCGATGCTATGATCAAAGCTGGTAAGGGTTTACTGAGTGTTGATGAATTTTGTCAAATGCTCGACACTGGCATGGCGACAGTTCAATTGAATCCAGCTCTACCCAATGGACTTTTTCTCTGGAATGTCCGCTATTGACCTTAGAAAAAGTCTTCGATGTGTATATTAACCCTTTGCAGACGATTGTAATAGTCCTGAACTGTTTTTATGTTAACAACTCCATTTCTAATTAAATAGTGGCTTGTGAACTCTCCTCATTTAAAGACGATTTTCAAAATATTTACTGCAGCATTTTTTGCTGTTCAGTTATTGGCTTTACCAGTATTTGCTGTAGAGTTCCCTTCTGATAAAGGTTTAGTTGCTAAATCCACGGTTTCCGATATTCTTGACAGCCTTGTAAACGCAACCTATTTTAAAGACGAATATTTTAATGCGCCATCAACCGCTGTGAATAAATTTGGATTCCCATCAAATTTTGTTCCACAGTATAGTGATTCTACCTATGCGGCACGTATTGCAACGCTGAACAGCAAAACGCCGATCGGCTTTGTTTATAATAATCAGGTTAAAGGTTTCATACGGGCTTATGCGGTTGAGCGCAGGAGTACGACTGCAAAGATGCTGGGGCTGTCCAAAATATATTTTCCTCTCTTTGAGGAGAAGCTTGATGGTGCGAATGTTCCTCTTGAAATGAAGTATCTCGCCATTGTTGAGTCAGGTTTAAATCCCACAGCAATCTCTCCGGCAGGCGCAAAAGGTTTGTGGCAGTTTATGTACGGCACAGGTAAAATGTACGGTCTTGAATCCACCTCATTTGTTGAAGATCGTTACGATCCCTACAAAGCCACGGTTGCGGCAAGTCGTCATTTAAAAGATCTTTACAATATTTATGGCGACTGGTTACTCGCTCTTGCTGCCTATAATTGTGGCCCCGGTAACGTCAATAAAGCCATAAGAAAAGCTGGAGGTGTTAAAGATTACTGGGTAATATGGGATTATCTTCCAGCCGAAACACGGGGATATGTACCTGCTTTTATTGCGGTTAATTATATCATGAGCTATTACCATGAACATAACATCCGTCCCGTTGAGCCGGGTTATCTCTACCACGATACTGATACGCTGCGAATTTCCCGTTCACTGGCGTTTGATCAGTTGACGGAAACCATTGGAGTGCCTGCTGGAGATCTTCAATTTCTTAATCCACAATATAAACTTGGGATTATTCCTCCAGCCGTTGGGGCTGCCAATATTCTTCGTATTCCTAAAAAATATGTAGCGCCATTTCAGCAACGGGAAAAAGAAATATATGCGTATAAATCCACTAAAACTCTTGAACGTGAAGAGTTGCTTGCTCGTATGACTAACCAGCGGGATGTTTCAGTTGCTCAGAATACCGATAATAAGGCTGAAAAAACGCACGTGGTTGTTGATGGTGAAACGCTTGGCTCCATTGCGCGTTTATATCGTGTTTATATCAGTCAGCTTATTGCATGGAATAACCTGAAAGATCCTGATGTGGCGCCTGGCCAAAAGCTTATTGTGTTTGGTGGAGCTGAAAAAGAGGTTGTTGTGTCATCTGAGCCATCAGTCAAGAAGGTGATACAGCGTCATAAGGTGAGACGAAAAGAGACTCTCTTTTCCATTGCCAAACAGTATGGCATGACCGTTGAGCGTCTTGCAGCACTCAATAAGTTTGGCAACAAAAAATCTCTTGTTGCGGGCAGTCGTATCAAGGTTGAAAAAACAATAACCGTCAAGGAAAAACGATCACTGTCGAAGAAGAAGACCTATAAAGTCAAAAAATCTAAAGCAAAAAAATCAAAACGTGCAGGTTCATCTCGGAAGCGCCGGAAATAAACGCGATAAGAATACGCGATAAGAATTATCGGGTTTTCACTTGAATCGTTTTCGTATTCAATTAAAGGATAATTATTATTATCTTAAAAAATATCAATAGCTTTGATTTCAATAATTTTTTAAATGAGCAATCATTAATCGTATGCGTAATATCATTTTTACCGGAAAAGGTGGAGTTGGTAAAACCTCTATTGCTGCTGCAACAGCACTCAAGGCAGCAGATATGGGGTATAAAACTCTTATTATGTCCACCGATCCGGCACACAGTCTGGGTGACTCGCTTGATGTCAAGTTAGGGCCTTCACCTGTAAAAATTGCTGAAAACCTTTGGGGTCAGGAGGTCAGTGTTTTTGGTGATCTTAATCTGAACTGGGATGTTGTAAGAGAGCATTTCGCTCATTTGATGGAAGCTCGTGGTATTGAGGGTGTCTATGCTGAAGAGATGGGCGTTCTGCCAGGGATGGAAGAGCTTTTCTCCCTCTCTTATATTAAACGTTATAATGAGCAGAATGAGTACGATCTGCTTGTTGTTGACTGTGCACCTACCGGCGAAACACTTCGCCTTCTTTCTTTGCCTGAAACATTCGGCTGGTTTATCAAAATGATTCGCAACGTCGAAAAATTTATGGTAAAACCGGTTATCAGACCTCTTGCAAAGAAAGTCAATAAGATAAACGATTTTGTTGCTCCTGTTGAGGTGTACGAAAAAGTTGACAATCTCTTCTCCTCAACTGAAGGTATTATTGATTTGCTTGCCGATGGTTCCAAGACCACGATGCGTCTTGTCATGAACCCTGAGAAGATGGTTATCAAAGAGTCAATGCGAGCATTGACCTACCTTAACCTCTATGGTATTACGGTTGATAGAATTACCATTAACCGTGTTATGCCTGACCAGAGTCCTGACCCATATTTCCAGAAATGGCGTGGAATTCAGCAGAAATATATCGAGCAGATCAGTGAAGCTTTTGCTCCTATTCCGATTGCTGAAGTACCGTTGTTCGATGATGAGGTTGTCGGGTTGGCCATGCTTCGCAGAGTTGGTGCAAAGGTTTACGAAAATTCGAATCCGCTCGATGTCTTTTTCACTGAGAACCCGATTGATATTTCAAAGGTTTCTGACGGTCATTATAAAGTACGTGTCAGATTGCCATTTATGGAGAACATGGGTCTTGAACCAAAAATTCTCAAGCTTGGCGATGATCTTACCATCCGTATCGGTGATTATCAGAAGATTGTTGCTCTGCCGATTTTCCTTGCTGGAATGGAGTCAACCGGTGCATCCTATGAAGATAAGTGGCTCAGTGTTGATTTTGAAAAAGCAGCAAAGTAAGTTATCAGCTCACTTATGACGTTTCTCCAATAAAAAAACCTGCCAAAAGGCAGGTTTTTTTATTCTCTCTTAGGTTATAAGTTTATTACAGCGTTACAAGGTGGGCAACTTCCACGCCACTTACTTCTCTAACGTCATCGAGCAGCTTCTGCGAGACTTCTCCATCCACCACAATCGCCGTCATAGCCAGAGCTGTTGTTTCATCTCGCGAAAGTGCTACGTAAGCAATATTCAAGTTGTGCTGGAGCATGAGTTGTGTGACATTGGCAATAACACCTGGCTGATCAATATTATTGTAAATGAGAATATTACCTTCGGGTTTGAATTCCACGAGGAACTGATCGATCATGACAATACGAAGCTCTTTATCGCCAAAAAGTGTTCCACCAATCATCCGTTTGGTGTGTTCATTTTCAAGCTCGATGCGAATAAGGTTCGTATAGTCGCGATTTTCCTTCTCAAACTTCTGGGTCAGTGTAATACCGCACTCTTTTGCCATGCTGAATGCGTTAATGTAGTTTGTTTTCTCTTTCTGCGTGGTATCAAGAAATCCTTTAAGTACTGCTGCTGTAATGACTTCACTCAAGGTATGCAGAAATTCACCGGAGGTTCTTACGGTAATTTTATGAGCATTGAGTGGTGCCATTTGTGCTATAACGGCTCCAAGCTTTTCGGCAAGATTGAGGTAGCACTGTACTCCGGGCTCCTGCGCAAGTTCAGCCGCCGAAGCATTGACCGCACCAACGAGTTTTCCGCTTTCTTTCCATTCTACAATCTGCTCTGCAATTTGAATCGCTACTTTTTCTTGTGCTTCAACCGTTGATGCAGCAATATGCGGTGTGGCAATAACCTGCTCAAGTTGCAGCAACGGATGGTTGGGATTGACTGGTTCGGTTTCAAAAACATCGAGTGCGACGGCGGCAACTTTGCCGGAAATAATAGCTTCAGCAAGGTCAGCTTCGTTAATAATGCCACCTCTTGCGCAGTTGACAATGATGACACCCTCTTTCATCAGCTCAAACGTCTCTTTGGCAATTAAATTACGAGTTGATTCGTTCAATGATGAGTGGATGGTGATGAAATCTGCATGGATAAAGTTTTCATGCAGAGGCAGCAGCTCAATATGAAGTTGTGCCGCGTATTCATCGGGAATCATTGGGTCATAAGCAATCGTTTTCATGCCGAATGCCTGCATCCGCAGGGCAACTTCCCTCCCGATTTTACCAAGCCCGATGATTGAAAGCGTTTTTCCTTCCAGCTCAACGCCCGTGAATTGTTTTTTATTCCAATGCCCAAGTTTCAGGTCAGCCGTTGCCTGCGGAATGCGGCGTGCTGCTGAAAGCATCATGGCGCAAGCGTGTTCGGCAGCAGAAATAGTATTTCCACCTGGGGTATTCATCACAATAGCGCCTTTGCGGGTGGCTGCCTCAATATCAATATTGTCAACGCCAGCTCCAGCTCTCCCTATCAGCTTTAGCTTTGTACCATGCTCCAGAATATTGGCAGTAGCTTTGGTTGCGCTTCTGACAATCAAGATGTCAAAATCACCGATAATCTCTTGAAGCTCTTCTTTGCTGATTTTTGCCCGTTCGGTTACATCAAAACCATTTTTTGTGAGTATTTGACCGCATTGAGAATCAACGCCGTCCGTGATCAGTACCTTCATCGTGTATTGTAATGGATTATTGGATAGCCTGTAAGTGCTCTATATAGTCATATATGCGCATGAATACAATCAATTTTATAACCATCATGTGCGCCAATCCATCTTTATTTGTTATGAATTGTGGTGGTTATCTCCTTGCGTTACGTATATGTTGAGGTTTTTTTTATCTTACAAGCTATAATTTTTATTGATGTTATTCTTGTTATAAAAAATTGATGGAACAGTTACATGATTTAAGAGTTTCACGCATTATTCGTCTTCCATCACCAGGGGAGTTGAAAGCAAACCTGCCGGTGGATGAACGAGTTGCCGGTACAGTTACAGGCAGCCGTCGTGAAGTTGAATATATTTTAAGTGGTCAGGATAAACGGTTATTGGTGATTGTTGGTCCTTGTTCGATCCATGATGTTGCTTCAGCTCGTGAGTATGCCCAAAAACTTGCTGAGTTGCGCACTGAGCTGCAGCATGAGTTTTGTATTATGATGCGGGTCTATTTTGAAAAACCACGCACAACCGTCGGATGGAAAGGCTTTATTAATGACCCACATCTCGACGATACCTACGATATTGAACATGGTTTGCTTCATGCGCGTAAATTATTGATTGAAATCAATGAAATGGGTTTACCGGCAGCAACCGAGTTTCTGGATCCTATTTCGCCTCAATATGTGGCTGATGTGGTGAGCTGGGCTGCAATTGGTGCACGTACGATTGAGTCGCAGACACACCGTCAAATGGCCAGTGGACTTTCAATGCCAGTCGGTTTTAAAAACTCAACCGACGGGCGTCTTGGTGTGGCGGTGGATGCCATTCGTTCAGCCATGCACCCGCACAGTTTTCTTGGAATCGATCAAGAAGGGTATAGCAGTGCCGTGACCACAAAGGGTAATCCTTTCGGGCATCTTGTGTTGCGTGGAGGACCAAAGCCCAATTATGATGCTGAAAGTATAGCAGCAGCAGAGGTGTTGCTGGCTAAAGCCGGGTTGCAGCAGTCGCTGCTGGTTGATTGCAGCCATGCAAATTCTGGCAAAAAGCATGAACAGCAGGGAACCGTTTGGAACAATATTTTACAGCAGAAAATCGCAGGGAATAAAAGCATTGCTGGGGTGATGATTGAGAGTAATCTCTATTGTGGCAGCCAGCCCTTTCCTGAAGATCGCGATAAATTGATGTATGGCGTCTCGATAACTGATGAGTGTATTTCATGGGACGAGACGGAACGTATGCTTCGCGAGGGTGCAGCAATGATGCGCCAAGTGATTCAATAACCTTTTCATTCATCAGTCGTTTAATTTTTGTTCATAATGGCCATTGACATTCGGCAAGTCCGAAATAACAAAGAGAAAAAAGCGTTCATTACCTTTGCATGGAAAATCTACCGTAAAGATCCGGAACTCAATAAATATTGGGTTCCGCCGGTTATTGATGATTACATGAAAACCCTTGATACTAAAGCGTTTCCCTTGTACGAACATGCCGATCTGGCAATGTTTACCGCGTGGAAAGATGGCGTTATGGCGGGGACTATAGCGGCTGTTGAGAATCGTCGCCATAATGAGGTTCATCAGGATAAGGTTGGCTTCTGGGGCTTTTTTGAATGTATCAATGATCAACAGGTGGCAAATGCTCTTTTTGAAGCAGCAGGCGACTGGTTGAAAAAGCGAGGGCTTACTGCCATGCGTGGCCCTGTAAGCCCATCCATGAACGATCAGTGTGGCATGTTGACCAAGGGATACGATAGTCCGCCGGTGTTTCTCATGCTTTACAATCCCCCGTATTATAACGACCTTGTTATGAAGGGTGGTCATCATATCGGGCAGGAGCTCCTTGCGTGGTATATCGATCAGAAGCTTATTGATATTGAGCGGTTACGACGTCTTTCTGCCTATGTACAGAAAAGAGAGGGATTGACGGTGCGCATTATCAACATGAAAAAGTTTGATCAGGAAATTGAGCGTATTCGCGATATTTATAATAAAGCGTGGGAGAAAAACTGGGGCTTTGTGCCCATGACCAACAAAGAGTTTGATTTTTTAGCTAAAAGTCTTAAACCTCTTGCTAACCCTCATTACATCTATTTTGTTGAAGACAGTAACAAGCGTACCGTTGGTTTTTCTTTGTCGTTGCCGGATGTCAATCAGGCGTTGAAGCATGTTAATGGTAACCCTTTTTCACCATTCGGGCTGATAAAATATCTCTGGTACAGCCGCAACATAACCATGGTGCGTACCATTACAATGGGTGTACTGCCTGAATATCGCAATAAAGGTGTGGATAGTATCCTTAACGCTCAAATTGCTGATTATGGTGGTAAACATGGTGTGTTTGCCAGCGAAATGAGTTGGGTGCTCAAGGCAAATGAGGCAATGAGCAAACTGGCAAAGGTGATCGGTGGTGTTCCCTATAAGGAGTATGTCATCTATGAAGCTGATCTGTAATTGTTGTGCGGAGGGACAAAACAAAAAAGAGGCTGTCATCAACAGCCTCTTTTTATTTGTTAGAACGAAAAATCTGAATTAGAACGATGCCATAAAGACAAGGCTCGATTTTTCAGTGTCAGGGTTGTAAACACATGAAGCTGTATAACGATCTTTTGAAACCGAAATACCAGTGTTTACCAAAGCAAATTTATCGTTTTCTTTGTCGCCATAGACATTTTCATTGCCCATGCCAAGAACTGCTTTAGCGGTATAACCATCTTTGTCATAGAATTTATAACCAGCTTCGCAGTACTTGGCATTATTAGTGTCTAAGCCTGCAATATTCATAGCTGCAAGCAGGCTGACGTTATCTTTTGCGTAAGCAACACTCAGCTCAACAACATTGGCACTATCGTCGCTGAAATCAAAGGTTCTGGCACTTGGTGTAACAGTTGTGTCAGGAGCATAATAATCAGTTAAGGTGATGCTTACTGGACCGACCGGAACTGTTACATAAAGATCAACTTCTTGATAGCGAAATTTATTGCCTGTAGCTGTGCTTATATTCGTATCGCTAAGAGCATAAGAGCCCCATGTACCAAGAGTAACACCAGTTTTTGGGCAGGTGTAGGAAAGTGAAGGTTGAATAGCTGGGGAATCACCAAGTTCACCACCTCTCCATACGTAGCTGCTGACAACATCTGCACCCAGCTTGAAGTCTGCAGCCTGGGCAGTTCCACCGAATCCAGCAAAAAGCGCAACGGCGAGACTTAATAATTTTGTTGTTTTTTTCATAATTATGTCTTCCTTGTTTCTGATGATTGAAAATGTGAAAATGTTACTTTTTTGTAAAAACTTTCTCCTCAATATATAATAACTGATAAAATTATTCAAAATCGAAAAATATTAAGGTATTAATTCGTTTTATCCTTAAAATTTTATAATAATACGGTCGTTTCTTCCGGTTTTGTGCAGAATTCTTTTCGTTGTAGATTCACCCTTGTTCTTGAGCGTTAAAGTTCTCACAACTCTCTTTTATGGAGCAAGTTACTCTTACATTGCCGAGCAAGTATTCGGACTATGAACGATTGCAAGCTTTTGTAGCCTCCTTTACCGATTACCAACAGTACAGCCAGGCATTTATTGATGGTGTACAGTTAAGCATTAAAGAGGCGTTTGTCAATGCAGTAAAGCATGGTAATGGTGAGCAGGCAGCATTGAGTGTTACCTGTTCATTGATGATTCAGGGTGGCAGATTGCTTGCTTCCATTCGCGATTGTGGTGAAGGTTTCAACCTCGATTCGCTGCCTAATCCATGCGAACTTCAGTATCTGCAGAAACTTTCCGGTCGTGGTATTGCCATCATTCGCAGCCTTGCGGAAATCGTGACGTTGGAGCACGATGTCGCTGGTTCTACCCTTACCATGCGTTATATTCCTTTTTAAGAATCTCTCTTATGAAGTTTCGCTTGAGTTTTATTGCGCTTTTCAGTTGTTCTCGTAACGTTTCGCTTAACACATTTAAAAAAGGTAACTAACAGACTATGGAGTTGTCACAAAGTGCAGCATGGCAATCACTTCATGCACACAAGCTTGAGGTTGAAGCATTGCAGATGCGGGAGATGTTTCTTGAGGATAAGACTCGATGTGATCGTTTTTCGATTCAATCAAATGGATTGCTGTTTGACTATTCAAAAAACAGAATTACCCCGAAAACGATGGAATTGCTGCTTGCTCTGGCTCGTGAGGCTGAGCTTGAGAAAAAGCGTGATGCCATGTTTGCAGGTGAGGCTATTAATCTGACCGAGCACCGCTCAGTACTGCATACAGCGCTTCGTCGTCCGGCGGGCTACACATTGCAGATTGACGGTCTTGATTTGTCATCGGAGATTGCTGACGTTCTCGCTCAGATGAAAGGGTGTTGCGAACGCGTTATTTCAGGAGCATGGACGGGTTACACCGGCAAGCGCATGACCGACGTCGTCAATATCGGAATCGGTGGCTCTGACCTTGGTCCTTATATGGTGACCGAAGCACTTCGCCCTTTTGCGCACGGTCAGCTTCAGGTACATTTTGTCTCGAATATTGATGGCACGCACATCAGTGAAACGCTGAAAAAGCTCAATCCTGAAACAACGCTTTTTATCGTTGCATCCAAAACCTTTACCACGCAGGAGACCCTCACCAATGCCATGACGGCGCGTGAGTGGTTTTTGAGTCATGCTCAGGAGGCATCGCATATTGCCAAACATTTTATTGCAGTTTCGACCAATCGTGCCAAGGTGGTTGAGTTTGGTATTGATGAAGCCAACATGTTCCGTTTCTGGGATTGGGTTGGCGGGCGTTACTCGCTTTGGTCATCTATTGGTCTTTCCATCGCGCTTTTTCTCGGTTTCGACCATTTTCAAGCGCTGCTCAATGGCGCTTACGCAATGGATCAACATTTCTGCAATGAGCCGCTTGAGCGGAACATTCCCGTGCTGATGGCGCTGCTTGGCATCTGGTACAACAATTTCTTTGGTTGCTCATCACACGCAGTTATTCCTTACGATCAATATCTGCACCGTTTCCCGGCATATCTTCAGCAGCTCGATATGGAGAGCAATGGCAAACGCGTCACCTGTCAGGGCGAGGTGGTAACCCATGCCACAGGACCGGTGATCTGGGGTGAACCGGGCACAAATTCGCAACACGCTTTTTTCCAGCTCATGCACCAGGGAACGGAAGTCATTCCCGCCGATTTTATTGTGCCGCTTAAAACCCAGAATCCTTCAGGGGAGCACCACGATATTCTGCTTGCCAACTGTTTTGCGCAGACCGAAGCCCTTATGAAAGGCAAAAATGAGCAAGAGGTGCGCCAAGAGCTTACGGCTGCCGGTTGCCCTGAAGCTGAATTGAACATGCTTCTTCTCCACAAAGTCTTTCCGGGAAATCGCCCAACCAACACTATTCTGCTTGATGAGCTTACTCCGTTCACACTTGGGAGCCTCATTGCCCTTTATGAGCATAAAGTTTTTGTGCAGGGGATTATCTGGCAGATCAATTCATTCGATCAATGGGGTGTGGAGCTTGGCAAACAGCTTGCTAAAGTTATTCTGCCTGAAATTCAAGGTACAGAAAGCGTTGCAACGCACGATAGTTCAACCAATGCGCTGATCAATACCTACCGGAATTTCCGCGCAAAAAGTACGAGTGCCAAACAGGAACAACTCTCGTTCTTTGATTGAGTTACAGCGATTGAGTTGCAGAGTGCAGTCGTCGATGGTGATTGTTGACCTATAATCCTGAGAATGTCGTGCTGATATTTTATAACATCAGCACGACATTTTTGTTTCTCGCTGCACAATATGTGGGTTCGTGATTACGGCTTGCAAATAACCTCGCAATCAGGATGAAAGTCAATAAAGTGATTAAGTTCATCTTCAGGAATTGTTCCCGCAGAAAGTTCAAGTTTTTCAAGCTGCTCAAGCTGCATGATCGGGCTTATTGAGGTGACGCTAGTGTTGGATATATCCAGCTCCTCAAGGTTTGTCAACTCTTCCAGCCCTTCAAGAGAGAGAAGTGGTGTGTTGGCAATGTTCAATTCCCGAAGTTCTGTGAGCTTCCGCAATCCCTCAACGCTCGTTATGGCTGTTTTGCTGCACCGCAGATATTCAAGATTTATCAGTCCGGCAAGTGCGGTTACATCACTGATGTCAGAGTTGTTAATACCAAGTTCAATGAGATTTTCAAGATGAGCAATGGGCTCAAGAGAGGTAACACCAGTTTTATAGCAACTCAGTTTTTCAAGCTTCACCAGCTCTTTCAGTGGCGAAAGATCAGTAATCATGGTTTCGGAGCAATAAAGCTCTTCAAGATTAAGGAGATTGCTGATTGGTTCAAGCGAATTGATGTCAGTGCTCGATATCCATAGAAGCTTCAAGCTTGTAAGGTCACGCAGCGACTCAAGCGAGGTAAAGTCGCAGTCGAAAGCGTAAAGCCGCTGCAGATGTTTGAGGTGCATGAGCGGGGCAAGATCTTCAACAGGCGACTCATCACAACGGAGCTGTTGGAGCTTTTCAAGTATTCTGACCGGTAAAAGATTATGAATTCTGCGGTTATCGCACCGGAGGCTGGTGATATCGAAAAAGGTCAGCAGCTCCTGCTCAGATGGCTCGTGCCCCATTTTAAGCGTAGCAGTCACAATTTCTTTCCATTCAGGACTGAGGCAGCTCCACCATTTTTTTCGTGCTGTACTATCGCGCAGGAGCTCTATTCTCGATACCTTGCCAAGATATTCCAGCTCCTCTGCACGATATCTGGTGGTTTTCGTGCAGTGCTCTTCGTTATGCGGAATTGGGGCGCATTGATCGGTTGATACATTCAGCTTTTCCGTAAGGCAGCGCGTGTACCACTCCGCTTTTTTATCATCGAGTTTGTGCTGATGAGATTCCGGAGTCTCCTTATCAAGCGAAGAAATTTCTTCAAAAATATCGTGCTTGCAACGTGGGCATACAGCGCTGTCCGCAGTGAGAGGATAGCCACAAATTGGGCATTGATTGTAGGTATTTTGCTCCAAAATTCTAATGGTCTTAAAATGAGTGGAATTGAGCAGTCGTAATCAGTCAGTCGTCAATCAATATATAAAAAAGCATTCTTGCCATAAAATAACGAGGACATTATAGATAATTTTCTCGTTCAAAAATATGCTATTTTGAAATTAAGACGCTTTTTTATGAGCGATTAATGTGCTGCTGTTTGGGTACATATTGTAGCTACTTGTGCAATGTAGATTTTTTTATCGTTATGGATTTTATACATTTACACACTCATACGCACTACTCGATGCAGAGTAGTCCGATTTTTCCGAATGAGTTGTTTGCTGCTGCGAAGAAGTTTGGCATGGAGAGTATAGCCGTCACTGATTATTGCGCCATGTTCAATATGCCGGAGCTGTTCAGCGAGGCAAAAAGTGCCGGCATCAAGCTGATTATCGGGAGTGAGTTGCTGTTACTTGAAACCGATGCTCATCAGAACCGACGAGTTCCTGTTTCGCCGTCGCTGGTGCTGCTGGTAAAGAACAATGAGGGATACAGAAATCTCTGCATTCTTTTATCGCGTGCGGCCAAAGATGGCTTTGTTAATGGAATGCCACATTGCGAAAGCCGCCTCCTCGAAACATATCACGATGGTCTTATCTGCTTGTCCGGTTACTCATCGGGCAGAATTGGTCGCGCACTGCTTGCTGGCGCCATTGATGAGGCCGAGCGGTTTACGGCCTACTATCAGGAGCTCTTTGGCGATAATTTCTATCTCGAACTCCAGCGCCACCAGACGCCGTTTGATGACAAGCTCAACGAACAGACAATGGCGCTGGCTGAAAAATTTTCCGTTGAGCTGGTTGCCACCAACAATGTTCACTATCTCGAGCGAAAAGATGCTGGTTGCTACAGGGCAATGGTTGCCAACCGGACGAAGGAGAAGCTCTCAAGCCAGAATCTGCAGGTGCTGGCAGGGAGTGATCACTATCTGAAATCATCTGAAGAGATGGGTCGTCTCTTCAATGACGAGTATCGTGAGTTGAGTAACACCGTGCTGATTGCTGAAAAATGTTCATTCAGCTTCAGCCACAAAGAACCGGTTTTGCCACATTTTCCCCTGCCGGACGGGTTTGCTGATGAGTTTACCTATCTCCGCTATTTGACGCTGGAGGGAGCAAAGGAGAAGTATGCCGATGCTGAAACAGAGGGTATTTCTGCGGAAGAGGTGAGTAATCGCATTGAGCTGGAGCTTGGTGTTATTGAGAAGATGGGGTTCAGCTCCTACTTTTTGATTGTGAGCGATCTTATTGCGGCATCGCGTCGTATGGGTTACTCAGTTGGTCCTGGTCGTGGTTCAGCAGCAGGGAGTATTGTTGCCTATCTTACCGGAATTACGCGAATTGATCCTCTGAAGTACAAGCTGCTTTTCGAACGATTTCTCAATCCCGAGCGCTTGTCAATGCCCGATATCGACATTGATTTTACCCCAGTCGGTAAGCAGAAGGTGCTCGAATATACGGTAGAAAAATATGGCACGGAGAGCGTTGCCAAGGTAATTGCCATTGGTACGTTTGGGGCTAAAGCGGCAATTCGCGATGCCGGTCGTGCGCTTGAGGTACCACTTCCTTTGGTTGATAAGCTTGCCAAACTTGTGCCCACAAAGCCCGGCATCACGCTCGCAAAAGCATTGAACGAAGCCAAGGAGATGAAACAGTTTGCCGAAAGCACGCCTGAGTTGCGCGAGCTGATGGCTTCTGCTCAAGCGCTGGAGGGTCGGGCACGCAATGTCTCCATGCATGCTGGAGCAGTGGTTATTACCGATGGAGCGCTGGAGGAGCAGGTTCCACTCTACGTTTCCAACAAAATTGAGACGGAAGTGCGCAAGTTTGCCGATGAATTTGATCTTGATGAGCCTGACCCGACGAAGAGCAAAGCTGCCGATGGTGGTGATGAAAAGCAGGTTGTGACGCAGTTCGACAAGAACTGGATTGAAACTGCCGGTTTGCTCAAAATTGACTATCTCGGCCTTGAAACGCTCGCGGTGATTGATGAAACTCTCCGTATGATCAAGCGTCGTCACCATCTTGATATTGAGCTTGAAAAAGTTCCCATGACCGACCGCAAGACCTTCAAGATTTTTCAGGAGGGGAAAATGGCTGGAATTTTCCAGTTTGAGTCATCCGGTATGCAGAGCTACATGACGCGTCTTCAGCCGACGCAGATTGGTGACATCATAGCCATGAGTGCGCTTTATCGTCCGGGTGCGCTCAATGCGCGGATTGATGAACGGCGCAATGCGGTGGATCTTTTTGTCGATCGCAAGCATGGCCGTGAGGCGATTGACTATATGCACCCGATGCTTGAGGAGATTCTGAAGGAGACGTATGGTGTTATTGTCTATCAAGAGCAAGTGATGCAGATTTCACAGGTTATGGGCGGTTTCTCACTCGCCAAGGCTGATAATCTGCGCAAAGCGATGGGCAAAAAGAAGCCTGAAATTATGGAGAAGTACAAGGCTGATTTTGTGCAGGGAGCAATTGCGCAGGGTGTGCACGATACGCTTGCAACGCGGGTGTTTGAGCTGATGGCTGAGTTTGCCGGTTACGGTTTCAACAAAAGCCATTCAGCAGCTTATGGCGTACTTGCTTACTGGACAGGTTACCTCAAAGCGCATTACACCGTCGAGTTTGTCACTGCTGTCCTCAATAGCGAAATTGGCGATATTGAGCGGATGAAGCATTTGACTGACGAGGCGAAAAGTTTCGGCATCGCCACGCTTCCACCATCCATCAATAAAAGCGATGCGCTTTTTTCGGTTGAGAATGGTGCTGACGGGCGCGCTTATATTCGTGTTGGTCTGAGCGCTATCAAGCAGGTTGGCGGTGCAGCGAGAGCTGTTGTTACCTCAAGGATGCGGCGAAAACGTGATTTTGTCAACCTTTTTGATGTGGCAGTATCGGTTGATTTGCGTGTGATGAACCGCAAGGCGCTCGAATGCCTGATTCTTTCCGGCGCGTTTGATGAAATTGACAAACATCGCGCGAAGCTGCTTGCCAATGTCGATAAGGCGATAAAATTCGGGCAGATGCAGAATCGTTCGGTAACGCTTGGGCAGTGTGGCTTTTTTTCAGCCGAAGAGGGAACGGAGCTTGAACAGGCGCACTATCCCGATCTCGAGCCTGCGGAAATGATGCCCGAAGCTGAAAAGCTGCTTCATGAAAAGAAGCTTGTAGGCTTTTATCTGAGTCACCATCCACTCGAATCCTATCGTCGTGACTGGCAGGCATTTACCACTCTTCAACTCGATGCTAAAGAGGTTGTGCCATCCAGGCAGTATAAGGTGATTGGTGTTGTTGTGTCGGTAAAACCCTATCAGGATCGAAAAGGAAAGCAGATGCTTTTTGGCTCTCTTGAGGATTTTACGGGCAAGGCAGATTTTACCATTTTCGCCAGTCTTTACGAGCAGTGCGGGCATCTTATCAAACCCGAAGAGGTGCTGATGCTGGTTGCTGAAGCTGAAGTGAGTGGGGGAATGCTCAAACTGCTTGTCAGAGAGGTGGTGCCGATAAAAAAGGTAAGAAGCAGCTTCATCAAAAAAATTATTCTCTCTATCGATGCTGACGATCAAATGCAACTCGATAAACTTGGCAAAGTGAAAAAGATTTTTGACACAAGCAAAGGGGGAACTCCTGTTGAGTTTGAGGTAAAAGCGCAGTCCGGCGACAACATTGAAACGCTGACGCTTTTTGCCCGGAGCACACCAATTGATGCGAGTGAAAGCACTATTGCACAGCTTGAAGCTATTCTTGGGCTTGATAATGTGCGCATTGCAGGGTGATGTTCAGAGATATCCTTTATTTATTATTTTTTTCTTACTTTCTTTTCTGATTGAAGGTGCGTGAATCTGCAATGAATCATCAATACTCTCAATACTTCTTAATCATCTAAAACTGGTATATCACTACTATGAGTGGAAAATATTTTGTTGCTACGGATCAGAATTTCAAAACCGATGTTCTTGAATCCGGTAAAGTTGCTCTGGTTGATTTCTGGGCAGCATGGTGTGGCCCTTGCATGATGCTCGGCCCTGTTATCGAAGAGCTTGCTGGCGACTACGAAGGCAAAGCGATTATCGCAAAACTCAATGTGGATGAGAATCCAAATACTGCCGCGCAGTATGGTATCCGCAGCATTCCATCACTTCTCGTTTTCAAAGATGGTCAGGTTGTTGATCAAATGCTTGGTGCTTTGCCTAAGAACATGATTGCCAAAACACTCGACAAACATCTCGCCTGATTCAATCGAGCAGATTCCTTTTCTATCCCGGTGTTATAAGCCGGGATGTTTTTTTCATTTTAATTGTAGCGTCATGGAGAGCAACGTACGCGACCTTATTATCATGGGTACAGGCCCTGCTGGTTATACAGCCGCCATTTACTCAGGACGGGCGAATATCAAGCCACTGATTATTGAGGGCGTTCAACCTGGTGGTCAGCTTATGATTACCACTGAAATTGAAAACTTTCCCGGGTTTCCTGAAGGAATTCCAGGACCGGAGTTGATGGCTAAAATGCGCGATCAAGCCGCAAAGTTTGGCGCTGAGTTTGTTCCTGGCACCGTGGCCGAAGTTGATTTATCAAGACGGCCATTCTGCCTCATGCTTGATGATGGTCGTGAATTTTTAACACATGCCCTCATTGTTGCCACTGGAGCAAATGCCAAATGGCTCGATATCGAGTCGGAACAGCGCTATCGCGGTAAGGGCGTATCGGCATGTGCCACCTGTGACGGATTTTTCTTTCGTGGTTGCAAGGTTTTTGTTGTTGGTGGAGGCGATACAGCAATGGAAGAGGCGCTTTATCTGACGAAGTTTGCTTCGCATGTTACACTTGTGCATCGTCGTGAAGAGTTTCGCTCATCAAAAATTATGACGCTTCGTGTTAAAAAGAACCCGAAAATCAGCATGATGCTGAATGAGGTCATTGATGAAATTCTTGGCGATGGTCAAAAAGTAACCGGAATCAGATTGAAAAATGTATTGAGCGGAGAACTTTCAGAACATGCTTGTGATGGCGTTTTTCTTGCTATTGGTCATGCGCCCAACGCTGAACTGTTCAAAGACCAGCTTGATCTTGATGATTACGGTTATATTCAGACGAAAAAATCATCAACTGAAACCAATGTACTGGGTGTTTTTGCTTGCGGAGACGTTCAGGACTATACTTATCGTCAGGCTGTTACAGCCGTTGGAACGGGATGTATGGCGGCGGTTGATGCTGAGCGTTTTCTGGAAAGCATCCGTTAACTGTTAAAATAATCGTTCAGTACTTCATCGAAGCCGTAAGCAATGTCCAGTTGCGCGGCTTCTTCCCACGAAAACCAGCGGATCATCTGTCCTTCGTGCAGTACCATCTTTGCAACGTCAAATTCCGCTGGCATGGTGAAAATATACTCTGTCCGGTCTAAAAATTCATATACCCGAAAGAGTGAGCATCCCGCAACATTGATCTCAATCTCCTCCATCATTTCCCGCACAATGCACTCGTCAGCGCCTTCATTCTCCTCAATATGCCCGCCCGGCACATCCCAAGTGTTCGGGTAGGGGATGGTTGCAATATTATCGCGCAGCACGAGTAATACTTGATTCTGGCTGTTATAAAAAATAATGCTTGCGCCGCGGTGTCTCATAGCCTGAAAAATACAATTCGTTATCTGATTGTTAGTTAACGTACATAAAAAAGCTGCGATATTGAAGCCTCCTCTTGACTGGAAGATATCATGCGTTATTCATACTATCGCGTAATATTTATAATGATTAATTGTGATTTTGCTAATGGCGGAATTGTCTTCACCGCTTTCCATCCTTTCTTTGTATCTTTACCTAACGCAGTGTAAACAGGTAA
>DYND01000027.1 GCA_020721255.1 Chlorobium chlorochromatii
AGCTCCAGCTCCAGCATCTACATCATCTCAACCAACTCAGTAGTGCCGGTAGTTGCACCTCTTTCAACACCAATACCTTCAAATTTTGTTCATATTTGAAGGTATTGGTGTTTACGGTGGGCAGCTCTTTTATGGCATCACGATTGCTAAAACTCTTGATTTGGCAGCTCTAAAAATCTACTGCGGTATCTTGATAGCTTTGCTCTGGCGGTGCTCGAAATTCTTATGTAATTACTTTTGAGATTGAATGTGGCAGGCGCTACTGGAATAGCGGTTTCACGGAATTGTATCAAAGGCGAAAGTTAGGCAGTAATAGCCTTTTGAATCAGGCAATTATTCAAATACCCGCTTTGTGCTGAGAGCGATTGTATCAGGAATTACTCTTATGCGGCAATGCAGTCAGCCGCTTTTTCGTACCAAAATTTTGCGGCTTGATGTGTTGAAGAACGGAATCCTCTTTTTGCATTGGAGGGATAACCATCACTCTGTTATCAGTTTGGGCAATATTAAAAGAGCATCAACCTCCTTATCAGGCAATGCAATTATTCGCAAATGCTCATTATTCTTTTTTTCGAGAGTGGCGAGTCATTGAAAAACAAGTTGTAATACTGTATCTTGCCCAACATGGACGTATGCTGTATTTGATGGGTTGCAACGTTATTAAATCAAATTCATCCGACATTGAAAGAGGAGTATCAGGAATTTCTGACCATACCGAACCAGTTGACTGCCTTGCGGATTATACTGGTGCCGGTTTTTGTGGCGTTATTGCTACAGGCGGATCCATATCTCAAACTTTTTGGCGTCATTGTGTTTGCTGTGGCATCCCTGACTGATATTTATGATGGTTATCATGCACGAAAATACGGTGTTGAGACTCGTCTTGGCGCGTTTCTTGATCCGCTTGCCGACAAACTTTTGATTACTGCAGCATTTTTGCTCTATGTCTGGATGGGCTATCTGGTTCTCTGGATGGTGATTCTTGTGGTGGTGCGGGATGTGCTTATTACAGCTCTACGCATTTATGCAGAATCTAAAAACAGACCTGTCGTAACCAGTGTTGAGGCAAAGTATAAAACGCTGGTACAGAATCTCTTTGTGTATCTGATTATGGCACTTATTCTTATGCGTGAAGCCTCTTTTTTTGGCAAAGAATTAGCCATAAACGTCAATCGTTTTTTAGCATCTGGTTACTTGGATATTCTTATGCTGGTGGTAACGGCTTTTACCGTTTATACCGGTATCTCCTATCTGGTCAGTAACTGGAATACCTACTTTCAGAAGCCGTTGCAAGGGCAGTGAGCCAATGAAACTGCGTATCGCTCAAATACTCTCTACCTTTTTTGGTATTGGTTATTTTCCTGTTGCTCCCGGAACGGTAACAAGTGCTGTTGTGGCATTACTCTTCTTTTTTGTTCCGGTTTTACACTCCCCAACTTTTTTATTTGCACTGCTTGCACTCTGCACGGTTGTTGGCGTCTGGGCTGGCGGCGTGATGGAGGAGCATTTTGGCAACGATCCCTCAATTGTTACGATTGATGAAGTTGCCGGTCAGTTGCTGACCCTTGCGTTTATGCCGGAAGGGTGGTTGCCGTTGCTGATTTCATTTGCGATGTTTCGCTTTTTCGATATTGCTAAACCTGGCGCAATTGATGCCGCCCAGCGATTGCCGGGTGGGTGGGGGATTATGGTTGATGATCTTCTTGCTGGTCTTTTTGCCAATCTTTCAACTCGAGCAGTGCTTGGTTTGCTGGCGATGTTTCATCATGCGCCTGTGTTGTAAGCTCCGTTATCATACCCCCGATATCTGCACGAGGATACTTCTTTCATCCCGAGGTCCGTCCAATTCCACAAAGAAAATTGACTGCCATTCGCCCAAGAGCATTTTGCCATTTGCAAAAGGAATCGTCTCCGAACTGTTCATAAAAAGCCCCATCAAATGCGAGTGTGCATTATGGCGCCCATCAATTGGATTGAGGTTATGCAGGTAGTTGCCATCTTTTGGAACGAAGCGCTTAAGGAATGTCTCCATATCCTCAAGAAGGCGCTCCTCTTTTTCGTTGATATTGATAAATGCGGTTGTGTGGCGACTGATGACCGTTATCTGTCCGCTATCGAGTTTTATTGCCGCAAGAGCTGCTGTTATCTCTGCGGTAATATCAACGATTTCAATCGGTTTTGTGGTTTTTACTTTTATAGTATGCGTAATGACTTGCATGGCATTAAATGTCAAAATTTTTTCAACCAGAGTGCTTGTTATTCTGTTACTGCTATTGTTTTTTCACGAAGGGTTATGACTATTGCTTCGTGAGGCGCAAGATTTACCTTGAACATCTTTTCTTCATAGCGAACGTTGCCAGTTTTATTAATGCCGGCTGTACTGAGGACATTCATTTTTTTGAAGGTACTCTGTTCAACTGATGGATGGCGGAACTCCAGAGCAATGCCTGTTGAACTGAAATTAGCCAGAATGTATGCGTTTTCTTTTGCCGTGAATCGGTGAAATCCTAAGCAATGCGAATTATTTGGCGTATTAAGGTCAAGCCATTCAATTCGGCCTTCCTGAAACACCTCTCTTTTTTGCAGTACAAAGAGCTTTTTGTAGAACTCAGCCAGTTTTTTATCGTCCGTTTCAGTTGCTTGCCGAAGAAGCTGAACGGGAATTTTTTTGTGGAATCCAACAATCTGATCTTGGTGAATAAGATGCATTCCTGGGGTTGTCATGAGTATAAGAGCAGCAGCAGCGTTGTTGTGACCAATTTTTTCAGCAGCTCTTGGTTCGTCATGGTTTTCGATAAACCGGCAAAGATGTTTCTGATAATCCCAATTACCAAGCAGGTGCCCGGTCAGTTTTTCAATATTGACGGCTCCACTGCTGAGATAATCATAAAACGTTTTGTCGTAAGTAAAGTCAAATCCCTGTTGCTGAAGTTCCCACTCCTTATTCCAGTAGGATTCAGCAAGAAAAATGAAATCAGGATGGCGGCGCTTGACCGCAGCGATTGCATTGCTCCAGAACTCCTCCTCCATGAAACCTCCAAGGCCGCTCCACGTGGTATTGAAAACCCCTTTCAAAATCAACATTGCCATATCGCACCTGACCGCATCGCAGAGGGAACTGATCTTGAAGAGGGTTTCCGTCATCATGCCTTGTGTCTCCCGTTTGGCATAATTGAGCTGCAGGGTATCAGTCCATGGGGCGAAGTAGGGGTCTTTGCCGTATGCCAGGTAGGTTCCACCGGCATACTCAAAAGATGAGTTTGGATCGAAGCAATGTTCACTGTTGCACATTGGAATAAAATACTCCGGGTGCTCCGGCAGAAAGGCATTGTCGAGAGCAAGGTGGTTGGGCACAAAATCGAGCATGAGTTTGATGCCGTTTGCGTGGAGTTTTTCGCGGAATGTCAGCAGTTCTGTTTCTCCTCCCAGTGCTTCATTAACGGTATATGAAGGAATTGAATAAGGTGATGATGCAATATCTTCAGGTGTTACAACCGAAATATGCTCCAGAAATGATGCTCGAAGTCCCTGATGTGCTGTTGCAATAGCTTTACTGTACTGGCTTGGTTTCCACACTCCCATCAACCATATCATATCAAAACCGCAAGATGTAAAAAATGCAAACTCTTCGTCGGGAATGTTGCCGAGCGTTACCAGGCGATTGTGTTCAATACTGAGTTTCTGTAACCAGATTCTGGTGTTGATTTCGTAAACAAGAGGAAACATTGCGCTTGTCTGTTCATGGTTGATGAGCAATAATTTTTGGGGCAGAATATACTAACTCTGATGGCTAAAAAGATGCAGGTAAGAGAATTAAACAGCCCTTGGTTTATTGGAAGTCGATTTGTTGGTGTCTTATTTGTAAAAAGGGTAAAGTTATACGAAATTCCACACAAAGCTTTTGCGCGACCCTTTTAGAGTGGAATGAATGGGAGGGTGCGCACCCAAATTGTAAACAGGTGCCCAGTAAGGATTGATAGAATTTTTAAACGATCTTAATGATGTACAGCGTGAAGCTGTTATTGCTACTTCAGGGCCTGTTATGGTACTCGCTGGTGCAGGTTCAGGCAAAACACGAGTGATCACCTACCGAATTGCCTACCTTATCAATCACGAAGGCGTTTCGCCGAGCAATATTTTAGCACTTACCTTTACCAACAAAGCGGCAGGTGAAATGCGCCACCGTGTTGACACGCTGCTTCACCAAGGCAGCTCTCGCGGTTTGTGGATTGGTACTTTCCATTCTATTTTTGCCCGCCTTCTTCGTAATTATATTAATCTTATTGGCTACGATCGGAACTTCTCAATTTTCGATACGGACGACAGTAAAAGCTTGATTCGCCAGTCAATGGCGGAACTCAATATCTCTGCTGATTCGGTGCCGGTTAATACGGTGCAGAGCCTTATCAGTCGTGCTAAAAACAGCTTTATTCTGCCTGCCGAGTTTCATAGCAATGCAAGTGATTATAATCAGCAGAAGGCAGCACAGATTTATGAGGTGTACGCCAAAAAGTTGCGAGAGAATAACGCGCTTGATTTTGATGATCTGCTGATCAAGCCGCTTGAGCTTTTTAATGCTCACCCAAATGTGCTTGCTGAGTTGCAGAACTCGTTCCGCTATATCATGATTGATGAGTATCAGGATACCAATCGGGCGCAATACCTTGTCGCCAAAATGCTCGGCGCAAGCCATCGTAATATTTTTGTTGTTGGTGATGATGCCCAGTCAATCTATTCCTGGCGCGGGGCGGATATCTCCAATATTCTGAACTTTCAGGACGACTATAATGAGGCATTGACCTTCAAGCTTGTCGAGAATTATCGGAGTACTGGCAATATTCTCAAGGCAGCCAACAGTGTGATTGGTCGCAATCTCCGGCAGATTAAAAAAGAGTTGATTTCGCATCGTGACGATGGGGAGCCTCTGACGCTGATTGAAGCCTATAATGAGCGCAATGAGGCTGAGCGAGTTGGTGAGCAGATTCGCGTTTTGCGTCAGAACCATGCTTATGATTTTCGTAGCTTTGCTATTTTTTATCGTACCAACGCTCAGTCGCGTGTGGTTGAGGATGTCATGCGCCAGAACAAGATCCCTTACCGATTGTTCGGTAGTGTTTCGTTTTATAAGCGCAAGGAGATTAAGGATGCTGTTGCCTATCTACGTTTTATTCTCAATGAGCGGGATGGTGAATCTCTCTTGAGAATTATCAATTTTCCTCCGCGAAAAATTGGTGATGTCAGCATTACCAAGCTCAAAGAGTTTGCGGATATGCGCAATATCAGTCTGTACGATGCTATCAAGCGAGCTGAAGAGGGTGGATTTCCTGCGCGTTTGGTTAATGCTCTTGCGTCGTTCAGCACAGTTATTGAGGCGCTCAAGGTGCTCTCTGTCAATGGCACGGTATTTGACGTTTTGACGGAGCTGTTTAACCTGACTTCCATTCCCCTCATTTTGCAAGAAGAGAATACGCCGGAATCTCTGGCGCGTCACGAAAATTTGCAGGAGCTGCTTTCTATGGCTCGCGATTTTGCCGATCACAATCCAGACGGTGGTTTGCTTGGTGATTTTCTTGAGAATATCTCCCTTGCGTCCGATTATGAGGAGACGCAGGACTCCGATAATTTTGTTTCGCTTATGACGGTTCATTCTGCGAAAGGACTTGAGTTTCCTGTAGTTTTTATTACAGGGCTTGAGGAGCGTCTTTTTCCGCTGCACTGTTATGAGCCAGAAGAGCTTGAGGAGGAGCGTAGGCTTTTTTATGTAGCGATGACGCGTGCGCAGGAGAAAATTTTTCTTTCGTGGGCGCAAAGCCGGTACCAGTATGGCCAGTTGCATCAATCATTGCCGTCAACGTTTATCAGCGAAATTGATTCTTCTATCGTTCAAACCGAGGGTGGTACACTGCTCTCTGATCGTCTCACAAAAGCCCGCCCGGCGTTTGGTTCTTCAATGCCGCGTGGCTATCAGCTAAAAGCACCATCATCATCAGCCCCGTTATCAGCCAGTGCAAGTCAGAAGCCAGAACCTTCCGCACTTCGTAAAGGTGTTATGGTGCACCATGCGCTTTTTGGGCCAGGCGTGGTGCTTGATGTTCAAGGAAGTGGTGCCAAGCAAAAAGTGCGCATAACCTTCCGCAGTGCGGGAGAGAAAACGCTTATGGTTCAATATGCCAATCTGAAAATTCAGTAATATGAAGATCCTTTTTGGAGTTCAGGGTACAGGAAATGGGCACATCAGCCGCAGCCGAGAGTTGGTACGCAAGCTCAAGTCGGAGGGGCATGAGGTTGAAGTTATCATCAGCGGCAGAAAAGAGGAGGAGTTGAGAGAGATCGAAATTTTTCAGCCTTATCGTGTGATGAAGGGCATGACACTCGTGACGCATAAAGGGAAGCTGGATTATCTCGACACGATGTTTCATCTGGATTTAGTCAGTCTGATGTCGGATATTGTGATGCTTGATACCACAGGCACGGATTTGATTATTACTGACTTTGAGCCCATTACCTCCATGACGGCAAAACTAAAGAATATCCCGTCAATGGGTTTTGGGCATCAATATGCCTTTCCCTACGATATTCCCATTGCGAGAGGGACTTTTTTCGAAAAATACGCTTTGCTCAATTTCGCTCCTGCACGGTATAATGCTGGTTTGCACTGGAACCATTTTCATCAGCCAATATTCCCTCCGGTTATTCCTGAGAGTCTTTATGCCGCTCATGAAGTTACCGTTATAAAAGAGAAAGTTCTTGTCTATCTTCCGTTTGAGGAGCTGGAGGATATTACCCTCTTTCTTGCTCCTTTTACCAGTTATGAGTTTTTTATTTACGGTAAGGTGGAGGCGGCGGCTGATGCAGGGAATCTGCACTATCGAAGTTATTCTCGTGATGGCTTTCTTGCTGATTTGATGGAGAGTGCTGGCGTGGTTTGTAATGCCGGCTTTGAGCTGCCGGGCGAGGCGCTTCATCTCGGCAAAAAGCTTTTGCTTCGCCCTCTCGATGGTCAGATTGAGCAGCAATCGAATGCGCTTGGTATGGTTGAACTGGGCTACGGTTTGGCGATGGATAGCCTTGATGGGGCAGTGCTTGCTGATTGGTTGCAGTTACCCGGTCGAGAGCCACTGCATTATGCTCGTACTGTGGACTATATTGCTGAATGGATTGGTTGTGGTCACTGGGATGAACTTCCGAAATATGCGGCTGCTGCATGGGCAGAGCATGCTTGACAATTGAATGCTCATGCGTTTCAGAGAACTTGTAACGAAATGCCGCAGTTACCGCCGGTTCGATGGCAATTCACCGGTAAGTGAAGCGGTTGTTCGAGAACTTGTTGAGCTTGCATGTTATGTGCCGTCAGCAAAAAATCTTCAGCCATTGCGATATGTTGCGGTGTGCGATACGGCTGAGGTTGCAGCTTTATATCCATGCCTTTCATGGGCAGGTTATCTTTCGGAGTGGTCTGGTCCAATTGAAAGCGAACGCCCAACGGCATATATTGTTATGCTGCATGATGTTGAGATAAGCAAGGATGTTGCCTGCGACAGCGGTATTGCCGCACAGACAATCCTTCTCGGTGCTACTGCCTCCGGGCTTGGCGGGTGCATTCTTGGCGCGATTGATAGAAAACAAATACGGGTGTTGCTGAAAATTCCTGAGACTTTTTCTATTTTGATGGTCATTGCTCTGGGAAAACCAGTCGAAACCGTTGTTATTGATGAGATGGGCGAGCATGATTCAGTGCATTATTTCCGCGATGCTCACGAAATTCACCATGTGCCGAAACATATGGTGAACGATATTCTTCTGAAGTTTTAATAAGATTATTGCTCTTCCGATAGCCAAAGAAAAAGAGTAGCTTATAAGATTGTGTTTTTTCTCTTGGAGAGGCGTTGCCTTTTCTGGAGTCTTGAGCTTTAACAAAGGGAAATATTTTATGTTGTCAAGAGACTTGACGGAAGACCAGTCACAAACGAGGGTTATTATCTATTCGGGTAAAGGTGGCACCGGAAAAACCACCATCTCTTCTTCAACTGCAGTTGCACTTGCAAGGCAGGGAAAACGGGTGCTCATTATGTCCTCTGATCCAGCCCATTCGCTTTCGGATGTTTTTAATACCCGAATCAGTCGTAACGATCCGCAAAAAATTGAAGAGAATCTTTATGGACTTGAAGTCGATACCGTTTATGAGCTGAAAAAAAACATGTCAGGCTTCCAGAAATTTGTCTCTACCTCCTATAAAAATAAGGGTATTGACAGTGGTATGGCTTCTGAACTGACCACGCAGCCCGGCTTGGACGAAATTTTCGCACTGAGTCGTTTGCTTGATGAGTCACAGTCGGGCAAGTGGGATGCTGTAGTGCTCGATACATCGCCAACAGGTAACACGCTTCGTCTGCTTGCTTATCCCGAAATTATTATTGGTGGTAATATGGGCAAGCAGTTTTTCAAGCTCTATAAAAATATGTCATCAATTGCCCGTCCACTCAGTGGCAAATCTATTCCTGATGATGAATTTTTTGATGAGGTTAATGTGTTGCTCAAGCAGATGGAGGATATCAACAAATTTATTCTCAGCCCTGAAGTGACCTTCCGTCTGGTGTTGAATCCCGAAAAACTCTCTATTCTTGAAACCAAGCGGGCATACACGTTTGTTCATCTTTATGGTATCAACATTGATGGTATTGTGATCAATAAAATTCTTCCAACTTCCAAAACGGTGGGAGAGTATTTTGAATTTTGGGCTGATCTTCATAGCAAATATTTGATGGAGATTGACCAGTCATTTTATCCAACCCCAGTTTTTCGTTGCCAGTTGCAGCGCACCGAGCCAATCGGTACAGATGCACTGCACGATATCAGCAAAATGGTTTTTGGTGACCAGTTGCCCGACAAGACCTTTTATACGGGAAAAAATTTCTGGATTGAGAGCAAAACAAATGACGCCACCGATGATCATCGTGAGATTCTCTGTATCAAAATCCCTTTCCTTAAAGATGCTGAAGAAGTAACGGTTGATCGCATGGGCACCGATATTGTGGTGTCGGTTGATCGCGCTCAACGGATTATTACGTTGCCAAGAGCGCTGTATAGCCTTGAAATGGAGAAGTTTATACGTGAGGATAATTTACTGCGTGTGGTGTTTAAAGAGATTATTGTTGAAAAAGAGGAAGTTGAACTGAGTGTTAATAAAAACATGCTCGATAAGCTTCGTTCCATGCGGCGAGTAAAGATATAACCTTTGCTTTGTCAGTAGTCAAAAGAAAAGAGTTTAAGTTTTCACGGGAATCTTGTATCTTTATCGTTTAAAATGTTGAGTTAAAGGGAATTTATCCTAGTCTTTGTTAAAGAATCAGCTTATATCATGTCCGAGAAAGCGCACTATGGTTTGTTGAAAGGAAAAAAAGGAATCGTTTTTGGCCCGCTTGATGAGAGTAGTATTGGCTGGCAGATTGCGATTCACGCTTACCGTGAAGGTGCAGAGATTGCTCTCTCTAACGTTGCTGCAGCCTTGCGTTTTGGCAATATGGAGGAGCTTTCGGTAAAGTGCGGCAATGCTCCGATGATTATGTGCGACGCATCGAAAAATGAGGATGTCGATAACTGTTTCAAGGAATTAAAAGAAAAAATCGGATCCGTTGATTTTATTATCCACTCTATTGGCATGTCGCAGAATATTCGCAAGCAGATGCCTTATGAAGACCTCAATTATGAGTGGTTTATAAAAACACTGGATGTTTCAGCATTATCATTGCACCGTATTGTCTCGTATGCGTTGAAGAATGAGGCAATTAATAATGGAGGCAGCATTCTCGCCCTCTCATATATCGCATCACAACGCAATTATTGGACATATTCCGATATGGGCGATGCAAAATCGCTGCTTGAATCGATAGTTCGCAGCTACGGGCCTCGGCTTGCAAAATATGGAATACGCATTAATACAATATCGCAAAGTCCAACTTACACGAAAGCTGGTAGTGGTATTCCCGGTTTTGAAAAGATGTTTGAATATAGTGACCTCATGTCTCCTCTTGGCAACGCGTCAGCGGAAGAGTGTGCGGAATATGCCATGACGATTATCAGTGATCTCTCCCGTAAAGTAACCATGCAGAATCTTTTTCATGATGGCGGTTACAGCTCTATGGGAGCCACGATTCCTATGATCAAGCTTGCTCATGAGGTATTGAATGACAAAGAGCTTGCTGATCGTGTAGGGCTCGATGAATTTACGCCATCCAAGTAAATTCAATGCAGTAATACCGAATCGGTTTTCCCGTTTTGGTAGGTAACCGGCGCTCAATAATCAATTAGTAATTGGAGCGCTGTTGTTACATCGATTGTGTTATCGAAGATTTTCATTGTACATAAGTATAGCTGTTTTCACCCTGATTGTTACCCTACGGTCAGGTGTGATTTCTTTGAGTCTCTTTTTCGAGTGTCTTTGTTGTATTATTTTTTTTAATGCTTAAACAGATAAACCAGATGGCAAAAAACGCAACAATCGTTTATACCAAAATTGACGAGGCACCAGCTTTGGCTACCTACTCGCTGCTTCCTATTCTTCAGGCTTACACGAAGGGAACAGGAGTTGATGTTGTGGCAAAAGACATCTCTCTTGCAGGAAGAATTATTGCAAATTTCCCGGAAAATTTGACAGAGAGCCAGAGAATACCTGATTACCTTGCTGAGCTTGGTCAACTTGCTTTGACTCCTGAAGCGAACATTATCAAGCTGCCAAACATCAGCGCCTCTATTCCTCAGTTGAAAGCAGCAATTAAAGAGTTACAGGGTCATGGATATAACATTCCTGATTATCCTGAAGCTCCAGCAAACGATGCTGAAAAAGAGCTGCAGACAAGATTTGCAAAAGTGCTTGGCAGTGCTGTAAACCCTGTGCTGCGTGAGGGTAATTCAGATCGTCGCGCACCACTTTCAGTAAAGGCATTTGCTCAAAAGAACCCGCACCGTATGGGTGCATGGAGCAGCGATTCGAAGTCACATGTGGCTCACATGAGCAGTGGTGATTTTTATGGCAGCGAAAAATCGATGACCATGAATGAGGCTACTACTGTGGCTATTGAGTTTGTTGGTGCTGATGGTAACGTAAGCATTCTGAAAGATAAAACGCCACTACTTGCCGGTGAGATTATCGACACATCGGTGATGAATGTCCGTTCGCTCCGCAAATTTTTCGCTGATCAAATTGCAGATGCCAAAGAGAGTGGCATTTTATTGTCGTTGCACTTGAAAGCTACGATGATGAAGGTTTCCGATCCCGTGATGTTTGGCCACGCTGTGACAGTGTTCTACAAAGATGTTTTCGAAAAACACGCGGAAACCATCAAAGAACTTGGCATAAATGTCAACAATGGACTTGGCGATCTCTATGCAAAAATCCAGAAGCTTCCTGATGCCAAAAGAGCTGAAATTGAGGCTGATATTCAGTCGGTGTATGCAACTCGTCCCGCCTTGGCTATGGTTGATTCCGACAAAGGTATAACCAACCTTCATGTACCAAACGATATTATTGTTGATGCTTCCATGCCTGTTGTTGTTCGCGATTCGGGCAAAATGTGGGGGCCTGATGGTAAATTGCACGACACAAAGGCAATGATTCCAGACCGTTGTTATGCAACGATGTATCAGGCAATCATGGAAGATTGTAAAAAACATGGCGCATTCAACCCTGCCACCATCGGTAGTGTGCCAAACGTTGGTTTGATGGCGCAGCAGGCTGAGGAGTATGGTTCACACAATAAGACTTTTATGGCTCCAGCCAACGGCACTATTCGTGTTGTCGATACCGCTGGTAACGTTTTGCTTGCACAGCAGGTTGAAACGGGTGATATTTTCAGAATGTGCCAGGCAAAAGATGCACCGGTTCGCGACTGGGTTAAACTTGCAGTCAACCGTGCACGCATTACTGGCGCTCCAGCTATTTTCTGGCTCGACAGCAACAGAGCGCATGATGCTGAGATTATCAATAAAGTGAATGAATACCTTCAAGAGCACGATACCACTGGGTTGGATATCCAGATTCTTACGCCGGTTGATGCTATGCGCTTCTCACTTGAGCGTTTCCGTGCCGGAAAAGATACGATTTCTGTTACTGGTAACGTTCTTCGTGACTACCTCACCGATCTTTTCCCAATCATCGAGCTTGGCACGAGCGCTAAAATGCTCTCGGTTGTGCCGCTGATGAATGGTGGCGGTCTGTTTGAAACTGGTGCAGGTGGTTCTGCTCCTAAGCATGTTCAGCAGTTCCAGAAAGAGGGCTACCTCCGTTGGGATTCTCTTGGTGAGTTTTCTGCACTTGCTGCTTCGCTTGATCATCTTTCACGTGCATTCGATAATGATAAAGCAGCAGTGCTTGCTGAAACACTCGATCATGCTATTGGGAAGTTCCTCGATAACGACAAATCTCCAGCTCGCAAAGTTGGTCAGATTGATAACCGTGGAAGCCATTTTTACCTCGCCATGTACTGGGCAGAGGCTCTTGCTGCACAGACAAAAAATGCTGAACTACAGGCACGTTTTGCAAACATTGGTAATGCTCTTGCTGAGAAGGAAGCAACCATCAATGCAGAGCTGATTGCTGCACAGGGCAAGCCCGTTGATATGGGTGGCTACTATCATCCAAATGATGAAATGACTTCACAGGCAATGCGCCCAAGCGCAACCTTGAATGCGATTATTGACGCATTCTAACGGAAGTTTTTTTATCGTACACACTCTTTCCGTACACAAACAAGCAAGCCCGGCGAAATAACCGGGCTTGTTGTTTTTAGAACTTTGGCGTTTATGCTTTTGGTGGAGTGTACAACGTGTACAGACCGAGAGTCTCCATAATTTCGCCAGCCCAGAACCCTTTGAAGACATGTGAGTATGGATCGTGCATGAAAGCACCTGCCATTTCACCTTTTGTTACCTGATGGCTCATCAGCATTTTATACAGTCGCGGAATAACACGATCAACAACCTGTGCATTGGCACCAGCCTTTTTACAGAGCAGTGCCCCCTTTAAGGCAAGCGCAATCATGTGCGGATCTTTGTCGCCCGTACCACTGGCGGCTGGAGCAACGGGCGCACTTTTTTCTCTGAACTCCGTTGGCACATACGTGTCGGCTGGGTGTGCGGTAAGCCAGCTATCGAGCCAGCCGAGAAAAGTAGTACACACTTTAGTGGCATTGGTAACTGCAGCGTTGCTTGTTTTTGAATAAACACAATGGTACCAGAAATCTGCGGTAGCAGCAAATGGACGATACTGAAATCCGCCCCAGAAGGTATTCGGGTCGGGTCCTTCCCAGGTAAACGTATTTTTTACCGCTTTCCCTAAAAACGAATCATCATAATGATAGACAGGAGCAAACGGACCTGTAATGCCAGTGCTTTTCGCATAAGCCTTTTGTGCGTCAATCAGAAATTGCAGGGTGTTTGCAGCAGCGGTGTAATCTTTCAAGTAATGCCAAGGCAGAGCATCCTGATAGCCTGCATAATAAGGACCGCGAAAGAGTGGGGCAGGAAGTACTGAGAGATTTGGCCCTTTATTGGTGTACTCAAACGGCATAGCTCCTTTATACACAATACTTTTTTTGGGATCAGTAATCAGCCTGAACTCCCTGAACATGGCGTTTCGAGCATTGAGCCATTTCTTTTTCATGTCTCCTGTTTCCAGCAGTGCAAAGAGGTCGAACGTAGTGATAAACCAGTGCATCGAATCTCCTGCGGTTGCGAACTCATGAGGACGAAGTTCGCGCCATGAAGGCCAGCATTCGTATGCTTCGCCATAAGAGATAACGGCAGATTCTTTGCCTTTCTCCTTTGAATTAAATGCAGCGCCAGCGTTAACAATCCAGTGCGAGCGCCATTTTGTGGTGGTTGAGGGAATCACTCCAAAAAAGAAGTACTTGATCAGCGCATCTGCAAAAGTTCGTGCCGAGGTTAAATAGCGGCTCTCTTTTGTGGCTTGATATGCCCTGACATAGCCGCGAACCATCATTACCTGACTTTCAGAAGTGCAGGCTCGCTCCTGATAATAGCCGCCACGCCCAAGCTCATCATCCATATTATTACGAATAAGTCCCTCTGGTGTGATAAGGTAATCACCCGTGTATTTATCCTTTTGTGCCTTCCATTTTTGAATAAAGCCATCAAGACTTGTGATTGCTGTGCTCATGGTTGCTCCGGTTGTGTTGATCGATCGTTCTTCATGATGCTTCCTGCGGCTGTTATTCCATGCACGAAAGCAGACAGAGATTTCACTTCAAAGAATGTAATCATTAATTGGCGATGGTTTGCAGCATCTCTTATGTCTTGCCACAGCAAATAAGATTGTTCATTCTGCAAGGCAATGTGTAACTTCAGGCACATCAGTTTCAAATAAAAAAACAGGTTAAAGCAAAACGTATGGCACAGAAAACCCTGAACGTCATGTTCATTGGCGATGTTGTTGGCACTCCGGGCTTGCAGATGGTTGGTCGGATGCTGAAGAGTTTTATCAGCAAGTATCATGTTGATTTTGTGGTGTGTAACGGAGAAAACGCTCATCATGGCAAAGGGTTGAGTCTTGAAGCGCTTAATCAGCTTCTTGAGGCAGGGGTTAATGTGGTAACAGGTGGCAACCATACGTGGAGCAACTTCAACTTTTTCGATACGCTGAAAACGCATCCTCAAGTGTTGCGTCCGCTGAACTATCCAAAAGGCACCTATGGCAAAGGTTATGGTATTTACAAGCTTCCGAATGGTATGGGCGAAATTGCGGTCGTCAATCTGCAAGGGAGAACGTTCATGTACTCTATTGATTGCCCGTTTCGCACCGCTGACTGGGTGATCAAACAGATCAAAGAGCAGTCAAAAGAGAGCGTGAAGTGTATTTTTGTCGATTTTCATGCTGAAGCAACTGCCGAGAAGATAGCGCTTGGCTGGTATCTCGATGGGCGCGTTTCAGCGGTTATTGGTACGCACACGCATGTTCCGACCGCTGATGAGCGACTACTGCCGAAAGGCACTGGCTATTGCACCGATGCCGGTATGACCGGTCCGCATCACTCAGTTATTGGTATGCAAATCAAGTCTGCCACTGACCGTATGCTTTACCAGACGCCGCACAAATACGAATGCGCTGAAGATGATGTTCATTTCTCCGGCATGTTGCTTTCGCTCGATCTTGCAACCGGCAAAACGGTTGGTATTCAGCGGATTTTTTATCCCGAGTTTGAGCGTGGGGTCATTGGTTAAAGTGGCTTGATTTGCTGTACAATCAATCCAAAGAATAAAGCAGGAAAATCTTTAACTTCACCCCAAAAACCAGACCGCCGCATTCATCGGCGCTTTTTCCATCAAAAACAATGCTGCTCTTTTGTCTCTCGATTACTCCACCCTGAACCTGCTCCGTCAGAACCATCCCGCATGGCGTCTCCTGTGCGCCCAGCATGCGCCGCTGGTGGCGGGATTTCTGCACCGGGTCTTTATTGTGCCCAATGTGCGGATTCTCTCGCAGGCCGATCTTGTTGAGGCACTGGAGGATGAGCTTTTTGCCTTGCGGCAACAACTGGGCACCGACCAGTTTCCCAATACGGCGCAAAGTTACCTGAATGAGTGGGCTGAGAACGACAAAGGGTGGCTGCGCAAATTCTATCCAGACGGGACGGATGAGCCTCACTTCGACCTGACTGCCTCCACCGAAAAGGCGCTGGCCTGGCTGGAGGGGTTAACTGAGCGTGCGTTTGTGGGCACCGAGTCGAGGTTGCTTACCCTCTTTGAACTCTTGCGGCAGATGAGCACGGGAAGCCAGGCTGACCCAGAGGTGCGGATTGCCGAGCTGCAAAAGCGGCGTGACGATATTGATGCCGAAATTGCCCGCATCCGTGCCGGTGAGATATCCCTGCTTGATGACACCGGTCTGAAGGATCGCTTTCAGCAGTTTCTGCAATTAGCCCGTGAGTTGCTGACCGATTTTCGCGAAGTAGAGCATAACTTTCGCACCCTCGACCGCCGCGTGCGGGAGCGTATTGCCCTCTGGGAGGGTGCCAAGGGGGCGCTGCTGGAGCAGATCATGGGTGAGCGTGATGCCATCGCTGATTCGGATCAGGGGAAAAGCTTCAGAGCATTCTGGGACTTTCTCATGTCGCAGTCACGTCAGGAGGAGCTGAGCCTGCTTCTGGAAGAGGTGCTGGCCTTGCCTCCGATTGTCTCCATGCGTCCCGACAACCGTTTGCGTCGCGTTCACTACGACTGGCTGGAGGCTGGCGAGCATACCCAGCGCACGGTGGCGCGTCTCTCCGAGCAGTTGCGCCGCTTTCTTGATGATAAGGCGTGGCTTGAGAATCGCCGCATCATGGATATTCTGCACAACATCGAAACCCGGGCACTTGATTTGCGCATTGATCTCCCGTCAGGCGGCTTCATGCCTCTTGACGGATCCTCTGCGGCAATAGAACTGCCTCTCGAAAGAACGCTCTATCGCCCTCCCTTCAAGCCATTGATTGCAGGAGTGGCTCTTGATGAGGGGGATGCGGAGATTGATACCGCCGTGCTCTACGCCCAGGTGGTGGTTGACCGGGCAGAGCTGTTGCGAAATATCCGGCTGGAACTTCAAATGCGCAGCCAGGTCACCCTTGGTGAGGTGGTGGAGCGTCATCCTCTGTGTAACGGGCTGGCCGAGCTGGTGGCCTATCTGCAACTTGCCGGAGAGTGGCCACGGACGACGGTGGATGAGGGGGTAGAGGAGCAGGTACAATGGGAGAGTTCGACGGGCATAACCCGTGAGGCCACCTTGCCGCGTATTATCTTATTAAGAAACGGATGATGAACCATACAGAGAGTGAAAACAGCGGAGCCCTTTTTCATGGGCAGGAGCTTGCGTCAATCGTGGTTCCCCTGTTGAAAGGGGTGATCTACCAGGAGGATAACCCGGCATTATGGGGCTCGTTACTCAACCTGATGGCTGCCGTTCGCGATTACGTCGCAGTGCTTGGTCTGGAGTTGATTCTCGACGAGTCGGAAGGGTACGCTTTTTTGCGATCGAATTCCGAGGGCGAAACGGAGGGAGCGAACAGCGCGCCCCGACTGATGGCACGCAGGCAGCTCAGTTACCCGGTCAGCCTGCTGCTCGCGCTTTTGCGCAAAAAACTTGCTGAGTTTGATGCGGGCGCTGGGGACACGCGCCTGATTCTTTCGCGGGATGAGGTGGTTGAGCTGATCAGGATTTTCCTTCCTGCCGCCAACAATGAGGTCAAGTTGATCGACCAGGTTGATTCGACGCTGAATAAAATCGCCGATCTTGGTTTTATCCGCCGGTTGAAGGGAGAGAGGCAGATGATAGAGGTGCGCCGGATTATCAAGGCTTTTATCGATGCCCAATGGCTGGCCGATTTTGATAAACGACTTGACGAATACCTGCAGCGTCCGGTAAAAGGGATGGAGAGAGATGATGAGTGAGGAGGTTGATACGGAGTTTTGCGGAATAGGGTGGAAAAGCAAAAGGCTCCACACGTGAATGCGGAGCCTTGGTAGTGTCGCCATGCGGGATTGCAAAAGCTTCATCACCAAAGGCAAGACCTCTTGCTTTCAGTTTTGTTATTTGGTTTGTCGGGGATTGATACTGCGGCTTTACTATACCTGGCGCGGGCGTGAACTCGTTTTGCTGTTAGCAGGTGGCGATAAAAGTACACAGACACGCGATATTTAGAAAGCCAGATTACTTCTTGCAAATCTTGAAACAGATGAGATACCATGAAAACAAAAACACGATCTTATGATGCGGCGGAATATCTTGCCACTGAGGAGGAGATGGCAGTATATCTTGAAGCCGCACTTGAAGAGGGTGAGCCCGCGCTTGTTGTTCAAGCCTTGGGGACAATCGCTAAAGCAAGAGGGATGTCTCAAATTGCTCGTGAAACAGGCCTTGGTCGCGAAAGTTTATACAAGGCGCTTTCTCTGGGAGGGAATCCTGAATTTGCAACTGTTATTAAAGTAATTCGGGCATTAGGTATCCGTTTACACGCCGAAACCGCCACCAAGTAATGCGGCGGGATCTGTTTTTGAACAATACTTTGGCTATTCTAAAACGATTAAGCATGGCAACAATCATGCGCCACATTATTTCAGGATGGGCTGCTCGTACTTCATCAGGAATATGCGTAACCGCTTCACCATTTAATTCAAGATTGCGCAATGTTGCGTCATAGGTTAACCCACTTGCAATATACTCTTCTTGGGTAGAACCTATCCGCATAAGCCAGCGCTTTTTCAGCAAAGGCTAACATGCTCTCTTATGCGTTTCAGTCATGCAACAACTCCTGTTCAATGAATGGGTTGAAGTTCTTGACGTAACGCTTTTTCAGTAACCAAATCAACATTTGATCTTGTCAAATATTGTCCAGATTGAGATGGAGTGAAGGAGGAGATGATTAACCGGATGGCGCATTTGACGCTGGTGCGGACGTACCGGTCGACGGTGGCCTCGGGGTTGGTGATTGAGACTGGGTTTCAGATTTTGAATACGCTCCTAGAGGAGAAGGGGGCTCAGCTTGCGTTGCCGGACAATCAGTTGTTCAGGATTTTGTGCTGGTGGGAGGGGGTGGATTTTTTGGTGCTGGCGAAGGAGGTGACGGAGAAAATTGGGTCGCCGACGTTGCAGCGCGAGATTGACCGGCAGTTGGCGCGGGTGGGGGTTAGAAGGTGTTGCTTTTTGGGTGGGCGGGGAAAAGAGAAGCGGCAGCGGGAATGATTATTTAACGGTTTTCGGCTTGGCGATCAGGCGGATTATTAGTGCAAAAGTTCAATAGAATTCCTAATGTTGAACCTTATACAAATGTTTCATAGAAGGACTTCAGTCGCCAATATTGCCAAACAGATGTTAGCGGTTCGGCTTTTTCTATTCTGGTTGATTTCCATAACCTTCTAATTTAATGTGTGGTAAATTCCCAAGCTTATATTTTTCCGATTTAATTTGATTTATAACTTCCGTTCTGTGAATACCGAATGCGTTAGAAATATAGTGATAATGTGGTTGTTTTTCTCCAAGCCAAGTTTCTTCTCCTCTTAAGCTTTTAAATGTCACAATAAAGCAATGCCATTCATCTCCTTTGTCTAATATTTTCGCAATTGTCACTTTTCTGTGTTCAATTGCTTGTTTTAGTTGTCCATCTGAAAGTTCTGTTTCTCCATAGGTTTGTACTTCTCCATTTTCTTTTACTTGAAAAGCAAATGGCATTTTTGAGAAGTCAAACCCTTTTTGAGAATATTCAGATGAATATTGACTTATAGTAAAGCCTTGTTCCTCAGCTTTGATTAACAACCCCATTAATATATCAGGAGTCAGTATTTGCCCTTTTAATAAATTTTCTTGTTCGTATTTTTTAGTTGTCCCAAATAATTTTAAAAAACCATTTGGGACTTCAACTGCTTTATATTTTTGAAACATTTCTTGCGAATGAATTTTCGCTTCTATAAAATTTTTTTTGCTATTTTCAGATGGTTTTTTGTCACCATTTAGTTCTTCATTTGGTATTCCTCTCAGTACAATTTGCTTTGCTATAAAACCGTCACCGTAATGCTTAATAGGTTTTTCATATTCAAAATCATCGTCTTTAAAGATTATTAGTTTTTGACCTGTTTTCTTATTAATAATTTCTCTTTGTATCATTAGGTTTTTGTCGTTTTTTAAGACCGCTAATTTGTATATACCCTGCCAAAAATCATCTTTACAGAGCCAATCCAGCAGTATAGGCATGACTGTCGTCAGATATATTATTGCAAAAATTAGTGTGCTTGGCTGATATACCCATAACATTCTTATAGACTGAACTGCCTAATTATGAAAAACAGGCAGTTCCTTTCTGTATAAAAATTTAGATCCCTGACTATTGCATCTATGGTTTATCCGTCAAGTCGGGCAAGTAAATCCCTTTTGCATTCTTATTTATCATTTTCTCAGCTCATTTCATCATCTTTTTTATCGTTAGAATCCGTGAAAGTATATGATTATCACTTTTTCTAAACAAGGAAAATATTGTTTTTAAAACGTTGTCAATTAATTCGATACTATTCAATTTGAAAACGATTTTTTCACTTGAATTGCAATTTGCAAAATAAAAAATATCTCTGTAAATAGTTTGCAAGTTTTCATTTTGCTGGTAATATTCATCAAAGCATTTGTCTGCAATTATAGGATATGAAGCAAAATACAAAAGACCAACTCCGTTTATATCATAATACGGATTAATTGTGTATTCACATGAAAATAATGTATCATTACTAATATGAAAGCTGCCATAATTTGTAGATATTTCATCGATTAGTCCTTTACGCACTAGGCGATAATCGTTTAAAAACAATGGCGTTTTTGATATTTCACTTATTCTGTTTGACTTAACATTGGTTTCACATTTTGTAATTTTATTGTTATCAGAGCTTTCTCTGACAGAAAATATTGTCATAAGAGTAGCGGAAATATTTTTTGCACCGCAATTACCAACGATTTCGCTTAGGAATGTATTATTTCCAAAACATTTTATACTTGAATTAAAATATATTATTTCATTTTCCGAAAATTCACATAAAGGCGAGACTTTGTAATTTATTCGGATAAATGTTGAATACAGTCGATTACCATTATTATCTTTAAATTCAGATGATTTTTTTTGAAAACCCTTTGTAATTAGTTGCCAATGAGTATCTCCTAAGAACTTTAAAAGCCAATTCTCAGATAACGCACTTTTTGCCATTTGGGGCATTCTAATTTCTATATTTTCAGAATGGATTATGTCCGCTTTTGCTGAATTTCGATTGGTTATTACACAACTTTTACTATTATGAAAATATTCCAATGCCTCTGCAAGCGTTTGGTAATTAAACCAAATCACGTCAGGTATTTCAACTTCAAAATACTTTTCTAACGCTACTCTTAAAACGACTAAATCTAAACTATCTATATGTATTTTTTTAATTGGAGCGTATAAATCATCTTCTGAAACTTTGGAAATTTCCTTTTGTAATATGTGTAAATATTGCTTCATTAGAAAGGAAGATCGTCTGCTTGAATGTTTATAGTCTGAACATTAGCAATATCGTCAAAAATAATCCCTGCAACAAGTTTACTGGACCCTTATGTGTTAATATAGATGTCGCCTCAACCAAGGAGACAAAATGGGCTATTC
>DYND01000035.1 GCA_020721255.1 Chlorobium chlorochromatii
TCAGTTCGGTTGCAAATAAAGATTGAAATATTTGAGTCATAGTACTTATTTGCCAAAGATCAGGGGCTGCTTACCTTAAACGATATTCTGATTATCGTTATGCACTCTGATCGGGTGCAATTAAAAGTGTTAGGTGAACATATTTCAGGGTACTGCTTACGCCGGAATCACGTTATTCCGACATAAGTTGAAATCCCATCAGGATTGAAAACTAACAGATTTAATTACACCCCTCTGGTACATAATAAAGTGATCATTCTTTTTCAGGATACCGGCGTAGGCATCCCCAAAGAAAATATATCCAAACTGTTTGATTATAACAAAGAAAAAAGGCAAAGGTGTGGGGCTGGGGCTTTCGCTGGCTTACGGCATCATCAAAGACCATGACGGCTGTATCAATCTCAACTCTGAGCCGGGAAAAGGCACGACTTTTGAAATTATCCTTCCGATAACTTATGTCTCACAAGGGATTTCGATAGGATAAATATTTTTAGAGTCCGTTAAATAAAGTTTTTCTTAAAGTCAAATTCGCATGGATAACCGAAAAAACCAGAACACATGGAAGCAACAGCCCATGCAGTATCACTGCAAATTTCATCCAAGCGAAAAAATGAATGGATTTTATACTGGCGTCAATCTCCCCCCTCTCTCCGTTTTGGAAAGGGGAGGGAGAGGTCGGTTATCTCAATCCCGCCACTTTCTGCAAAATATACACAACTTCCTCAAGACCGATTCTGTTGTCGCCATTCACATCATTTTTGCAAAATACAGACGGCTGATCAATCCCGGATACGATTCTCAGAGCAATAATTGTATCGGACAGGGTTACATTGTCATCACAATCCAAATCTCCCAGCGTTGTGGATGATAGATTGATATGTGATTTGAAATCATTAGGATCAGTTTTCTGAGCAACTTCATCCCCGTCCGAATAACCGTCTCCGTCTGTATCTTTATTTTTCGGATCAGTGTGATACTGATATTCCTGAATATTTGTCAGACCGTCTCCGTCATTATCATTCTGTGCATCATTGACATTCGGATTCAAGCCATTATCAATTTCCCAAAAATCGGGAATTCCGTCACCGTCAGTGTCAATTGCCTGAGATTTTACCGCAGAACTTACTGTTAAAGCAGATACATTATCAGCCGCATCTGTCGCTTTGATACCGAAATAATATACAGTATTCGGATCCGGCATCTCAATAATCATACTTTGGCTCGTTCCCGGTTCTGTCGGCTTAGGTACAGAACCTACTTTAAGACTGCTGCCCCCCCAATTCGATTCCGTAATCGGTACAGTATTGAATCGAATATCATAAGCAAACATTCCAACATTATCACTCGGTGCTGTCCATTGAAGATTAACGCTCCATCGGGAAGTTCCGGTCGAAGTTGTAAATCCTGTTACCGGATTCGGCGGATTCAAGTCTGCTGCCTGCGGCGTGGCAAAAACTGCATAAGATGTATAATTTACAGAATCAAGAAAAATGCTGAAAAAGTGTGGAGCGGTAAAACCGCCCGGAACCAGTTGCCACGTCTTATTCTGAATATCCCAGCCGTAAATATTCAACTGAGTCTTGTTCACACCCGAAGGAAGTCGGATTGACAAAATCAGGTCTTTGACAGCACTGATACCGCCCGAAAATCCGAAACTATACACATTTCCTACCTGTATCAGCCCGTTATTCGGCGGCGCAGGTGCAGAACTGTTCATTATCACAAATGAACCTGAACCAGTGAAACTTCCCGGGGTATAACCCATTTCCAACTCGCCATTGGGAGAATAGTAGCCCGAAGCAGGTCCGACTTCCGTTGTGAAAATTTCAAACGGACTGACCGACTGACTTGCGCCTGATGATACCTGTAAAATACCTGAATTATACTGACAATCCGCAACTCCCGAATACTGATTCACCCCCGAAGAATTCATAGCAACACTGACAGAATAGCCGTGAGACTGAGATAACGTTACAACAGGCGCAACACTCAAAGAACTTCCCGATGCCGTAATTGTAATCCGTTTGGGATTTGAACTGTCAGGCGTTGCACTTATGACCATGCCATTTGACGCATTATCTCTCAGCGCAATCCGGTTCACAGGAAAAGTCAGAACATAGCTTTCTCTCACAACATCAATTATGACTTCGGCTTTTATGCCATTGAAATAGGCTTCCAAACTTTTACCGATACCGAGGCTGCCGACTCTGACAATTCCGTTTTTGTCGCTTTTTCCCTGAAAGCTTTTTCTGTCAGGAGATACCAGCCAGACATCAGCATTAACAACTTCCGATCCGGTTTCATCTTTAAGCACTGCAAGCGCATCAAAAATTTGCACTGCTTCACTGCTTCTCAAGGTCTTAGGCGACCATTCGATAATGTTCAGCGTATCATGAATCATTCCGGTTGGATATGGTCTTTTATCGCTGTTCCAGCCAGGATAACTACCCGATGTATGCGGTGGAATAATCAGATTATTGAAAAACTCAGGCAAAAAATCAGTGAAGCCGTTGTTTTCCATCTGCTTTTTGATTTCATCTTCATAACACCACTTTAAAAGACTCCAACAGCTTTTTCCTTCCGACAGATACCATTGATTAGTTACAGTATCAGTATCCATTGAAGAGGAATAGGTATGTGGAAAATAATCGGTAGGATCACTAATTTCATGCGAGCTATATTGATTATCCATCAGTCCATAATTTTTTGGAAATTCATTTGGCTCTCCTGCGCCTCCGTTATGAGTAGCTCTATATGTCCATGGAATTTTATCTCCTTTGGAATAATCCCCATTCATGTACTCATCCCCGAATCCGAAAAGATAATGCCCGGATTCATGTCCGAGTGTAGTATACCAGTCATCCTCAAAAGGTTCACCTGCATCGGAATTTTTATATTTATCCCAAAATTTACTCATGTAAATATGATATTCCTTTCTACTCGTCCTGTTTCCAAAGAAATACGCATTTGGTCTTACATTATTCATAATTCGCACATCACAATAATTCCACTGTGCCGTATCTATATACGCATTCGTACCTTTTACCAAAACAATATTTTTTACTACGGAATAGCCATCAGTATAGTTATACATATAATTTGCATACTTCCTGAGACCGAACTTTATCTTATCAATGTAAGATTCTTCGGGGGCAGTTTCAAAAGCCACTACCAGATTCCATTCAATTCTCGGATGAACAAGTTGAACAAGAATATTTCCCCCGGAATCTTTAGGCGCAGTTTGAAGATTATTATTCGGCCATGGAAAATCATAATAATCTCCGCAAAATTGTCCCATGATGTCACTTGCCATTGCAAAACTATACATTTTGCCGTTCACAGCGGGTACAGAATAAGGGTTGTTGCCACTGCCGCCGAAATTCGAGTCCGCTGCTTTCGGATTATTCAATTGATAATATTGCTTATACGCATAAATCTTGTCCTCAGCTCTGATATTTTCAAGCCGGACAATTCCATAGCTGTCGGTTTTGCCTCTGGGTGTTGTTTCTCTGTTTACAAACACATCCGCATCCGCAACTTCTTCACCGGCATTGTAGGACTTTGAATAATCTTTGTCTATCCACACTCTGAAAGCAGTAGTGGTATTTGTAATTGGCACAAATACAGCCGTAACATTCGTATTCTGGTTCATTGTTACATAGGCTGTATTCGACTGGACTCCTGAAATATTCCCTTCCCAATGGTCGAACTGATACCCTGTATTCGGCATAGGAGTGAGTGATACACTGGTTCCGCAGGCATAGGAAGCATTATTCGGAGTTCGATTAACAATCCCGTTAACAGCCGTGATATTAAGAGAATATGTGCCGGTACTGAAGCTGGCACCGACCGACTTGTTGGAATCCATAGTAAGATTACAGGTTGGATTTATACCGAAACCGGAACAATTCTCTGACCAGCCAGAGAACTCATAACAGGAATTAGGAGCAGCAGTAAGCGTTACATTGCTTCCGCAGGCATAAGAGGTCTGATTCGGAGTTCGGTTAACAGTTCCGTTATAAGCACTAACATCCAAAGAAAATGTTTTGGCTGTAAAATTGGCAGCAACCGACTTATTGGAATCCATAGTGAGAGTGCAGGTTGTATTCATACCGAAACTGGCACAATTCCCTGACCATCCTGAAAATTCATAACAGGAATTAGGGGAAGCAGTAAGCGTTACAATGCTCCCGGAAGCATAAGAGCTACTGTTCGGATTACGGGTAACAGTTCCGTTAGAAGCAGAAACATTAAGGCTATATTGCGATGGTGGCTGCGGAGTTACGCTGAATTGGCTGGTCGAAGCTGCCCATACTCCGCTTGTTATATGCGCTATATAAAATCGCCAGTCAGAAGCTTCTGCTACACCTGTCGGAATGGTTATCATTTCGGAGCCGTCATTAAGAGTGGGAGTAATATCAGTGAAGCTAACCCAGTTCACGCCGTCAGGGCTTGGATGAGTAAAGGAAGACCGCTTCATAGAAATCGCAATACTGTCAGAAGGTACTGCATTGACAGTATTCCATTGAATCAAAACCTGACTGCCTTTGGCATAAGGACTTGCGGTGTTTGGTGAAGAGAGCGTTATCTGTACAGCAGGTGAAGATACAACTGTAATATATTCATCAGAAGAATCCCAACTTCCACTCGCCGAATGTTTGACGAAAAAACGCCAGTCAGAAGCTTCTGCCACGTTTGAGGGAATAACTATCGGTTCAGAGCCGTCATTAGGCGTATTATCAGTAAAGCGATACCAGTTCACGCCGTCCGGCTCTGTCTGAGTATCAGGCACGGAAGACCGCTTCATAGATATTGCTATGCTGTCAGTAGGAAGTGAGCCGGAAGCATTCCATGAAATGCTAACAGTGCTGCCTTTGCTGAAGGTGGCAGATGTGTTGGGAGATATAAGTGTAACTGTTGTTCCTGTTCCACAAGCACTTTGAACATTCCATGAGAAAGCTCTATTATTGAGAAAATTCAGGAGGTTTGGGTCGGAAACATCAGTTGATAGACAATTGTTTTGTAAGTAAAACATCATTACAATCGTCAGATTTGTTAAACTCGCAGGAATGTTACCGCTAAGTTGATTGCTACCCAAATCAAAAGTTACAAACTTTGTCAAGTTGCCTAATTGTGAAGGAATAATACCTGTTAGTTGATTGCGACGCAAAATAAGTGTTGCTAACTTTGTCAAGTTGCCTAATTGTGAAGGAATATTACCACTAAGTTGGTTATCATTCAAAACAAGATGTTGCAAATTTGTCAAGTTGCCTAATTGTGAAGGAATACTACCGGTCAGTTGATTACTATCCAAAGAAAGACTTTGAACATAACCATCTGAAACTATTACTCCGTACCATGTAGATATATCTGTCGTCGTATCCCAATTGGTTTTATTTGTCCAGCCCGCACCGTTAGTGCTGTTATACAATGCAACTAAAGCCTCACATTCAATCTGCGGAACGCCTGTTACGACAGTATTAGTACAATCGCAGGCAGCATTAGCCGAATTGATATTGAACATCGCAACAATAATCAACATGATGAAACTGACGGAAATACGGGTGGTTTTCATTGGACGGACTCCTTTTTCGGGTTAAGTTTATCTGTTGGTTGTGTGAATCTGATTTTTCAGGATTTAATGATTACCATGCTTTCAATTCGGCTTCAAGCTTTTTC
>DYND01000007.1 GCA_020721255.1 Chlorobium chlorochromatii
TGTTTCCCCCCCGATCAAACTAACATTTCAAAAGTCAATTTTTAGAGGTGCCCTAAATATTGTCCACTGTGTGTGTGCCATTGGGGATCAAAAAACGCTTTTTTTTGGAATTCCTGAATAACTCAGGCCAAAGCGAATATATCTGGATGAATGAAAATATCATCCAGATTCCAGATACGTGCAAAATAAATGTAACCATTACTGATCATCATATCTCTGATTTGATTGTTACCCAACCCTTCAAAACCGTTATTTTCAATAATAAATATGTATGCAAAGAACTTTTCAAAATCAATACCCTGCAATGCAGGCAACTCGTAACCTTCAATATCCATGCTCAAGATGCCAGCACGGTCAATACAACGCTCTGCCAATATTTCAGCAATAGGACGAACCTTCACTACTCTGGTTTTTATAGGATGAAATGTACTTTTTTTTGATGATCCACTGACAGAAGAAAACATGGAACCAATCTCGCCACCACCTACAACATCGAAGCTAAGTTCATCATTTGAAGCCCCTACTGCACATTCAATAAACTCTGCATTAGGACGATTTATTCGCCATAATTCATGAATCTCTTGAAGAGCATCAATAGCAAGTACTTTATAGCCATGATATTTTTCGAAAAAGTATGAGTTACTATGGAGCATTGGCTGGTTACATCCAATATCAATAAAGACTTTAGGAAAAGAATCCGAGTCAATTAACTTAAAAAATTCCGTAAAAACCAGTTCATCTTGACCTAGTTGTGAAAAAAAACCTTTTTTTATAGCTTTAGATGAAATGCCAAAACAATTGATAAATAAAGGCGCACCAAAATAGACTAACTTGGGATACTTTAATTTTAGCTGGACTAAACGTGCACATTTTTTTAATTTTTTTAACATTATAAGGGCACCTCTATTGTTTTGTAAATGATATATCTTTGGATTTTAGCAATGGGGATATGTGTAATTTTACTTTTTAAAAGCATCATAATGACATTAACCTCACACATGCTTTTTTTGATTTTTTATAAAATCGTATCGGTTATAGACCTACTTATCAACGTCCCTTGAATACCATAAGTCATCAATTTTTTTTCTTATTTCGGGATATATAACTTCCCCGTTTTTCCGTATTTTATCCCAAACGAACATAAAACGAATAGCGAAATAACCTATATAACCTAAGGAAAGTGCAAGACCATCCATACCTAACAAAATTGTTCGTCTTCGAAAAAGAATAGTATATATAGCTTTTAAAACATCAACTAATGTTCTTTTTATAGTCAGGAATTCATCATGATTTGCTTCATATTTACAATACCGTAGAATATGCCCCCACATCGAATCAATATTTTTATGAGTACAATGGTACAAAACAGCATCTGCACTAATCAATGGCATAGTAAATACTTTTGCGCTACTAAAGGATATTTCGTGATGTAATATTGTCGATAGCCTTAACTTAGATCGCCTTATTAAGGTATATTTATGAGATACGTAAAAAGGGGATTTTGAGTTTCTAATTCCCAAAGAGTACATGCCATAAGGCATGCCAATTACATCATATTCAAAATTTGGATCACACGTTAACTTGATAATTTCATCAGCCAGATCCGGATGCATTAAACTTGATGCAGTAGGAAATAAACACCATTCAGATGAAGGATGACTTGTAATATTATTGACTACATTCTCACTACCTTCGCAAAATGGAACTAAGATAATCTCAGTTGCATACTTTTCTGCTATTTCACGTGTACGATCGGTTGAGTGTTTATCAAATAGAATAATCTCATCAACCCAACTAAAGCTCTTCAAGCACGATTCAATACGTTCCTCTTCATTAAAAACTTCTATAAAAACAGTAATATTAGATTTTTTCATTCTAATCAACTAATTACACTGGGTTGCTTAATAAATTTCCAATACATATATCCAACGACGCACCATTGAGAAAGCAGCAAAGGGATACCTACGGTGTTAACGTCAACGGCACCACTAAAATACAGCAGCGCAAAAAAAATAATCATCGATAGAAGCCCAAGAACTGCAGAAGCAATTACTTTTTTTGTACTACTGACAAGTGAAATATGTATGGCTATTGCTCCCACAAAAAGATTAGCAGCATCAGTCAAGACACCAAATATAATCAGCTTCCAGTGCGAAATAAAATGTAGACCTGTTAATAAGCCGACTACAAACTCACCCAAAAAATATGAAAAAAATAAAATCACAACAGTTATTACCAAAGCACCTTTCAAATATGTATTTGTATATCCACCTTTAGACTGGTAAATTCTTGGACTAAATTGTTGTCCATAAATAAGCGAAGCAGCACCGATTGCGGCGCTACCAATTCCTGCTATTGTTCCAAAAACTCCTACCACTTCAGAATAACCTAATGGAACCAACGCAAGACGATAACCCTGTAATTGCAGCCAATTGGCTACTGCTCCTATTGAAAATGGATATGCAAAACGAAACACATCTTTACTTGAAACTGAATAGACGTCAAGACCTGAAAATATTTTTTTTTTAGTGGCAATTATCATCAAATATATGGCAGTTATCCCTAACGACAATAACCAAGAGATAATGAGCAACGCAGCATCTGGCTTTACTAACTGAGCTAAAATATATAAAAAAACGACTTTGATCAACGCTTCCTGCATAAAACTGATTGAAACATGAGTCCCGTGGCTTAAATTATTCAAAGTGTTTCTCAAAGCTTGGACTATATATAAAGCCAAAGCCAACAGCATCACTAATCCAATGTATATAGTGTATTTAGGATAAATAATTATAGTCCCAATAACAAGTAGCAACACAAAAACAATATAACTTCCAATAACTTTCCCATTAAAAATTAATAAAGAACGTGCTCCACCGAATTCAGTCATTACTCTAACTAATTTTGCTTGCTGAAAGTAATCCATTGGGACAAACAAAATTGCATTAGATGAATAAGATACCGCCATTAAGAAAAAAAAAACACCCAGCTCATTTGCAGTTAAATAATTCGTATAGAGCTTAATATTTACTAACTGAAAAATAATTACCAAGGCTCTTGCTAATGAATTGAATGCAAGACTCCTCATATTGAGTTTAAAAAACTATAATTTGAAATATTCAAGCAATATCGAAAATGTTTCGTTCGTTTAGAATTCACTATAGTGTTACGCCAGATACCTTGCGTTTGGTGTATTGATGATTACCAACTTTTTGATTGTTTCCCCGCAATAGAATATCGATTGATCAAGCCTTAATACGCTCAATCTAAAAGGTAGGTTTATTTACCAATAGAAAGTAATTCTAATACAGAATAAATACTTTCAATTGCAGAGTATTTTGGCTTATACCCAAAATCCGCAGCCACCCTATTCAGTGAATAATAACTCAACTTCCCCCCCGTAGCATTCACACCCGCCCCAGTTTCCACAAACTCATACCTCAAACCAAAATTTTCCTGCATGGCAACAAGTAATGTCGCCTTATCAATGGGTGCTTTACTGTACGCATCCACCACAGCATTGATCGGGGGCGCATTCAATATCGCAACAACCAATTGATAAAAATCCGATGGATGAATAAAGTCACGAACGATGTTGTCGGACGAGGTCTTCAGCACGGTTTTGTCACGGATGGCACGCAAGATATCGGTAATTAAAAACCGGGCATCCAAGTCTTGCGTATGGCTGAAGTAGTTAAATACCCGTATATCCACAATCGGCAACGGTGCTAACGAACGATGACGGCATTCAGCGTGCAGTTTAGCGACACCGTACCAGTCTTGCGGTTGCAGGTTATTGATAGGTACCACAGCCTTGCTATTGACATCAACCGGTGCGTCAAAATTTGCACCATAGGCTGCTCCGCTGCTTAAAAAGATATACCGGCAGTCCGGGTGCTGGCGTAGATAACCCAAGGCAAGTTCATCATATTGAAGCGTTACATCAAAAATTGATGCCCCCATAGCTGCTGCTTGGGCAGGGTTCCCTACGCCAACAAAGTTCATGATGGCATCAAAATGCTCTCCCATGCAAAAGGTAGCAAAGTTGGCTATGGCATAACGACCATCTAAGCCCACATCTGCAAGCCACTGCATCACCGCCTCCGGGCGGCGTGCGTATAACATCAGTTCATGCTGACATTGAGACGCAAACGACAACACCAAATCTTTAGCAATCTGGCTGGTGGCACCAAGAATGGCTATGCGCATGGGTTAATTACCAGTAATGAACGCACAAATTCGCTGTTCAATAGCAATGCGATCCAAGCCATGTTCTTTGAGTAAATATTCATAGCTCCCACAATGTTCCGAGAAGCGGTCTTTCACACCCACCCGCAGGATACGAACCGGTGCAAACTCGCAGGCGATCTCGCTAATGACAGAGCCCAAACCACCAAGTACGGAATGTTCTTCAAGCACAACCACGACCTGACTTTGGGCACAAATAGTGGTGACCTGCCGGCTGTCTATTGGCTTGATAAAAGGCGCACTCCAAACGACTGCATCGGGATAGAGATCTGCCGCGATATCCATCGCCGTGCGCACGAGCGAACCAGTTGCAATAAAAGCAATATCGCCAGACCGCCCCGGCTTGACCTCCAACAATCGGCCAACCTGGATTTGCGGCACGCCTTTATGCACGTCGCCTCGATCCGATTTACCCATGCGCAAATAGACCGAGGCTTTCGATTGATAAGCCAGATTCATACAAGCAGTCAATTCAAAACGGTCTGCAGGTGAATACACTGATAAATTGGGAATCGCTCTGGTACAAGCAACATCCTCGGTCGATTGGTGGCTGGTACCCAAATAACTATATACAAACCCAGCACCGTCGCCAATTAAGATCACAGATAACTGGTCATGGGAAATATCAAGTTTGATCTGCTCAACCACGCGTACAGGAACAAATGCACTCAACCCATAAACGATCGGTCTGAAGCCAGCCCGCGCCAAGCCCGCTGCCATACCCACCATATTTTGCTCCGCAATACCTGCATTGATGTATTGCGCGGGACACTCTTTTCGAAAATCGTCAAATAAGGCATAGCCGTGGTCGCCGGTGAGAAGCAGTACATCTGGGTCTGCTTTAGCCAAGCGAACTATTGTATCTGAAAATGCGTCTCTCATAATGCGCTCCCCGCAACTGCATCAAGGGCTTGGGCATAGGTCTCTTGATCAAGCCGAGTGTAATGCCAAATGTTATTGTGCTCCATAAACGGCACTCCTTTACCTTTAACCGTCTTTGCTATAAGAGCTTTCGGTGCTATTGAGTTGCTCTGCCAGAAATGGTTGATTGCATTATCAATGGATATTTCGTCATGACCATCAATAGTGACTGCGTCAAAACCAAAACTCTCAAATTTGGCTTGAATATTGCCTAAATCGAGGACTTCTTCTGTTTTACCCATCGCCTGAAAGCCGTTTTCATCTACGATCACCATAAAATTCTTAAGTGCATGTTGTGCCGCAAATAGTGCACCCTCCCAGATTGGCCCTTCGTTAATTTCGCCATCACCAACCAGCACGTAGGTTTTCTGTTCTGTATTGCGGAGTTTGGCACCCATAGCCATGCCTACACCTACTGAGAAACCATGCCCCAACGAGCCTGAAGTGACTTCCATACCTGGAATGCGTGAATCAGATAAACCTTTAAGGAGACTTCCATCAGCAAAATAACCAGTGAATGCTTCATTGTGAAGCCACCCCAATTCACGCATACATGCATATTGCGCCATAACACCATGACCTTTACTCAAGACCAAGTAATCACGGTTTACAGCTAATGGATCGTTACCTGGGTAGCGTAAATGATTTCGATATAAGACTGCAAGCAATTCAATGATGGAAAAAGCGCAGCCGATATGAACGGCTGAGCCGGCGTAAGCCATGTCCAGCACAGTTTTACGCAAGGCTTTAGCAGAAAAGTTTGGAGTTGATGTATTCATGGTCATCACTACTTAAAAATTGATACCCAGATAACTTTCGATCTTGCTGGCAGCAAACTCCAGCATCTCGCGGGTCAACGCCGGTTGAACACCAATCCAGAACGTGTTGTTCATGACGTTGTCAGTGTTGGTTAAATCACCACTGATACGATAGTTGGCACCAATCATGTATGGCTGACGCGTCAAGTTGCCAGCAAACAACAACCGCGTACCCACTTTGTTGTGATCCAGATAGGTCAGCAGATCGAGGCGTTTTACAGGAGAGTTTTCTTTGAGCGTCATGGGAAAGCCAAACCAGGAGGGGTCAGAGTGTTCGGTGGCCTCGGGAAGTTGTAAAAATTCTTCGCAGCTCTTCAGGCGGTTTTTGAGATACGCAAAGTTGTCTTTGCGTGCCTGAATGAATTGCGCTGCTTTTTCCAACTGAGCCAAGCCGCAGGCGGCTTGCATGTCGGATATTTTGAGATTGTAACCCAAATGACTGTAGGTGTATTTGTGGTCGTAACCATAAGGCAAATCGCCCAACTGCTGACTAAAACGTTTGCCGCAGGTATTGTCTTTTCCAGGCTGGCAATAACAGTCGCGACCCCAATCGCGAAAACTCTCCGCAATTGTTTTCAGTTCATAATTGTTTGTAAAAACCGCGCCACCTTCGCCCATGGTAATGTGGTGCGCCGGGTAAAAACTCAGCGTAGCAATATCGCCAAAGGTGCCCACCATTTGACCACGATAGGTTGTGCCCAGCGCATCACAGCAATCTTCAATCAGCCACAAGTTGTGCTTTTTGCACAGAGCTGTTACCACATCGAGGTTAAATGGGTTACCCAAACTGTGGGCAAGCATGATAGCCTTGGTTTTGGGACTGAGGGCGGCTTCAATTTTGCTTGCATCTATGTTGTGAGTGAACGGATCCACATCCACAAATACTGGCACAGCACCAAATTGTACAATGGGGTTGACTGTGGTGGGAAAACCTGCCGCCACACCAATAACTTCATCACCTCTTTTTATAGCCCGATCGCCCAGTTTGGGAGAGGTCAGGGCATTAAAGGCCACCAAGTTGGCTGATGAACCAGAGTTGACGGTGATGAGGTGGTTGATGCCGATAAACTTGGCAAGCTTTTTCTCAAACTCGGTATTGAAGCGGCCTGTTGTAAGCCAACCATCCAGACTGGCTTCGACCATGTACTTGAGTTCCTGAACGCCAATAACTTTACCGGAGGGAGGAACAACTGTTTCGCCAGGAGTGAACACCGGCACCGTGTACTTGTTTACAGCAAAGCTTTCAACATGCAATGCCGTTGCCTTACGCAAAGCCTCATCAATTTTTCTGCCGCTGAGCCGAGCTACCTTACGGCACTTGCTGCTTTGAATGGTCAGAACCTTATCCACCCGCACCACACTTTCGTGTTTGAGTGTGCCTTGTACCATATCCCCTGCAGTGATGGAGATAGCATAAGGGTCATAGATGTACGAATCAAGCTCAGAGGTTATGAAGGCAACGTTGACATCATCTTGTTGATAATGCTGGCTGACACCAAGCACCAAGCCAGGACGCACTTTGCTGCCTGCCTGATTGGTGTAGGGGAAGTCTATAAGTACTATATCACCTGCGCTTAACATCAAACATCTCCTCCCAGTCAACATTTTGGTCTTCATTGCCATCAAAAAAGCTGGTTAAACCGAGCGCCTTGAAGTCGTCCTCAGAGCTAACCTCTATTGGCCGAAAGGTGGTAACGGCATTTCCAGTTTGTTCAAATTTGTCGAGCACGATAACAAACAACTCAGCTTCGGTAACGCCTTGCAGCGGCGCCAGCAACTGTATTTTGCCTTCTTTGTAGAGTGCTTTTACTGCTTGCATAACAGGCCTCCTGAGTGATTTTTAGAATGAGCAAGCATGGTGTTTACTCCTTATGGGATTGCGTGTAGTTTGCAATTTGCTGCATGGTGAACTCCTGCATATTTGTAGCTGCCAGATAGGCTTGATGCCAGGCAATGATTTTCTCCAGGACAGTAGCCAATGACCAACGCGGTTGCCAGCCGAGGCGGACTTTTGCTTTGGAGATGTCGAGCTTGAGATAGTTTGCTTCGTGAGGGTGAACTCCGCCATCTTGCTGCCAGCTTGCGCCTTGCCCCCACTGGTTGACCATCTGCTCGACAATCCACTGTACCGGACGGGCATCGTCATCTTGTGGACCAAAGTTCCAGCCTTCTGCGAAAGTTTGACCGCCGGTATAGAGGTGCTCGGCAAGTAAGAGGTAGCCGTTCAAGGGCTCGAGTACATGTTGCCAAGGTCGGATAGCATGAGGATTACGGATTATAACAGGAAGGTTTGCTTCAAAAGAGCGCAAAATGTCGGGCACCAGGCGATCTGCCGCCCAGTCACCGCCACCGATCACGTTTCCCGCACGGGCAGTGGCTACCGCAATGCCATGGTTTTTTAAAAACGAGTTACGGTAAGCGTTTGTAACCAGCTCGGCACAGCCTTTACTGCTGCTGTAGGGATCGTGCCCTCCCATGGGCTCATCTTCCCTATAGCCCCATATCCACTCTCTGTTCTCATAGCATTTATCGGTTGTAACATTTACCATGGCGCGAGCAGTGCCAACGTGCCGTGCTGCTTCCAAAACATGCACCGTGCCCATGACGTTGGTGGCATAGGTTTCAACCGGCTCTTCATAAGAATACCTCACCAAGGGTTGGGCTGCCATGTGTATTATAATATCGGGTCGGGCGGCCTGCATAGCCTTGAAGAGGGTTTCGTAGTCACGGATATCCCCTATGGTACTCGTCATGCTTTGTGCAACATCGGCCTCATTGAAGAGTGCCGGGTTGGTGGGTGGTGTAAGCGCAAAACCGTACAGCTCTACACCCATCGACTGCAACCAAAGACTCAGCCAACTCCCTTTAAAGCCAGTGTGACCGGTAAGAAAGACTCGCTTACCACTCCAGAATGTTGCATTAACCTTTGTCATCATTAATCCCACTTCTTCCAGGGCGCTTTGCCACTCGCCCAGAGTTCTTCAAGTAATTGCTTGTCACGCAAGGTATCCATCGGCTGCCAAAAGCCGTGATGTTCGTAAGCCATCAAATCACCGGCAGCGGCAAGCTGCATTAATGGTTCTTGTTCCCAAATGGTACTATCCCCCTTGATGTGACCTAATACCTTTGGCGAGAGCACAAAAAAACCGCCATTAATCATAGCATCATCACCTTTCGGCTTCTCCTTGAAACTCATAACCTGCTTGTTCTGAATACCAAGCGCACCAAAGCGGCCAGGCGGAAAGGTCGCAGTAAGCGTAGCAGCTTTACCATGCTGGCGATGGAAGTTGATGGTTGCACTGATATCAATGTCACTAACCCCATCACCGTAAGTAAAACAGAATGCGTCCTCATCCTTTACGAAGTCTGCCACGCGACCCAGACGACCACCGGTCATTGAATTATCACCCGTATCAACCAATGTCACTTTCCAAGGCTCTGCTCGCTTTTCATGGACGTGCATGCTGTTCGACCTCATATCAAAGGTAACATCGGACATGTGCAAAAAGTAATTGGCGAAGTATTCTTTAATCACATAACCTTTATAGCCACAGCAGATCACAAAGTCATGAATGCCATGGTGAGAGTACATCTTCATAATGTGCCAAAGAATTGGTTTACCACCAATTTCAACCATGGGTTTAGGGCGGGCTGATGTCTCTTCACTCAAGCGAGTACCAAGCCCTCCAGCAAGAATCACTACTTTCATAAACAGCCTTTCTTAAAATAAATCAAAGCGATACATCACATCTCAAACGATCATAAAGCATGGCATAAACCATAAAACCACCAAACCATGCTGCAACAAGAAAATCGATACGGTTGTACTGTAAAACAGCAAAACCTCAGACCAAGCATGTAAAGACCCAGCACAGTGGCAAGCTGGCAACAAGCATTTGACCGAGCAGTTGTGCTGTTGAACCAGAAGCTAACCACCAGGCAGCAATCAACCCCACAAAGAGAGCTACCCCACCAATGCGAGGAGTTGGCTGCACATGGAATTTTTGAACACCATCAATGGTATCAAACGAATGCTTGCCGTGCCATTTTTTGGATACCACCAGAAGCACTGAAATTACACACGAGATGATTCCAGGAATAAGTTGCGCTATAGAAAAAGAAAGAGGTTGATTCACTAATAAAACAGATAGTATAACTTGCTTTTAAGCTCTGTGCTGAGTATCAAGTGCAAAATCATCAGGATGCTCCTAATTCTATGCGCATATAGAACTATCCGGCTCTGGATAGGTCGCCTTACAAAAAGCAAGGGTACGGTTAAACCATGTGTATAACTCTGATGCAGACTGGGTCAGCGCCATGAAGAATTCGGATAGTCGTTGTTCATTTTCTTCATACTCATGATTGACAGCATTGCGCAGTTCACGAATCATTTTCCAGTGATCGACTGTATCCAGAATTCCGATTTTTTCCATGTACAGCAGTACAAAGCTGAACGGTTCAGTGCTTTGCTCTTCTTCCCGCGCTATAGCACGCATGACTTTACCTAAATGCTCCTGAAACTCACTGAATCGCACTCGGAAAGCAGCCAATGTTTCATGATTTTCGGGTGTCAATTGGTACCAGTCGCTGATTGGGAGAAGCTGCAACGTCTGTTCCAGCGAATAGTCCAGATAGTTTCGCATTCTGCGTAAGTGTTCAATTTTTTTCCAAATCAACTGCACGTTTGTGCTCATAGCCTGCATCCTTGAGTTTTGGCAATTCGGGCGATGAGTGAACGGTCAACAGGCTGGCGAACAATGAGGTCAACAGGCATGTTCAGGCTCTCTTCAATGTTAATTTTGCACCGAATTTCATCCAGCAAGGTGTGGGGAGCGGCTTCAACATACAAGTCAACATCACCACCTCTTTTCCGGTCATCAAGACGTGAGCCGAAGAGCCAAATAGTGGCACTATCACCAAAATGATGATGTATCTGCTGGCAGATCATTTGTGATTGACAAGAGCTAAGACGCATAGCAACTTTTTTTTATTCAAAATACGGCTCCACCAATTTTCGAGTTGTTGTCCATGTTTTACTCTCAGTTGAGCATGCCTACGAGTCACCATAATGGCCGCCAGCAGAAATGACAAAAACCGTGACGATGCTTTCATTAACCTCGTATATTATACGATGCTTCTTGTTGAGGCGTCTTGACCAACACCCTGCCAAATCTCCTCGCAGTTGCTCAGCTTCTTGATAATGGCTTTGTCACCAAGCTGGTAAAAACAACTGATCTCCTTCTGCGCATCCTTTGAAATTATGAGAGTATAGTTTCCCATATTTTTTTTGGATCAGTTATCGTAATGAAACGGCCTGCCTTTATATCCTCCCGACCCCGTTCAATGGCCTCAAGGACTTTTGGATTGGAGAAATACTTATCCGTGTCGCTCATTATTTTTGCAGGAATAATTTCGTAGGCCTCAGCTTTGCCAGACTGAACAACAACTCGCTCATTATTGGCCATGGTAAGGTACTTCTTGAGATTCCTGCGTAACTCTGTTGTGCTTATCGCTATCATAATCACCTCTCTTTGTGTTATACGCTCACCCTCAAAATAATAAACATGAATTGAATTCGTTTTGTAAATATTCATAAACCGCGTCAGCTCATCAAGCACTTACACCGCTTGGTCAACTGATTGACGGAATCGGAAGTGGATTTAAAACGGATTCCAGTGTTGGCGCTGTGAGGATAGCATCACACCATACGTTCAGCTCCTGCTCGGTGGCGTTGCTTAATTTCTCCGTTGCCCACTGGGGCAGTGCGCCAAAGCGGCGTTCAAGTTGCCGTGTCAACAGCCTGGATTCACCCTCGACTCGGCCTTTTACCATGCCTTCTTCTCGACCCTCCTCTCGGCCTTCTTCTCGACCCTCCATTTTGGCGCAATAATAGTTGGTTTCGATATAACTTGCCTCATCGCGCAGGGAATCCTGATAACGGTTATAGGCACGGAGCTCTTCGTCCGACATGCTCAGCAGGGCAAATGATTGCCTTGCTTTCTGAATCCCTTTCGCCTTGAACTCCTCTTTGATCTCCTGGTTTTTCAGAAAATATATCCACTCGTCAAGCGTTGTGCTGGCATTGCTGTTGAAATTATTCACCTTGATCAGGTAGTATTCGGGATAAACACTGCTGATGCTGGTTTTGCCGTACAGTATCTGTTGACGACGATCAAGCTCCAGGGTGTCGTGGTCGTGTAAGCCGACAAAGCTTGTGGTGCCATGATAAATGTAGTCGGAACCGTGACCAAGGTCAAAATAGAGAATATTGACCGAGATAACCTTGACCAGCGTCGCGTAGGTATCACTCTCTTTCTGATGTTCGGTAACGACCCGTGATGTGCCGTAAAGTATCCGCTGCAGGTAATCGTATTCACGATCATACTGCACTTCGATGATGATGAGTTCGCCTTTGCCGTTCTTTGCCTTGAGATCAACTCGGTTGAATTTGTCGCCACTGCTCTCTTTGTTGCTCTCGCTCTCCAGAATTTCAAGAATGGTTATATCCTCACCAAGCAGCTCGCTTAAAAAGCCTTCGAGTATCTCAAAATTCACCTTGCTGCGCAGCAGGCGCTTCATTGCCCAGTCGAACGTTATCAGCTTGCGTGGTGAACGAGTGCTCATGGTTTTTTCGCGAGGGTTTATGAGTTCCAGCGAAGCTGTTTGCGGAGTGCTTCGAGTTGAGCGGCAGTTTCGGTCTCTTTTTTGGCGTTTTGAAGCGCTTCGGTGATAAATGCCCAGAGTATAACGATAAAGCCAGTTGCTACGGCTGTAAGCAGTACGATAATACTGCGTTTTGGCTTGGATTTTTTTTCAGGCTCCAGCGCTTTATCGAGCACCTGGATGACGGAACTCTCTTTTGCTTCATCGATTTTAGCCGCTTCAAACTGCTTTGCCAGCATTTCATAAATAGTTTCAGCATACTTAACATCGCGAACCTTACGAATGTATTCAAGACCAGTTTCAGGCACTTTACTTGTGCTTACCGAACCTGTTTCAACCTTTGCAAGCTGCCCGCGCAAACCCGCCAAGATCTGCTGTGTACGGATATAATCAGGGTTATTGCCGGTAACAAAGGTACGCATAGCGCCCAGCTCAACCTCCTTCATGGCAATCTGCCCTTTAAGCCCCGCTGCTGTACTGATAATAATTTGCGCTTGAGAATCGAGCTGGATAACACCCGTTTTCTCCTGCAATTTTTTGAGACTGACTTCAGCCTCACTGAGGGATTGCTTTGCCTGCAGCAGTTGCTTTTCAAAAAAAAGGCGGCGCTGCGAGGCTTCAGTAACAGCAAAAACCTGAGTCATTTGCTGCAGCGCATCAACATACCCATTGGCAAGCATAGCCGCCCGTTTCGGATGCTGATCGTCAACCTTTACCTCAATAATACCGTCTTTGCCGGATGTAATTTTTGTGGCTGCAGTCAGTTGTTTGCGAGTTTTTTCCGGCGAATCTGTTTCATACACCGCCTGAAGCTTAAACCGCCGGATCAAGCTATTCTGCAGCGTGCGGCTTTTCAGCATGGCTATGTATGTGTCGTTCGGGTTTTTTATACCCATAGCAGATGAGGAGATGCCATTGATGGCACTCAGTTGCCCAAGAAGCGCTGAAGCACTCGACTGCTGCTGCTGTGGAGGAAGGATTTTTACATCGGCCGTATAAATTTTTGGCATAAAAAACGTGACCACAACGGCAAGAACGGCCGCAAGAAAGGGGGCACCAAGAATAAGCTTTTTATGTTTTGCGAGCGTAAGAGCAAGATCAAGCAGACTGATTTCATCGTCCAATTGCTCCTGCGGGGTACCATACTGGGTTGGTTTCTCAGGCATATCAGTCAACAATCAATTTTTAAGTGTTTGAAGACCAGCCGCACCGAGACCAAACTGGTAGAGAATTGTTGTCCAGTCCATCAGGATTGAGACAAGACTTGGGCTTCTGCCATCAATATCAATAACCTTTTCAGGAACAACAATAGCATCGCCAGGATGAATTGCGCCTTTCCAGCCACCCTGCTTCTTGCTTTGCACCGAACCATCAGCACAAATTCGATACATTCTTGATTTATCGCCCGTTGGATTAATTCCACCAGCTTTTTTCAGATAATCCTTAACATTATACTCAGCATCGTAAATAAACGTATTCTGCTGGAACACTGACCCAAGCACCGACACTGTCGTCGATTTTTCAGGAACAAAAACCCTGTCACCATCTTCAAGCGGAAAATCGGGCAGATCGTTAATTGTGCTTTCGAACTCTTTAAGATTAAGCACAACACGACCATCAGCCTTAAACGCCCTCAGCTTAGCAAGTAAACCGCGCTGAAACTCAATTTGCCGCTGAAGCACCATACTCTCTTCAGGATTAGACTCACGAGCAAGTCGCTCCCTGTAGGTTACGTCAAGATCCTTTTCAAACCGATCTGCCGCCTCATTAATCTGCGTCTGTTGCTCAGCCCTCACCTTTTCGCGAGTAAACACCGTACCATACACAAAACCCTTATCATTAACGCCACCCGTGCGCGTCAACAACCCTTTTAACGTTTCATCCTTCTCAATTTGAAACACACCAGGCTGCTTAACAGCACCATTAACCAGCACAAAAGCACGTGCCACCTTAACCTTGAACGGAATAGCTCCGGGTGAAAAGACCCGAATAATATCCGTAGGCTGCAACACTATTTTTGAAAGCTTTTTTGCAACCGACGCCTTATTCGCCTTCAGCTCGGCAAGAGTCTGATACCGATTGTTAACACTTTTTTCAACAATAATCGCTTTTTGATCGGCTGCCGACTCAAACCCGCCAGCCCAATCAATAACCTCCGAAAGCGCAGTCTTTTTATTTAACTCAAAAATTGCCGGCTTCTTTACATTCCCAAAAAGCGCGACCAGAGACCCAACCTCGGGAATGTAGATAACATCTCCATCCTGCAAGGAACGATCCATACTTTTATCGCCATAGAGCAACATATCGTAAAGATCAATAGAGACCGGGGGATTAGTACCACGCTTTAACTGAATGTTACGCATTGTGCCCGTACCCGAAGGACCGCCAGATGCAAAAAGAGCGTTAAGCAGTGTACTCATGGCGCTGAGGTTATAAGTACCCGGACGCTGGGCATGACCGAGAATATAAATCTGGACACTGCGAGTTTGAGAGATACTGGCCGTAAGCTCAAAGTTAGTATATATGCGGCTGATCGCTTTTTTAAGGTAGCCCTGCAGGTCACGATATTTGACACCGGCAACATTGACCGAACCAACACGAGGCAGATAAATTTCGCCGCTGCGGTTAACCGTAACATTGACATCAATATCAACCATACCCCAGCCACGAACCTGCAACGCATCACCAGGACCAAGAATATAATCAGCATTCACTTGCGCACCACTGAGCGGCGCATAGGTACTGGGTACATTACCAAACAAATCGCGCCCGAAGTGAGGAAGCGACGCCCCTGTAGAGTTTGCCACATAGGACTGAAAACTCCCGGCAGTTGACGAAATACCCGAAGGAGCAACCTCTGTACGCTCACCCTGAGACTTCCCCATTTCTGTAGAACGGGCAGCATCGGAGGGGGATGTTGTGATAGAGACCGGAGCCGACATTGAGGGGGCTGCAAACGATGAACTTGCGGCATTTGCGCCGGCAGCACCTGAAGCACTGCCATCAGAACCTGACGACGAGCCAGAACTCTCAGCAGCACCGAGAGAGGAAGGCAACAACAATGTTAGAACAACCAGTAAAAAAGAGAGAGAACGCATAAGGTGGAACGGTGATAAAAAGCGATGAAAACAAGAGCGATAAAAAAAGCTACGCCACCTTCAGTCACACACGACAAGGGTTCAAAAGAGAATAATGACTGAGCTTTTTATGAAAAGCGTCATGGAATATACGAAAAAAAAAATATTCCTTGAATTCTCCCTGCTCAACCCGCCCTTATGATGCATTGTCACAAAACCGATCAATCGCACGTAAAAACTGCCGGCCATAACGCTCGAGCTTGACGTCGCCAACGCCCGAGATGGAGAGCAACGCCTCCGCCGTACGAGGCGAGTGCGCCGCCATATCGCGCAAGGTACGGTCGGAAAAAACCACATAAGGGGGTAAACCCTGCTCATCAGCAATCTGCTTGCGCAACGACCGAAGCAGATCGAAAAGCTCCTGACTGTATGGAGCATCCGACTTGCTCTGGAGTATTTTCGGCGCTTCTGGCTCAAGCACCCGAACAATATCAAGCCGCTCTTCGCCCTTTAAAATCCGCACTGCTTTCGGCAACAGCAGCAAGGTAGGATAAAGCCCTTCTGCTTTTGCAAGAACCCCGTGAGCAAGCAACTCATCAACCAACTGACGCCAAAATTTTTTGCCTCGATCTTTGCCTACTCCATAGGTCTTCAACTTATTGTGCCCAAAATCGAGAATTCTTTTATTCGCACTGCCCATAACAACATCAATAATATGCGTTGCCCCAAACCGCTCCTCCGTACGCACAATTGCTGAAAGCAGCATTTGCGCCTCACGCGTGCAATCAACAACATCGCGCGTGCCGAGACAGATATCGCACCCGTTGCAGTTTTGGTGCGGGTAGTGCTCCCCGAAATAATCGAGCAGCGTGCGACGACGACACACCGATGTGCTTGCAAAAGAGATGACACGCGTTAACGCACCAAGCGCTTTGGCACGCTCAGTTTCATCGAGCATGGAATCAATAAAAAAGCGCACTTTATGAATATCGCCTTGCGCAAAGAGCAATGTGCAGTGCGCCGGTTCACCATCGCGCCCGGCACGGCCGGTTTCCTGATAGTAATTTTCGATGCTTTTTGGAATATCGGCATGAATGACAAAACGGATATTCGATTTGTCGATACCCATGCCAAAGGCGATTGTTGCCACCATAACATCAGCCTCATCGCGAATAAATGCCTCCTGATTCTTCTGCCGCTCGGCATCCGTCAGACCCGCGTGATAGGGAAGCACGCGAAATCCTTTCGCCTGAAGCATTGCTGCGGTATCGTTCACATTTTTACGGCTGGTACGGTAGATAATCCCCGCCCCCCCTTTATTGGATTTAAGCAGCGACACTAATTGCGCATCAACATTATCTTTAAAACAAACCTCATACGTTAAATTCGGGCGATCGAATGAGGCACGGACTACAAGGGGCGTGCGCAGGGCGAGTTTATCGAGAATATCCTGCTGCACGCGGTGCGTTGCTGTGGCGGTAAATGCGGCAATGGGGAGATGCGGGAAGAGCGTTACGAGCTCAGAGAGTGAGAGATAGTCGGGGCGGAAGTCGTGCCCCCACTCTGAGATGCAGTGCGCTTCATCAATAACCACCATGCTCAACGGCACACGATTGAGCAGTTGACGAAAATGACTGAGTGAGAAGCGCTCCGGTGCAACATAGAGCAGGTTGAGTTTGCCGGCTTGAAGCGTGCGTACAACATCATCGCGCTCGTCGGGGAGCTGTGAGCTGTTGAGAAATGAGGCTTGAATGCCGTTGGCACGCGCACCATCAACTTGATCTTTCATGAGCGCAATCAACGGGCTTACCACCATACAGGTGCCCGGAAGCAGCACGGCGGGTAACTGGTAGCAGAGCGATTTGCCACCGCCTGTGGGCATAACGGCAAAAACATCGCGACGGTCGAGAATGGCACGCACTACCGATTCCTGGTTAGGGCGGAATGCGCGAAACCCAAAAACTTTGCGAAGTGTGTCGGAGATTGCTGCGTTGGATATGGATGGAGTACTCATGCCTTGAGTATAAGGAGAAGTGGCGGGAATAGTGAAGCTTTTTTACATTTAAGCCACCAGTCCCTTTGAGATTGGTGGCTTTATTCATTTTATTGATGAAACATAACAAAACATAACAGAGAACATAAGAGGAAAAAAGGGGCTTTATGATGATGAATTATAAAAAATATGCGCCTTATCCTTCGGTAGTAATTACCGAACGGAGCTGGCCGGACAACACGATTACCAAGGCGCCAATATGGTGCAGCGTTGATTTACGTGATGGCAACCAGGCTTTGCCAGTGCCGATGAGCGTTGATGAGAAGGTTGCCATGTTTCAGTTGCTTGTTTCGATTGGGTTTAAAGAGATTGAGATTGGCTTTCCTTCGGCTTCGGCTACGGAATTTGCGTTTGCACGGCGCTTGATTGAGGGTAACTTGATTCCCGATGATGTGACAATTCAGGTGTTGACGCAGGCGCGTGAGCACTTGATTCGCAAAACATTTGCCGCTATCAGCGGCGCGAAACATGCCATTGTGCATCTCTATAATTCAACATCGAGCTTGCAGCGGAGTGTGGTGTTCCGTAAAAACAGGGAGGAGATTAAGGCGATTGCTGTTGAGGGGACTGCTCTGGTGCGCCGGTTGAGAGATGAAATTGGGAACCCGGGTATTCGGTATGAGTACAGCCCGGAGAGCTTTACGGGTACGGAGCTTGATTATGCGCTAGAGGTGTGCCATGCGGTGATGGAGACCTGGGGTGCATCAGCCGAAGATAAAATTATTCTCAATTTGCCTTCGACGGTTGAGATGTCGATGCCTAATGTTTATGCTGACCGTATTGAGTGGTTCTGCCGCAACATGAATAATCGTGAGGCGGCGCTGATAAGCGTACACGCGCATAATGACCGTGGTACAGCGGTGGCGACTGCTGAACTGGCGTTGCTGGCGGGGGCAGACCGTGTGGAGGGTGCGCTGTTTGGCAATGGCGAACGGTGTGGCAATATGGATGTGGTGACGATTGCGCTGAACCTTTTTACGCAGGGTGTTGACCCGATGCTGAATTTTGCAGATTTACCACGTATCCGTGAAATGTATAGAAAGTGTACGCGCATGGATATTCATCAGCGCCACCCTTATGCGGGAGACTTGGTTTATACTGCTTTTTCCGGATCGCATCAGGATGCTATCAGCAAGGGGTTGAAGTTGCAACCGTCGTCGGCCGGTGGGTTGTGGGCGGTGCCTTATCTCCCTATTGACCCAAGTGATGTGGGGTGTAATTATGAGGCGATTGTACGTATTAACAGCCAGTCGGGGAAAGGTGGCGTGGCGTATGTGCTTGAGAAGGATTATGGTATTCAGATTCCCAAGTGGATGCAGCCTGATTTTGCGGAGGCGGTGCAGGCGGTTGCCGATATGAGTGGTGCGGAGTTGACTCCGGAGCAGATTCATGAGCTGTTTCATACAGAGTATATTAAGTTGAAGGGGCCGTTTACCATGAAAAAGTGCCAGATACGATGGGATGACAAGGAGTTAGAGCGCAATGATGAGGAGGCGACAACCATCACGTGTGTGATACATTCGGCGGATCGGGAGTTAAGTTTTGAGACGCAGGGTAATGGTCCGCTTGATGCTTTTGTGAAGGGATTGATAAAAGAGAGCGGGCTGGGGTTCAGTATTGATGACTTTAATGAACATGCTATCGGGCGCAGCGCCGGTGCTCTTGCTATTGCTTATATAAAGATTGCGTGCGCTGATGGACGCATCTCTTTTGGTGCAGGTATTGACTCGAATATCAGCCTTGCTTCTATTAAGGCGACAGTGAGTGCTTTAAACAGACTTTCGTAACTCTCTTATTGTGATAATAATTTTATGACGGCGGTAAATAATGTGAGGCACTGGCTATTGGCACCAGTGCTTTTGCTGATGATTTTGCTGGGTGGGTGTGATATTGGAAATAAGTGGGGGGATGAGAAGGGGCGTGAAGAGGGAACGCTGAAAGTGATAAGCTCAATTGTGCCTCTCTCTTATTTTGTTGAGAGAGTTGGGGGTGAGCATGTGGCGGTTTCGGTGATGGTGCCGCCGGGGGGGAATCCGCATAGTTATGAGCCAACACCTCAGCAGATGGTGCAACTTGGCGAGGCGAGCGTTTTTGTGAAGGCCGGGTCGGGGGTTGAGTTTGAGCTTGACTGGATGCCGCGAATGATGTCGCTGAATGGTGATTTACAGGTGTGCAATGCCTCTGAAGGGGTGGAGCTGCAACCGATAAAGCGCCACGCTGCCGCACATAAGGCTCAACATTACCACGCACAGTTTGATCCTCACTTTTGGTTGACGCCGTTGAACGGGGTGCGTATAGCCCGCAATGTTGAGCGGGCACTTGTTGCGGCTGACCCGGCGAATGCTGCGGCATATAAGGCGAATGCGGGTGCGCTGGTGGCTGAGCTTGAGATGCTGGATAAGGAGATTCGTACGACTTTTGGCGGTGTTACGAAGAAGCGGTTTCTGGTGTTTCATCCGGCATGGGGGTATTATGCCAATGCGTATGGACTGGAGCAGATTGCTGTTGAGGAGGAGGGCAAGAGCTTGACTCCTTTGCAGATGCAGCGGGTAATTCAACAAGCTGCTGCACACCGCATAAGTGTTATTTTTGTGTCGCCACAGTCCAGCGAGTCACAGGCGGCGGCTATTGCAAGTGAGGTGGGCGCAAAGCTTGGCCGTGTTGATGCTCTTGCGTACGATTATCAGGCAAATCTGCGCAATGCTACACGGGCGTTTGTTGAGAGTATGCAATGAAGATGCAAGTGATTGCGTGTAACCAACTCTCGCTTGAACTGGGTGGTTCAAGGGTGCTTGATGGAGTGACGTTTTGCGTTGATGAGGGTGATTTTGTTGGTATTGTCGGGCCGAATGGCGGTGGTAAAACAACGCTGCTGCGGGTGATGCTTGGTATTCAGACGTTTGACTCTGGCAAGGTGAGCGTGTTTGGCAAGCCGCCCGGGCAGTCGCCGGAAAAGATTGGGTATGTGCCACAGCGCCTCTTTTTTGACAGGAGCTTTCCGATTAGTGTGCGCGAGCTGGTGCTGATGGGGCGGCTTCCGAAAAAGTCGGTGTTTGAGCGTTATAATGCTGTTGACCGTGCTTGTGCTGATGAGGCGATGCACCTTGCCGGACTTGAAACGCTGATGGAGAGGCGTATTGGCAATTTATCGGGCGGTGAGCTGCAACGGGTGCTGGTGGCGAGGGCTCTGGCGGGAAAGCCGGAACTGCTGCTGCTTGATGAGCCGACATCAAGCATTGACCCTGAGATGAAGACGACCATTTATGACCTGATGGCGCACTTGAGGGCGCGCTTGAAGGGAAACTTGACGATGGTGCTGGTGAGCCACGATACTGAGACTATTAGCCATTATGTTACAAAAATGGTGAACCTGAATGTAACACTTAACCTGCTCCAGGGGTTTGAGAACCATTGATGCCGTGAGCTATGCTGCATGAGATTCTTGCTTTTGACTTTATGCGTAATGCTTTGATTGCGGCACTGCTTTCGAGTATTGCCTGCGGCATTATAGGGAGTTATGTTGTTGTTAAAAAGATTGGCTTTATCAGCGGCGGAATTGCGCATACGGCGTTTGGCGGCATTGGGTTAAGCTATTATCTGGGAATTAATCCTCTGTCTGGCATTATTCCTTTCAGCCTTGCTGCGGCGATGATAATTGGTGTGCTGGGGAAAAAAGCTCATGTGGCTGAGGATACGGCTATTGGTACGTTGTGGGCAATAGGGATGGCGGTCGGGGTGATTTTTATCGGGATTACTCCCGGGTATGCGCCTGATTTGTTCAGCTATCTGTTTGGAAATATTCTGACGGTGCCAACGTTTGATTTATGGATGATTCTGCTGCTTGATGTTTTGATTGTGGCGCTGGTGTGGCTGTTCAATAAAGAGTTTCTTGCGATTTCGTTTGATGAGGAGTATGCTGAGGTTTCAGGATTGCCGACAATGGGGCTTTACTTGCTGATGCTTGCGCTTATTGCTCTGACGGTGGTGATTATGGTGCGGGTTGTGGGAATTGTGATGGTGATTGCTTTGCTGACGATTCCTGCGGCTCTTGCACGAACGTTCAGCCGAAGCCTGCCACGCATGATGCTGGTTGCTGTGTTGCTCTCAGCGCTGTTCAGTATTGCCGGCTTGTTGCTCTCTTTTCTGCTTGATATTGCTTCGGGGGCAACCATTATTCTTGTTGCCGGCTTAACTTTTTTTGGGGTTCATGCGTGGCAATGGATAACTGCTTTGATGAAAAAACGATAATCAGGCACGTACCTGGCGTTTTTCCTGAATCATTAAAAAGAGCGCAAAGGCTATACCGGGCAACCAGCCGGCAGCAGTGAGCAGCCCTGCTAACATAATGGTTCCAGCTTCTTTGTTGGTAACTGCTGCAGGTGGAAGAATAAAGGCAAGAACCCAGCGACGAATATCCATTGATCATCTCCTGTTTTTTTTATGGGATAAAGTTAAATTTACCACTAATACCAACAACAAGCAATGCAAAAACGTTACAGGAATTGTCCGTAGCTTTTTTTTGCTGATTCTCCGGATTCCTTGTTATTCCTTGTTTTTTGATTCTAAAAATGTAAATTTGCTTCCCTTCGCAAGATAATCCTGAGCTACGTATGAGCTACGTAGAGATGCTCTTGATTTTTTGAACATAAATTGAACTAACTTGCTTAAAAAAGTTCATCCCGACGTGGTTTTGGATGATGTTGATGAGTTTATTGACGAGCCAAATTTCAATAACCATAATACTTCGCCTGACCCACCAAGCCCTTATGCCGACCTTGAGAAAAAGTATCGCAAGAATCGGTTTAACAAAAGCAGAAGTAACGGAGCCTCAACCTATTTCAGCACAGGTGGCAACAGTGCCCAGTCCCCGTCAAAAGGCTCACCGGGGATTGCTCAGCAAAAGAGAAAACCAAAAAAGAAAACTTTTTCAAAATCCGCTGCTCCCAAGTCCGCTCGACCAGCTTCCAGTAAACGCAAGCCATAAGGGCGCCACATTTCAAATGAAAAAGCCTTCTCTTTTTTTTGAACTCTTCTTAGAAGATTTGTAGCTTACCCGACAGTATTAAAACCTTTATCATTACATTTTTTTGCCATGTTGCTCATCAATCGTTTTATCCGCCTTATTGAAAACCATGCAGAGACTCTTGCTTTGCAGTGGGTACAGAATGTACGTACCAATCCATTGACGGTTGGGTATGGTCAACTTTCAAAAGAGGTACTGCACGATATTGTGTATAGTCGATTCAGAAAACTTGGTGAGTGGATAGGCAGCAAAGAGGGACGCGATAAGGATATTGCGCGTGAATTCTGCGATATTGGCGTTGAAGCCGCGAAATCCGGCTTGAAGGTAAGCGAAATGGTTTACTCATTTATGCTTGAAAGGGATTTGCTCTGGCGCTACATTCTTGATGAAGGAATTATTACAGAGGGAGTTGATTTGAATCGTGCAATTGAGTTTTCGCACCAGTTGAATTACTTCTACGAAAAAGCCATTTACTTTGCAACTATCGGGCATGAGAGTTGCCATGTAGTTGCTGAACACGCCTCCCCGCATACCTTTTTTGATCAAATTTTTGATGGCTTCAAGCACTGGATTGTGGTGAAGTAATTCCATCTCTTTCAAAAGATTCAATCACTGTTCATTTTGAATGATGCGCTTGCCGCACCACCTTGAGCAGTGCTTGAATCTTTTGCTCTAACTCAATTATTTCATTTGTTTGTGCATTTTGTTGCGCAGAAGGATGGTAGAGGAGATGATTGAGCTGATTGAGCATGGCGGCAATGTTTGCGATAACCTCGGCTGGCAGATTGAGCTGCTGCAGGGTTGCCAAGAGCTCGTTGCGTGTTAGTGCCTCTGGTTTTTGTATTCCTTTTTCAGCGATTGCTCCGAAGATTTGTTGCTTCATTGCCTTGGCTTTTTCGGCTGAGGTGATGCTTGTTTGCGTTACATCCGCAGCGCTCCTCTGGTTTGCTGTGTGCTTTGGGCGTTGCTTTCTGCGCAAAACAAATGCCACGATGATGAGCAGCACCAGAACGCCAATAAGTATAATCCACCACACTGAGGAGAACATTCCATTGTTATTTTTCTGTTGTTCGCGGGATTGGAGTATCTCTTGCGTTGGGCTCTGAGCGGGTACACGATTAACCGTGATGGTGAAGGGCTTGGTGCGAAGTGTTGTAAATACTGCGGTTTCGGGGTTAAAGACGATAAGCGAAATGGCTGGAATTTGTACGCTGCCTGCGACTTGCGGCCACGCCACAATGGTGGAGGTGAGTGTACCGGATGAGAGTGGTGAGGCGTGGTTCAGTTGCAACCTGAGTTCGGCCGGATTTTGCCGAAAGTCATCGGGCAAAAGGAGTGAAGGGAGTTGCAGCGTCTGCAGACTCCCGATGCCTGAAAGTTTCAGTTGCAGTGTTATGGGTTCACCCACGCTGAGTGCTTGTTTGTCGGGCATGAGTTCAAGCGTGAAGGTGCCAACTGCTCCTGAAAAACCCTCTGGCGCTGCGGCTGGCAGTGGACGTACCTTTATTGCTATGGCGGGTGCCGTGATGGAGGTTACGCCGTTGCTCGCTGGAAGGGTACACTGCATAGTGTAGCCGCTGATGGTGACTGTTCCGCTCTGGAGGGGTACGATGGTGAACTGCTTGACCATGGCGCTTCTGAAACTTTGGCCATGTATGGTTTTTTGTGTGCTTTTTATCAAGCGCTCCGGCGCTCTCTCTTTTGCCCAGAGACCTTGCAAGGCGGGCGCTCTCTCTTGCACAATTTTAGGAGCATCGCCTTTAAAATAGAGTGTATAGGTTAAAAGCAGTTCTTGACCTGCATAAGGCTCAGCATTGCTGGTAACTGTTGTGAGAAATGGCACACTCCCATCCGACGCTAATGACGCTAATGGGGCGACTGACGTAGCTGTCGATGGAGTGGAAAACATGGCGAGCAACAGCAGGATCAGGGTGCTGTAGTTGTGGAGTGTCAAGCCTTTTTTCATAACCAGTTATTTCATCAGTTCATGCGAACGGCTGGCAGCAGCGGCAACGGTATCAATCAGAATCTGGCGGATATGCTGCTCATCCATCACTTTTAAGCCCGCTTCAGTGGTGCCGCCCGGGGTGGTGACATCGCGCTTGAGTTCATCGGGTTTTTTGGTACCGGAGAGTGCCATTTTTGCTGCACCGAGCATTGTTTGTGCTGCAAGCAGGAGGGCATCGTTATGGGCAAGCCCGCTTTGCACTCCGCCTTCGGCAAGTGAATCGAGGATGTGGAACATATATGCGGGACCGCTTCCGGAGAGGGCTGTGGCGGCGTCCATCTGCGATTCATTGAGGAGAGCAACTCGCCCGATAGCACTGAAAATATCGCGGGCGAGCGTAACATCATGATCGGAAGCGTTTTTGCCTCCGCAGATGGCGGTCATCCCCTCTCCAACAAATGCCGGCGTGTTGGGCATGACACGGATTACTTTCAATTCGCTGATACCGTTAGCTCGAATAAATTCTGAAGAGATGCCTGCGGCAACGCTGATAATGAGATGATTTTCGGTGAGTGATGGCTTGAGTTCAGCAAGAACGTCGGCAATTTGATATGGTTTGACGGCAAGGATAAGAACCTGTGCCTGCCGGGCTATTTCCGGAATGGAGATAACGGAGCTTACGGGGTAATCGTTACAAATATCGCGCAAGGTGGCTGCGTTACTGTCGAACCCGTACATGGTGGTCTTGGGACGAGTGCTGAGCCCTGCAATTAAGGCGCGGGCAATTCTTCCTGTGCCAATAAAACCAAGCTGGAGATGAGTCATGGTGTCAAGTTTTTGGTGTGGAATCCGATGGATTGGCGTTGATGGGGTGACGGGTTTATGTTGTAAGACAACACCAAAATGAGTGGGAGCTGCAATGATTGGCAGCTCCCATTTTGCTCATACGGTTATTTGGATTTGTCGGCCATGTAGGCAACGGCATTGGTTACCTCTTCGTCGGTGAGGCTGGCATTGCCGCCTTTTGCGGGCATCATACCTGCTTTACCCTGGAACCCTTCGATAGATTTTTTCGCCATAACCTCGACGCCTTGTGGCAGACGCTCTGCCCATGCGGCTTTGTCTCCAGGTTTGGGAGCACCCATCATGCCGGAGTCGTGGCAGCCTGCACAGCTTGCTTCGTAAGCGGTTTTACCTGCAGCAAGTTTTGGGTCGGCCGGGGCTGCTGCATCGGCTGCTGGTGCTGCGTCAGCAGGGGCTTCGGCTGCTGCCTCTTTTTTAGCATCAGGAAATTCCAGTGAGGCTGGTGGTTTTTCGAGACCACAGGCGCCTAAAAACAGAAAACCAACGGTTAAAAAGGGGAGAAAAGGCTTCATAGTGAAAATGAGATAAAGGTTGATGTTACTGTGCGGAGATAAAAACTTTTGATTAGTAGTTTAAAAATTAATCGGCGTATGGCAAAATGATTTTTTATATGAGTGGTTTTTCCTGCTGTTGTTGCAGGTCGTGACGCGAAAGGCTGTAGAGATAGGTATAAAAAAGGTTGAAAAGCATGACGGCGCTTTTAGCGCGTGGGGCGCCGAATCCTCGGATAACTGCATTTTTAACGTTGAAAACTTCACGCGTCAAGGCGGCATAGCTTTCGATAAAGGCATCGAGGGGGATATTTTTGGGTTTGTAGAGCATTTCCTGCCCGAATGAGTAGCGATAGGCGGTTGTATCGTTCGGGTCGAAAAGCAGCCTGCCCTCTTCGCGCAGACGCTCGAAGACTTGTGTGCCGGGTGTCGGGCGTAGAATGTTGATGCCAGGTACATCGAGCCGGGTCTCTTTTATGAAATCAAGAATGGCGGCCGGTGTCTGGAGCGTGTCGCCATCGAGCCCGTAGATGAAGCTGCCGTAGAGGCTGATGCCTGCTTCACGGATGCTGGTGATGGCGTTGACCAGCTCTCCTGCTTTGTTCTGATTTTTTTTGTGTGCAGTGCGGCTTTTTGCCTCAATGCTTTCGATGCCGACCAAGAGCGCCTGGCAGCCGGAATCGGCAAAGGCTTGCAGCAGTTCCGGTTGTTGACCAAGAGTTGTGGTGGCTTGCCCGAACCAGCGGATGTTGAGCGGAATAAGTTTGGTGAAAAGCTCAAGCGCATAAGCGGGGTCGGCATTGATGGAGTCGTCAACAAAAAAGAAGATGCGCTTATCGCCTTGCTGAAACCGCGCCACTTCGCTGACAAGATGGTTTATTGAGCGTTTTCGGAGTGTGTGACCGTTGAGAAGATGGACGTTGCAGAAGTCGCACCGATATTGGCACCCTCTGCCGGTTTGAATGAGGTTTGTGGTGAAGTAGCGACTTTTGATGAGTGCTGCTTTGCTGACGGGACGCGCGCAATTGAGGTCGGGGAAGGTGTTTGATTCATACTGTGGCTGGAGTGTGCCGGTGACAAGGTCGGTGAGTACGGTTTTCCAGAGGTCGTCAGCTTCGCCCATGACGAGGACATCGGCGTGTGGACGGCACGCTTCGGGGAAGAGGGTGACGTGGGCACCACCAAGCGCTACGGGCATGCCTTTTGAGCGGAGATGATCGGCAAGGGCGAATGCTTTTTTTGCGAGACCGGTCTGCACGCTGATGCCCACAAGATCCCACTTCTGGTGCATGGGGAACTCTTCAAACCGAAGATCGCAGATTGACTGCTCAACCTGTGACACTTCGATTGAGCTGAGAATCATGAGTGAGAGGGGTGGAATGGCGAACTGGCTCTTTTTGATGATGGTGCTGAATTGCCGGTTGACCCACCGCCGCATGGGGGGCACCTCTTTTTCGTCGTAAAGTGACTGTGCGCCATCAACTCCGCTCTCGGAGGGTAGAAAAACCAGGAGTACTTTTTTTATGGGGTTTTGCTTTGCCATTGGTGCGTTACCAGTCCTTATTATTTTTGCTGCCTTGCCCTGACGAGGAGGTGGCTCGTGGCAGTTTGCGCATAAGTGAGGACTCCTGCTGCTGCGCGTTGTTGAGCAGGCGGCTTGCAACACTGTTGTTGAGGCCGGATGAGGGCTCGGGAGTGGTTTTTTTCTGCTCTTGTGGTGATGCTCCCCCTTTTTCAGGTGTTTCAAGCTCCTGAAGATAGCGGCGGACAACTTCGTAGTTGATTTTAGCATCGCCATCGTCCGGGTTGGTCAGAAGAGCCGTTTTGAAGCGGTTGAGTGACTGACGGAAGAGCATGATTTTTTCAGCTTTTGCGCTGTTGCCAACGGCTTTCATGGCAAGTGCATTGCCGTCGTTAAATATTGCTTTTTGGCGAAGTTCACGATTGGTACGACCTTGCCTGGCGCTGGTTGCAAAGAGGGTTGCCGAGTCGTGAAATTTGCCTTGCATGTAGAGTGCGCAGGCTTGATTGAACTGCGCGGTACTCTGTGCTTCGGAATCGCGATGGTTGAGGGTGGCAAGTTTTTCAAATGCCTCTTCGGCGGCGGGGTATGCCTGGCGGTCGTACAGTGATTGGGCGTTGCGCTGGAGGCGATATTCCCTGAACAGCTCCTGCATTGATGTCAGCAATGAGACAGCAAGCAGGAGTGTTTGCAGGAGAATCATGAGTTACGCGCTCCCGTGGCGTTCAGTTGCCAAGGAAGGCTTTTTGCACGGCCATGACGCCAGCGCCGATTTCAACAGGGTAGTTGATCTCTTTCAGGGCGCGCTCTATGCCGCCAATAACGGTAAGCATATCGAGCTCGTCATAGAAACCAAGGTGCGAGATACGGAAAATTTTGTCTTTGTATTCGTCCTGCCCGGCAGCGACGGTAATGCCGTTGCTCTTTTTGAGGGCTTTGTTGAATGCTGACCATTGTACGCCTTCGGGAAGCCAGACTGGTGTGACGGCAAATGATGGTGATGTGCTGAAAAGGTTCATGCCGAGTGCAAGACACCCTTGACGACAGGCGCTGGCGAGGCTTTCGTGCCGTTTCCAGATATTTTCAATGCCTTCTGCTTTAATCATCTGCAATGCTTCATCAAGCCCGATAACAAGCGAGACTGCCGGGGTATAGGGAGTGTCGTCGCCAGCGTGGGATTTCAGCGCTTTTTTCAAGCTGAGATAGTATTGCGGGATATTTTTGTGCGCTTTGATAACATCCTGCGCACGTTCGGAGATGGCAACCAGGGCGAGACCTGGTGGCATCATCAATCCTTTCTGTGAACCGGTTATACAGATATCAACACCCCATTCGTCAAACTGGAATTCGTGCGCACCGACAGCGGTAATGCCGTCAACAAGAACAAGTGCGTCGGACTCTTCACGAATGATGCTGCTGAGTGTTTTTATATCGGCTGCGGTGCCGGTTGATGTTTCGGAGTGGGTGAGACAGACGCCTTTGGTGTCGGGGTGCTCTTTCAACAACTCGGAAAGCCGTTCGGGCTGAATGGCTGAGCCCCATGTTACTTTTTCTTCAATACAGTTTCCGGTGAAAATGCGCACCAGTTCGCCCCACCGTTCACCAAACTTGCCTGCGTTGACGGTGATGACTTTATCGCCCTGCTTGAAGAGGCTGGAGATACTTGCTTCCATGCCACCGGTGCCGGAACAACTGAGCACCACGACTGGCTGCGTTGTTCTGAAGAGATATTTAAGATCGGCGTGAACCCTTGTCAGAATTTCCATGAATTCGGGGTTCCGATGGTGGATAATCGGGGCTGCCATGCGGAGCATAACGTTTTCGGGCACAGGCGTTGGGCCTGGTGTGAATAGTCTTTTTTTCATCGCTTTAAAAAGATGGTTTATGTGAATCCATAAGCGAGGTAAACTCGTTGAACAGGTAGTGCGAATCGTGAGGGCCGGGCGCTGCTTCGGGGTGATATTGCACCGAAAAGCAGGGCAGTGTTTTGTGCCTGACGCCTTCAACGGTGTTGTCGTAGAGGTTAAGGTGCGTCATATCTAACACATCGGGCAATGAATCCATCGAAACGGCAAAGCCGTGATTTTGTGAGGTTATTTCAATCTGGCTGGTTGCAAGATTTTTAACGGGATGGTTGCCTCCGTGATGGCCAAATTTCAGTTTGTAGGTTTCTGCACCGCAGGCAAGCGAGAGAAGCTGGTGACCAAGGCAGATGCCAAAAATTGGCAATGGCCTGGTGGTTTGGTTGTACTCAACGAGCTTTTTAATGGTATCGACTGCGTAACCAACAGCCGCAGGGTCGCCGGGGCCGTTGGAGAGAAAAACGCCGTCAGGGTTGAGTGCAATCACTTCGTCGGCTGTAGCTTTTGCCGGCAGAACAGTGATGTTGCAACCGGCATTATGCAGAAGGCGCAGGATGTTGGATTTTATACCGTAGTCAATGGTGACAACGTTGTAGTGAGCATTGTTGTGCTCAATGGTGTAGCTTTCAGCGGTGGTGACGGTTTTTACCAGATCGCGACCGGTCATTTCAGGGGCTTGCAGTGCACGGTTGCGCAGGGCATCGTCGCTCTCGTCGCTGATGGAGATGATGCCGCGCATGGCACCTTTTTCGCGAATTTCGCGCACAAGACGGCGGGTATCAATGCCGGCAAGCCCTGTTACGCCAGCCTCATGAAGACGTGAGTCAAGGCTTTGTGAGGCCTCAAAGTTGCTGCAGGTGCGGGATATTTCGTGAACAATAAAGGCTGATGCCCAGATTCTGGAGGATTCATTATCGGTTGGGTTTACGCCGTAATTGCCGATAAGTGGATAGGTCATGAGCACCATCTGCCCTGCATAGGAGGGGTCGGTAAGAATTTCCTGATAACCGGTCAGGGAGGTGTTGAAAACAACCTCGCCTGTGGTTTCTCCAATATGACCAAATGCAACTCCTTTATAAACGGAGCCGTTTTCAAGGACAAGTCGTGCACGTATTTGCTGCATAGTATAACGTTACTCGTTGGTCGTGAGTTTATCGCCAGCATCCTGCTTGTCGATAGTTGCAATTGCTGAGCGGTCGAATTTGATTTTTGTTGTGTCGCCTACTTGAACGAGGACTGTTTTTTTATCGGTATCGATGCCTGCAACAGTACCGTGAATGCCGCCAATGGTGATGACTTTATCGCCGCGCTTGAGATTGTCGATCAGCTTTTCACGATCTTTCTGCTTTTTCTGCTGCGGGCGGATCATGAAAAAGTAGAAGACAACAAAAATAAGGACTAACGGAACAATTTGAACAAAAGGGTTGGGCGTTTGACCGCCTGCAGGAGGTGCGAAAAGAAACAGCGTAAGAAGTGTGTTGTACATAATGATTTCTGGTTGTTAGATGGAGTGCGCCTCTATCGGTTATTATTTGTTGTAATTACATTGACCATGTTGCCATTGAGTTATAAATGAGGCGCTTCTGCAAGATTACAAGAAAGAATGTAATCTATTTATAGAACTATTTCAATGCCGCTTGGCGGCAGAGATAAAGCTGGCGTAAGGTGCAATGTTGTAGCGATGTTCTGGTGCCATACCGCGAGCAATTTTGAGGTTGGCGAGGGTTGCAATCATGGCTGCGTTGTCGGTGGAGTAGCGGGAGTCGGGGATGTAAAGGGCTATGCCTGCTTTGTTGCATGCACTCTGCATGGCGTTGCGCAAGGCGGAGTTGGCGCTGACGCCACCGGCAATTGAGACGGCTTTGATGCGGTGCATGCGTGCGGCGGCCATTGTTTTTTCGACGAGAACACTGACTATTGCCTCTTGAATTGAAGCGGCAATATCGGGCTTGTGCTGTTCAATAAACTCGGGCGTTTGTTTTTGCAGCCAGGTGAGCACTGAGGTTTTTAAGCCTGAGAAACTGAAATCGAGGTTGCCTTGCCGGCTTTTACTGCTTTGCGATTGCGAGGTGAGTGCGCGGGGAAAGCGATGAAAGTCGGGGTCGCCAGTTTTTGCAAGTTGATCGATAATTGGACCGGCGGGATAGTTGAGCCCAAGCATTTTGCCGGTTTTATCGAAGGCTTCTCCTGCTGCGTCGTCGAGCGTTCGACCAACGACGGTGTAGGAGAGATTGGGCTGCACAACGGAAAGAAGTGTGTGACCGCCGGAGACTGTTAATGAGATAAAGGCGCCTTCAGGCGATGAGTGGTTGGCGCTATCGCTTATTTTGGAACTACCGCTATCGCTTATAAATGGCGAAAAAATATGTGCTTCAATATGGTTGATGGGGATGAAGGGAAGTGCAAGCGCATAGGCAAGACCTTGAGCAAAGGAGAGCCCGACCATGACGGCGCCAATCAACCCGGGACCGGCGGTGGCCGCTATAACATCAAGGTCATTTTTTGTTATATTGGCTTGAGTTACAGCAGCATCGACAATAGAAACCATGAGGCGTTCATGTTCTCGCGAGGCGAGTTCGGGGACAACGCCGCCGAAGGATGTGTGGCAAAGTTGTGAGCTGATAACGTTGGATGTGATGCTTCCGTTATGCAATATTGCGGCTGAAGTTTCATCACAACTGGTTTCTATACCTAAAATATTCATTGTTTAATAACTGCTATTGCAAAAAGAGGTTATGAGTAACGGAGATAAGTCTGGCAGCGAAAGCAAATTGCCGGTTAAAGTAAGCATTTTTCATTTGCTTTTGGTGCTTATGGGTGCAAATGTGATTGTGCTGCTTGCCCCTGATTTCGGGATGCTGAATAGTTTTCTCTACATTCCTGATATTTATACATGGTCGAGCATTGTGGTTGGTCTTGCTTTGATAGTGACAGGATTTAAAGGGTTGTATAAAAGTGTTTAAGCTTTAGGGCGCCGATAAGCGGAATGATATTAACAGTGGAGATGAGGTGATGGTATGCAGCATGATGTAGAGCTGGAGGAGCTGGGAAAGCGGATTGTTGAGGCATCGCAATTTCTTGAGGCCGCGGAGCAGCAGCTTGCGTTGCGCATTGTAGGGCAGCGGGAGGTGATTCTGCGTGTTTTTATTGCCATGCTGGTGAATGGTCATATTCTGCTTGAAGGTGTGCCCGGACTTGCCAAAACGTTGATTATCAGTGCTGTTGCATCGGTGATGAACCTGAAATTTCAGCGCATTCAGTTTACCCCCGACATGTTGCCGGCTGACCTTATCGGCACCATGATTTATAATCCGAAAGATTTAGAGTTCCACCCTCGTAAAGGCCCGATTTTTGCAAATGTGATTCTTGCTGATGAAATTAATCGCTCGCCGGCGAAAGTGCAGTCGGCACTGCTGGAGGCGATGCAGGAGCGGCAGGTTACTATCGGGAATGAGAGTTTTGTGCTGCAGGAGCCGTTCATTGTACTTGCGACACAGAATCCTATTGAGCATGAGGGGACGTATCTTCTTCCTGAAGCGCAGGTTGACCGCTTTATGATGAAGGTGATTGTGGATTATCCGTCTTACGAAGAGGAGCTTGAAATTATGGTGCGCTCGGCTACAACGGCAAGCAGGGAGCCGCTTGCTGCGGTGGTGAATGTGGAGGATATTTTTAAGGCGCGAACACTGATTGACAAGATGTATGTTGATCCACGAGTGCTGCACTACATTGTTGACCTTGTGGTGGCAACTCGAAATCCCGGGTTGTATGGTATGACGGAGCTTGGCGCAATGATTGAGTATGGGGCCTCGCCGAGAGCTTCAATTTTTCTGTTGCTGGCGGCAAAAGCGCACGCTTTTTTACAGCATCGCCCTTATGTAACACCGGAGGACGTGAAGACTGTGGCTTATGATGTGTTGCGCCATCGAATACGCCCAGGCTATGAGGCGGAGTCGGATAATGTTAAGCCTGATGATATGATACGGCAGATTCTGCAGAATGTGCAGGTTCCCTGATGGTTGTTCCGGTGCAGAATGATGCTGAGCTAATAAGCTTTGGAGGTGGTTGTGGAGCAGAGTAAAGTGCGTTTGAAGGAGTTGCAGGAGAGGATGCGTCATGTTGAGATCCGCTCGAAACGTATGGCGAGTGAGCTTTTCAGTGGGGAGTATCATTCATCATTTAAAGGCAAGGGTATTGAGTTCAGCCATGTTCGTGAATATCAATATGGTGATGATGTGCGTGCTGTTGACTGGAATACTTCTGCCCGAAAGAGTGAGCTTTATGTAAAGCTGTTCAGCGAGGAGCGTGAACGGAGTTTATTGCTTGTTGTTGATGCTTCTGCATCGATGCTGTTTGGTACAAAAAAACAGAGTAAAAAGGATCTTGCCATTGAGGTGTGTGCTGTTCTTGGCTTCAGTGCGCTGCAGAACAATGATAAGGTGGGGCTGCTGGTGTTTACCGACCGGATTGAGACTTATGTTCCGCCTCGCAAAGGGCGCCACCATTTGCTGATGATTCTTGAGGAGCTTCTCCGCCTTGAACCGCAAAGCCGCAGTACCGGCATTAATGCAGCTCTCTCTTTTATCCGCTTTATGCGCAAACGACAGGAGATTATTTTTCTGTTGACGGACTTGGTGGATAGTGAGTATGAAAAGGGAATGAAACTGCTGAATATGCGCCACGATTTTATTCTTGTGCACCTCAGCGATCCTCTTGATAAGGTGTTACCTCTTAGTGGTGTAATCGATTTTGAAGAGCCGGAAACTGGCGCTCGCCTGACGGTTGATGCCGGCAGCCGTGCTACGGTTGAGCGGTACCGTAAAGAGCAACTTCGCCAGCATGATGAGCTGCGCCAGCGATTGCGGCGGATGCGCATTGACTCGATTTTTCTTGATACTGATCGCTCGTTTATCGGCGATTTGAACACTTTCTTCCGATACCGTGAGCGAAAGGTGTAAACAAATATTGACAAGAGCGAGGGTGTTCCGGTTCATGGCGCTGCTCTCTTTTGCCGTTTTTTATGCGCCTTTTGAGACATTGGGGGCATTGGGGGAAGAGCAACCGGTAGTGAATGTTACGGTGACGCAGGATACTCTGCTGGTGGGTGATCGGCTGCGCTGCATGATACGTGTTCAACATGCGCCAAAAGAGGTGGTGTCGTTGCAGGAAATCAGCGGTTTTTCTGCCAAGCCATTTGAGTTGATCAAGAGCCAGCAGCGTACAGAGAAGGTGCGTTCAGGAATTAATCAAGATGTTTTTGAGCTGGAGATTGCACAGTTTGGCGCGGGCAAGCTGGAGTTGCCGCCATTTACGGTTGTGCTTCGTGATGGCAGGGGGCATGTAATCAGTAAAACAACGTTTAAACCGTTAGCATCGGTGTATGTTAAAGAGCTGACGAACACCTCAATGCGTGACCTCCGACCAATAAAACCTCCACTGACGCCATCAATTCCCTATCTCTTGCTTTTACCAATACTCGCTGTTGCTTTTGGCGTTGGTGCTGTGACGCTGCTTCTGATTTTTTTACTGAAACGAAAAGTACGTCAAGGTGCTGAAAAGGTTGATTTCGGACAGGTGGCACAACGTAAACTCCGCAAGCTTAGTACCAGCCTTTCGGCAGGAATGCCTCCCCATGAGTGTTATGAGGAGTTGAGCCTGATTATGCGCACGTTCCTTGAAACGCATTATCGCATCAGCGCGCTTGAGGCTGTGACGCAGGAGATTGAGCGGGATTTGAAAAAGCTTGGCGTTGCGGGATTTGAGAGTATTATGAATCTGCTGAAACAAGCTGATCTGGTGAAATTTGCTGATAGCCGCCCTGATGTTGAGGAGTCGCGACAGTCGCTCGATAAAGCTTCGGAGGTTATTCGCTCAACACGCAAGGGATAATGTTATTCAATCGAAGAAGAGATTGTGCACAATGTTATTCTGGTGATTCCGCAAAACCAGGCGATTCGGATGCAGTTCGATGATGCCGTAGTGGAATGCCGGGTGCAGGTGGCGATTGACAAAGGCTGGCAGCACAACAAAATGGATGCTATTATGCTGTGCGTAACCACCGTAATGATAATGCCCACTGATGCAGGCTTTGACGGCTTTTGACAAGGAAAGCATTTCGACAATTTCGCGATGATTCCAGAGGAGGCTGTATTTTTTGTCGGTTGTTTCGGGGAGAAGGGGAAAGTGACAGAGCATTATAACTTGTTCGTTACGGTGTTCTGCTTTTGTAAGTTCACCCTGTAACCAATTTTTTTGCTGAATGCCGATGGCACCACAATAGTTGTAGAGCTCCGGTGTGGCGAGAAATCTGGCAAGTGCTTCGCGATCTTCAGGCTGTTCGGGTGTGCGAAGTGTGGAGACATCCATACCGTCGAGAATGATAAAGCGGAAGCCTGATTTGGTGAAGGTGTAATAGGGCTCGCTCAGACCAAGAGCTGCCATTAACGCTTGGCGAGGAAGTGCAAGGCAGTGGTTGCCAAGGACGTGCTGGAACGTGCCGGGAAACTCTTGAAGGATTGCAACAATTTGCTGAAGTTCGTGCTGTTTATGCTGTTCGTCGCCTGTGATGAGATCGCCGAGTTGGAGCACGATATCCACGTTGTTGTGTTGCCAGAATGCCATGCCGGCACGAAGGTCTGCGGCAGTAATGGCGGCTGCCGCAGGATCGTTGTCCAGTTTAGAGTGGATATCGGAGATAACGCCGATACGGAGTGCCGGATGGATGATTGGGTGCGCCATCAGTTGTCGCCAAATTCTGAAAGATATGTTTCCATGAAGGCATCGAGGTCGCCGTCGAGGACGGTTTCAACGTCGAAGCGTTCGTAGTTGGTGCGGTGATCTTTAATGCGGCGATCGTCGAGGACGTAGCTGCGTATCTGGCTTCCCCACTCGATTTTTTTCTTTTTTCCCTCGATCTCGCGCTTTTTTGCCTCCTCTTCGTCGCGCTGGCGCTGGTAGAGTTGTGCCATAAGCATTTTCATAGCGCGCTCGCGATTTTGAAATTGAGAACGCTCCTCCTGGCAACCGACAACAATGCCCGTCGGGATGTGCTTGATGCGTACGGCTGTTTCCACCTTGTTGACGTTCTGACCGCCTTTACCTCCGCTGCGAAAGGTGGAGAGTTCAAGGTCGTCTTTGCGTATGTCGATTTCAACATCGGGCGGCGCTTCGGGATAGGTAAAGACGCTGGCGAAAGAGGTATGGCGTCGCGCGTTTGAGTCGAACGGTGAGACGCGAACAAGGCGATGAACGCCGTTTTCGGCTTTGAGATAGCCGTAGGCGTAAGGGCCTTCAATTTCGAGCGTGGCGGTTTTTATGCCAGCTCCATCTCCTTCCTGATAATCGTCGGTGTAAATTTTGAAGCCTTTTCGTTCTGCCCAGCGCATGTACATACGGTAAAGCATTTCAGCCCAATCCTGGGCTTCGGTGCCTCCGGCTCCGGCATGAATGGTAATCATAGCGTTTCCGGCATCATCTTTGCCTGAAAGCATGTTTTTGAATTCGATGGCTGCAATGTCGTGCTCAATTGCCGCAAGAAGTGCTATGAGTTCGTCGCCAAAGGATTCGTCATTCAACTCAATGGCAATGTCGCACTCGTCCTGGCATGCTTGTGCTTTTCTGGCCAGTTTTTCATACTCATCAACCCACGATTTATGGTCGGTCAGCTCTTTTAAGGTTTTGTGCGCTGCTTTTTGATCGTTCCAGAACGCTGGATCGGATGTCATTTTTTCAAGGTCGTCTATTTTCTCTTTGCGTTCATCGACGTCAAAGATACCCCCGTAACTGTTCCAGCCGTCGCTGAAGATCCTGCAGTTTTTCTTTTTGTGGTTCAAACATGTTCTTTTCTCTTGATTATTGATTTTTCGATGCGACAAATGCTCTCAAAAGAACAATTTTTTTTATGAGAAATCAAAAAGCATCGGGAGTTGAGTGTTTCCCCTGCAAATTTCCAAATTATCCAAATTAGAAAAGTATCTACGCAAAAAAGTAAAGGAGTTTTCATATTTTACTTTGCTGTTTTAAAAAGCAGAAGGCAGTGCCGGAGCTGTGGCTTTTGGAGTAACTGCTTTATGGTTGTTTATGGTTGAGGTCCCCCCGTGGCATTAAATCAAGATGATATTGAAATCGATGAATAATTCATTCCAGCACGCACTCCCCCAGTTTTTCCATCAGTCGTTTGACGGTCGTCAACGGGTTATCATTGAAAATGTTTCGCCTGAACTTGACGGGGGCAAGTATCCTGCAAAAGGAGTTGAGGGCGGACGTGTGGTGGTTGAGGCGGATATTTTTGTGGATGGTGCCGATACGCTGGCTGCGGAGTTGTGTTGCCGGGTTGCCGGTACTGCGGTTTGGGAGTGTTCGGCAATGATGCCAACAGGAAATGACCGCTGGCAGGGTTCATTTATGGTGGGTCGGCCGGGAGAGTATGAGTACACGCTTACTGCCAGAGTTGACCATTTCCAGACATGGAAAAAAGGATTGGTGAAAAAGATTGCTGCTGAGCAGAATGTTCTGCTCGATTTACAGATTGGCGCGTTACTTGTTGAGAAGGCGGAGGAACGGGCAGATAAAGCTGATGCCAAGTTGCTGAAAAGCTTTGTAACCAAGATGCGTGGCAAAAAGGCTGAAGCTGCGTCAGCAGCGGCACTTGATGAGCAGCTCAGCGCTCTTATGGAACGGAACCCCGACAGAACGTGCCAGACAACGTACGATAAAGTGCTACGCCTGATGGTTGAGCAGAAAAAGGCGGGCTGCAGTGCGTGGTATGAGTTGTTCCCGCGTTCATGGTCTGAAGTACCGGGTAAGCACGGAACCTTCAATGATTGCCGCCGCATGTTACCGATGATTGCGGGTATGGGTTTTGATGTTCTTTATCTTCCGCCAATTCACCCAATCGGCTACACCAAGCGTAAGGGCAAGAATAATGCGCTTGTGGCAAACCCTGGCGAACCCGGAAGCTGCTGGGCAATTGGTAACAGCGATGGCGGACATAAGGCGGTTCATCCTGAACTCGGCTCCATTGACGATTTTACGGCATTTGTTGCTGATGCGGAGGAGCGGGGAATTTCGGTAGCGCTTGATATTGCGTTCCAGTGCTCGCCTGATCACCCTTATGTGGAGGAGCATCCGCAGTGGTTTACCTGGCGCCCTGATGGGACGGTGCAGTTTGCTGAGAATCCTCCAAAACGCTATGAAGACATTCTGCCGATTAACTTTGAATCGGAGGATTGGCAGAATCTCTGGGTTGAGTTGAGAAGCATTTTCTTGTTCTGGATTAGTAAAGGGGTTAAAATTTTCCGTGTCGATAATCCTCATACAAAAGCTTTTCCTTTCTGGGAGTGGGCTATTGCAACGATTAAAGCAGTGCATCCTGATACGGTTTTTCTTGCTGAAGCATTTACTCGCCCTAAGCTGATGGCTCGGCTTGCTACAATTGGTTACAGCCAGTCGTACAGTTATTTTACGTGGCGTAATACAAAGCATGAGCTGCAGGAGTATGTCACTGAGTTAACCACTTCGCCACTGAAACATTTCATGCGGGCAAACTTCTGGCCAAATACACCGGATATTTTGCATGAAGAGTTTCAGAGAGGTGAGCGGGAGAAATTTATTATACGCCTTGTACTTGCCTCGACGCTTTCGGCAAATTACGGGATGTACGGGCCTGCTTATGAGTTGTGCGAACATCTGCCGGTTGCTGAGGGGAAAGAGGAGTATCTCGATTCGGAGAAGTATGAAATCAGAACGTGGGATCTTGACCGGCCAGGCAACATCCGCGCTGAGATTACCCGTATCAACCGCATCAGAAAAGAGTGTACCGCGCTGCAGCAGACGAACAATATTACTTTTGTGCGCATTGAGGCTTCACCGGGCAATGAGCATGATAAGCTGATGGCGTATGTTAAAACGTCGGATGATGGCAGTAATATTATTTTGACCGTTGTGAATCTTGACCCGGTAGCAACACATCGTGGATGGCTGCGATTCCCGCTTGAACAGTTTGGGCTTTCGCACCTGCACCAATTTAAGGTGGCGGATTTGCTGAATGGGAATGAGTATCAATGGAATGGGGAATGGAACTTTGTGGAGGTGAATCCGCGGGCTATGCCTGCACATATTTTCAGGGTAACACTGGCTTGAGACGAATTTTAATAAAACCGTAACTCTCTATATTCTAACGAATTTAACATGTATCAACCTGAACCGCTCTGGTACAAAGACGCTATTATTTATGAAGCGCATGTCAAAACTTTTTATGACAGCAACAACGATGGGGTAGGTGATTTTCAGGGATTGCGCCAGAAGCTTGGCTATTTGCAGAGCCTTGGTATTACGGCAATCTGGATTCTCCCTTTTTATCCGTCGCCGCTTCGTGATGATGGATATGATATTGCTGATTATATGAGCGTGAATCCTGATTATGGAACGCTGGAAGATTTCAGGCAATTTCTCGATGAGGCGCACAGCCTTGGGTTGAAAGTGATTACTGAACTTGTGGTTAACCACACCTCTGATCAGCACGCCTGGTTCCAGAGTGCCCGAAGAGCACCGGCAGGTTCGCCAGAGCGGAATTTCTATGTTTGGAGTGATGACCCGAACAAGTATTCTGAAACACGTATTATTTTTCAGGACTTTGAGGCTTCCAACTGGACGTATGATTCTGTTGCGGGGCAATATTACTGGCATCGCTTTTACCATCATCAGCCTGATCTCAATTTTGAAAATCCGGCAGTGCATGAGGCGTTACGCAATGTGCTCGATTTCTGGCTCGGGATGGGTGTTGATGGCATGAGGCTTGATGCTGTGCCTTATCTCTATGAGGAGGAGAATTCGAACTGCGAAAATCTTCCACAGACGTATGAATATCTGCGCAAGTTACGTGCTTATGTTGATGAGAATTATCCTAACCGTATGCTGCTTGCTGAGGCGAACCAGTGGCCGGAGGATTCTGCAGCATATTTTGGTACGGGTGATTTGTGCCACATGAACTTCCACTTTCCATTGATGCCACGGATGTATATGGCGCTGGCAACGGAGGACAGGTTCCCGATTCTTGATATTCTTGAGCAGACTCCGGAAATCCCGGAAGACTGTCAGTGGGCGTCGTTTCTGCGCAACCATGATGAACTGACGCTCGAAATGGTAACGGATGAGGAGCGGGACTACATGCGCCGAGTGTATGCTAATGATCCTAAAGCGCGCATTAATCTTGGTATTCGCCGCCGTCTTGCGCCGCTGATGAGTAACGACCGCCGCAAAATTGAGCTGATGAACATTATGCTGCTTTCGCTGCCCGGCACTCCAGTACTCTACTATGGTGATGAGATCGGTATGGGCGACAATTTCTACCTTGGTGATCGTGATGGTGTGAGGACACCGATGCAGTGGAATGCTGATCGTAATGCTGGTTTTTCACGCGCCAATCCACAGCGTCTTCAGTTACCGGTGATTATCGACCCAGAATACCACTACGAAGCGGTAAATGTTGAGGTGCAGGAGAGCAATGTTAATTCGCTGCTCTGGTGGATGCGCCACACTATTTCCACCGCCCACCGCTATAAATCGCTCAGCCGTGGCTCGATTGAGTTCCTTGAAATCAATAATTCCAAAGTACTCGCCTTTATCCGCGAGTATAAGGGTGAAACGATACTTTCGATCATCAACCTCTCCAAGAATGCTCAGGCTCTAACGATTGATCTTTCCCGTTTTGATGGTTTTATCCCTGAAGAGGTGTTCAGCCTGAACCGTTTCCCGAAAATCAGGAAAACGCCATACATGGTTGCGCTGGGAGCTTATGGCTACTTCTGGCTGAAGATGGTAAAGGAGGCTGAAGATGTGGACAGAGGCACAGCACTTGAAAAACCGTTTACGTCTGTTTCGCGCTGGCCAAGCCTCTTTACCGGCAAAAGCAGGGAACTGCTTGAAACAGAGATACTTCCGAACTACTACACTGCCAGTCGCTGGTTTGGTGGCAAAGCGCGCACCATGATGCGCATTGCGATTATCGACACTATTCCTGTTGCGGGCATGCCAAAGGCAAAGCTGCTGATAACCGAAGTACGCTACTCAAGCGGTGAGCACGATATTTACCAGCTTCCGGTCGTCTTTTTACCAATTTCGGCGGTCAACGTGTCGGATGATAATTTCTTCAAAAAGGTGATAGCGCGTGCCATCGTTAGTGATGAAGAGGGTTACTTGTGCGATGCCACCTTCGATAATGAGTTCCTGAACCATCTCTATCAGCTTGTTACGGGCAAAGAGAAGTGGCAGGGTAAAGCTGGTGTTATTGCCGGTTTCCCATCGGAAAACTTCCATCCGATCAGTGAAAAATTTGCCAGTGTTGAACCCGAACCGCTCTTGATGGGCGTTGAACAATCGAATACATCGATCAGGTTCCATAGCGACCTCTGCCTGAAACTGTATCGCCGTATTGAAACTGGTGTGTCACCAGAAATTGAAATGTGCGGGGCATTAAGTGACCACACCTCATTCAAAAACCTGCCGATGTACTTCGGGTCGATAAATTACGATCAAAGTCGCACCAGTCGCTACTCGCTTGGTATTTTGCAGAATTTCGTCAAGAATGAAGGCGATGCGTGGCAGCTTTCGCTCAGGCAGGCAAAGCATTATTATGACAATATTCTCGGTAAACTGCATACTGGCTTGACTTTACCACCGCTACCCGCATTGAGTGGTGAACCTGTTCAGCTTCCGGAAATTATGCAGGAGCTTGTGGGCGGCATTTATCTTGGCATGATTGAAAAGCTTGCAGAGCGCACTGCCGAAATGCACCTTTCGCTTGCATCGATCACCAATGATGCTGCATTTGCGCCAGAACCATTTACTACGCTCTATCAGCGTTCCATCTATCAGGCAATGTGCGAGCAGGTAAAGCGGGCGGTGCTTCTTATCCGTCAGCTTATCCCTGAAATGGGTGTTGAGCAACAGGAGTTGGCAAATCAGTTTGTGAAAAAAGAGAAACAGATTCTTCAGCAGTTTGATCCTATCCGCCTGGAAAAAATTGACACGCTGAAGGTGCGAATTCATGGTGATTATCATCTCGGTCAAGTGCTCTTTACTGGAAAAGATTTTGTGATTATTGATTTTGAAGGCGAACCTGCACGTCCGATTTCTGAGCGGAAAATCAAACGTTCGGTTTTCCGTGATGTTACCGGTATGCTTCGGTCGTTCGATTATGCTGCATTCAGCGCCTTGCGCCAGATTGAGGCAACGCTTCGCCCTGAAGAGCGCGCTGCTCTTGAACCGTGGGCTGACCGCTGGAGCTTCTACGTTGGGCAACACTTTATCGACAGCTACTTTGCAAAGACGAAAGGGAGCGAAATAGTGCCGGCAGAAAAAAGCCAGCGCGAGCATTTGATGCGTGGGTACCTGATGAATAAAGCTATTTATGAGCTGAATTATGAGCTGAACAATCGTCCTGACTGGGCGAGTATTCCACTCCGCGGCATTCTGAAGATTCTTGAGTCGTAGCCGTATTGCTGAATCTCACCACTGTCAATTGCCGGCAGTGGTGAGAAAAGCATCGAATTCATGCCCTCTCTTTTTTTGCGTTTTGCCACATTTCGTCGAGTTCGGTGGCGTTGAAATCCTGCCATGGACGACCTGAGGCTTCAACTTGCTCTTCGACGTTACGGAAGCGCCCGATGAATTTGTTGGTCGATTTACGGAGCGCATCTTCGGGATTTGCACCAAGAAAACGACTGTAATTGACAAGGGTAAAAAGGAGGTCGCCAAACTCATTTTCCTGCTCATCTTTGCTTACGGCGTTTTTAAGCTCTTGAATTTCTTCGACGAGTTTTTCGAGTACCCCTTCATCGCTCTGCCAGTCGAAGCCAACTCCGGCAACCTTTTTCTGCACACGGAAGGCACGCAACAGCTCCGACATGGCTGATGGCACACCATCAAGCAGACTTTTACGCCCCTCTTGCAGCTTGAGTTTTTCCCAGTTTTTCAGCACAGCGCTTTCCGTTTCAGCTATGGTGTCGCCAAAAACGTGCGGATGACGATGCACAAGCTTGTGGCAAAGCGCATTAAAAACATCGTTAAAGGTAAATGCGTTGCGTTCGTCGCCAAGTTCCACCTGAAAGCAAAGGTGCATGAAGAGGTCGCCAATCTCTTTTTTCAGTTCGCTCTCATCGTGCTGGTCAATAGCGTGCACCAGTTCATAACTCTCTTCAAGCAGCAGGTGCGCCAGCGATTCTGGAGTCTGTTTGCGATCCCACGGGCACTCTTGCCGCAACACTTTGACGAGGTTCAGCACCCGTAAAAATTGCTCTGCTACGGTGCGCTCTTTGTGGGCGATTATATCGGCTTTCAATTCTTCTATCACTTTATTCTCAAGCATGGGTTTGATGTTTGGTCGGTTGTTGGCATTGTCTGCCGGAAAGGGATATCGCTCTGTGTTGCTATGAAGTTACGCTTTCTTGAGGCTATTTCTTATACTGAGAACTACCGCCGTTGTGATGGGTTTCTTTTTGCCAACATCGTTGTTTTCTGCCCAATGAACAATCTGTTTTTTGAACGCCCGATACTTAATTCACCGTACGAAGTTCCTCGTCGCTACTGGGAGCTTGATGCATGGCCGGAATATTGCATAACCCACTTGTAACTGACTATGCCCACCGCATCAATTCCGATTCAGCAGCAAGAACCCATTGCCGCAGTTGCTACGCCGGTTGGTGTCGGCGCTCTCGCCGTTGTGCGTATCAGTGGCAGAGAAGTTTTCGACATTGCGCAGCGGGTATTCCGCAAAAAAGGGAATCCCGCGTTTCACGTTGCACAATCGAAAGGCTTCATGGCTCATTTCGGCACCATGCACGACAACGAAGGGCTGATTGATGAGGTGGTTGCGCTGGTGTTTCGTTCACCAAACTCTTTTACGAAGGAGGATATGGTGGAGTTCAGTTGCCATGGGGGGCCGGTTGTGGTGAAACATATCCTGAAAGTGCTGCTTGATGAAGGGTGCCGGTTAGCTGAACCTGGAGAGTTTACCCGTCGCGCTTTTCTCAATGGCCGTATTGATCTGTTGCAGGCGGAAGCGATTGGCGAAATGATTCATGCCCGATCCGAGTCCGCATTCCGCACCGCAGTAACGCAAATGCAAGGCACGCTCTCCAACCGGCTTGATGCCATGCGCGAAGAGTTGCTGCGCTCATGCGCTCTGCTCGAACTTGAGCTTGACTTCAGTGAGGAGGATGTTGAATTCCAGAACCGCAACGAGCTTCAGGCGGAGCTGCATCTCTTGCAGGAGGAGCTTGCGCGCCTGATTGATTCCTATCAGCACGGTCGGCTTTTGAAAGAGGGCGTTGCAACCGTCATTGCGGGAAAGCCAAATGCCGGGAAATCGACGTTGCTGAATGCGCTGCTTGGCGAAGAGCGCTCCATCGTGAGCCATCAGCCAGGCACAACACGCGACTACATCGAAGAGTGTTTTGTGCATGAAAAGACCATGTTCCGCCTCACCGACACCGCCGGCTTACGCGAAGGAGAGGAGGAGATTGAGCATGAAGGTATTCGGCGCAGTTACAAAAAAATCTCAGAAGCCGATCTGATTCTCTATCTCCTCGACATCAGCCTCGACAATTATTGTGATGAGGCTCCCCAGATTCATGACTTTTTGGAGCAATACCCGACAGCTCACCTGATTGTGATTGCCAATAAAACAGACCTCACCACAGAGAGCGCTTCACGGCTGCAACAATTGCAAACTGCAACCGGTGGCGATGTATGCGGTATAGCTGCCGCCAAAAGAGATGGTCTTGACCGTCTGAAGCTCATGATGAGCAGCATTGCGGAAGGGCTGAACAAACAACAGGAAGCCAGTGTGCTCGTTACCAGTTTGCGCCACTACGAAGCACTCCGAAACGCAGCCGATGCTCTTGATAACGCGCAAGAACTGATAACGAGCCAGTCAGAAACCGAGCTGATCGCCTTTGAACTTCGCTCAGCTCTCGACTACGTCGGCGAAATCACAGGAAAAGTGGTCAACGAGGAGATAGTTAACCTCATTTTTGAGCGGTTCTGTATCGGGAAATGAAACGACACGAATCACGGCAACCAGTAGAGTTGCCGTGACAAAACAGTCCTGTTAACTCTGCGTGTAGGTATGAACGCTGTTCTGTGCTGATGGGAGATAATTCACTCCGAACCAGCAGACAAGCAGCACGAGAAACGAGAGTGCGAGATACCACTGCAACTTTGCTTGATCAATTTTGTAGCGCCAGGCATGCAGATACCCGAGATAGGCTAACCACGATAGAAATGCCCAAGTCTCTTTGGGATCCCATGTCCAGTAGTGACCCCATGCTTCTTTAGCCCACAACGCCCCGAATATCAGCCCGAACGAGAGAAACACAAAGCCGAGAAGCGCCAGATAGTGTGCAACCGATTCGCCGGTTTCGTTGCTTTTTGAGCGAAGTTGCAGGGAAACATTGTGCAATGCCGCAACTGATGATGCGGCAAGCAGCACATAGCCAACCAGATAGACAACAACATGCGGCACAAACCACGGGCTTTGCAGCGCAGGCATAAGCGTTTTGTCGAAAACTTCAGGATGGAGCATATTGATGCCGAGAAAGAAGCTCGCTAACGCCATACAATAATATTTCAGCCACGAAATTTTCCAGCGATACTCCACCAGAAACCCCACAAGCGGTATAAGTGCCGCATACCAGAGCCGCGTTTCGCCAAGCGTTCTCAACGGCGGACGATCAAGCACAATCCAATATGAAGCAATAAACCATACAATCACCATCGAACCAGCAAATGAGAGCGCAAATGCTGGCAACTTGAGAGCCAGAGTCCGACGGGCAAATAAATCCATAAGAGTACCTGCAAACCAGCAAGCCATTGCCGTTATCGCTGCCGTCTTAAAATCCATCATTATTCGCCCCCTTTTTGCTTAATGCCATTCCAGAAAAACAGCATGTTTCCTGCCATAATCATAAAAAATCCAAGATAAACTATCGGCAACCAAGGATCTCGAATCGCTTCAATGAGGCTGAGTTTCGACCAGCGTCCCGCTTTTTCATCGTACCCCATCTGATAGAGTTTCCAACCCATAAACTCCACTGGTTTGTTTACCTCAAGCAGAGCATTTTTCTGATGACCATCCTCACTTGTAACACTGACTGATGAGAGGAATGATTTTGGCTGGCCGGGCATCATCATGAGAAAAAATCCACCAAGATCAACCACAGAAGGGCGTAACATCGGACTGCCAGTACTGAGCCATGCTTCGTGTGATTTTGATAACGCAGTAATACGAACTTTTGCAAAGGGAATACCAAAAGCACGGTCAGCCACGACTGGTTCATCATATTTCCCGGGAAGCGCAGAAGGGAGATACTCAAGCACTTCAACCGCAAGACCTTTCCATGACGTTTTCAACCCTTTATGCACCTGTACCGCCGCACGGGAACCATCGACAATGATATTTTCGGTATGAGGATTGTACAAAAAGAGTTGCGGTGGATACTCCTCCAGTGCAAAATCTTTCAGAAACACAGAAAATGGAAGCTCTTCAGACTTTCCACTTCCCATGGTATAGCCAAGATTATTTGACTGCCCCTCCTCAACAGGAATAACAAGGCGCTGCAAATCAACGGCACCAAACGTACCACAAGAGAGCGCTATCCAGAAGCCTGCATGAAAAAGGATAAACTGGATATTATTAATGCTGAACGGCACAAGCTTCCACGAAAGCGCAATACCCAGATTTGCAAGGAAAAACAGAACAGTCAGCGCAAACGGCCAGCTCGAAAAAATGCGACTTATCCCCAAGACATCAGCAAGTGACCCTTCCATAAAGCCGTCCTGCGGCACAACACCGCCAATCAGCGAAAGAAGCGCAATAGCAATAATCAGGCACAGCCCTAAGGGGATGCCACCAAACCATTTCACCGTTGGATTATCTTTAAAACTAAGACCGATACCGAGTGTCAGCACAGCAAAGAGCAGCAAAATAATGGCATTATAAGGCAACGGTGGAACAATAACGCCGCGCCCGGCACCAGAATATTGCAGAACAAAACCAGCAAAAACCACAATTATTGTGAAAAGAGCAGATTCCCTGAACTCCCAAGGAACCTGAAACCAGCGACGCTGAACTGAACCCATAAGCGATGTGCGCATGAATTAACGTGAGAAAAAAGAGATCGAGCAATAATATAAACTTATAGCAACCTTTCAAGATAAATCAGGAAACACCTATCTTCCACAGAATTAATAGAAATGTGTATAAAAACACATTTCACTGCTTTTTGATTCCCATAATGAGAGAAGAATAACAATGATTCACTCCACAAGAAAGCGCTTGGTGCTCTTTATTGTTCTTGCAATGGCAATGCTGCTCCGGGTCAGCACCGTTTTTGCTGTTGATTTTCTTGATCCCGAACAGGCATTTAAAATCAGAGCTGAACTGAAAAATGCAAATACGGTAACGCTGCATTGGGATATTGCGAAAGGCTACAAGTTATACCGCGACCAGATGACTATCCGTGTTGAAAACGGTAATGCGGAAGTGCCAACCCCATCTCTCCCGAAAGGCATAACAATAACAGACCCAGCAACGAATGAACAGGTGGCTATTTTCCATGATGTTCTTGATGTTGAACTTCCAATAACAAAGGCGGCTGGTCCCTTTATTTTAAATGTTACCTATCAAGGTTGTGCTGAAGATGGACTTTGCTACCCTCCGATAACAAAGCTGTTTAAGGTTGATCCCGCCAGCATTGGTCTGCTTTCCTTAACAGATGAGAACGGCAATTCTGTTGCATCGACAGCAATCCAGACGGATAGTTCTGCAACTCAATCAGCCGCGACGCAGAGTACTGCAAACAGTTCCGCAACAAAACCACCAGCTAACGACCTCTCTATTATTGCATCCACGCTTGCCGGTGGAAGCCTCTGGAAAGTTTCGCTTGCATTCATTGTTTTCGGTTTGCTCTTGTCATTCACGCCATGTGTGCTGCCTATGGTACCTATTCTGTCATCCATTATTGTGGGTGATGGTAAGGTATCGCGTCGGCGCAGCTTTTTACTGGCACTTGCCTATTGCCTCGGTCTCGCGCTGGTTTATACTGCTCTTGGTGTGGCCGCCGGGCTTGCGGGTGAAGGACTTGCCGGCGCATTGCAGAAACCGTGGGTTTTGGTGACGTTTGCGCTGCTGCTTGTATTGCTCTCGCTCTCCATGTTTGATGTTTATCAGTTACAGTTACCAACATCAATGCAGAGCAAGTTGGGCAAGGCGTCGGGTGGATTGAAAGGTGGACGTTTTGTTGGTGTCTTTTTTATGGGCGCATTATCGGCGCTTATTGTCGGGCCGTGTGTTGCCGCGCCGCTTGCAGGGACATTAGTCTATATCAGCCAGACTCGCGACGTGCTGCTTGGCGGGCTTGCACTCTTTTCAATGGCAATGGGCATGAGTGTACCACTGCTGCTGGTTGGACTATCGGCAGGCAGTCTGCTGCCCAAAGCTGGTGGATGGATGATTAACGTGAAATATGTTTTTGGCCTGCTGCTGATTGCTGTTGCTGTCTGGATGGTTACGCCTGTTTTGATAGCACCAGCAATGATGATGCTTTGGGGTGCTTATGCCATTCTCTGTGCCGTTTTTCTTGGGGTATTTGAAGCAGGAGAGGGAAAAACAACGATTGCACAACGGTTCAGCAAAGCATTAGGAGTTCTGCTCTTGATTATTGGCACTATCGAAATTGTTGGCGTTGCTGCCGGAGGAACAAATCCTCTTGAACCACTTGCATCTTTTAAGGGCGGGGAAACAAGCAGCAACAGCTCGGAAGAGAAAAAAATACGCTTTAGTCGCATTACAACGATTGCTGAGCTTGATCAAGCGTTACTCACGGCAAAACAGCCTGTCATGCTCGACTTCTATGCAGATTGGTGCGTTTCATGCAAAGAGATGGATAAATTTACCTTTCACGATAATAAGGTAATAGAGAAACTCCAGAACATGACCCTACTGCAGGTTGATGTGACCGCCAACACTGCCGACGATCTCGCTTTGATGAAACGTTTTGGCCTTTTCGGCCCTCCGGGTATTATCTTTTTTAACGCAAATGGTGAAGAGATTCCTGAGAGCAAAATCGTTGGTTTTCTCGATGCAGAACCATTTATTCAGCATCTTAACACCCTCGTTACAGTGCAATAATTTGTGCGGAAAAGTAGTTCAATGCCCTCAAACGTAAAAAGCCTGCTGTTGTTAAAGCAGGCTTTTTTATTACTGACAAATAAAATGTGCAGAGAACTTAACCAGAGGTTACTGCCGATGGTCGTGTTTTCAGCGCTTCAAGCTTTACCTGAACAACGCCTGTTTTAAGAATACCGATCTCTTTTGCTGCACCCGCCGAGAGATCAATCACTCGCCCTTTTACAAATGGACCACGGTCATTAATACGAACGACAACATCTTTACCATTGCGAAGATTTGTTACTCGTACCCACGTACCAAATGGCAATGAAGGGTGAGCTGCCGTCAGTTGAGCCATATTAAAGGTTTCGCCGTTAGCGGTCTTTCGCCCATGAAACTGACCCGCATAAAATGATGCTTTGCCTTCGGTAACAGAAATAGTACTTGTATGTGTGTTATTTGTCTGCTCAACAGCTAATCCATTGTTCTGCAGACCAACAGTCGAAAATGTGATGCCGATTAATGCGGCAAAAAGTGTTTTTTTAAAATAATATTTTTCATGTCTCATACGCTCATGGTTTAAGCCCGCTACTCCTCCAACAACTGCAAATTCAAAACGGAGAGCAAAAAAATGAATAAAAATCAAGGTCTAATTCAGTCGCGTCACAGGTGAAATATACAGAAAAAATGTAGAAAACAACCAATTTTACCTAATAAGGGCTATTTCAGTCAAGAAAATCCGTCATTTGGCGTAATAAAAAACACAATAGCAGATATTTGCGATGTGACACGGATAGCGCTTATCCAATAAAAAAGAATATTCATTCCCGATACTGAATAATTATTACCAGATAATGTGCCGTCTGAAAATGGTTATACGCGGGTGGTGAACTCTGCTGACCTGAAGATGTTCAACAAGCACAGATGAGGATATCGACATGGGTAACAAATAGTATAATAGCATCGTCCGTCACCACAGAGATGAACACGTACTTGCCCGTTGGTAGAGATTGTCTATATTAAAAACCCGTACAATGTGGTCGAGCGGGCTGTTGAGTCAGACTTTTTTTCATTTTCTCAATGCAATTATGTCAACAATATCGGCAAAATCCGATAGTGGAAGCCATGAAGAACCATCTGGTATAAAACGTCTTGCCGGTCTCTCGCTTGCGGCTCTCGGTGTGGTGTTCGGCGATATCGGTACGAGTCCACTGTATGCCGTCCGTGAATGTTTTCATGGAGAATACGGTATCCCTATCACTCACGATAATATTCTTGGCGTTCTCTCACTTCTTGTCTGGTCACTCCTTGTGATTGTTACACTGAAATATCTCAGCTTAATCATGAAGGCCGATAATGATGGGGAGGGTGGGATTCTTGCCCTGACGGCACTTATTATTACGCAGAGTCGGAAAAATGGTTATAACCGCGGCTTTCTGGTAATCATTGGCTTGTTTGGTGCGGCACTGCTGTACGGGGATGGCATGATTACTCCTGCCATATCGGTGCTCAGCGCGGTCGAGGGTGTTCAGATTATTGCGCCGGCGTTCAAGGAGCTTGTTATTCCGGTTACTGTTGCTGTACTTGTTGCCCTTTTCTTCTTTCAACACCATGGAACAGCACGTGTTGGCGCACTGTTCGGACCAATTATTTTCGTCTGGTTTTTCGTCATCGGCTTGCTTGGGCTTGTAGAGATTCTCAAGTTTCCGCAGATTCTAAACGCAATAATGCCTTGGTACGGCATTTCATTTCTGTTGAGCAATCATCTCCAGGGCTTTATGGTTCTGGGTGCTGTTTTTCTTTCTGTTACGGGTGCTGAAGCACTCTATGCCGATATGGGCCATTTTGGCAGGCGTCCGATTCGACTGACTTGGGTGCTGCTGGTACTTCCCGCGTTACTCTTGAACTATTTCGGACAAGGCGCTCTTCTTCTTGCTTTTCCCGAGCAGTCCCATCATCCGTTTTATGGACTTGTCCCTTCGTGGGCAATGATTCCGATGGTAATACTGTCCACGTCGGCAACCATTATCGCATCGCAGGCACTGATAACCGGTGTTTTTTCTTTAACCCAGCAGGCCATACAGCTCGGATATCTGCCACGGGTGACCATCACCCATACTTCAGCCAAGCATATAGGGCAGATATATGTCCCGGCGGCAAACTGGGCGTTAATGATTGCAACCATAACACTCGTTATCGGTTTTGGCTCGTCAAGTAAACTTGCGGCTGCTTACGGTGTTGCGGTAACAGCAACGATGCTGATTTCAACCATTCTGTTTTATTTCGTCGCTCGCGACCTCTGGCAATGGAATAGAGTTGCACTCAATCTTCTCGTCCTCTTTTTTGGCATTATTGATATCTCCTTTTTTGGGGCAAGTATCAGCAAGCTGTTTCAAGGCGCATGGTTCCCGCTGGTCATTGGCTTTGTTATCTTTGCGCTGATGCTTACCTGGAAACAGGGAAGAAGCCTTCTTATGGCACAATTGCAAGCGCAAACGCTCACGATTGACGAGTTTATGCAGAGTCTCGCCTTGCAGCAGCCTTATCGAGTAAACGGTCAAGCAGTCTATTTGACCGCCAATCCTGATATTGTGCCTGTTGCGATGCTGCACAATTTGCGCCACAACAAAATCATGCATTCCGATGTTGCGATTTTTCATTTCAGTACAGAACGGGTGCCAAGAGTGCCAAACAATCGTAAAGTAGAGGTAACAAAACTTGGTGATGGGTTTTTTAAGGTTGTTGCCCGATACGGTTTTCTGGAATACCCCAATATCCGTCAAGTGATTGCATTAGCAAATCATCAAGGTCTGCATTTTAAACCGGAGGCTATCAGCTTTTTCCTGAGCCGTGAGAAAATTGTGACCGGACTGAAATCCAGAATGACCTCCTGGAGTAAGAAACTCTTTGCTTTGATGGCACGCAACGCTATAAGTGCAACGTCCTACTACAATCTGCCATCAGGTCAGGTCATTGAAATTGGTGTACTGGTACAAATCTGATAAGTAATATATGCTTGATCTTTTACAGGAAATTATCGCCAATCCAATCGCTTCCCTGTTAGTCGTTGGTAACCTGATTATTATCGAAAGCCTGCTCTCAGTCGATAATGCCGCTGTTCTTGCTACCATGGTTATGGATTTGCCCGAAAAACAGCGTGCTGCCGCATTACGCTATGGAATTATCGGTGCTTATCTGTTCCGTGGCCTCTGCCTGCTTTTTGCCTCTATCCTGATTAAGATTTGGTGGCTCAAACCGATTGGCGGGCTATATCTGCTTTACCTGCTCTTTGCCTGGCTCAAGGGACGAAAAACACCACAGAAAAACGACGATTTACTTGACAAAGAGAGTAACCGCTTTTATAGGATGACTGCCGGCAAGTTGGGTGCGTTCTGGTCCACGGTCATTCTGATTGAAATGATGGATTTAGCATTTTCAATCGACAATATTTTTGCAGCCGTAGCGTTTACTGATAATCTGGTGCTCATCTGCCTCGGTGTTTTTATTGGCATTCTCGCCATGCGCTTTGTTGCACAAGGGTTTGTGGGATTAATGGAGCGCTATCCATTTCTCGAAGCGTGCGCTTTCCTTGTCATTGGATTGCTTGGTCTCAAACTGACACTCTCCGCCACTGGCTATTTTTATCCTGACGCCGTATTCGCAAAATTGCTGGATAGCCATGAAGCCGATATCATTACGTCGTGCATCACTGTCGCCATCTTTTTTATTCCTGTGCTCACCTGCAAACTCTTCAATATTCCTGCAAAAAAACTCACCTGAATAAATTCTGAACCTTTGCGCAACAGGATTGTGAGGCAAAAAACATCTGAATTTATACAACGGACAAAAATAAGTTTGTTTATTCACCTTTTTTTTGTATAAAGCAAAAAGAATTAACTGAATAACTATAATGTCCGATCGTACTGACGGAAAAGGAGGGTGGACCATGAAACAGTTCAGGGTTGGTGATAAAATTATCTACCACAAACCAAAAAGCTCTTTTCGCCCAAGCCCAAGGGCTCGAGAAGTTTACCCATTTGAGCATGGTGAAGCATATCACTACATTGTCGATAAGTTCTGGAAAGTTGACAGGGTCAACAACGACGGAACCATTGAGGTTGTGACACGAACAGGGAAAAAGCATCAGCTCACGACCGACGATCCAAATATTAAGAAAGCCAATCCTCTACAGCACTTGCTTTATCGCAAGCGTTTTGTTATGGTTGAAAATTAAGGCTGCACAAATCTTGCCTGGTTCATACGTGCCCAGTTGGCGGTTGCATACTCCCCTGATGGTACAATAGTTTGTGGTGACATAGTTGCATTCTTGAAATTGGCATCCATTATGTTTGCGTTTTTCAAGTTTGCACCCTCAAGTTGCGCCTCTTCAAGATTAGCATTAAAAAGCGACGCGCCCTCAAGATTAGCACCACGCAAATTTGCCTCCATCAGCATAGCGCCATACAACATGGCGTTTGTCAACACAGCGTTGCTGAGATCCGCTCCTTTAAGAAAAGCTCGATCAAAATTAGCACTCTGAAGATTGGCACCATGCAGTTTTGCGGCCGGCAAATTCGCTTTACGGAAATTAGCGTAAGCAAGATTGGCGTTTTCCATAACCGCATGTTGGAGTGCCTCGTGGTTCATTGGTGCGTCAGAAAATGCCTTCTGCACAATTGCCGTGGTACTTTTGCTTGGTGTTGCAATATTTGATGCGGCTACACGCGAAGTATAAAGAGCATCAGAGAGTTCTGAACAGAGTAACGCTGCATTATTAAACTCCCGTTCAGGCTCACTGACAAAAATAGCGTGGTGCAAACGACTCCAGCCGGCACTGGCACGTTCACCGGATGGCAAAATTGTGTTGTTCGAAACAATTGCGCCTGCAACATTTGCCTGTTCCATCAATGTTGCGCCTTTCAGATTGGCACCCTGCAAATGAGCATTCTCAAGATTAGCCTCAAACAACATTGCCTGTTGCAGATTGGCATTGCGTAAATCGGCACCTTGCAGAGTGCTCCATCGAAGATTAGCTGCCTCCAGATTGGCACTTGTAAACTGTGCATTTTTCATAAATGCTCCTTTGAAATTAACCTTCACAAAACAACCACCAGAAAGATTAGCGTTTTCAAGTGGCGCGTTAGAGAGGTCAACGGTATAAGCCGGGGTTGCCAGCCGCATAGCATTCCATTCAGCCGTCCCCTGTTTCAAAAAACTTAAGGTTTGCTTGTCGTATGCTGATGCTGGCTGAGAGAGTGTAAGCATGACACTAAACATGAAAAGATGCGAAATCGAACAAGTGTGTGTCATAATTGGTTGAGGATAATTCGTTGGACAAAACATGAGTGCAAAACAAAAACGACATGGATGGCTGCGATATTTCATAGAAAGTAGAGAAATTCCTGAAACTATAACACCGATCTCACTGTTCTTTTAAAGAGTTACAGGCAACAATTCACTGCCGTAATGGATGGATTGATAGCCAGCATGATAGCTCAAAATCACATTTTATAAGCTGCATCTGCTCGATTGATATGAGCGAATACAAGCTTGAAATTTTCAAATGCAAAATTATATAAAGCATAGAGTTATGAGTAATGAACAACTTTATAGCGGTAAAGTTCTTGTGGCAGGAGCGACAGGTAAAACCGGTCAATGGGTAGTAAAACGCCTGCTTCATTATGGCATTTCGGTGAGAGTGCTATCTCGCGATGCCGAGAAAGCACGCGGCTTGTTGGGCGCAAGAGTTGAGATTATCGGTGGTAAAATTCAAAGTACTACCGATATTGCACGCGCCGTTGCAGGATGCAGTGCCGTTATTTCGACGCTTGGTTCGAACGCGGTTTCCGGTGAATCCTCACCTGCAGAAGTTGATAGGGATGGGGTGATAAGACTTGTCGATGAGGCGGCAAAAGCTGGAGTAAAACATTTTGGAATCGTCAGCTCACTGGCGGTAACAAAATGGTACCATCCTCTCAATCTCTTCGCTGGTGTACTGACGAAAAAATGGGAAGCAGAGGAGCATGTTCGAGCAGTATTCGGAAAGGACGGTAGATCGTACACCATCGTTCGTCCTGGTGGTTTGAAGGATGGTGAACCATTGCTCAACAAGCTGCATGTTGATACCGGCGACAAGCTGTGGAACGGCTTCATCAACCGTGCTGATGTGGCTGAGCTTCTTGTGCTTTCGCTCTGGTTGGAGAAGGCTAAAAACAAGACCTTTGAGGTGGTCAATGATGTCGAAGAACCACAGAGCGATCTTGCCAAATACTACGATCTTCTTCCTATGGCATAGTACGTCTCAGTTACTCTGGCGGTCAGTTTCAGGATTGACCGCCTTAATCACCACATCAACACTATAAGCAACAATGATGTTGAGCGTTACTGAGATGAGGATAAACCAGCTCCATGCAAGTCCATAATGTTTGAGAACAAAAACAATCGCCATGCTTGCCACAAGACCTATGGCAAGACTTGCTGTATGGAAATTGCGCTTGGTTTTAGAGAGCAGAAAAAGCCCCAGCAAACCGCCATAAGTAAATGAGGCGATCTCAAGACCAACCATAATGATTGATGTATCGCTTTCATCAAACAGCAGCGCTATGGTAATTAAGACCACCGCCCAACCAAAACTGATCCAGCGGGATCCCTTCAACGACATCTTCCCACCAAGCATATCGGTAACCGTGGAAGCTGCCAGCGAATTGATTGATGAAGCAATCGTGGACATTGCTGCCGACAGAATACCGGCGAGCAAAATTCCTTTAAGTCCTGAAGGAAGATAGTTGACAATAAACTGTGCAAACTCACGATCTTTTTCAATGGGAACTCCTTCCAGAAAAAGATAGATAAGAGAACCTGCCAGCAGAAAAATGGCAAATTGCATAAAAACAAAGACGCCACTACTGATCAACGCTTTTTTCGCATCCCCGAGCGTGCTGCATCCGAGCACGCGCTGCACCATCATAAAATCAACACCATGCGAGGCAAACGAGAGAAACATTCCACCCAAAAATGCGCTGCCAAACATCATTGGATTCACCAGAATGTTACCCTCCGTCACAAACATTTGCAGTTTACCAGCATCAGCAAGCGAGGAAAAAATTTGAGGTAGCGAAGCATCAAGCTGAAACAGAATAAAAATAACAGTGATTACGCCACCGAGAAAGTAAAGCCCAAATTGAAAACTGTCGAGCCATACTACGGTTTTCAACCCGCCAGAAATCGTGTAAATCAATGTAACAAAACCAATAATGATAATGGAGAGTGGTAACGACCACCCTGTAACGGCTTGTACCACCACGCCTGTCGCAAGAAATCGTACACCATCGCCAAGAATTCTCGTCACGAGAAAAACACTGGAAGCAATTTTTTGCATTCCTTTCCCAAAACGAGTGCCGATAACTTCATAAATAGATGTCACGCCTTCTTTAAAATAGATGGGCAAAAGCAGCACGCTCACCAGAATTCTACCCGCGATATAGCCTAAAGCAAGCTGCAAAAATGACCAATCACCACGATATGCAAGACCAGGAACACTTACAAAAGTGAGCACCGATGTTTCTGTGGCAACAATTGAGAGCATGGCAACAATCCATGGCAGCTTATGGCCGCCAAGAAAATAATCGCCTGTGTTTTTATTGCCCTTACCTTGAAAAAGTCCGAAAAGGATATTGCCGACAAGGAAAAGCACAACAATGGTTATATCAAGCGGTTGCATACAATTTGTTCAATCAAGGTTCAATAAAGGTGATAATGAGATTTACAAGCCAGAAAATCGTGCTCATCTTGCTGCCACGACGCAAGCAATGATGCAACATCGGTGCCATTCTGAATAGCAATGCGGATTTCACCGTTGCCTGCAAGCAGATCGAAGGCTGGAATGGTATCGTTAAATTCATAGACGCCGCACAAAAATTGCACGTGATCAGCATAAAGTTCATACAGCGCCGCAGTCATCGCAACCGCCGTGGCGAATGACCGGTAGCGAGAATGGTCGCTCACCTGTTGCCAGATGCCGCCGATAACGTTACCAGCAAACTTGTGAAACGTTGGTTTGAACCAGACCGGCCGGAAGTACACGCCTTCGAGCTGGTATGATGCACAGCGTTCAGCAAGTTCATACGGCTGGATAAACGGTGCACCGGAAAGCTGAAACGGTGTTGTTGAGCCTCGTCCTTCGGAGACGTTAAGACCTTCAAATAAGCACATGCCGGGATATACTTCAGCAGTCGCAAAGGTTGGCATATTCGGAGAAGGTGGAATCCACGGGAGTCCGGTTTCAGGGAAAAGCATTGATCGCTGCCACCCTTGCATGGTGACAACACGAAGGTTCACATCAAGCTTTTTGATTTTGCGATAAAAGATAGCCAACTCGCCTGCCGTCATTCCATGACGCACGGGAACAGGAAAAACGCCGACAAATGAACCGAATGCAGGCTGAAGTTGTGGTCCCTCAACAAGCTTTCCACCAAGCGGATTAGGACGGTCGAGCACGCAAATTTCTATATCCCGACCGGAGATTGCCTCCATAAAAAGCGCTAATGTATTGATATACGTGTAATAACGTGCGCCAACATCCTGAATATCAAAAAGGATAAGATCAAGATCATCAACCAGAGAGAGATCGGGAATAAGCGTTGCTGCCGAGTCGCCATAGAGGCTGACAATTTCACAATCAAGTTCGGGCTGGTAACTGACGGCGATTTGATCTTGCTCTGTTGCAAAAAGGCCATGTTCGGGAGAAAAAATCCGTTTGATATGCAAGCCTCTCTCTTTCAGCACGTTCCATGAGTATTTAAGATCGTGCGTGACGGAGGTTTGATTGACAATCAGCCCGATGTTCCGATGTTTAAGACTCTCCGTATTCTGGAGCAAGAGATCGAGACCAGTTGCAATCATAGGTAGGTTATATGTTCAATTTTCTATAAAGACTTTATATATAATTCTTTTTAAAAGAGATATAAAGAATGGTGGTGATCGCAAATAGCCTTAACTGTACAAAAACCTTACAAATCGCCCAATAATTCTGTTTTTTTGACTATCTGTAAACTTGAGAAATATTCTGAAAAGTTATCAATATTTTTCTTTCCATGAAATCTTCCAACACATCTTGAAACTCTTCTATCCATTGCTGGTTTGTAATAATTACCGGCGGCCTTTTTTCTCTTGGTTTAAGGAAGCTGTATGGATCCGTGGCAGCTTCAGTCTGAATCCTTTTCGTTTCATTCCGTACCGCTTTTATTACCCTGTCCCAGTCAGCCTTATGTTGGGCTCTCGTCTTGTTGTTTACTGTTCTGGCTGCGATGTGGCTCTGATTTTCAGATATCCAGTGACTTCTGGCTGGTTGAAACGCGAGCGTAACCGAAGATTCTCATGTTGAAATGTGTCTAAAAAATCGTTTATCGGACAAACTGTCTTTAAAGTAAAAAACGATTTAAAAGAAAATTGTTTTGAGTGCATTGATACTGTCTCTTATGTTATAATAATCAAATCTTGATTCCTCTTTATATAATCGGTATTTTGGTGAAATACTTTGAAATACGAATCCATAGTGTGGAAACGGTATGTTATCATCAGCGAAACAAATGGAACCACGAAACCAAGTCAGTTTTAAAATTCCTGTGAGCACCAAAAACAGGATTGAACAGCTTGCAGTGGCAACCCGAAGAACAAAAACCTTTGTTATTGAGGAAGCAATCGATCAATATCTCGCTCTGAATGAATGGCAGCTCAAAAGTATTCAGGACGGTCTTCGTGACCTTGAAGAAGGTAAGGTCATCTCGCAAGAAACAATGATTGAGCACTGGGAGGGGAAAATTGCAGGTACAGTGGACTAACAAGGCCAAAGCCCGTCTCGAAGAAATTGAGGCCTACATCGGCCAGGAAAGTTCGGCAGCAGCAGCAAAAGTCATTCTTGCAATTATCAAAAAAACTGCGACCCAGCTTTCCAAATACCCGGATAGCGGCAAACCAGGTCGTCTGATGGGAACACGAGAACTCCTGTTTTCAGACTCCCCATACCTTGTTGTTTACACGGTTCGCAGCAATATCGTGATAATTCTTACGATTTTCCATACGGCTCAGAACTTTAATAGAGCTGTAGTGCAGGTCTTACAGGTCTGAGGCGATCACCTGAGTGTACCAAAAACAATGGAATAAGATTTTTGTGGTTTCGTGCATAGACCACAGTGTTTTTACCTAAAATCCCGAAAGTTTATAATTATACCAGGCTGGGCTCCAGGTTTATGTCGAGGGCGTTGAGAATCTGACGCTGTGGCTTGGTTAGTTCGGTTAGGATGTGACCATATTTACCGGAAAATTTAACCTTGGTAAGCGCCTCCATTTCCCTCAGTAGTTCCCTGACCGTGTAGTGCTCGATCATTCCGGATGCTCGAATCTCTTTGCGGAGGGCGCTCGTCAGGATCAAGGCGATAAACTATCCATCGACTGTCGAGGACGTGTGCATCCTCAATCGCTTCATGTCCAGACTGTTCTTCAGATCATCGAAGCACTTCTCGACCGAATCTTTGTCACGATAGACTCGCAGCGCTTCGACGGGGTCTTTGAAGCCGCTGGAGAGCAGTGCCAGGAATCCTGCATACCGGCTGATGTGGTGGTTGATCGCCTCGGTGTTGAAGGAGACCTTCGGCCCGCGTTTCGGGGTCGTCTTTACGATAAAGAACTCGTCGTACGCCTTCTGATGTGCTGCCTGCAGATGGCCAGATTCAAGTTCCTGCCGATACTCGACCAGAGCCTCATTGAAGGTATCAATCGCTCGTGCGCGGTTGCCGACATTATAGTACAGGTGCAGGTAACAACGCCGCTTACCCTCGCCCCAAGAATAAATGCGTGAGTTCACGTACAGGATTTCATCATCGAACTTCCGGTACCCTTCATGTTCATGGATGGTGGCATGGATCCCATCAATGGCTTGCTGCACCCAGCGGTTATTCAGCAGCACTGAGGGGGTAAAATGGTCACGGCTGGATCACGAAGCCCGGCCTGTTTGAGGTCGAGCCGCTTAGAGTAAACGAACGCCCCGATCGCCGGATCGATCTTGCCGACGCAGACCTGCTTGTTGCGTGCTTGTTTCAGCTCTTTATTCCAGATGGAGACGGCCTCGTAGACGTGTAGGTGACTCCGGTTTTCTTGTTGACATGATGGACTCAAAAAGCCATAGGGTACCTCCTTTGTTTTATAGTTGCTAATGCAACAATGTTTAAGGCAAAAAACAAGGGATATTTTCATATAACCCTCATTATTTTATTGGATTGTCGCAGCCATGGCTACATTTTCATCGGGAATTGAGGTTCTACTACCACTATTCAGGTGAGCAAGTCCTTGTAACTGTGCAGATGCTCAAGTTGACTGAGTTTCCTGGATTTCAGGAGGGATTTTACGCCCATCAGCCACAAACTCTATGTGAAGCAATGCCGTTTTTTCCTCATCGGACAATTGAAGCCTCCATCGGGTCTCCATGAATTTCAGCAACGCCAGACCACGATTAAGAATATTCTGTGCTGTCCAGTCATTCTGTTGAGCTACTTCAATTTCCGAATGGGAACCGTTGATATAACCCCTTCGACCTATTGCTGGCGGATTCTTTTTATCCTGAAAGCTGTCGTTCTGGAGTGACGAGTTGATGCTTTGGGACAACGGAAGCAGGTTTCCAAGCGAACCGGACAGTTGCTTTATCTCGCAGTCAGTGAACATCCTGTAGGTATTGCTCCAGTAGAACTTTGTCGGTGTTTGCGGCAGAATATGTTCTATGGTCACCTTATCCCTTTCAACTCGTGTGAACATACTCCAGTCGACCTTCTGAAGGTTACTCTCAACGGCTTTCTCAAACTCATACTCGAAAAGGAAATACCGCAAGTCGCGCCACCCATAGAAACCTTTTCCGGAATCGAAGCGCTTGTTGGCACGTGAGGTAAACATCTTGATAGCAAAAGCCATATCATTATTATAAAAGAGCAAGCAGTTTTATGAAAGTGGTTAAATTTCTGGCCTCTTAT